>CALMQM010000016.1 GCA_937871435.1 uncultured Bacteroidota bacterium | reverse complement strand
CAACCTGGGTTGGTTGGTGGACATTGTATTGGTGTTGACCCTTATTATCTCACATACAAAGCACAGGAATTAGGTTATCATGCACAAGTGATCAACAGCGGTCGTTACGTAAACGACAGCATGGGATTCTATGTATCCAAACAAACCGTAAAGAAAATTATTGCGGCTGGAAAAGATGTATCCAAATCAAAGGTGCTGGTGATGGGCGCTACATTCAAAGAAAATGTGGAAGATATTCGTAACTCCAAAGTTGCTGATGTTGTGAAAGAACTTTCCTCCTATGGTGTTACAGTTGAAGTAACAGATCCGAAAGCAGATTCAGCCGAGCTGAAACATGAATATGGTTTCGAACTGGTGAAAGAAGTCGGAAAAGATTACGATGCCGTTATCATTGCAGTCAATCACGTCGAATACAAAGACCTCGCTGAATCCTGGTTTAAAAACATTTTGAGTAAAGACGGTTTAATTGTAGATATCAAAGGTGTCTACAAAGGTAAAATCAATGAACTAGCATACTGGAGTCTCTGACATGAATGTACTTGTAACAGGCGGTACCGGATATATCGGATCACATACTGTGATCGAACTTTTAAATAAAGGATACAATCCTATCCTGATTGACAACCTGAGTAATTCAAGAGAAGAAGTTGTTCAATCCATTGAAGACATAACAGGAAAACGTGTCGATTTCTTCAACATTGATTTATGCAGAAAAAAGACTCTGGAGAAGTTTTTTTCCGTTTATAAAATTGATGCAATAATTCATTTCGCTGCCTTCAAAGCAGTGGGAGAATCAGTACAAGATCCTCTCAAGTATTACCGTAACAACCTTCTCTCTCTCGTCAATTTACTTGAAATTGTTCAGGAAAAACAGCTCGACAATTTTGTGTTTTCTTCTTCCTGTTCTGTATACGGACAAGCAACACATCAGCCTGTTACTGAAAAAACGCCTCTTCAAAAAGCGGAATCACCATACGGAAATTCGAAAAAAATCAGTGAAGAAATTCTTGCCGATGTTCTTCGAAACGGGAATTTCAAAGCGATGTCTTTGCGATATTTCAATCCAGGTGGAGCACATTCCAGCGCCTTACTTGGCGAATATCCACTCCAGGCTCCCAATAATCTTGTCCCGGTAATTACACAAACTGCTATCGGTAAAAGAGAATCGATGACAGTTTTCGGCGACAACTATTCCACTCCGGATGGCACCTGTATCCGGGATTACATCCATGTGGTGGATATTGCAAAAGCACATGTTGCTGCGATTGACTATCTCATCCAGAATAAAAACAAACAAGCATTAACCATTCTGAACCTTGGTTCCGGCACCGGCCACTCCGTTCTGGATGCAATTCATGCTTTTGAAAAGGTTACCGGAAGAAAAGTCAACTACTCAATCGGTCCTCGGAGAGAAGGAGATATTGAAAAGGTATGGGCGGATATCACTCTTGCTTCAAAAGAACTCGGATGGAAACCAGAGAATTCTCTTGATGACATTATGCGTTCCGCCTGGGCGTGGGAACAACAATTGGCTTCAAAAATGTACGTTCAATAATAATACTATAGTTCCAGATAATGGCTCAATACACTAAAACAATTCTGATTACAGGAGGTGCCGGATTCATCGGGTCACACGTTGTCAGACTTTTTGTGAAAAAATATCCTCAGTATAAGATCATTAATCTCGACAAACTCACTTATGCCGGGAATCTCGAAAATCTGAAAGATATCGAAGAGTCACCAAATTATGAATTTGTAAAAGGAGATATCGTTGATGCGGAAGTAGTACAATCCTTGTTTCAAAATTGCAACATTCAGGCTGTTATACATCTGGCAGCGGAATCTCACGTTGACAGAAGCATCACCAATCCGATGGAATTTGTAATGACAAACGTAATCGGAACAGTGAATCTGTTGAATGCTGCTCGTCATTTTTGGAAAGATAATTCGAACAATGATTCTTTGACTGAAAGGAATCTGTTCTACCATGTTTCTACAGATGAAGTATACGGCACACTCGGAGAAAACGGGCTCTTCACTGAAGATACTCCATATGATCCGCATAGTCCCTACTCCGCTTCCAAAGCAAGTTCAGATCACATGGTCCGATCTTATCACGATACCTACAAATTACCTGTTGTGATATCGAATTGTTCCAACAATTATGGTTCATATCAATTTCCGGAAAAATTAATTCCGCTTGCTATACACAATATTCGTCACAACCGTGATGTGCCTGTGTATGGGAAAGGTGAAAATATCCGCGACTGGCTCTTTGTTGAAGATCATGCGACAGCGATTGATACCATTTTTCACAAAGCAAAAACCGGTACCACATACAATATTGGCGGACACAACGAATGGAAGAATATTGATTTGATCCAAACATTGTGTGGAATCATGGATAAAAAATTGAACAGACCGGAAGGCACATCCGCAAAACTGATCACTTTTGTAAAAGACAGAGCCGGTCATGACCTCCGTTATGCAATTGACTCCTCTAAAATTCAACAAGAACTCGGCTGGGCGCCTTCATTGAAATTTGAACAGGGCCTGGAGAAAACAGTCGACTGGTACTTATCCCATGAAGATTGGGTCAACCACCTGACTTCGGGTGAATATCTGCACTACTACGAACAACAATATACCCATCGTTGATTTTTTACATATCCAACCCATATTCAAGCCCTCATAAAACATGTACAATACCCCCTTTCATACACAAGACATCAGCAAATCATCCTTCCTTGTAACAGGTGGTTCAGGTTTTATAGGTTCCAATCTTGTTGAATACCTGTTGAAATACAATGCCGGAAAAGTACGTGTACTTGATAATTTACTTACGAGTTCTATAGATAACATCAAACCCTTTCTCTCACTTTCAAATTTTGAATTCATCGAAGGAGATATCCGTGACACTTCAGTTTGTGAGCGTGCCTGTGAGGGAATTGACTTTGTATCGCATCAGGCAGCTTTGGGTTCGGTTCCTCGTTCGGTTAAAGATCCTCAGGCTACACATTCCATCAATGCTACAGGTTTTTTAAACATGCTGGTAGCTGCAAGAGATGCAAAAGTGAAACGATTTATTTATGCAAGTTCTTCTTCTGTATATGGCGATCATCCGGTTCTACCAAAGAAAGAAGAAGAAACCGGAAATCCTTTGTCTCCCTACGCTGTAAGCAAAAAGACAAATGAATTGTATGCAAACGTTTTCGCCAGCGCATACCACATGCAAATCGCAGGTCTTCGCTATTTCAATGTATTTGGTCCGAATCAAAGTCCTGACGGTCCTTATGCCGCTGTAATTCCATTGTTCATGCAGGCTGTACTGGATCACAAATCTCCGTTTATCGATGGGGACGGTGAACAAACAAGAGATTTCACATTTGTTGAAAATGCCGTTCAGGCAAACATTTGCGCGATGCTCACTCCGAATGCAAATGCGATGAATGAGGTATACAATGTAGCGGTAGGAGAAAAAGCATCCGTAAACGAACTGTTCAACATGATTGCAGGTCTTGATAATTCAGACCTCAAACCTCTCTACCGTGAACGACGCGCAGGAGATATCAGAGATTCACTGGCAGATATCTCAAAAGCACGAAAATTAATCGGCTACAACCCTACAGTTAAAATTAACGAAGGACTAAAAATAACGTTTGACTGGTTCCGAAAAACAATGGTCAAAACCAACGGCTGATGGGATTCTTACAATCTCTTTTTTCAAAAAAACCGAAAGAACCGGAAAGCCCACTGTTATCTGATTTTTCAGGTGTGCATACTGATATGCATTCACATCTGATACCAGGGATAGATGATGGAGTGAAAACGGTAGAAGAGTCTGTGGAAATGATTCGTGGATTTGCGGAACTCGGATACAAAAAGCTGATCACTACTCCGCATGTGATGAGCGATTTCTACAGGAACACTCCGGAAATTATTCTGAATGGCCTTGATAAAGTACGCGAAGCTCTGCACAAAGAAAAAATTCCTGTCACTCTCGAAGCTGCGGCTGAATACTATCTTGATGAAGTATTCCTGCACAAAGTTCAGACTGAAAAATTATTGACGATTGGAGAAAAATATTTGCTGTTTGAAATTTCATATGTGAATCCGCCTGACAATCTCTACAACGTCATTTTTGAAATGAACATCAAAGGTTACAAGCCACTGCTGGCTCACCCTGAACGATACCCTTTTTACTATACTAAGTTTGATGAGTACTACAAACTCAAAGAAGCCGGAGCATTGTTTCAGCTAAATACCAATTCGCTGGTAGGTTATTATGGCGCAGGAGCAAAGAAAATCGCAGAACGAATGGTGAATGAGCAAATGATTGATTTTATCGGAAGTGATCTGCACGGAATCCGACATTTGGAAGCTCTTCAAAAATCTCTTCAGGAAAAATACCTCACAAAACTGGTTGGACAGAGAATATTGAATTCCACGATTTGATAGAATTACAGATTGAAAAATCTCTGCAAAACTTCCATTTCATTTCTTGAATACCCGGGAGATGCAATCACTCAGGAAGAAATTTTTCTCTTTTATTTTTGAATCACGCAACTTCCACTGCATTCAACAGGGCAACAAAATCATCAAAAAGATAAGAACTGTCATGCGGACCCGGAGAAGATTCCGGGTGATATTGCACACTGAAGGCTACTGCATTTTTTACCCGGATCCCTTCTATCGTTCCATCATTCAGATTGAGATGAGTGATTTCCACTTTGTCTGATTTTCTGACATCCTGCTCTTTTACAGCAAAACCATGATTTTGTGAAGTGATCTCACATCGTCCGCTAATCAAATTCTTCACTGGATGATTTATTCCCCTGTGACCGTTGAACATTTTATAGGTTCCGATCCCACATGCTTCTGCCAATAACTGGTGACCCAAACAAATTCCAAAAACAGGGACATGATCATTCAACATTTCCTTAATCGTTTGTACCGCAGCCGGCATTACAGCAGGATCACCGGGACCATTGGACAACATGATACCATCCGGATTCCATTTTTTTACTTCTGTATAGCTCGTGTTGTAAGGGAATACCTGAAGATAACAATCCCTCTCAAGCAGATGACGAAGAATATTTTTCTTCACTCCAAAATCCATCACAGCCACCTTTCTCTTTGCATTTGGATTACCGAGAAAATACGCTTTAGAAGCAGAAACTTTTGAAGAAAGTTCCAACCCTTCCATGGACGGAACTTTATCCAGCATTTTCCTGAGTGTAGGAATATCTGTGATCTCCGATGAAATAATGCAGTTCATTGCCCCTTTATTTCGGATGTGACGAACTACTGCACGTGTATCAATATCATCAATGGCTACTTTATTGTATTTCTTAAAATACTCATCAATGGATGAGTTAGCGCTTTTTCTGGAATAAGGGACATTGAATGAACGACAAACCAAGCCTGCAATTTTAATATCATCACTTTCCACTTCGGTACCATGAATTCCATAATTACCTATGTGTACATGCGTAGCAACCAGAATTTGTCCAAAGTAAGATGGATCCGTAAAAATCTCCTGGTATCCGGTCATCCCGGTATTAAAACAAATTTCTCCTGAAGTAGTACCTGTCGCTCCTGCAGCTTTTCCATGGAAAACAGTTCCATCAGCGAGGAGAAGAATTGCCGGTTTTTTTTCGGTGTATTTCATGGGATTTATCGCTCAAAGATAGCCTTTTCAGTTTTTGTGACCGGAAGTGTTTAAAACTTTGAAGTTTTCAACAAAACGGGCAAAAAAAAAGGATAAAACAGTCGTTTTATCCTTTTTATAAATTTCATTTAATCCATTATTCTTTGTCGTCAGATTTTTTCTTGCGGGTAGATGGCTTCTTAGGAGCTGCATCATCTTTGTCAGCTTTCGCGGAAGTCTTTTTCTCCGCTTTTGCTTTTGGTTCAGCAGCTGCTTCAGTTCCTTCAGCGGCTTTCTTTTTGGCTCCACCACGACGAGTTGTCTTTGCGGCTTTCTTGGCAGGCGCTTCTTTACCTGCAGCTGAGCCACCCATCAATGCATTGAAGTCAACAAGCTCCATCATACATACTTCAGCATTATCGCCGGGACGATTGCCCATCTTAATAATGCGAGTATATCCTCCCGGACGTTCACTCACTTTAGGTCCAACTTCACGGAACAATTCTGCTACAGCTTCTTTGTTCTGCAAATAACTGAACACCATACGACGTGAATGTGTACTATCATCTTTTGAACGTGTGATGATAGGCTCCACATATTTGCGCAATGCTTTTGCTTTCGCAAGCGTCGTGTTAATTCTCTTGTGGAGAATCAACGAAGAAGCCAGGTTCGACAGGAGAGCCTGACGATGGCTATATGTTCTACCAAGGTGATTAATTTTCTTACCGTGTCTCATTTTATTATTCTCTTATACCCTTCAAATGCCTCTTTAATACCGGCCAATTCCGTTGGGTTATTGTGAATCCTACTTACTTATTTTTTATCAAGGTATTTCGATACGTTCATACCGAATGTCAGGTTCTTTGAACGAACGAGTTCTTCGAGTTCTGTCAGTGATTTTTTACCAAAGTTGCGGAACTTCAAAAGGTCTGCCTTGTTGTAAGAAACGAGGTCACCTAAAGTTTCTACATCCGCAGCTTTCAAACAATTCAATGCGCGAACAGAAAGATCCATATCAACCAGTTTTGTACTCAGCAACTGACGCATGTGAAGTGTGTTCTCATCCAGTTCTTCAGTAGGAGTTTTTTCTTTGGTCTCCAGAGTGATCTTCTCATCAGAGAAAAGCATGAAGTGGTGGATCAGAATTTCTGCAGCTTCTTTCAACGCTTCTTTCGGGTGAATAGAACCGTCACTTGTGATTTCCATAACCAACTTTTCATAGTCGGTCTTTTGTTCCACACGATAATTTTCTACTGAATATTTTACGTTGCGGATCGGAGTGAAAATCGAATCAACAGGAATAGTTCCAATTGGTGCACTGTTGGATTTGTTCTCTTCTGAAGGAACATATCCACGGCCTTTGTCAATGTGAAGATCAATAGACAATTTAACTGAAGGTTCCATGTTGCAAATCACCAGATCAGGATTCAATACCTGAAATGCGGTGGTGAATTTGCTGATATCGCCGGCAGTAAACTGAGTCTTTCCACTCACATTTACAGTTACCTTTTCAGAATCAGTACCCTGAATCTGCTGTTTAAAACGAACCTGTTTAAGGTTCAAAATTATTTCAGTGACATCTTCTGCAACACCTTTGATCGTGGAGAATTCATGATCCACGCTTCCGATCTTAACAGAAGTAATCGCATGCCCCTCCAGAGAGGAAAGCAGAATTCTGCGAAGCGCATTCCCAATAGTAATTCCATATCCGGGTTCAAGAGGACGAAACTCAAAGACTCCATGTTTGTCGTCTGAGCTTACCATGATCACTTTGTCCGGACGCTGAAATGCTAAGATGGCCATTGTATCGTTTTTATTTAAGGGTTTTCGATTTACAGAGTGTTTTAATAAAGGAGTTCACTCAAACCTCCTTTGTCATGCAATCAGGGATTACTTAGAGTACAACTCGACAATCAACTGCTCCTTGATATTCTCCTGGATCTGATCACGTGAAGGCAGATTCAGAATCTTACCGGTCAAAGATGATTTGTCCCACTCAAGCCATGCATGCTTGTTTGAATGACCTGTCACAGCGGAAGTAATCACTTCCAGAGCTTTTGAACGCTCACGAACACCAATTACATCACCTGCTTTACAAGTGTAGGATGCAATGTTTACCACCTTACCGTTTACAGTAATGTGACGGTGTCCGACAAGCTGACGGGCTGCCATACGTGTAGGAGCAATTCCGAGACGATACACGATGTTATCCAGACGTGCTTCGATCAATTGCAACAGGTTTTCACCGGTGATACCTGTACGACGTGATGCGCGATCAAAAATCTTGGCGAACTGACGCTCAAGAATTCCATACATGTATTTCACCTTTTGCTTTTCCTGCAGCTGAATAGAATATTCCGATTGCTTTGCGCGCTTCTTTGTCTGTCCATGCTGTCCCGGAGGATAGGTCTTACGTTCGAACGACTTGTCGGGTCCGAAAATAGGCTCACGGAACTTTCGTGCAATTTTTGTTGAAGGGCCAATATATCTTGCCATGGGTATTGAATTTCTTTTTGTTGAATTGAATTTATGCCTCGTGGATTATACTCTGCGTTTTCCCGGAGGACGACATCCATTGTGTGGAATTGGTGTGAGGTCAATGATCTCTGATACCTCGATACCTGCCTGGTGAAGAGTACGAATTGCAGATTCACGTCCTGCTCCGGGTCCTTTCACGAACACTTTTACTTTACGAAGTCCCAAATCATGAGCGACTTTCGCGCAGTCACCTGCTGCCAACTGAGCAGCATATGGAGTGTTTTTCTTGGAACCTTTGAATCCCATCTTTCCGGCAGATGCCCAGGAAATAACCTGTCCGGCATCGTTCGTCAGAGAGATGATGATATTGTTAAAGGTAGCATTGATGAAGGCTTTACCTTGTGCATCAACTTTAACCACTTTTTTCTTAGCGGTCTTAGTTCCTCCTTTAGCAGAAGCTTGTTGTTGAGTTGCCATGATGATCAATTACATTTTGGTTGCCTTCTTCTTGTTGGCAACAGTTTTACGTTTACCTTTTCGAGTACGGGTATTGGTTTTGGTGCGCTGTCCGCGTACAGGCAACCCGTTACGGTGGCGCATACCGCGGTAACAATTGATATCAACCAGACGTTTGATGTTCAATTGCACCTCTGAACGAAGCGCTCCCTCCACCCGGAGTTCGTTGATAATACTGCGAATTTTGTTCAGCTGATCGTCGTTCCACTCTTCTACCTTGGTGTCAAAATCTACACCGGATTCAGTGAGGATGCGGGCAGCAGTTGAAGGACCGATACCATAGATGTAAGTCAATCCGACGACGCCTCTTTTGTGTTTTGGTAAGTCTATACCAGAAATACGAGCCATTTATGATGCTGTTTATGCGTTAGCTTATTGAATAATGATCGAAGATCAACCCTGACGTTGTTTAAAACGAGGATTTTTTTTGTTGATTACATAAAGACGTCCTTTTCTGCGAACAATGATGCAGTCAACACTTCTTTTTTTAATTGCTGGTTTTACTTTCATAACCTTGACTTTTTAGGATTTCAAATTTTTTATAACTCGAAAAATCTGAGTCCTTATTTATATCTGTATGTTATTCTTCCTTTTGTTAAATCGTATGGTGACATTTCAACCTTCACTTTATCACCCGGAAGAATTTTGATGTAATTCATTCTCATCTTTCCGGAGATGTGCGCTATTATTTCATGACCATTTTCCAGTTCAACACGGAACATCGCATTGGATAATGCCTCAGTGATGACTCCGTCTTGTTCTATGTTAGCCTGTTTAGACACGTGTTTAATTAAACTTATTTAATTATTTCCTTTTGATACTCCTCAATGAACTTAAACGAACTCAGAATGTCCGGGCTGCCTTTTCTGATAGCCACCGTATGTTCAAAGTGCGCCGAAGGTTTGTTGTCGGCTGTCCGTATCGTCCATCCATCCCGCTCATGAACCACTGCTTTTCCACCCATGTTAATCATCGGTTCAATTGCAATCACCAATCCTTCCCTGAGTACCAATCCGGAACCACGTTTACCGTAATTCGGAACTTCCGGCTTCTCATGCAGGTGTCTTCCGATACCATGACCTACCAATTCCCTGACTACAGAATATCCGTTTGATTCAGCATGCTCTTGGATCGCACTACTTACATCTCCCAGTCGGTTTCCGGCAACTGCTTTCTCAATGCCTTTGTACAAACTCTCACGCGTGACACGCAAAAGTTGAACTGTCTCATCGTCCACTTCACCAATGGTGAAAGTGTAAGCGGAATCTCCGTAGAAACCATTCTTGACTACTCCGCAATCCACTGAACAAATGTCACCGTCTTCCAGCGCTTTATTATTCGGTATACCATGAACCACCTGAGAGTTAACTGAGATACACAATGAATTCGGAAATCCATTGTAATTCAGAAATGCAGGAACTGCTCCATGATCGCGGATGAAAGTTTCTGCCAGTCGATCCAACTCCAGAGTTGTAATTCCGGGACGGATAGATTTGGCAACTTCAGCCAGGGTTTTCGCAACAAGTAAAGAACTCTCGCGGATTAACTCAATTTCTTCTTGTGTTTTGTAATACAACATCCTGATAGGATTTTGATGTTTCTTTCAACTGCTAATTGTTTGATCCGCAAATTTGATTAACAGCCTACCGAAACTTTTCTTACACGGCAGATGCTACTTGATTCGTTCTGCCTTTGATTCTGCCACTCTTCATCAATCCGTCGTAGTGACGCATCAACAAATGACTTTCTATTTGCTGAAGTGTATCGAGTACAACTCCAACCATGATCAACAGCGATGTTCCACCATAGAAGTGAGCAAAGTTGTTGTTGATATTCAGTAACAATGCAAATGTCGGAAGGATGGCAATCAACGCCAGGAAAATCGCTCCAGGCAATGTGATCCTTGACATCACGTCATCGATAAATTCGGAAGTACTGCGTCCTGGTTTCACACCGGGGATAAATCCGTTGTTTCTCTTCATGTCATCCGCCATTTGATTTGGATTCACCGCAATGGCTGTATAGAAGTAAGTAAACAGGATAATCAACGTAGCGAAAACAAAATTGTACCAGAAGGAAGTGTAATTTCCGAAAGTGGTCAGGATTCCCTGTGACGCTGTAGACTCAGGGAAGAACTGTGCAATGGTAGCAGGAATAAACATGATCGCCTGAGCGAAGATGATTGGCATTACACCTGCGGCATTTACTTTCAATGGAATGTACTGACGTACTCCACCGTATTGCTTGTTTCCAACAATCTTCTTGGCAAAATTTACCGGAATTCTTCGTGTACCCTGAACCAACAAAATTACAAATGCAATTACTGCGGCCAGAGCAACAAGTTCTATAAGCAATACCACCAATCCACCACCCTGATTCATACGACTCATCAACTCATCTTTGAATGCCGCGGGGAGTCGGGCAATAATACCAATCATGATGATCAGAGAAATACCATTACCAATACCTTTATCAGTAATTTTTTCTCCCAGCCACATGACGAATAAGGTTCCGGCGACAAGAATTACAATGGAAGTAAACCAGAATTGGAATGGAGATACTATTTCAGGATTCGTAACAGAAATGATCGCGCTCGGAACTTGTGAACGAAGATTCACAATGTATCCCGGAGCCTGCAGCGCGGTGATCGCTACTGTCAGGAAACGCGTAATCTGGTTGATGCGTTTACGTCCGCTCTCTCCTTCTTTCTGCAACTTCTGGAAATAGGGAACCGCTATGCTCATCAACTGAATTACGATGGAAGCAGAGATGTATGGCATAATTCCCAATGCGAAGATGGAAGAATGCGAAAACGCTCCACCGGAAAACATATCCAGCAGGCCCAATACACCACCGGACGTCTGGTTTTGCAGATTCGCCAACTGTTGCGGATCTACACCAGGAAGTACAATGTGTGTACCGAGACGGTAAATCAAAAGAAAGAAGAGTGTATTGAGAATTCGAACTCTCAGGTCTTCAATCTTGAAGATATTTTTTATTGTCTGAATCAGATTTTTCATACTTAGAGAATAGCTGTGGTTCCGCCTTGTGCTTCAATTGCTGCCTTAGCTGTTGCAGAGAATGCATGCGCTTTCACTTCAATCTTAGCCTTGAGTTCACCACGGCCAAGGATTTTAATGCGGTCGTGTTTTGACGCCAATCCGTTTGCTACTAAAATATCTTTGTCAATAGAACTGACTTTCTTTGAATCCACGAGTGCCTGAAGAGTATCCAGATTGATACCATGGTATTCCACACGGAACAAATTGGTAAATCCGAATTTCGGCAAACGACGCTGAAGGGGCATTTGACCACCTTCAAAACCACGCTTCGAACTGTAACCGGAACGCGATTGTGCACCTTTGTGTCCACGGGAAGCAGTACCACCAGCTCCTGAACCGGTACCACGGCCTAGACGCTTGTTGGTTTTTACTGAACCTTTCGCCGGTTTAAGTGAGGATAAATTCATGATGTGAAATTCTTATATGTTATTGCACTGATTGCTATACTAAATTAGATATCCTTGATTTCAACAAGATGCTGAACTTTCTGGATCATTCCTTTGATCTGTGGAGTAGCTTCCACTTCAACACTGCGGTTCATCTTGGTTAATCCAAGTGCAGTAAGTGTGCGCTTCTGACGCTCCGGGCGATCAATTCCACTTTTTACAAGTGTGATTTTCACTTTTGCCATGGTTTTGCTTGTATTGCTTGCCTGTTACAGCAATTATCCGTTAAATACTTTCGTCATTTTAATTCCGCGTTGCTGAGCAACTGTAGCCGGATCACGCATTTGGATCAATGCATCAATGGTCGCTTTTACCACGTTGTGCGGATTAGAGCTGCCCTTTGACTTTGCCAATACATCGTGAATACCTACGCTCTCGAGTACGGCACGCATCGCACCACCGGCAATTACTCCGGTTCCGGGAGCTGCTGGCTTGAGGTATACCAAGGCACCACCGAACTTACCGTATGCTTCATGCGGTACTGTTCCTTTCAACACCGGAACCTTTACGAGATTCTTCTTTGCATCGTCAATCCCTTTCTGAACCGCGTCTGTCACCTCTTTGGCTTTACCAAGACCATGACCGACAACGCCGGTTTCATCACCTACTACAACGATGGCGGCGAAACGGAAGGCACGACCTCCTTTGGTAACTTTCGTTACACGATTTACAGTTACCAGGCGGTCCTTCAGTTCGATTTCGCTCGACTTAACTCGCTTTACATTTGTTGCTGACATAGTAATCTTCTATCAGATTGTTTGTGTTCAATTAAAATTGCAGACCTGCTTCACGGGCACCTTCAGCTAAAGCTTTCACCCGACCATGATACAGATAACCACCACGATCAAATACTACTGATTTGATCCCGCTGCTCTGTGCTTTAGTCGCAAGCATTTTGCCGACTTCCTTTGCCAATTCCACTTTGTTTGCTTTTACGCCTTGCATATCTTTCGATGCAGATGTGGCAGCCACCAATGTTACACCGGTGATGTCATCAATCAACTGCGCAGAGATCTGCTTGTTGCTGCGGAATACCGAAAGACGCGGACGTTCCGATGTACCTTTCACCGTTCTGCGGATACGGGCACGAATACTGTTTCTTCTAAGCTGTTTACGTAACATGACTTAATTATTTTTTAGCAGCTGACTTACCAGCTTTTCTTCTCAATACTTCATTGGTGAACTTAATACCCTTGCCTTTGTATGGCTCAGGAACACGGAGAGAACGAATCTTCGCTGCTACTGCACCCAACAATTGCTTGTCGGCACTCTCCAGCAAAATCATCGGAGGTTGTCCTTTATCCTGCTTCGCACTTACTTTTACTTCAGCAGGAATTTCGAAGATAAAATGGTGAGAATATCCCAGCACCAGGTCCAACAACTGACCCTGTGTGCTCGCCTTGTAACCTACCCCGATCAATTCCTGTTGCTTGGTGAATCCTTGTGATACACCAACAATCATATTGTTGATCAGTGAACGGTACAAGCCATGCAATGCACGGTGTTGTTTTCCGTCTGTCGCACGCTCTACAGTAAGCGTACTTCCGTCGATCTTAACAGAAATACCTCCGGCAAGCTTTTGCTTCAGTTCGCCCTTCGGTCCTTTGACCTGGACTGTATCATCAGAGATCTTGATCTCTACTTTCGCAGGGATGGTGATCGGTAATTTTCCAATACGTGACATCGTTCGTTTTCTTTATCGATTAATATACATAGCAAAGAACTTCTCCACCGACTTTTTCTTTCTTCGCTTCTTTATCAGTCATGACTCCTTTTGAGGTGGAGAGAATCGCGATACCCAAACCATTCAGCACGCGTGGCATGGTTTCAACTCCTGAATACTTACGGAGTCCGGGTTTAGAAATACGTGTCAGGTTGCGGATGGCAGGAGCCTTCGTTACCGGATGGTATTTCAACGCGATCTTGATAAGACCTTGCTTATCATCTTCATCGAATTTGTAATCGAGAATATAGCCTTTTTCCTTCAGGATCTTGGTCATTTCCTTCTTCAGGTTCGATGCAGGCACCTGCACAATGCGGTGGTTAGCTTTCACTGCATTACGAATTCTGGTAATGAAGTCTGCAATAGGATCTGTCATTGTTATAACGTTGTAGTGTTCCTTAAAAACTATTTTTTATTACCAGCTGGATTTAGTTACACCTGGTATTTTTCCTTCCAGCGCCATTTTGCGGAAGACATTTCGGGAAATCCCGAATACCCGCATATAACCGCGCGGACGGCCGGTGAGTTTGCAACGGTTGTGCTTGCGTACCGGAGAAGCATTCTTCGGAAGTTTATCAAGTGAAATGTAATCTCCACTTGCTTTCAACGCCTCACGTTTCGCTGCATATCGTGCAGACATCAGTGCGCGTTTCACTTCTCTAGCCTTCATTGATTCTTTTGCCATGTTCTTGCTTTGGTTTCAGAATTGAATTAATTGTTACGGAATGGGATTCCAAACTCCTTCAGAAGTTCCATCGCCTCTTCATCTGTATTTGCAGTTGTTACGAAGGTGATATCCATTCCTGTAATTTTGTTCACTTTATCGATATCGATTTCCGGGAAAATGATCTGCTCCGTTACTCCCAGCGTGAAGTTTCCATTGCCATCAAATCCTTTTGGATTGATCCCGCGGAAGTCACGGATACGAGGAAGAGATACAGATACCAAACGATCCAGGAATTCATACATGTTCACATCACGAAGTGTAACACGTACACCAATCGCAACATTCACACGCAATTTGAAATTCGAAATATCTTTCTTCGATTTTGTCGGAACCGCTTTCTGACCGGTGATGTTGCTCATTTCAGTGATCGCATATTCGACGAGCTTCTTATCACTCACCGCGTCACCAACACCCTGGTTCACACAAATCTTTAACAGACGGGGAACCTGCATAACGCTCTTGTATTCAAATTTCTTTGAAAGAGCAGGTACAATTTCTTTCTTGTACTTTTCTTTTAAACGTGGTACGTAAGCCATTACTTGATTACCTCCCCTGATTTTTTGGAATATCGAACTAATTTACCATTCTCCTCTTTCCGGCCAACACGTGTTGTATTGCCTTTACCATCTACTAACATCACGTTAGACAAATGAATAGGAGCTTCTTTTTTAATGATGCCACCCTGAGTGTTCTTCGCATTCGGTTTGGTGTGCTTGCTTACCAGGTTCACCCCTTCTACCAATACCTTACGCGTTGCGCTGAGAATTTCCAGCACACGACCCTGAGATCCTTTTGAATCACCGGCGATCACTTTTACAATGTCACCCTTGCGGATGTGCAGTTTTGGCTGCTTGTTATATTTTCTTTCCATGGGAATAGGAACTTTTTCTTTAATTAAAGTACTTCTGGTGCCAGAGAAACAATTTTCATGAACTGCTTCTCACGGAGCTCACGGGCAACCGGACCAAATATCCGCGTGCCACGAAGTTCATCCTGGGCATTGAGCAATACAACTGCATTGTCATCAAAGCGGATATAGGAACCGTCTGAACGTTTCACTTCTTTTTTCGTGCGAACAACAACGGCTTTCGTTACTGTTCCTTTTTTTATGTTTCCTGATGGCAACGCATGCTTCACAGTCACCACGATCTTGTCGCCCAGGCTGGCATATTTTTTACGGGTTCCACCCAACACGCGGATACAAAGGACTTCTTTCGCCCCGCTGTTGTCGGCTACCACACATCTGGATTCTTGCTGTATCATCGTTTATCGGTAATTAAACGTTTGAACTATTCTTTTGACGCATCACTTTCACATGCAGCGAAAGCAATGCTTCGTTTGGATTATTTTGCTTTCTCTAAGATCTCGGTCATGCGCCAGCACTTGTTCTTACTCAGCGGACGTGTCTCAGTGATCTTCACTAAATCACCAATACCGCTTTCGTTCTTCTCATCGTGCGCCATGAATTTGGTCGTCATCTTGATGAACTTTCCGTATTTCGCATGTTTCACTTTACGCTCAACCGCGACTACAATACTCTTGTTCATTTTATTGCTTACCACAACGCCAATTCGTTCTTTCCGTAAGCCACGCTTTTCAATTGTTGTATTTTCCATGGTCTAAACTCCAGGTTATGATTTGTTTTTTTCAGCAATCACGCGCTTCGTCAGCTCCGTGTTAATCATGGCAATACCGCGACGGATCGTACGAATTTTCATCGGATTCTCGATGGGCGATACGGCATGATTCATTTTGATTTTTGTGTACAGCGCTTTCTCCTCCGCTAAACGAAGACGAAGCTCGTCTGTAGTCAATTCTCTGATATCCTCTTGTTTCATTTCACTTCCGGTTTATCTCTGTTATTCTTAAGCCTGATCGAAATCGCGGCGAATAATAAATTTGGTATTAACAGACAACTTCTGAGCTGCCAAACGCAAAGCTTCTCTTGCTGTTGCTTCCGGAACTCCTTCCGCCTCGAATATGATAGTACCTGGTTTTACCACAGCTACCCAATATTCAGGGCTTCCTTTTCCTTTACCCATACGTACCTCAGCTGGCTTACGAGTAATCGGCTTGTCAGGGAATATCCGGCACCAGATCTGACCTTCACGCTTCATGTAACGTGTCACAGCTACACGGGCTGCTTCAATCTGTCTGCTCGGCAACCATCCGGTCTCCAATGACTTTATTCCAAAGGATCCAAAAGCCAGGGAATGTCCACGAGTGGCATTACCCTTTGCTTTCATTTTATGTTGCTTTCTAAATTTCGTTTTCTTCGGCTGTAACATGCTTCAAAGAAGTTTAATCAGTTAAATAATCGCAATAAATTAGTCTTTCTTCGGACCTCTTCCACCACCACGGTTGCCACCGCCACCGCCTCGGTTACCACCACGACCTCCACGGCCGCCACGGTCACCACCACGATCTCCACGATCACGACGTTCGCCACCACCCATATTCTTTGGTGCAGCTCCACCCGTAGCACTTGCTCCGATATTTGGAGACAAATCACGCTTACCGTAAATCTCACCCTTACAGATCCACACCTTCACACCGATTTTACCGTAAGAAGTCTGTGCTTCTGAAATCGCGAAATCAATATCCGCACGCAATGTGTGCAGAGGAATTCGTCCTTCTTTGTATTGTTCACTACGTGCAATTTCCGCTCCGCCCAAACGACCTCCAACTTTCACACGAATTCCTTCAGCTCCCATTCTCATTGTAGATGCAATAGACATCTTTGCTGCACGACGGAAAGAAATACGCGCTTCAATCTGACGGGCTACGCCATCGGCAACAAGCTGCGCATCCAACTCAGGACGTTTGATCTCATAAATATTGATCTGAACATCTTTGTGAGTAAGCTTTTTCAATTCCTCTTTCAATTTGTCCACTTCCTGACCGCCTTTTCCGATTACGATTCCCGGACGAGCTGTGTGAATCGTCACAGTGATTAATTTCATCGTGCGCTCAATCACAATTTTCGCAACACCACCTTTTGCAAGTCGTGCAAGAAGGTACTTGCGGATCTTCTCGTCTTCCACCAGTTTGTCAGAGTAATTTTTACCTCCGTACCAGTTGGAATCCCATCCTCTGATAATTCCCAGTCGGTTACCTATCGGGTTTGCTTTTTGTCCCATTGTATCTTTTTATTATCGCCTCTTTGGGCTGAATCGGGTTTCTGGTTAGTTAATTATTTCGCCTCTTCTGCAACAGGTGCTTCCGCTTTCGCTGCCTGAGGTCTGTTCGCTACATTATCAAGTATGATTGTGACATGATTTGAACGTTTACGAACTCTGTATCCACGGCCCTGAGGAGCCGGACGAAGACGCTTCAACATACGCGCGCTGTCAACCTGAATAGACTTCACATACACTTTACCCTCGTCAATTTTATCTCCACTCTTTGTCTCCCAGTTTACAATTGCGGACTGAAGTAATTTCTCCAATCGTGCTGCCGGAGCTTTCGCGTTATATTTCAGAATATTCAGTGCTTGCATCACTTCTTTGCCGCGCACCAGGTCAGCAACCACACGCATCTTACGAGGTGATGTAGGTACATTGACCAGCTTTGCGACTGCCGTCGACTTTAAGTCTTCTTTGCGCTTTTCAGCTGCTAATCTCTTTCTGACTCCCATGATGGAATAAATGAATAAATGTGTTAATGTTATGCGTTACGGTTACCACTGTGGCCTCTGAATGTTCTGGTCGGAGCAAATTCTCCCAGCTTGTGACCAACCATGTTCTCCGTTACATACACAGGAATAAACTTGTTCCCGTTGTGTACTGCAAATGTATGACCGACAAATTCCGGAGCAATCATTGAAGCACGTGACCAGGTTTTGATAACGGTCTTCTTCTTGCTTTCATTCATCTTGGTTACTTTTTGCTCAAGATAATGGGCGATGTACGGGCCTTTTTTAAGTGAACGAGCCATTGTTATTTTTTGATTTTAGAACTACGGAGTAACTTATTCTCTCCTTCATTCTTCATGATTTACTTTTTGCGTTTCTCGATGATGTATTTATCTGTCGTTTTGTTCTTGCGTGTTTTATATCCCTTCGCAAGCAATCCTTTACGTGAACGCGGATGTCCTCCGGATGCACGTCCTTCACCTCCACCCATCGGGTGATCTACCGGGTTCATCGCGACACCACGAACACGCGGACGACGACCCATCCAACGACTGCGACCTGCTTTACCAAGACTTTCCTGGATATGATCCGCATTGGATACAGTTCCGATTGTAGCAAGGCAAGACGTCAGAATCATTCTCGTTTCACCGGAAGGCATCTTCAATACTGCATACTTTCCATCACGAGCTGCCAACTGAGCATAGGTTCCTGCACTGCGTGCAATCTCACCACCTTGTCCTGGACGCAATTCAATATTGTGAATCAACGTTCCCAGTGGAATATCTTTCAGATACATCGCGTTTCCGATTTCAGGAGTCGCGCTTTCTCCGGATAAAATTTTCTGTCCTACTTTCAAACCGTTCGGAGCAATGATGTATCGCTTCTCCCCGTCTTTGTAATACACAAGGGCGATACGTGCTGTACGGTTCGGATCATACTCGATGGTTTTAACCAATCCCTCAACACCGTGCTTCTCACGTTTGAAATCCACCAAACGGTACATCTTACGGTGACCACCGCCGATATAACGCATGGTCATTTTACCATCAGCATTCCGACCACCATGTCTCTTGATTCGAACAACCAGACTTGGCTCAGGACTTGATGCTGTGATATCATCATATGTATCAACCGTTGTGTGACGGTTACTTGGTGTCGTGGGACGAAGTTTTCTAACTGCCATGTTGCTTCTCTCCTAAAAATTAAATGTTACTGTAGAAATCAATGGTCTCACCCTTTTTCAGAGTTACCACAGCTTTCTTGAATGAACCTGTATTTCCAACCTGCACACCGGTCTTTGAATAACGTGTTTTACGTTTTCCTGCATAACGCATCGTGTTGACTTCTTCAACAGTTACATTATACATCTTCTCGATGGCCTGTTTAATCTGGATTTTGTTGGCTTTAATGTTCACAACAAATCCGTATTGACCCAGCTTTTCACCTGCTTTGGTCATCTTCTCAGTGATGAGGGGCTTCTTCAGGATGCTCATTTTGCTAAAAATCTATTTTCCAAAACAGATACTGATCCTTCAACAAACAATAATGTCTGCGCATTCATGACATCATAGGTGTTCAGCTCAGCCGCTGTAGTGACTTTGTTTCTTTGTAAATTTCTTGATGACAGGTAAATGGTTGCATCATACTGTGGCAATACAACCAATGTCTTTTTGTCTGACAACTTCAGATTCTTCATAACCTCAGTGTAATTCTTGGTCTTGATAGCATCCATTTTAAAATTGTCAACTACTGTGATCCCGTTTTCTTTCGCTTTGTAAGTTAAAGCAGAAAGACAAGCAAGATGCTTCAGCTTCTTATTCAATTTGAAAGAATAATCACGAGGACGAGGACCAAATGCACGACCACCACCAATGAACAATGGTGATTTCATTGAACCTGCACGAGCTCCGCCGGTTCCCTTTTGACGCTTCAGCTTTTTGGTAGTACGTGCAATCTCCGCACGCTCTTTCGCTTTGTGCGTTCCCTGACGTTGATTAGCCAGAAATTGCTTCACATCAAGATAAATCGCGTGGTCGTTCGGCTCAATACCAAAGATCTGGTCATTGAGGGTAACTTTCTTTCCGGTTTCTTTACCGGATGTATTGACAACTGCTAATTCCATGTTATTTCTCAACGATTACAAATGAACCATTATGCCCCGGAACCGATCCTTTAATAATCAACAGGTTTTGTTCAGGGACAACTTTTAATACTTCCAGATTTTGAATCTTAATGCGTGATGCACCCATGTGTCCCGCGGCACGCATACCTTTCAATACACGTGAAGGATCAGAAGATGCTCCCAATGAACCCGGAGCACGTAAACGATTGTGCTGTCCGTGAGTCTGGCCACCTACACCGGAAAAGTGGTGACGGCGAACAACTCCCTGGAAACCTTTACCCTTACTGGTACCTACTACGTTTACATATTCTCCTTCAACAAACAAATCCACTTTCACCTCTGAACCCAATGCAGGTTGCTCAGGGAATTCACGAAACTCAACAACTTTGCGTTTCGGAGTTGTGTTTGTTTTTTTGAAATGACCTTTCATCGCATTCGGCGTGTGCTTGTCCTTCTTGTCTTCAAAAGCAAGCTGAACAGCTTCATAGCCGTCATTTTCCTTCGTACGCAATTGCGTAACGACACACGGACCTGCAAGGATCACGGTGCAAGGGATGTATTTACCCTCAGCCCCGAAGACACTTGTCATTCCGATTTTCTTTCCGATAATTCCAGACATGGTTTTTCGTTTTTTTAGTCAGCGGTTTGGAGATTCCTCCAAACATTCACCATTATTTTTTTTAATAATTAACTCGCTTTGATTTCAACTTCCACACCACTTGGTAATTCCAGTTTCATCAGAGCATCAACTGTTTTAGCTGATGAATTGTAGATGTCAAGCAAACGCTTGTATGAGCACAACTGGAATTGCTCACGAGCCTTCTTGTTCACGTGTGGGGAACGAAGTACAGTGAAAATTTTTTTGTCAGTCGGCAGTGGAATTGGTCCATTAACAACTGCGCCGGTGATCTTCACAGTTTTTACAATCTTCTCAGCTGATTTATCAACCAGGTTGTGATCGTAGGATTTTAATTTGATGCGGATTCGCTGTGACATATTGAAAGAACGTTTATATTTATTGGGAATACTTTATTAATCAACCAACTTTTTCAGCCTTTGATTTGCCTTTCGCTTTTGCAATGACTTCTTCAGACAATGAACGAGGACACTCAGAATAGTGAGAGAATTCCATAGTAGAAGATGCACGACCTGAAGTGATGGTACGGAGAGAAGTAACGTAACCGAACATCTCTGACAGCGGAACTTTCGCTTTGATTACCTGTGCACCTGCACGTGTATCCATTCCTTCCAGTTGTCCACGGCGTTTGTTCAGATCACCCATCACATCTCCCATGTACAAATCAGGAGTAACTACTTCAACTTTCATGATAGGCTCCATCAATACAGGCTTTGCTTTCGCAGCTGCTTCACGGAAACCAATCTTCGCGCAAATCTCAAAAGACAATGCATCAGAGTCAACCGCGTGATATGAACCATCGAACAAACGCACTTTCATGCTGTCTAGATGATATCCTGCAAGCGGTCCATTATTCATTGCCTGCTCAAAACCTTTTTGAACAGAAGGAAC
>CALMQM010000015.1 GCA_937871435.1 uncultured Bacteroidota bacterium | reverse complement strand
TATTTGTCGCTTTTTGTTTATATTTTATTATTTAATATTTTAAAATCAATATAACATGAAAACATCAACACTATTTATCTTAGAATTAGTTTTTTGTTTATGCGTAAATTTACAAGTAAATGCGCAATGTGTGATTAACCCGGATATCACTGTCTCTGGCGGTTGGACAACAATGGCTCCAGGAACTATTAATTCAACTTATATTGTTCCTGCGGGTGAAGTTTTGGAATTTAACACTGGCGTTTTTTCGTTTACAAAAGGAAGAAAAATAATTGTTCAACAGGATGGTGTTTTGATAATATCCTCTGCCTTATTGCGCAGCGAACCAGTTTGTGGAACGATGTGGGGCGGAATTGAAATTGAGCCAGGAGCTTCTGTCTATTGCTCGCAGAGTGGTCTTAATGAAGCAGAATACGGAATGCATATTTGGACAAGTAGCAGTATATTTACGACAACTATCGATGTTGTTGAAACATCATTTAATATGAATTATATTGGGATGGATGTTGAACCTCTTGCAGGAGGAAACAATTTTGCTATTTTCAATGTGGTTGATGACAATTTTGAATGTATTGGAACTTTATTACCTCCTTACAATATATCAACAGCTTCAGTTGGAACAAGAACTTTTGCTGGAATGTATTTGAATGACTGTAACCTTAATATAAATGGAGGTCCAAATTGGAATACTTTTACAAACTTAAATATTGGTATAGCATCTGTAAATTCAACTTTAATCCTTGAAGCGAATGCTTTTAAAGACATAGACGCGGATCCCTTTTATGGAAATATTTTTGATGGAAGTGGGATTTATGGAACAGCGACTTCAGTCGGCTATTTTATAGAGCAAAATGGATTGTTCCCAACTAGTCCACCTTATTCCTTTGATAATTGCGATTATGGTATATACACTGAATTTATTGGACTAAATGCATATAACAATAATATGCTAACAATGGCAACAGGTATTCGATGCCTTTCTGCTGGAGACAACAACCTGCGTATTTATGGCAATACCATTAATTGCACGAATTATGGAGTAGATCTGGAAGACAATGGTGCTACTCCACTTTACGTTGGAGCAAATACAATTAATGTAAATCAAGTGTTAAAAACAAATGGAACTGGAATTTTTGTTTCTGAGTTCGCATCTAGCAACATCCCATCAAAAAGCATCAATGGAAACTTTATTAATACATATGATGGTAAATATGGAATTTATTTATTGAATTGTGACTCTTTGTTTTGTCAATACAATGATATTGATATGTACAACTTAAGCTATAATGTTTCAGGTATACAAGCAGCTTATGGAAGAATAAATACAATATCCTGCAATGATGTTGAATGTCACTGGTACTATGACTTGGTAGACAAGACTTGTTATGGAATAAATAAATCTGTGGATAACATTGTAGCTCATAACATTGCTAAAGCCGGGGGTGTTGGTTTTCTTTTTGAAAATTATTGTGGAACCACTGCTTTTGGTGTAAACACAATGTTTCACAATGGATCTCGTGGATTATATCTTGATGCAAATGCAGTGATTGGTCCCCAAGTTGACATGGGAAATCAATGGGTAATGTCGACTGGCATCGTGGACGCTGAATGCGTTGGAACGTATACTCTTTCGTTATTTTCCGCCAATTCTTCATTCCCATACCAATATCCAACGCTTGTAATTCCACCATCTTGGTTTTCTCCATCAACTAATACCCCTCAAGCATACGATTGTGACAGCAGGTTGGAGGAAGAAGGAAACAAACAAGCTCCATTAGATTCACTTATTTATTTACTCAATAATCAGGATGTTTCACTTGGTAATTCTTTTTCTCTGATAAAATATATATTGAATAGAATTGAATTTGATTCAGAATTGTTACAAGATGAAGCAATTTTGAATTTTTACGGTCAGAATACTAATTCTGACGAGTTAAAACTAGCCAGGTTTAGAAACAATCTCAATGTTGCAAGGTTAAACTTGAATAGAGATATTCTATATTTAAATGATTCGATCAAAATTATGTCAACAAAAATTCAAGAAAATAGTTTTGCATTTCATCATATTTCTCAGAAATTCATAAGAGATAGTATTTTATCCATTAACATTAGCACCTCACAAATTTTACATGATTTACAAAATTCAAAAAACAACTTAATTGCCTCTTCACAATATAGTGGACCGTATTCAATTTCTGACTTGGAATCTCTTAACGAAAGTCTATCGGGTTCGCAAACTGAAGCAGTCTCAGATAAACAGGTGAATGAAATTTATTTAAAAACATTCAAGTCACGTTTAAACTATCAGCTAGACAACAATTCCAGAGACCAAATTGAAAGTATTCTTGAATTGTGTCCTGATATTGCTGGCGATGCTCCAATTTACGCAGCTGTAGTTTATCATATGTCACATCCTGATCATCAGCTCAACTTTTATCAAAATTGCACCCCGATTAGTACAAACAGAAAAAAATTCCTGTCTAAAGAGGATGCAATAAAAATATTTGTTAGCCCCAATCCAGTTCAATCAACATTTCGTTTTAATTTAAATGGTAACTCTGACTTTATCGGGGAGCTAAAGATCTACAACTTGTTAGGGGAGAAAATATATGAAAAGAATATATCATTTTCAAAAGGTACATTTAGTTTAGAATCTCAATTTCCATCAGGAATATTTTACTTCATAATTAAAGATACTAATGGACAAGTATATTCCGGTAAATTTCAAAAAAATTAAAATGAGTATCGAAAATACTGTCATTTTACAAACATAGATTAACTAAAAATAGGAATGAAAAAGACATTTATTATATTGATATTTATTTCAATTATTCCATTCATAAAATGTGCTTCGCAAGGCTTTAATAATTTGTGGCTTTCAGGTTACAACTGTTGTAGTCCCATGTTTGGAGGAACAAGTGTCGATTTCATTACGGGAAATTTCCATGCTACCATGAATGCCAGTACAATGAACTTTACGTTTACTTCTGCAAACATCACTGATGCAAGTGGGGAATTGCTGTTTTATACCAATGGGTGGTATGTCGCAAATTCTCATCATTCACACATGTTAAATGGCGATGATCTAAATGCTGGGTATTTTGCAGATGTATATGGGCCAATGGGATTTCCTGTTTTTCAAGGTGCAATGATCTTGCCTTTTGATGAACAGAATTCAAATTCTTATTGGATCATTCATGAAACATTTGACACAGCCTCATCCCTCTTCCACCCCTTCAGTCTAAATTATTCAGTCGTGGACATGACACTTGATAATGGTCTCGGAGCAGTGGTTTCAAAAAACATTCCCATTTTTCAAGACACCTTGGTTCCGGGTCAGATTTCAGCATGCCGCCATGCTAATGGACGAGATTGGTGGATAGTTGTTCCGAAATATCATAGTAACCGCTATCATATTATTCTTGCCACTCCATTTGGCCTTCAACATTTCACACAGGATATTGGAAGGGTATCCGGAAGACAAGACTGGACAGGGCAAACTGTTTTTTCAAATGATGGAACAAGGTATGCCCGTATGGATTTGCATTACGGTTTATTTCTGATGGAATTTGATCGCTGCTCAGGAACATTTTCGAACTTCCGTGCTGTAGACTCCAGTCAGTTTGCAGGGCCGGCATCGTTTGGGGGAGTGGCATTTTCTCCAAACAATGAGCTTGTTTATGTTTCGCATCAACAATACCTGTATCAATTTGACTGGAATGCTCCTAATTTGAATCTTGCCAAAGTGCTAGTCGCTACTTATGATGGCTTTGTGGATGCAGGCGGAACTGTTTTTCATCATGCTCAACTCGCACCAGATGATAAAATTTACATTAACATGGGAGGATCAGGCTCTACTTATTTGCATACAATAAATAGCCCGGATAGTTCAGGACTTTCATGCGATGTACAGCAACACTCTGTTAGATTACCCACCTGGAATAATGGGTCACTTTCAACCCCTCCCAATTTCAGATTGCATGCTGATGGAAGTACTGTATGTGATTCCCTCATTACGAGTACTCCAAGTATTATTTCACCTGCAAACGATTTCACTCTTTTCCCTAACCCAGCAAGCGATTTGTTTTACCTCTATGGAAAATGCAATGAAGTTGCAGAGATACAATTGTTTTCTCAGACGGGTGAATTAATTTCAGTGCAACAGCAGAAGGAAAATCAGAATTGTTTTAAGATAGAACCCCTTTCCAAGTTAAACTCGGGAATTTATTTTCTTCAAGTACGTATGAACAATGGCATTCTTTTGAACAGAAAAGTGTGTGTATGGAATTGATCGTTCAGTGTTAATCCATATGAATAGTGTAATATATGAATTGAGGTCATAAAAAATCCATCCGAAATCCCTCTCCTACCGTAACAATGCAAATCCGAATTGCAAAGCACGTCTTAGTTTAAGAAGTACCAGTAGTTCGTACAAGAAATAATCTGAAATTTGGGAGGAAACTATTCAAATCAATTCAAACAGATTGAATACGCGGGTTAAAAATATTTTGAAATAGATAAAGTTACACTGCTTCATCAGCCGGAAGAGAGACCGTAATATTTATTCTTCAATCAAAATCCCCATTTTCCCCATTCTATAATCGCGGTAAGCTTCCATTATTTGAATTTCGGAATTCATCACAAATGGTCCCTGAGCGAAAATTTTTTCTCCTATTGGTTCGCCACTCATGAATAGTGCACGTGTATTTTTTCGGGCATCAAAATATATTCCGTCGCCATCCTCTTTGTACACTATCATATGCAATCCATCTGCAGTATGATTTGGATCAGATTGAATTTGTCCGTCAAGGAGATAAACAAATGCGTGGTGTGAAGACGGAACAGGAATGAATAAACATCCACCTGCTTCAGCATGGATCATGGCTGAATTTACAGGAGTAAGAGAAGGAACAGGCCCTTTCTTCCCGAGGATTTCACCGGAAACTATGCGCATGGAAATTTTACTGTCATCACTTAAAATTTCCGGGCACTCTTCTTTAGCTACCGGAAAATAAGAAGGAGCATCCATTTTATTTTTTGCCGGGATATTAATCCACATTTGAATCAACTCCATTTCTGTTGTTCCTTCAACCGGTCGTTCGCTGTGAATGATTCCCATTCCGGCATTCATCCATTGTGTTCCGCCCGCCATCACCGCTTTGTTGTTGCCTCTACTGTCGCGATGGTGAATTCCTCCTTTGAATAAAAAAGAAACCGGAGCGAAGCCACGGTGCGGATGCGGACCAACTCCCGAATCACGGTCATCCGGATCCACTTTGCTGTTGCCATGATGAAGCAGAATAAATGGATCGAAATAATCGAGTGCCTGGGAGGGTAGTGGTTGACGAATCAGGATACTTCCCATTGCATGTTGAGATGCATAAATAACAGCGGATACAGAACGGTTTTTCATTTGCCTGAACAAAAATAGAATGTACAAAGGTAGGTAGACGGAGAATTGAAAAATGAATAAGCACAAAAAAAAACAGGGCTTGACTCTGACCTCAAACCCTGTCTTTTACAACGGTAATCGCAATCAAACTTATTCCTTCACTATTTTCGTTACAGTTTTATTCTTTGATTCATTCGAATGAATGTGTAAAAAATAAATTCCATTTGTCAAATGATTCAGATCTATACTATGAGCAGAAATAGTTCTTCTGATAGTTTCTCGCACAATAGTCCTTCCCAGTTGATCAGTTATGGACAACAAGATATCTTCTGTTAAGGGTTGTAAAAAATCCAGTCGAAGTTTATCAAAAACAGGATTTGGATACACCCTAAGCAAGGATGAAAGTAAATTATTTTCGATTCCTGTGCAAATTACAGTCAATACATTGGAAGTATCACCTGAGCAGGAAGGTGTTGAAAGCAGCAAGGAGTAAATTCCACTTCCTGTGCATTGAATTCCTGCCTGCGATCCTGTGGAAATAATCTGTCCATCCAGGAGCCAGGTGTATTGAAATCCGGCATCATTCACAGAAGAAATGAGAGAGTCGCCGCCTGCGCTTGTGCTGATCTGCGGAGAAGGTGGTGTTTGTTCCGCCGTTATATTTACAGTGGAAGACACAGCACTATCAGGTCGTGCACAGGTTTCATTTGAATGTAGCACACAGGCCACCTGGTAAGTACCGGCATTTGCCTGTACAAAATCGTAATTGATTCCTCCGGATACAACAGCGCCATCTACCAGCCATTCATACACCGGCGAACTTCCCGCACCGGAAATCGCGGTTGCCGAAAATGAATCAACAGAACCGGAACACAATGAAGTTCCCCCGCTGTGCTGAATAGAAAGTGCCGGCTGCACAACCGGATTCACATTAATTGAAAGTGTTTGTGACTGGGCTGTAGGACTGCTTGCACAAATATCATTTGAAGTGAGCGTGCATGAAATAAGATGATTCGCTGCACTGAGTGACGTACTTGTAAATGTGCTGTCGCTACCGGAAGAAATTCCATCTATAAACCACTCAAATTGCGGAGCACTACCACCAGCCTGAATGCTTGTATGGCATACCAGACTATCCCCAAGACAAACGGATGTAGAAGGAGTCGTGTAAATACTGATTGCAGGCGTAGTGGTAGTTGAAACAACAATAGTTACTGTTGAAGACTGAACAACAGTATCAGCCAGACACGCTGCATTACTTGTGAGTTCCAGGTATACATCATAACTTCCTGCAGCACTGAATAAATGTGAATAGGTGAGACTGTTTCCTCCCACAGGAGTACCATCAAGGTACCACTGATAGCCGGGATTGTTTCCCGGAAACTGAGCTGTTCCGATGAAATTCACTGTTGTTCCCGTACATACAGGATTTTGACTCGCTCCTATTGCAAGAGAAGGAGTGATGAGTGGAGAAACGGTAACAGTTACACTCGTAGTTGTACTACAGCCACTCAAATTACTTACTGTAACAGAATATTGTGTCGTGGTCGTTGGACTTACCGTGATGCTTGTATTCGGACTATTGTCTGACCAAAGGTAAGCTGCATAACCGCTGGTCGCGCTCAGTGTGGTTGCCGATCCGGCACAAATAGAATTGTTGCCACTAATGTTTACTACAGGATACGTCAGATTAATCGTACATGGATAATCAGTGGTTTCGGATTTTTGATCGTCCACACAAGGAAGCAGGTTAGTTATCGTTCCTTCCTGAGCACGGATGCGCATGCGATGTGTTCCGTTCGCTGCATTGGCAGGTATGGAAAATACGATTGTTGCTGTATCTGTAGCAGGTACATTTTGTTGTCCGAGTTTTTCTCCGGCATCATCAAAATCTTTGTCATCATTAAAGTCGATCCACGCTGCTGCCGTATAAGTAAGCACAGACGACTGAGCAGTTTTGACTTTGATGCTATGTGGAAGACAATTCGTAAAACTGCTCAGAGGATTTTCCGGGAAATGAAGAAAACCAAATGGTGGAATAGGCTGCGCCATATTGCTTCCATTGTCAATTGCAATATAATTCATGTAAAATGAAGGCGACGCCTTTGCAAGAGGAATACAATAATCTGTCATGAACAAATTGATATCAATGGTTTGTCCGTAGTCATCGTTCACACACGAAGTGATTCCGCTTATAAGCATGGAACAGCGAAGTCTTAGTCTGGAGCGATTCAATGTAGCGCCGGAAGGAACAGTAAATGCAATACTGTCAAGTTCGTTACTATTGGTATTTGTGTATTCGCCCAACTTTTCTCCGCTATCAGAAAAATCGCCATCTCCGTTAAAATCAATAAAAGCCGCGATATGATTGCCTGTAGCAATCCCACAAGTAACATACAATTTATATGGTGTGCCTCTGCGGAGGTTCAGATCGTGCGTTGTTTCCGTAACATCTACATAGGGATCGGAAACGTAATTCGCGAAAGACTCATTGTAATTGTTAATGCTTACCTGATCGAGATTATAATTCCATTGATACATGGTACCATGTGTTTGGGATGGAATACAATAAGGACTTGCCACTTGAATATTGTCCACATCAATCCAATAATTGTTTTGTGAAGCAGCAAGTCCGCCATGAGAGTATAAATGCAACCGAACACTTGATCCTGCATAGGCTGACAACGAATAGGATTTTACGACAAAAGAAGTTGACGGAATATGATTGGTGGAATCTATCGTTTCAAGTAGAATCCATGGGCCGTTATTCACAGAGATTTCTACATTGATGCTATCGCCATTGCGCAATGTGGAAGCATTGTTAGGATAATTATTATCCTGAACTATTCTGTATGAAAACTGCAAACTGTATCCTGCTTCTACAGGTCCGATGGATTGTGTCATGTATACTTCATCCCATTGTCCTTGACCGTTCATGTTTTTAGTTAGACCATAATATCCACCGGTACCGTGATCCGGATACACATTCCAGTTATGTGTGAACCACATAGTATTGCTTGGATAAGTATAAGCAGTCATGGTTTCAAAACCTTCCGAATAAGTCGACTGTGCAAAACCTGACTTTAAACCTAATAGCAACAAGAGTGCAATGAGAGAATGCATGAAAAATTTCCTGCAGACCCGGGCGGTAAACAAATAATTTTTCGGTGTAATGTGTTTCATGATGTGAGAAAGATAAAAGGATTGGACAATATGATTAGTAAACAAAATGTTTACATAAGATGTACTCTATTTGAACGAGTCAATTGCAAAGACTGGAACAGAGAATTTAACAAACCAGAACTTATACAAACTTATGAAAAAACACGAATTGGCAAAATAAAAAACATCCGAAGAAGAATCCTTCGGATGTTTTTAAAAATCATGGACATTAGTCAATCAGAATTTTTCCTGAAAAAGGAGGTTTGTCGCCCACACGAATAGAGTAGATATAAATTCCTTTTGTCAGTGTACCCGGATAATTTATTCTTCCTGAAGAAACAGTATTGGCGAAAACAGATTTCCCTGTGATGTCAAAAAGCTCCACACGATAGTCGTTGTTGTCGGAAGCTTTAAGAGAAAGAGTATGAGTGGATGCATCAAACAACAACTGCGGAATACTGATAGCTACCTCTGCTATTCCGGTGCCTTGTGTGACTGTGAAATTTAAATCCCGCTGATCCATCTGAACATATGCGCTGCAAATTCCGGTGATGCCGGAATTCCCAATCATCAAATTGTTTTGAATAGTGTATGTTCCTACCGGCAATACACCGAGGTCGAGAGTATCCTTCGTATAACAAATGAATGTGAGTGGCCCCAGACAGTGAAATGCGAATGTCATGATTGAACTGCCGTTTGATGAATGCTGAAGATTTTGAGCATCACATCCTCCACTTGGAAAAGCAAGATCAAGCACCACCTTCACATGATCATTGGGAGTAGGGTGGGCAGGAATGATAGTTACGGACTGAATTGTTTGCGCCTGTGTGAAGACACTAAAAACGAGGAGGAAGAGAGTAGAGAGTTTTTTCATAGGGGGTTCATTAAAATTTGTTCGTGAAAATAGGAAAATTTTGTCCCCTGCATGGAATTGTGAAAAAAAATATGTCATTCAAAGCCGCAATTGACAGGGCTTTCAGTAGGAATACAAATTCCTCAAAGAAAGACTTAAAATTTACAATTCTGCATTCGGGTCATTCAGTTTCTTTGAAAATAATCTGATTTGTGCTTAGGAAATAAGGTTTTCAAAGTAAATCCAAAGGTGATTCTCCCTTTGTTTGTGACAGGTTTTTAAAATCAGAAAACAATGAAGTTGTTATTTAACACAAAATCTGAATTTCCACAGCCATAGCTGTCCTTAAAATTATTGCATAGTAAATTTTACCGGTAAATTATAACGCACCAATACAGCCTTGCCTTGTTCTTTTCCCGGTTTCCAGTTCGGCATTTGACGAATCACCCGAAGCGCTTCTTTATCGCAATCACCTCCGATACCTCGCACTACATATGGATACATCACTTTGCCGGTTTTGCTGATAATGAAATTGATGTATACCCGACCCTGAATTCCTTTTTCTTTTGCTGAATTAGGATAATGAACATTTTTATTGAAATAATCTATCAATCCTGCTTCACCTCCGGGGAACTCAGGCATTTCCTGTACAATTGTTTTTGCAAAGGTTGTAGGGTAGCCAGGCGCGGAAGAAGTTTGTGGAGCTATAAATAGTTTTCGCGCACGCGAAGCCGATACGGTATCGTCTTCAAAAACCATGTTGCCGTGACAATTTTTTTGTAACAACAAATACGTCGCTGTATCACCCAAAGCAAGAACAGCACTCCAGTCGCGGCAAGCGCTCAATGAATCATTCAGGTGCCAGTTACTCACTCCGCGTTTGAAATACGCATCTCTGTCGCTTGCATCTTTGCTTATTTCTTTTGAAAAAAATGAACTCGCTTCCTCGTATTTTTCACTTTTGATGAGCATGAGTCCGTGATCATCTTGTCCGCCTGCTGTGGATTCCTTGAGAATATCGGAAATGATAGAATCTGTTTTTTGTGAGGGCTGGCCTGACACAATACTGCTCCACAACAAAAAGGTAACGAGTGACAAAGGATAAAATGAGTGTTTTTTCATCTTTAAAGCATTTTCCGGGGTTTTCCACGGCATTGCAACTTGCAAAACTTCCCTGTGAAATACAAGATTTTTGTTCTTATCAATGGTCAATTCTGTGGTTTTTCAAACCCAAAATTCATGCATAAAATATTTTTTAGAAAAAATAATGACTATCTTAAAATCCTCAATTAGTCCTGCACATAAACTAAAAATCACCCCATGAAAAAAATTACGTTGTTACTGATGAATATTTTGTTCATCTGCAGTTTCGCACTTGCACAGCTGAGTGGAAACTATACCATCGGCGGAAGTAATCCCGACTATGCAACGATTCAATCAGCAATCACCGCTTTGCAAGTCAATGGTGTAAACGGAGCCGTTACTTTCAATATCCGGAGCGGAACCTATTCGGGAAAAGTGTCAATGGGAAATGTCAATGGAGCATCTTCAGTGAATACCATAACATTTCAGGCTGAAAGCGGAGACAGCAGCGATGTAATTCTGTCAGATTCATCATCTGCATCTTCTTCCAGTAATTTTACTCTATTGGTCAACGGTACAGATTACCTTACATTACAACATCTGACTTTAGAACGAATAGGTTCCAATACCTATGCTTCTGTTTTATACATTGGTTCCGGCTCCAGGTCTTTTCAATTGAAAAACTGTATCGTCCGTTCAGGAATTACGCAAGCCACTTCCAACACAAGTTCACTTATTTATATGCCGTTGGGAAATGCTGCCGACAGCAATCTGGTGTTTGTATCCAATGTGCTTGAGGGAGGAGCATTCGGTATGGACGTGATTGGTCAGGGCCTTGTACAATTAATTCCGGGAATCAGAATTAATGACAATACATTCATCAACAACTCCTATCGTGGTATGTTTCTGAATTTTCATTCCGGAACAATCATTCACAGCAACAATATAATTTCCAATAGCGCGAATTCCGGTTTTGCGGCGATGGAATTGCAGAATGTAAATGATGCGATTGACATCAGAAAAAATAAGATAATTGGCAGCAATGGATCAGGAATTCTTCTCTCTGCATGTATTGGTCAGCAGGCTGCTCCGGGTGTAATCGCGAATAATTTTATCTCCATTTCAGGAAATGCTTCAGGTGCCGGATTGCTTTTGGATGCGAGCCAATACCAGTATGTACTGTATAATTCCGTTTGGATGAATCAAACAGGAGCCGGTTCTGCAGCATTCATGGCAATGGGTTCAGGCTTTTCTGATGTTACAGTTTCGGATAACATCCTGATGAAAACCGGTTCAGGTTTGGTCATTGGTGTAGATGCAAATGCTTCAGTAGGTTTTACAAATTCTGATTACAATGACTTGTATGCTCCCCCAGGTGATACTTCATTCGGAAGCTGGAATGGAACGGCAGTAGCCGGCATTATTAACTGGAGAACAGCATCCGGTCTGGATGGACAGTCAGTGAGCGCGGATCCTCAGTTTGTTTCTTTCGTTGATCTGCATGCAGGCAGTCCATTGGTAAACGACATTGGAATTCCATTCACTGATGTGACTGATGATATCGATGGAGAAAGCCGGAGTCTGACGAATTCCGATATTGGTGCAGATGAATTTACACCACTTGATGCCAATGTGGGAGTGTTGGCAATTCTTGAGCCTGGTACAGGTGAATGTGGAAATACCACTACCCGAATCGTGGTCCTGATTAAAAATTTTGGTCAGTTACCACAATCCAACTTTGACATTAAAGCATCAGTTTCAGGAGCTGTGACCACCACACTTTCTGAAACGTATGTCAATACGCTTGGTCCGAATACACCAGATACAGTACGCTTTACTCAAACTATCGACACTTATGCAGGTGGCACCATAGATGTAACAGCCTGGTCAGAACTCGGAGGGGATCAGTACCTGCTCAATGATACTGTTCGTGGAAGTTATGATTTCTCAAATCACCCAAATCCTCCTGTTGTGACTTCTCCTCAGCAACAGTGCAACACCAATGTTCAGATCACCGCCCAACCCGACTCAGGAGATGCACTCGCGTGGTATGCCGATGCATCCGGAGGCGATCCATTATTTGTAGGTCCGGTATTCAGTCCTGCTATCACAGGTGACACAACCTTTTATGTTGAGACAAGATCTGGAAGCGGCTCTTCAGGATGTTTACGGATTACAGAGATTGAACCTGAAGGAACTGTGGATTACGTGGAGATTCAAAATTTATCCGGAGGAACACTTAATGCAACAGGATGGAAAGTTTATGCCAGTAACGATTATACCGATATTAATTTGGTGAATGCAAATTCCTGGGACCTTGGAATTTTCGCTCCGGGAGAAACACAATACAGAACTGATGGCACAACCGACAATTATTGGGGAAGCAATTTGTTGTGGAGCGCTAATCTGGGTGGATGGGCACTGATTCTCGATGACCATGGTACGGTAGTGGATTTTGTAGCCTGGGATTGGGATAGTACAAGCATTCAAAACTTGAATGTCAACCTGAATGGATTTCCGGTTTCAATTGGTTCCGAATGGAGTGGTGATGGCACTCTTTCCTGTCAGGGTGGAATCACTACAATCTCACGGTCAGGAATGGAAGATTATAATGTCGCCTCTGATTTTATTTGTGATACGGCTTCGAAAGGGATTCACAATGCTCACCTGGATGCGGTCTTGCACAATTGCGGGATTGGCTTGTGCGGAAGTATGCGTATTCCGGTTGACATCACACTTATCAATGGAGTTACCACTAACCTTGGTAATGATACAGCGCTCACACCTCCTTTCAGTTTTCCTCTGGACGCAGGTGCAGGTTTCAGCAGTTATGTTTGGAGTGATGGAAGCACTACTCAAACCATTTCTGTTACCGCTCCGGGAATTTATTGGGTAACAGTGGAAGGTGGCAATGGCTGTACCTTCACCGATTCCATCACGATCAGTATTCCGGTTGCTGTAGGACAATCCATCGCAATGGATGCTTTTACACTTTCTCCTAATCCGGCATCTCATCAATTGGTAATTACAGGAAACGAAGTTTTTCGTCAGGCACTTCAATTCCGTCTCCTGGATGTGCAGGGCAGAGAATTAATTGAAAAACGATTTAAAGGATCAGGGATGAAATCGTATTCAATTGATCTGGGAAATGTAAATCCCGGCATGTATTTCATACAAATGTTCACTCAGGAAGGAAATTTTGTCAAACGATTCAACGTCATTCGATAAATCGAACCAAAGAAAACGGGGATGGAAGTGATTTTCATCCCCGCTTTCTTTTTATTTTAAAGACATGCAATGACGGCCGAAAGCCCCAAATGACAATGCATTCGACGGTATTAAATGCTACATCCAAAGGGGATTGTCATGAAAATGTAGCATTTAGTCTATAAAATTCATTTATTTACCTCATGTGAATGGCTTGGAATAGTGGATTTTCTAACTTGCGCGACTGTTTAAACCATAAAGATCCAAAGCCATTCTACAATGAAATTCGCACACAAGTTTTCTGTGTTGTTTGCTCTGACTTTTGTCACAACACAACTTTTTGCCCGGGAAATTACCGGATACGAAGCGCAGCAAAAAATTAAAGGTGCTGAAAAAATTATTACCGGCACTAAAAACGACATCCCTGAATATATCGCTTTCAGGAATGAGGCAACTATTCCTTTTTCTTCCTTCGATTCCTGGGCGCACCGTGCTCTCAAACTTTCCGATTCCTATGGTTTCAAATTGCTCAACGTCGAGAAAGATGCATTGGGAATGCAGCATTACCGTTACAGACAAACATACAAATCACTCGAGCTGGAAGGGACCATGTTTCTTGTGCACGTAAAAAATGATCAGGTCATTTCCGTCAATGGAACTTTGTTTAATAATATTCAATCCGGAACGGCTCCTGCAATTTCAGAATCGACAGCTCTTTCTTCTGCATTGACTCATATGAGCGCGGAAGTATATCGCTGGCAGATTCCACAGTTGGAGCAGCAGTTAAAAACACAAACGAAAAATCCTGCAGCAACCTGGTATCCCACCAGCACTTTGGTTTTAGCGCCTGTGAATGGCGAACCAAAGGATGCGAACTATAAGTTGGCTTATCGTTTTGATGTATATGCCGAGAAACCTCTCAAGCGCGAATATGTTTTTGTAAATGCTTCAACCGGCGAAGTGATTTATTCAAAAGACCGTATTCATCATACAGATAAGTTGTCGACAGCTGTAACCGCTTACAGTGGCGTGCGTGAAATCATCGATGACAGCGTGAACACAACTACTTACCGTTTGCGTGAAGCAGGAAGAGGAAATGGTATCGAAACCTATAACCTGCAGCAGACAACCAATTATACCAACACAGATTTTTTTGATACAGATAATTACTGGAATAACGTAAATGCTCAGTTAGATGAATATGCCGGAGATGCGCATTGGGGAGCAGAGAAGACCTACGATTTTTATCATGTAAAATTTAACAGGAACAGTATCGACGGTAATGGCTTCGCACTGATCAGTTATGTACACTACGATGTTAATTATACCAACGCTTTCTGGGATGGAACTGAAATGACTTACGGTGATGGCGACGGTGGAAACTATACTCCCTTCACAGCTTTGGATGTTACAGGGCATGAAATCTCTCACGGACTTACTGAATTCACTTCCGGTCTGAATTATTCTTACGAATCTGGTGCGATGAATGAAGCATTCAGCGACTGCATGGGAAATTCTATCCGACATTATGGAAAACCGGCAGCGCAGGTGAACTGGCTTATCGGTGATGAGATATCTTCTTCACCATTCCGGTCCATGTCTGATCCAAATACATATGGCGATCCGGATACATACCAGGGTAACAACTGGGCAACCGGTGCCGCTGACAATGGCGGTGTTCATACAAACAGTGGTGTGATGAATCACTGGTTCTATCTTCTTTCAGACGGAGGCACCGGTACAAATGACAATGGCGATGCTTACACCGTGACCGGATTGGGCATCGACAATGCAGCCGCGATTTGTTTCCGTATGAATACAGTTTATCTGGTGCCAACTTCTCAGTATGCGGATGCCCGCACGTATGCGATTCAGGCAGCAATTGATTTGTTCGGTCCGTGTACCAATGAAGTAATGCAAACGGCCAATGCATGGCATGCCGTAGGTGTTGGAAATGCATTTACGCCTGGCGTTACCAGCGACTTCCTTGCTCCGGTTACAGTGTTTTGTTCCGCTCCGGCTTCGGTTGATTTTTCCAACCAAAGTTCCAATGCCGGAACCTTCACATGGGATTTTGGTGATGGCGCTACAAGCAACGCTGTGAATCCAACACACATATATTCTTCTTATGGAAATTACACCGTAAGTCTGATCGCAGACGGAGGAAGTTGTGGATTGGATACAGTTGTTAAAATGCAGTTTGTCAACATCGACAGTTTAAATCCATGTATTGTTTCTTTACCGAACACCGGCACTGCAACCACACAAACTTCCTGCAGCGGACAGTTGTATGACAGCGGAGGACCATCGGGTGATTATTCTGATAATACCAATTCTACCATCACCATTGCTCCTGTAGGCGCTTCATTCGTTACACTTAATTTCAGCTCTTTTGATTTCGAAGCAGGGTTTGATTATTTATATGTGTACGATGGACCAACTACCAGTTCAACTTTGATTGGTACATATGATGGAACAGCTCTTCCAAACGGAGGTACCATCACATCCACTACCGGCTCTATAACCATCCGACAGACAACAGATGGAGGTTTAACCCGTCCCGGATTCGCGCTTACCTGGAATTGTACTTTGTCGAACGTTCCACCTGTCGCGAACTTCTCGGCCAATACTACCTCTTCCTGTTCCGGCACAATTGCATTCAGCGATAACAGCACCAATGGCCCGACAACTTGGGCATGGGATTTCGGTGATGGAGGAACTTCCAACAGTCAGAATCCTACTCATACTTATATAGCGAATGGTACCTACACAGTTGTGTTGATCGTGAGCAATGCCAATGGCAGCGACACATTAACAATGAATAATTATGTAACAGTGAGTTTGCCGGTTGCTCCGACAGGAACAGGTGGTTCCGCATGTTTCGGCAGTTCCGCGACACTGAGCGCATCAGGTTCCGGAGTGATTGTATGGTATAGCGCGGCCACAGGAGGAACACTTCTCGGAACAGGAAACGTATTCAATACACCTGCTCTCTCGGCTACCCGTAATTTTTATGCGGAGGACGATATTTATTCTCCTTCACAATATGCAGGTCCGGCTGACAATACATTTTCAGGAGGTGGTTTTTTCACCAACACAAACTACCACGATCTGGTGTTCGATTGTTACTCGCCTGTAATTCTGAAATCAGTAAAAGTATATGCAACCGGTTCTGGAAACCGCACTATTACGTTGATTCAAAATGGTGTGACATTGCAGTCTCTCACCGTAAATATTCCGGATGGTGAAAGTCGTGTGGATCTGAATTTCGATTTGCCAGTTGGTACTAATCTGGAGTTGGGTTGTGAAAACAATACCAGCCTCTACAGAAACAACGGAGGCGCTGTGTTCCCTTACCTTCTCTCAGGTGTGGTGTCTATTACAGGCACAAATGCGGGTCAGGCAGGTTACTACTATTATTTTTATGACTGGGAATTGCAGGACTACCCTTGCCAAAGTGCGCGTGTAGCGGTTCAGGCTTCTGTTTTGCCTTCACCAACTGCCTCATTCACCAATGTGATCGCTGCAAATGTTGTTGACTTTACAAGCACATCAACCAATGCAGTTACTTACAACTGGACTTTCGGAGATGGAAACAGCAGCAATCTTCAGAATCCAACTAATGTATATGCCTCACTTGGTAGTTATGTGGCTTGTCTCACTGTTGCAGGCAGCAACGCATGTACGGATACTGTGTGTCAGACCATCACTGTTACTTCAGTAGGAGTAGAGGATGTTCACATCAATAAACAAGTGGAGGTTTTCCCGAATCCTGTGATAGACAGAATGACTGTTCGTTTCAATGCGGATGCATCTGGAAAATCATGGACTGTTCAGCTTAACGATATGATTGGTCAGGCGGTTCAAACACAAGTGTTGAAGAATGTTCAGGCTTCAACTGATTACCAACTCAATCTTTCTTCGCTTGCTCCGGGAGCATATATTTTAATTTTGAAGAATGATGAACAGACATTGCAAACAAGAATCGTCAAACAATAAATTAATAACCGAAAAAAGAAAGCCATTGTCTGTAAAGACGATGGTTTTCTTTTTTTGTATGATAAAGGAAATGAAATTTTTTACTTGATTTTAAAAACGAACGCCGATCACAAGTACATCATCCACCTGATCGTGATGACCTTTCCATTCCTTAAAATAATTCAACAGTTCTTTTTCCTGATCACGCATAGGGAGATGTTGAATGCTCAGCAGCTTATCACGGAATCGTTTTGACAACATTTTCTTTCCTTCTTCGCCTCCAAATTGATCCGCATATCCATCCGAAAAAAAGTACACAGTATCATTTTTGTGCAACTTCATTTCATGATTACTGAAAGATGTATCATCCTGAATACGAAATCCGCCGATAGCCATTTTATCCGCTTTGATTTCGCTCCATTCTCCATTCCGGATCAGCCAGAGAGGGCGATTCGCTCCGGCGTAATGCAGAATATTTTCTGACAAATCGATAGTGCAAATAGCAATGTCCATTCCGTCATTTACTTCAGAAGGATTTTGCTTCAATGCTTCAATAATGCCGGCATTGAGATGATTTAATATTCGTGCAGGTTGTGTGATGCCGCGTTCATTCACGATCTGATTGAGCAGAGAACTTCCGATCATACTCATAAAAGCTCCGGTGACTCCATGACCGGTACAATCAGCTGCAGCGAATATGACTTTTCCGTCGCGCTGAGAGAAGGTATAAAAATCTCCACTCACAATATCTTTTGGTAAATACAAAATGAATGCGTCTTTCAGAATATGAAAGATCTGACTTGTTTCAGGTAAGATAGCAGCCTGAATCCTGCGCGCATAATGCAGATTGTCGAGGATGTCACGGTTTTTTTGTTCCAGTTCAGCTGTTCTCACTTTAACCTGTTGTTCAAGTTCAGTTTTCTGATCTTCAAGAATTTTCTTCTTCTCCTTTTCCTGATCTACAGTACGGTTGAACAGGGATTTAATTTCCTGCAATTGTGCCGCGAGTTTCCTGTTGATTTTTGAAAAATCTCTTGCGAGGTAGATGGTCATTGCAAATGAAATTCCGAGAATAGAACCGTAAAACATAAACGACAGCAGCTCATCCATGAAGTTTGTTTTCCATGAGTTGTTGTTTAAGTTCTGCAGGATAGCCACGGTGAATAATGTGACTACAAGGCATGCGGGAAAAAAGAGTAAACCGAAACCGAAAATTCGGGAACCTTCTTTCTTTTCGATAATGGCCATCACAATGAGACGGAGAATCTCTGCAATACCAACTACTACAAGGATGAGCAGGAGTTCACTGTTGAAATTGAAATCGAACCACGACATCGGGTTGTAGAGCAATGCCAGAACCAATACACTGTAATAAGCTATTGTGGATTTCTTATGGAAGATATTCGAAAGCAGACGAATCATGGTGAGTAAACAAAAAGGAACCACGATGCCGGTGGAAAGCGCTGACAGGATGTTTGACCAAACCATATTTGTCCCGCTGTCCTGTAAATAGGTGATGAAAAAATACATCGCGAAACCAAGGGCGAATAATCCATAGTAGAAATTGGCACGTTCTCTTTTGTAATAAAAGAACAAGACAATGTGCAATGCGCTAAACGCGAGAAAAATTCCGCTGAGAAGCAGACTCGGCATATGATCCCAATACAATTTGGTTAGTTCCCTGTCACGTTTATATTTTGAAATAGCGGGAATGAATCTTGGAGAATAATTTTTATTCAAAAGGTGTTTGCTTGCACCGTTGAAATTGGAATAACGCAAAGCCAGAAGATGGTTTCCGGTTGATAGTGGAGCAATGATGATAATTCTTGGTTCATAGGAATAGCCGCAGATTTCTTCTCCGGCACTTTTTCCTGTTTTTCCATATGACGCGAGAAATTTTCCATCAAGATATACATCGGCTGCACCAAAAACTTCCAGGTAAAAGCCCAGAGTGTCATTCGCTAGTGAACTGTCCAGATAAAAGTGAAAACGAAACCAGCCAATTCCATTGAAGTCTTTTGTCGGCAAGCCATTCTCCATAAAACTCATTGGACTTAATGGCATGAGTTGCCAGCTGCTGTCATTCATTGCACTCGTTGCATATGCACTGTCGTCGCCCGCATGGTACAACCAGCCTTTATACAAAAAACGTTGATGTGAAAGTTTATAATTGGAACGGGAAAGAGTGTCGACCGGCGGTGAGGAAGCTGCTGTATTTTCTGCGAAGGCAAAAAATAAAATCACACAGGTCATGAACGCGTGAAAAAATCGAATATTGTTTTTCAATTGTAAGAGCCTTCTGTTCATCCTGCAAGATATTGAATCAACACATATGTCATGTAATCAGATTATGATTAATAATTTTCATAAAAAATTTGGAACCGGAACTTTAAACACGAATTCCAATGACGAGCACATCGTCTACCTGGTCCATGTTCTTCTTCCAGTCATTGAAAAACCGGGAAAGTATCTGTTCCTGTTCTTTCATTGGAATATTTTGCAGTGTCAGAAGAAATTCACGGAATCGCATCGACAGCATTTTCTTTCCTGACGGCCCACCAAACTGATCTGCGAATCCATCCGTAAACAGGTAAAGTGAGTCACCTTTCTGAAGTTGCATGCGATGATTTGTGAACACAGATTCCCTGTTGATCCGAAATCCTCCAATAGCCATCTTGTCGGCTTTGATTTCACTCCACTCTCCATTGCGGATAATCCACAAAGGTCTGTTCGCGCCGGAGAATTCAAGGTACAGATTATTCAGATCAATGCTGCACAAAGCGATATCCATTCCGTCGTTCACATCGTTTTCGTTCTGTTTCAACGCTTCCGCAATGCCGCTGTTGAGTTGATTCAGGATTTGTGCAGGTTGAGTGATGCCACGTTCATTGACAATCTGATTGAGCAATGAACTTCCGATCATGCTCATGAAGGCTCCGGTAACACCATGTCCAGTGCAATCGGCAGCAGAAATAATCACTTGCTTGTCTTTCTGTGAAAATGTATAGAAATCACCGCTGACAATATCTTTCGGAATATAAAGGATAAATGAATCAGCAAGTGTTTTGTAGATAAGCTGAGTTTCGGGCAGGATGGCAGATTGTATTCTTCGCGCGTAATTCAGATTGTCCAGAATGTCGCGGTTCTTGGTTTCGAGTTCCGCTTTTTGCACGAGTACTTCAGCTGTTCGTTCTTCCACTTTTCTTTCAAGTTCCGTATTCTGGTCTTCCAGAATTTTTTTGCGTTCTGATTCCTGCAACACAGTTTTCTCAAATAATTGTTTGATTTCCCGCAATTGCAATTGAAGACGCTTATTCATTCGTGCAAAATCACGGGCAAGATAAATGGTCATGGATACGGATACACCGAGAAGCAGGGAATAGCCGAAAAATTTTCCAAGCAAATCACTAAAGTTGTCATGTATTTCTTCGTAGCCGAATTTTCCAAACAGGTATCCGGTGAGCCATAACAGAAATGTCCCTACCGGAGGGATGAGAATACCGGTTAAAAATATTCCGGCACCATCTTTTTTTCTGAACCATGCACGAATAAAAATGTGAATTGTTTCCAATGCGCCTCCGATAAGGAACACAGCGAGCATACTGGCTCCGAGAGTATTGTATTCAGTAAAGAAAAAAGCATAGCCACTGATAATCAGCACAACCATTAACACCCAGTAGAGAGTTGGCAGGCGTTTGTAAAAAACCTGATACAACAAGGCGAGAAAAAACATTGGCACTAAAAAAACCGCGCAAATTGCAATCAATACAATTTGTTGTGTAGTGTGCAAGTCAGCACCACTGATAATTTGATAACTTCCGAAAAAGATACAGAACAATAAAAAAGTAAATAAACTGTAATATAAATTCGTCCTGTTCTTTCTGTAGTATAAAAACAGAACGAAATGAAATAAAGTAAGTGTGATAAAGATTCCGGCAAAAATAAGTATGCTCGCTTCGTTGCTGAAGTCTGTCAATCCTTTTATTTCTTCATCCAGTCTGTTTATCTCGACAGAAAATTGAGCAATGTCAATGTTCGATCCAAAATTGAGATAATAGGTTTGTTCTTCTTCCGAAAAATTCGAAACACGGAAAGCGATGGTATGCGCACCGGGTTCAGTAAAATAAAACGGATACGGTTTAGGTTTCACCGTAAAGCCTGAAACTTCTTTTTGTCCGTTCAAGCCAAGTTTTCCCTGAGAGATAAAGTACTTTCCATCAATGTATACTTCACAGGCGCCAACCAAACCGATTGACATGGCCATCATTTTTGAAGTCACTGATGTGTCAATCCACAGGTGCGTACGAAACCACATGAGTCCGTATTTGTCTGTGTATAGTGAATCAGCGACATGTCTTGCTGAATCGCTCAGTAAATTATGCCAATGGCGATCATCCGCCATTGGATCCGCCCACTTCAGCGAGTCGCCGCGATGGAAATACCAATGTCCTTTCAGATCATAACTTTTTTCAAGTTTGGACCAGGTAATAGTATCGTAGACAATTGGTTTTTCTTGTGTTTCCGCGTTTAGTTTTCCCGAAAACAGCAGGAGAATATATACAGATAACATCGTTTTGATGAGCCTGCTCTGCCGTGAAATAAGCCAATGCAAAAATCTGAGTATCGAAGCCACAAGAAATTTTCTGTTTCGGATGGTAAATTACGTTAGTTAAATCGATTTTACCAGAGCATCCTGTATAAATATTCTGCACTTGTCTTGCAAATCCTGTAAGCTACCAGTAATTTTACAAGGCAATGGTCTATGCAAGCGTAAATCCGTTCACCGGCGAGGAGTTGAAGCGATTCCCGGAAGGACCTTTTCCGGATTTGGATTCCGGATTAGTTGCCTTTTATCAATGGAAAAATATGAGCATCCAGGATCGCTCACTTTGTTTTGAAAAATTATCAGCATTACTCACAGAGCAGCGTACGGCACTCGCCCGATTGATCACTTTGGAGATGGGCAAACCATTTTCGGAAGCTGTTTTGGAAATTAAAAAATCCGCAAGTGTGATTCGCTACAACTTAGACCATGCAGCTGATTTTCTTTCGCCGCAAATCGTAAAGACAGATGCTTCGGAAAGTTTCGTGCTATCTGAACCACTTGGATTGATCTTCCTGATTATGCCATGGAATTTTCCTTTCTGGCAGGTCTTTCGTTGTGCCATTCCTGCTTTGTTTGCAGGCAATGGTATTGTTTTGAAACATGCTCCGAACGTACCTCAATGTGCAGAAAAGATAGCGGAGCTTTTTTCAGAAGCAGGATTTCCTAAACATTTGTTCAGCAATCATTTCCTTACAAATGAACAGGCAGCTGAAGTAATAGCGGATTCCCGCATTTCCGGATTGAGCTTCACAGGAAGTGATATGACAGGTTCTCATCTTGCTTCACTTGCCGGTAAGCATTTGAAAAAATCGGTGATGGAACTGGGAGGCAATGATGCATTTGTTGTGTTGGAAGATGCTGACATTGAAAATGCCGTTCATGCCGCGGTTCGTTCCCGGAGCATCAATGGAGGACAAGCATGCAATGCTGCAAAAAGATTCATTGTTACAGGTTCTGCTGCAAATGATTTTGTAGCAGGCCTAATTTCCGCTGTGCAAAAGTTGAAAGTCGGCGATCCGCTGGATCCGGCAACCGAGATCGGACCGATGGCAAGAAAAGATCTGGCCGACAGAGTCAAAAAGCAGGTGGAGGATTCTGTTCGTGCCGGTGCTGCAGCACATCCCGGAATGAAAATTCCATCCGGTGCCAACAACTTTGTGCAGCCTGTTGTGCTCACCGGAGTTAACGCGAACATGCGATGTTATCAGGAAGAAGTGTTCGGTCCTGTTTGGTCTGTAATTACAGTACGGTCAGAGGAAGAAGCTATTCGTGTCGCGAATGATTCCAGGTACGGACTGGGACTCAGTTTATGGACAAGCAATATTTCCCACGCGAAAAAAATTATTTCCCGCTTCGAAACAGGTAATGTTTTCATCAATGATTTTGTGCGATCAGATGCTGCTTTGCCATTTGGCGGAATCAAACGCAGTGGTTTTGGTAGAGAGCTGGCAAAGGAAGGATTGCTGGAATTTGTCAATAAAAAAACAGTTTATATACGTTGATCTGCAAGGACTTGAATTTTTTCCTTGTCCACCCTTTGCTGTTTTTCACCAAAATATCGCGCTGCTAAATCTTTGTTTTTTTAACAAAATCACAATTAATATTGAAGATGGCAATTGTTCACCAAAAAATCCGGCGTGTTGAACAATAAGAATAAAAATGCGTCAGACCTTTTTATACCTTTCACTCGTTCTTCAAACCAAATCTTATGAAACATCTCTACATTTCTTTGCTTTTCATCCTATCGGTTTTTTCTGTTGAGGCACAACTCACAGGGATAAGCCCCAATTCAGGGATTGCTACTCAAACACTCAATACCACGGTCTCCTCAAATGGGATGTTCCAAACCGGAATAACTCCGAGTGGAAATATATATGAAATGCACCTTGAAAAAGGAACCAGCATAATTCCTATTCTGGACTGGATGACATCATGGTCAAACAATGTAGTGGTTGTGAATCAAAATGATGCAACTGCTTCGTTTACCATACCCGGAAATGCAGATACCGGTTTGTATGATTTATCAGTCACTTTGACCGATATCAATTTTTGGGGATCTAACCTTGTAACCTATACTTTGACAGGTGGATTCATGGTGAATCCTCCGGATGGATACATTACCGGAAAAGTATATTATGATTCCAATTTAAATGGCATGTATGATACAGGTGAGCCACTTTTATCAAACCAGAGTATTCAGATGCAGCCGGGAAATATAAATGTCTTGACGGATGCGAACGGAAATTATTCATTGGGTGCTATGAATGGGACCTATACTGTGTCTTACATTACTTCATATCAGCATTCCTATGCTATGAGTACAGATTCTGCTTCGTTCACAATAACCATGAATAGTGCGAATCAGAGCGGTTTTGATTTCGGTGTGACAGATGCCCTTACCGGAATGTCTCCCGGTGTCGGTTATCAAAGTCAGATGTTGAATGCCATTCTAACTTCAAATGATCTTTTTGTTCCGGGAGCAAATGCCTGGGGAAATATCTCTTATGTCTATTTACAAAATCAAACTAGCGGAAGCTATTATCAGGTACCTCTTACAAGCTTTACTATCCTCGATACAAACAGAGCACAGGTATTGTATCAGATCCCATTGGCAACACCTATCGGAACGTATCGAGTGAGATTGTACATTGGGAATTTCTGCTGGTGGTTGGAAAATGCATTGGTTGTAAATCCTGCACCTTCTCTACTATCAGGTCACATATACTACGATGCGAACAACAATGGAGCTTTCGATACCGGAGAACTTCCTGTCAGCAGTCAAAAAGTTTCTATGGTACCGGATAATTCCTATGCCTTTACTGATGGCAATGGTGATTTCCTCCTTGGTGCGTCACTTGGATCGCATACAATTTCCTGGACGTCGACTTCTTCTCAGTATGTATTGTCTTCTCAGCCCAGCTATTCATTTACTAATTCCGGTAACCAGAGTGGTTTTGATTTCGGATTGCGTTCCGCTTTGCCGGATTACAGTGGCACCGTCAATTTTTATCCGGCATTCATGCGGTGCAATCAGTATGTGACTTCTTTCCTGTATTACACCAATACCAGCAATGCAGTATCCCAGGGAACAGTATATTTTGTACACAGTCCGAATGTAACATGGGGTTATGCTAATCCGCCGAGAAGCAGTTTCAATGGTGACACTGCATTCTGGAATTTTAGCAACCTTCAACCGTTTGAAACACGAAGTATTGCCATTACTACATTAAACCCCGGCGTTGGAGCTTCTGTTTCTTTTAGTTCCCATGCCGACTTCAAAGATGGAAGCGGAACGACTCAAGTTTCAGTGAACGGAAATAATTTCCAGACTATTGTTCGTTGTTCATTCGACCCGAACGACAAAGCGGTAATGCCGGAAGGTGTGGACGATGTTATGCATTACACATTGATCAATGATCCGCTTCAGTATCTGATTCGCTTCCAGAACTCCGGAAATGATACAGCTTTCACGGTATTCATTCGTGATACAATTGATGCTTCATTAGACCTCAGTACCTTTGAACTTTTGGATGCAAGTCATTCAGTAGAAGTACAAATCGACAGCAACAGGGCTGTGACATTCCAGTTCAACAACATCCTGTTGCCTGACAGCAATGTGGATGAACCGAACAGTCATGGCTTCGTTTCTTATCGTATCCATCCGTTAGCTGGTATTCCGGATCCGACACGGATCGAGAATCAGGCATTCATTTATTTTGATATGAACCCTGCGATTGAAACCAATATCACCTGGAATACCATGGTAAACCAGATCCCTGTTGGTCTTGAATCAGTAGTGAATATTGACAATGCTGTTTCTTTTTATCCGAATCCAATGGATAAGAATGGTCAGTTTGTCTTTAAAAATGAAAAATCAGAGAAGATGCTGATCACTTTATATGATGTTTCGGGAAAGGAAGCAGTATCGGCAACCACTACAAATACAAGCTATCAGCTGAACAGAGGAAATCTGGAATCAGGACTGTATTTCTTCCGTCTGATGAACACAGTTACCGGAGAATCACACTCCGGAAAGATCACGATCCGCTAGGCGGGCTATCGGTAAAGCCGGGAATCGGAATGGGGAAAAACTCTGTTCATGGTTCCCGGCTTCTTTGTTTCTACTGAGCCTTGATTTTGTACCTTCACATCAAATTGAGGTCATGAAAAATATCACCCTTATCTTCTTCTTATTTCTTTCACTCACAGGATTTTCACAGCAACCGTTGAATATGCGTCTTGCTGATTCCATTCCTGTTGTTGACGCCGGACACCAGTTGCTTTATCCCTGGGCAGGAGGAATCAATTTTCCGAAATTTTCTGCAGTAGATCTGGATTTGGACGGAAGAAAAGATTTATTCTGTTTCGATATTTCCAACAACAGAGTAATGACCTTTATTAATACAGGAACGGGAGGAAGTAATTCATACCGCTATGCACCGGAATATACTTCACAATTCCCGGAGATGCGCGGATGGGCAGTAATGTATGATTATGATTGCGATGGAAGGGAAGATTTATTTACTGTTCCTGTCAACAACAATGGCATCATGCAGTATAGAAATGAATCTGTGCCCGGTCAATTGATTTTTACATTGGTAGAAAATCAGATAAAAGCCGATTACGGCGGTGGTTCTTATTCTAATATTCTTGCAAGCAGTTTTCTCATGCCGGATTTCAATGATATCGATGGCGATGGTGACATGGATATTCTCGGTCAGCAGTTTTTTTGTGCCGGATCATTTGCCTATTATAAAAATCTGAGCATGGAACAATACGGTGTTTGTGATTCGATCAATAAATATATGCTGGAGACGAATGCTTGGGGAAAATTTGCTTTGCGTGGTGGGGCTTATCAGACGGTTGCTGTGGGTACATGGAATTCTTCCTGTACAATGAGCAATTCAACTCCTGCCGAACTTATAGAACAAACAGTCGCACGACGCGATGATACCTATGCTCAGGGATATACGATCGATATTGATGGCGATGGCGACAAGGACATTCTCATTGGAGATTCTCAGGCTTACAATACATTGTTGGTTGTGAATGGAGGAACAAATGTGCTTGCTCAGATGGTATCACAGGATACTCTTTTCCCGTCATACAATTCTCCGGCGAATCTGTCTACCTTCACAACACACGCTTATGTGGATGTTGACCACGATGGTATTCGTGATTTGCTTGTCGGCAACCGTGAGTTTGAAAATAAACACGGAGTGTTGTATTATAAAAATACCGGCACAGATGCTATTCCTGTTTTTGATCATCAGCAAAATGATTTTCTGCAAAACGAAATGATTGATGTGGGTGACGGAGCATCCGCGGTTTTTTTTGATGCTGATGCCGACGGAAAAAAAGATCTGATCATCGGATATAAATCCGTCAGTGTGGGTGGAGGAAATGTGGAATCCGGACTTGCGTATTTCAGAAACACCGGAACTCTCGCTCAACCGGCATTTGAATTTGTAACGAGGAATTATGCAGGAGTTGTTGCGTTTGCAATCGGCGGACCTTTGATCCCGACATTCGGAGATCTTGACGGCGATTTGGATGAAGACATGTTAATAGGTGCGGAAGATGGAAGACTTTATTATTTCAACAATAGCGCCGGGCCCGGACAACCTGCCAACTTTGTATATACTGCTGCTTCTTACATGGGAATTGATGTGGGAAATACGGCCGCTCCCCAGTTGGTTGATCTCAACCGCGACGGAAAGAAGGATCTTGTGATTGGAGAGAAAAACGGATTTATTAATTATTTTGAAAATGTCGGAACAGTAAATTCCGCATTCTTTACGACAACACCGACTAACGATACACTCGGCGGTGTTGTTGTGCAAACTTTTGGGTTTGTAGATGGTTATTCTGTTCCTTTCGTTTTTGATGACAATGGTTCATACCGAATGCTCGTGAGTTGCATGGCAGGGAAGGTGCTTTCCTATTCCAATATCGACGGAAATCTGAATGGTACATTTACATTTGATGATACACTCTTGTCGCAAATTGAAGGAAACAAATACAGTTTCCTGATGACAGTGAATGGAGCTGACCTCAATGAAGACGGATATATTGATCTGGTGTATGGATTGTATGGCGGAGGTGTGCAGATTTATTTACAACGTGATCCCAGTTCAGGCATCAGCAATGTGTTCGCGCAAAATGCATTTTCAATATATCCTGTTCCTGCTTCCTCAGAAATTATGATCCGCTGGAATGATCAGCAAAGACATCCTGTTCAATCTTTCACGATCAGAGATATGCTGGGAAGAGAGCTTTCAACAGTTCGTTTTTCAGGAAAAGAAGGGGTGATTGATGTGCAAAATCTATCGGCAGGAATATATGTACTTTGTCCGGATGAATCATCACGTTACGCTGCAGTGAAATTCACCGTGTTGAGATAATTCAATCATCACATCTTATCGTCGTGAACCATTTTTCCTTTGCTACCCACACAGTATAAGATTAACCGAGAAGAAATCTCCTTGCCGGGAATGACTGTCCACATGGATACCATTGCTGACATTGATTCCCTGTTTGATGAACTGATCCGTAAAGGAGAACATCATCCCGATGTGGTAGACGAAAAAATTCCTTACTGGGCCGATTTATGGCCTTCAGCGATTGCGCTCGCTGAATATCTTTGCCTTCAACCTGTGGTTTCTGAAAAGACCACAGTTCTGGAGATCGGATGTGGACTGGGTTTGCCGGGTATCACTGCAGGTAAATTTGGTGCTTCAGTAGTAATAACAGATTACATGCAAGAGCCCTTGATTTTTGCTGAACACAATTGGTATCTCAACAATAAATTTTCTGCTGAATTCAAACTCCTCGACTGGCGTTCGCCTGATCCAAACTTGTCTGCAGATGTCATCCTTGCTGCGGATGTAGCCTACGAATCCAAAGCATTCGCTGATCTTATTCTGAGTTTCAAAACATTGATAAAGCCGGGAGGTGTTTTAATTCTTGCCGAACCCAATCGTGCATTTGCAAAAACATTTTTTGATAAACTCAGAACAGATGGTTTCCTCTTATACACAGACCAGACATTTGTCGAGAGACATGGTCAGAAAACTTTGGTGAATATTCACAAAATTTATTTTTCACATTGAAATAGGTAAATAATCCTGACGGGGGAAATTTTATTCTTTTAGAAAATGCAGAAAGGAATTTTTCTCTATAAAATAAATGCAAAAGAAATGTTTTGTTAGCATTGGCTTAACAACTGCCATTTTCCTTTTTCTCAACTTGTATTCACATTATTTAATTGGTCTTTGGATGGCCGTGTTTGGCTGCTTTTGATGCCCAGAATATGCTTGATTTAGTCGCGGATTTTTCCGGAATAAAGGTTTAAAAGAGACGCTTTTTAATCTCTTTTCATGGAATGAATGTGAAAAGTGTAAGAAAGTGTATGATTTTCATAAGCCTTAACATAATACTGTAATCATTTCGTCAGATCAGGAGTAATTTTGTATGAACCTGTATGCCCTCATTGCGTTTTTAAATGTGAATATCACATATTATGAAAAACCGCTACTTTTTTAGTACAGGCTTGATACTGCTTTGTACCATCCTGCTTACCAGTTCGTCTCAACTGTCGGCACAAAGTTTTTTGTGGGCCCGACAAGGAAGTTCACAAGGCTTCGAATACGGGAACGCCATTATCGCTGATGACTCCGGCAACGTATATGTTTCAGGACAAATAGAATATTCTGCTGTCTTTGGGAACATCACGCTCACAACAAACGGTAAGCATGATATCCTGATGGGGAAATATGATACCAACGGAAATATCAAATGGGTAAAACATGCCGGCGGAGTGGGTGGTGATGTAAGCTGGGGTGTTGGAATTGACGCGGCACATAACAACTATCATACAGGTGAGTTTGAAAATACTGCCGGATTCAATCCGGGGGATTCACTGACAGTACAAGGGTCGAACGATATTTTCTTTGCTAAATATGCAAGTGATGGTTCGTATATCTGGGCTAAACGTTTCGGAGGTACGAATGATGACAAAGGAAAAGCGATCGCGGTGAATCAAAATGGCACATGCTATCTCACAGGATATTTTTCCGGCACCGGACATTTCGATGGTATTAACCTGAGTAGTTCAAGTAACAGCAACGATATTTATCTGGTGAAAACAAATTCTGATGGAACAGTACAATGGGCGAGAAAAGCAGGTGGGACGAAGGAAGATCGCGGTCGCGGAGTGGCATTGGATCAATCGGGAAATGTATATATCACCGGAACGATTACACAAAGCGCAAATTTTAGCGGAACAAATGTTTCCGTACAGGGATTGAACAGTATGTTCATCGCGAAATATGATACGAGCGGAAATTTTCAGTGGGTACGAACAGCCGGCGGTTGTTGTGATACTACACGAGGAAATGCGATCACAACAGATGAACTTGGTAACGCTTATGTTTCAGGATATTTTCAGGATACGGCTAACTTCGGTTCAACGCAACTTATTTCAGAAGGAAGCACAGATGTATTCGTTGTCAAATATGATCCGAATGGAAATGTACTCTGGGCAAAACGTGCAGGTGGACCGTATGAAGATATGTCCTATGCATGTTCCTATGATGCAGGGAAGAATTTGTTGTATGTGACCGGACAAATCGACGACCACGGATATTTCGGATCCATCTATGTTGGCGCACGCGGGAATCGGGATGTGTTTGTAGCTGTTTATGATACTGCAGGAAATGTCAACTGGGCACGACCCGGAGGAGGTACACAAAGAGATGCCGGGCAAGCGATCACCTTTGATAATCTCAACAACGTCTATACAACCGGCTTCTTTAATGATACCGCTTATTTTGGAGCAGATACGCTGCGTGGATATTCGCTGGCTGATTTCTTTGTTTCTAAAATGTCGCCGGCACTTGCTTCACAACCTTCCGTAAATGCATCGTCTCTGCAGGCAATCACTGCCAATTGCAGTGATTTGCAACTGAATTTCACTTCAGGAAATGGTGTTGGCAGAATAGTCATTGCGAAAGCTGGCTCAGCGGTGAGTGCGTTCCCTGTCGATGGAAATTATTATACAGCGAATTCTACTTTCGGTTCAGGAGCAAATCTTGGTTCTGGTTCTTATGTAGTATATAACGGCTCTGGAAATACAGTTACTGTTACCGGTCTGACTCTTGGTACAAGATATTATTTCCAGGTTGTGGAATACAACGGACTTGGCTATGCGGCCAATTATCTGAATGTTGGCAATCCAACAACAAATGCAATATCAAATGGATTCTCTCTTACCGCTTCTGCTACATCAATTGCAATTTGTACAGGAACAAGTACACAATTGAACGCGCACGGTGCAGCGACTTATGTTTGGTCGCCGGCTACCGGACTAAGTTCTACATCTGATTCTGTGGTCACAGCGAATCCAACTACAACAACTACTTATACTGTTACAGGTACAAGCGCGGCTTCCTGTACAGCACAATCAACAGTCACTATCAGTGTCAATCCTGCTCCGGTTGTTACATTTGGAAATTTATCTCCTGTTTGCTCCAGTGCTTCACCGATTACACTTACTCAGGGTTCGCCGGCAGGAGGAACTTATTCCGGAACAGGTGTGAGCTCAGGAACATTTAATCCGGCGACGGCAGGAGCGGGACAATTTATTCTTACCTATCAATATTCCAACGGAGGATGTTCCGCATCGGATACTTCTGTTATTGTTGTCAATGCTGCTCCTTCAGTCACACTTGGAACATTTGGTGATATCTGCAGCGCGGCTTCAGCGGTGACATTGACAGGAGGTTCTCCATCAGGAGGAACATATTCAGGTACAGGTGTAAGCAATGGTTCATTCAACCCTGCTGTTGCAGGAGTGGGAACACATACCATAACATATACAGTCACCGGTTCGAACAGTTGTTCAGCTTCGGCTACTTCTTCAATCATTGTGCTTGCATCTCCGACAGTAACTTTCAGTAATCTGTCTGCTGTATGCGGCAATACTCCTTCCTTTGCACTCAGCGGTGGATCTCCTGCCGGCGGAACCTATTCTGGAACCGGGGTGAATGGAGGAAATTTCAATCCCGCTACTTCCGGTGCAGGTCAATTCATCATTACCTATCAATATACGAACAGCGGATGTTCTGCATCTGATACTTCTATGATCACTGTGAATGCAACACCTTCTGTTTCACTCGGTGTTTTGGGAGATGTGTGCTCAAACGCTTCTCCTGTGACTCTCACCGGAGGTTCTCCTTCCGGTGGAACATATTCCGGTTCCGGAGTCAGCAATGGAACATTGAATCCTTCTGTTGCCGGCACAGGTTCACATACGATTACTTATTCTTATACAGATGCCAATGGATGTTCCAATGCAGCATCTTCTTCCATTAATATTCTGACATCACCTACTGTTACATTGGGAACATTCTCACCTGTATGTTCCAACTCCGCGTTCTTTCCTTTGACTGGAGGATCACCTTCCGGTGGAACGTATTCCGGAACCGGAATCAACAACGGAAATTTCTTCCCTGTGCTGGCCGGTGTTGGGAACGATACTGTGCGATATACTTATTCACTCGGTAACGGTTGTTCAGCAACAGCTGTATCTACCATTCTTGTAAATCCATTGCCTGTTGTAAGTTTGTCTACATTCACACCTACATGTGTAAACACAACCCCGTTTAGTTTGTCAGGAGGATTACCAGTCGGCGGAACTTACAGCGGTTCAGGTGTTAGTGGAACTCAATTCAATCCATCTGTTGCAGGTGCAGGAACGATACAAATTTCATATGCTTTCACAGATGGAAATGGATGTACCAACTCAGCGCAATCACAAATTGTAGTGAATGCACCGCCAACTGTTGCATTGTCTGCTTTTGCAGGTGCATGTATCAATGGCACTCCTATCACACTCACCGGAGGAAGTCCTTCAGGCGGTACATATAGCGGAACAGGTGTAAGCAATGGAACCTTCAATCCGCAAATCGGAACAGGTACATATACTATCAATTACAGTGTAAGTCAAAACGGATGTTTGGGAAGCGCGTCAAGACCAATAACAGTTTTCCCGGCACCTTCAGTTACTCTTGGAAATGATTCTGTTGTTTGCGCGAATTCAACAGTTGTCCTCAACGTTGGTTCCGGATTCAGTACAGTGCAGTGGTCAACGGGACAATTGAGCAATTCAATTCAGGTTGACAGTGCAGGAACAGGAATCGGTACAAAAATAATTTCTGTTGTAGTGACAAACAGTTTCGGTTGTCAATCCAGCGACACGGTTCGCGTCACATTTGATCCATGCAGTGGAATCTCCCAGCCTGTCAAGGAAAATCTTGGCGTCTTCATTTATCCGAATCCATTCAATGGAACATTCCGGGTGTTGGTGGAAAAAGTAGTCAACATCAGCATCTACGATATGAGCGGACGATTGCTGGAGCAACACGAGAATGTAAGTGGCTATATCGAAGCAGGATCAAATCTAAGTGCCGGCACATACTTTGTGGATGTTATATATCAGGATCAAAGAAAAACATTGAAAGTGATTAAGACAGAACATTGATCATTGAAAGAATAAAGAAATAAAAACGCCGGCTTGTTGATTCAGGCCGGCGTTTTTGATTTGAAAAAAATCAGAATACATGCTGAATGTCATTCTGAACAAATTATTGCCAGGATCATCCGTTGCAGTTGATGAAATGAATTCAGGCATATTATGAATTTCTGTTTTTTAACTCGATTAATCCATTGTTATTGACGTAGCAAACTGCTTTTTTTCATTCGAATAAACTTTTCTTCTACAAATTTCCAGCTTAAAAATGCCAAGACAAGAGTGGCGAACAAAGCAAGAAAGAAATAATTGGCGGAAGAAATTTGATTTTTCTCCACCAACATATTGATCACAGGCATGTGATAAATATATATTCCGTAGGATAAGTCGTTTCCCTTCAACAATTTTCTACTCAATTTGGGAAATGTGTAGGCAGCTGAAATAGTAAAAACAGAGAGAAGGATTTTACCAATGAAAGAAGTAATTGAAGAATCGGGAACCGCGTAAACAAACAAAAGAAATATCGCGAGCCAGACTAACCCTTTTCCATTGATCAATGCGGAGTTATATGCTTTGATTTTCCACATCATCATACCGGCAAGAAAAAGATAATAGTGCGGGAGGAAAGTAACTGCAAGAAATTTGTTTTGTGTTTCAGTGAGCCGAAAAGCATGGAGGAGGATTGCACTTAAGAAAAAGGCGATAAACAATAAAAGCAGAAGCAGGTTCACTGATTTGGATTTTTTGAAAAAGAAATACAGCAGCGGAAGCAAAAGATAAAACTGCAGCTCCACTGTAATGGTCCACAAGCTCCCGTTTAACACTCCGGTTCCGTAACCACGTAAAAAATCCGGATTAAAAAACTGCATGAAACTCAGCTGCCCGAGCAACCAGGGGAAGCTCACCGGATTCATAAAGTTGATGTTGCCGACTATTGCAGCTGTAAGGATAGAAAAGAAAATACAAACCCATAAACCCGGGAAAATTCTCAGCACCCGGTTGCTGAAGTAAATTTTAAGGTTAGAATTTTTTTCAAATGATGCAGCAATGAGAAATCCTGAGATCGTAAAAAAAACAGGCACGCCGGGAAATTTTTCAATGAAACGAAAAAGTGTGTTTGATTTGTCAAGATGAAGGTGATGAAATCCATGACTCACCACTACCTGAACAGCAGCAAGAATACGTAACAAATCAAAATTATTGACACGAAAGTTCTTCTCCGTCATACGCGCTCTTTCAAATCAGAAAACTTTTCAAATGTAGAAAAGGAATTCAATTTTCATTCTTATAAACATGAAAATTCCGGAACCTTTTATTCTCTTCCTCTGCGCAGCATTTTTAACAACTCAATCCACAACACAGACACTCCCGCGACTGCGGCGCATTTCAGTAAATCAGTCCAATGTACAGAAACAAACTCAAACAAACCTCTGGCAGCCTGCAGGAATAAAGCTGTAAAAGTTATTGCCAGAGAAATCAAAATCATGATCGGTATGAGATTGTTTTTGACCTTCCATCCGGAAATAATTGTTTCCGTTCTTGATCTCCCTGTAAGTGTGAGTAATACATTTGCAAAAATGAGTGTTGAAAATACCAATGTACGAGTATGTGATTCTTCATGTCCGGTTCTGATTGAGAGGTACATCACCAACAATAATCCCAAAGCAATTACTCCACCCTGGATGACCGGAAGAGACAGCTCTGACCATGTGAAAAAATTTGCAGTCATTTTTCTTGGTTTGCGTTCCATTGCTTCGCTTTCCATGGGTTCATTTTCAAAAGCGATGCTACAGGTTGGTCCCATGATCAGTTCAAAGAAAATGACATGAATAGGAGAGAAGATGTTGGGGTATTTCCATCCAAACAACAATGGTAAAGTCACGATGGATATAAGCGGGATATGTATAGAGATTATATATTGAATCGCTTTTTTTAAATTGGAATAAATTTTTCTGCCCAATCCAATTGCTCCAACCATGTTGCCAAGATCATCATCAATCAGAATCAATGATGCAGCTTGTCGCGCGATTTCACTTCCTCTCTGTCCCATAGCGATTCCAATGTGCGCAGCTTTCAATGCCGGACCATCATTCACTCCATCACCGGTCATGGCAACCACTTCTCCGTTTTTTTTCAAAGCCTGAATGACACGTAATTTTGCTTCCGGTAACATGCGTGCAAATACATTTACTTTTTTCACTTCTGCCTGCAAGTGTTCGTCAGTCATGTTCATTATCCCGGGACCGGTCAGACATTGCTCCGGATGTTGTATTCCAACCTTTCCGGAAATACATTTTGCTGTTTCCGGAAAATCTCCTGTGATCATCTTCACGCTGATGCCGGCACGATGAAAATTCCGGATCACATCCGCGCTGTTCTTTTTTGGCGGATCACTGAAAGCGATCAATCCGAGAAATTCCCACCTGAACTGATCCTGAGAAGTTGGCCAGGATCTGTTTTCATCCACTTCTTTCGCTACAGCAAGCACACGATATCCTCTCGAGGCCATTTCTTCCACACTTGATATTACCTTCTTTTTAATTATTTCTTCGAGAGCAGATTGTTTCACAATTCCTTCCGGTGCTCCTTTACAGGCAATAAATCGTTTTCCCTTTTCGTCTTCGTAAATATGCGTCATCATCGGACTGATTCCGGAAAGCGGATATTCATGAATCATTTTATATCGTGTGAACGAACGAAAATTTTCAGGTTCTTCATAAGCGGCAACAATTGCCTTTTCCATCGGATCAAACGGAAGCGGTTCGGATGCGAGACGGGCATATTCCAGAATCACATCCACTTCATCGTTTTCATGTTCTGCATCCAATTGGAAAATTTTATTGGCTTGCGGTGCATATACTTCAACAAGCACCATTTTATTTTCAGTCAATGTTCCGGTTTTGTCTACACAAATAACTGTAGCCGAACCCAAAGATTCCACAGTTTGAGGATGTCTGGTGAGCACTTTCATTCTGATCATACGGTAAGCCCCCAAAGCCATGAACGTAGAAAGTGCAACAGGAATTTCTTCCGGCAACGCTGCCATCGCGAGTGTTAGTCCGTGCAACAAGCCATGCACAAGATCTCCCGAAGCAAGAGTGTTGTAAATCCAGACAAGAAGAAATGCGATCACACCAAACACAGCCATCCGCCTGACGAATACAGCAATCTGTTGTTGAAGCGGAGTTTTTTCTTTTTGAATTTGTTCGAGTGATTTACCCAATTGTCCGAGTCGGGTATGTTCTCCAACAGCTGTTACTTTCGCGTGCGCAAGTCCGCTTAACATGACTGTTCCTGCAAAGAGCAGCGGATCCTTCATTCCTTTATCAACTGCGAATGATTCTCCTGTCAGGATTGCTTCGTTCACCGAACAATCATTTGAATCGATGATGCACGCGTCGGCAGAAATGTGCTCACCTTCACTCACGATCATGATGTCATTCACAACCAGTTCTTCGGATGGAATCGCTGATTTTTCTCCGCTGCGGATTACCATCACCAATGACTGAGTCATTTGTTTGAGTGCATGAGTGGCGTTTTCACTTCGGATTTCCTGATAGATGGAAATGCCGGCAACAATTCCAATCGATGCCAGCATGAGAAAACCTTCTGACTGTTCCCCTGTGAAAAAATAAACCAATGCCGCTACTATGAGCAAGAGCATCATCGGCTCCCGGAGTACATCAAGAAATATTCTGAAAGGATGTTTTTTGCCTGAAGAAAGAATGTTTCGGCCGTGTAAGTTTCGGCTTTGAATCACTTCTTCAGGCTTCAGTCCCTGTTGCGATGATATTTCCATGCTTTACAAAGGTAGAAAGTAAGACCGGAATCAACATGATTGCGGTCAGCACAAGCGGACAATCGTAAAATGCGTCTTTATTTTCAAAAAATAAACAGCAAAAAGAGTTTGTATGGCACGTTTCGACTCATTAGTTTACTCAAAAAATTAAAATGAAAAACTACCTGCCATTTTCTGTTCTTCAGGAGTCAGCTGATGATTTGTTATGGTTAATCTTTCCGGAACTTTGTGCAGCTTGTGGCAAGAGCCTGGCCATGAATGAACGTTGCATTTGTACACCTTGTCGTTTCCATCTTCCCCGAACCCGATTTCATCTGGTGCCAGACAATCCTGTTGCTAAACATTTCTGGGGGAAAGTAAAAATAGAAGCTGCTTCAGGATACTATTATTTCTCCAAAGGTGAACGTGTGCAACAATTGATTCACCAGCTGAAATATAAAGGACGCAAAGATGTGGGTTTGTTTACAGGAGAATTGTATGGTTATGATTTGCTCAATACATCTCCTTATTCAGATGCGGAAGTTGTGGTGCCTGTTCCTTTGCACCCTGCAAAACTCAAAAAGCGCGGCTACAACCAGAGTGATTTTTTTGCCGAAGGAATAGCTTCTGCGATGGGAATCAAATTTGGTCCAAAGGTGTTGCGCAAAACAGAAGCTACAGAAACGCAAACACGAAAGCATCGGTATGAACGTTATGAAAATGTAAACCGTGGTTTTGCCGTAAATCAGCCACAGTCCATAGCCGGCAAGCATGTCCTGCTTGTTGATGATGTGGTTACCACAGGAGCCACACTCATCGCCTGCGCGGAAGTACTGCTCGAAATTCCAGGTGTACGGGTGAGTATTGGAGCATTAGCCTGCGCCTGAATTGAATTTGTTTTTTTCGGGATATTTGCGGTTAATTTATATCACAACCGATTATTTTGTTTAAAATATAAAGTGTTCGGAAAAATTTATTTCCTGATTTAAATAATTTGTATTATTACATATTGCCGGACAGATGTCTGTGTCGAATAATTTTCCGGTCCCTTGAACGGATCATTTATATAGTAGTTAACTTCCGAATCATTGTTAAACAAAATAAAAAGAAAAAAAAATGAAAAGATCTATTTTCTTTCTTATCTCAGCCTTATTGGCTGGATTATTTGGTGTAATGATGTTACTCACCCCGTCCAGGGCAGCTGAGGGTTTTGGGATGAATTCAACACCGGAAACAGCAATTCTTTTTCGAGCCTTAGGTGCTATGATTCTAAGTACTGGTTTAATGAACTTTCTGGTCAGAAATCATCCGGACAACGTCACACTGAAAGCTGTTTTGTTAACCAATATAATTACTCATGCATTGAGTATTGTAGCTGATATGTGGGCTGTATCTGATGGAGTATTGGCTTTTAGCAAAGCTGCACCCGGCCAGCTAACACATTTATTTGTTGCGATCGGCTCACTAATTTATTATTTGAAAATTAAGGCGGATTACAAAACCAATACATGATTGGAAGTCTATTTTTGTATTTATTTGCTTTTCGAACTCTGATTCAGAATGTCTGATGGAAAGACTCATTTCATTTTTTACCCCTTATATTGTCCGTGAAAGGAGATTTGGTTTTATCTGTCCGGAAAGTGAATCAGGAAAAATCTACCTCACTATTTTCAGTGGATCTTGTTTCTTTCTTTGCCGGAAGTGGATGCGGCTGTTGGAACCATTTCTATTTATTTGATTTCAATTCTGAATGAATGTAAATATGAAATTAAAACGCCGGTTGATTGCTTTGATTTCCTTGCTTATATCTGCATACACACTTTTCCTCTACAGCAAATCCCGCAACAGTCAGTTATTTGGAACAATCCTGAGTTCTGTCAAAACAAACGATAAAATTGTTGCACTTACGTTTGATGATGGACCGAATAGTCTGTACACTGATAGTATTCTCGCAATCCTGGACAGTGCAGATATAAAAGCTACATTTTACCTTGTTGGAAAAGAAATAGAATCACATCCGGAAGAATTGAGAAAAATAATTTCGCATGGACATGAAATCGGCAATCATTCTTATTCGCATACCCGCATGATTTTGAAATCATATGGGTTTATTGAGGATGAAATTGAACACACAAATTCACTCATTCGAAAATCCGGTTATTCTGCTGAGATTACTTTTCGTCCACCCTACGGGAAGAAACTCTTTTTACTTCCTTACATCCTGATGCGAAAGAAAATCCGTACTATCATGTGGAACATCGAACCGGATTCTATCGACTCACTGGCGTCTGATGCCGGAAGAATGACAAAGTATGTGGAGCAAACAATTGAACCTGGTTCAATTCTATTGATGCACGTGTGGCCGGAATCAAGAACACATTCGCGGGCTGCGTTGCTACCCATCATTCAGGTGCTTAAAGAGAAACAATACAAATTTGTTACAGTCTCTCAACTTCTTTCTGCTAACCAGAAATAAATATTCGGTTCCTGTATACTCCTTCTTCCGATTCAATGCGGATACTTCAATGTAAATGAAAAATTGTCTGTTCATTTTTCGGTTGTTTGTAAATCTTGAACTCAGTTAAATTTGCAAAGAATAAATTTTCTGAATACTAATGAATTAATTAAGTGAGAGAGAAAATCATGATTCTGGTATAATGAAAAAGCGAAATCAGATAACGATGCGATTGACAGATGATATTATGTATCAGGCTATAGTTTCAAAAGACACTTCTTTTGAAGGAGTGTTTTTTACCGCTGTGAAAACAACAGGTATATTTTGCAGACCATCCTGTACAGCGCGTAAGCCGAAGAAAGAAAATGTTGAATTTTTTCATTCTGCGAAGGAATGCATTCTGAAAGGATACAGACCCTGTAAAATATGCAAACCCATAGAAAAGCTGAATGAAACTCCTCCGGAAATTAAGAAGCTGATGGAAAGCCTGAATACTGATCCTTCTGCAAAGTTTAAAGACAACGACCTCAGAAAAGCGGGAATGGAACCAAGTCAGGTCCGCAGATGGTTTTTAAAAAATCATGGCATAACATTTCAGGCGTATCAGCGAATGTTAAGGATTAATACCGCTTTCAAAAAATTGCAGGAAGGAGCTTCCGTTACTCACACTGCATTTGATTCAGGTTTTGAATCCATAAGTGGATTTGCTGAAACATTCAAATCAATTTTCGGCGTCTCACCAAAAAGAGGAAAAGAACAAAAGCTAATTGATCTCAAACGGTTGGAAACTCCATTGGGAACAATGATTGCCTGCGCTGTAGGTGAAGGTGTTTGCTTACTTGAATTCTCCGACAGGAAAATGCTGGAAACGGAATTGAAAGATCTGGCAAAAAGAATCAATGCCACTATTGTGCAGGGACAAAACAAGCATTTTGAACTTCTTGAAACACAATTGAAGGAATATTTTGACGGCAAGAGAAAAGTATTTAATGTTCCATTGTTTACTCCCGGAACTGATTTTCAAAAAATGGTCTGGGCTGAGTTGCAGACAATTCCTTTTGGGAAAACCAGATCTTACCTGGAACAAGCTAAAGCTATTCGCAAACCGGATAGCGTTCGTGCAGTCGCAAATGCAAATGGAATGAACAGAATTGCAATCCTTATTCCTTGTCATCGGGTGATCGGATCGGACGGAAACCTGACCGGCTACGGAGGTGGATTGTGGAGAAAACAATATTTACTGGACCTTGAAAAAAGGCATGATCACTAAAGCGCACCTCTAAAAACCTCTTTCGGGTAATTTTCATGATTGTTAATATTGGCAAATCGGGAATTTTTGGTCGGAACTTTTTGGAAGCCTGAAACACTTGTGGATAAATAGTATATTCGCCTGTATCAATATTCATCTGATCCAACGAATAATTTGTCCACCAATATGAAAAACATCCTTGGCATTCTGCTCCTTTCTTGTGTATTAATTCTTCCGGCATGTCAGTCACCGAAACAGGAAGATAAAAGTGATTCCGCTGACAAAGCTTTCACTGCTTTTGAAGATAGATTTCTTGATGCTTATTGGAAAGAACATCCGACAGGAGCAATTTTCAATGGCTATGGAAAATATTATGACATTCTGATAGTTCCGGACAATGCGTCTTTTGCAACGACGGTTGCATTTTCCAAACTGTGGCTGGACTCGCTGAATGCTATGGATCTGAACGCCCTTAGCGATAACAACAAAATCAGTCTGAATATTATTAAAAACCAACTGGAGGCAGACATCTGGTATATTGATGTATTCAAACAACAGGAATGGAATGCTTCCCTTTACAATCTTGCAGGTGAATGCGATTATATTATCAACCAGCCTTATGCTCCTTTGGATGAACGTTTAAAGACATTGTCGAAACACCTGGAGCATTCCGATGCTTATTATACTGCCGCCTTCGCTGCATTGCATAATCCAATGAAGGAATACGTTGAACTCGCTATTATGCAAAACCAGGGAGGTTTGTCTTTGTTTGGGGCATCGTTAAGCGATTCTATAAAAGTATCTACTCTGAATGATGAAGAGAAGAAAACTTTACAGACAAACATTGACAAGACGATCAAAGCAATCAACGGATATGTGGATGCATTGAAAAAAATCATGGCAGATAAAAATTATTCTTTCCGTGATTTCCGTATCGGTAAGGAATTATTTACACAGAAATTCAAATATGATCTCGTAACAGATTTCACTCCTGAACAGGTGTATGAAAAAGCTTTGGAGGATAAAAAAATGTTCCTGTCCAAAATGACGGGAATCGCCGGATCCTTGTGGACTAAATATTATTCCGGTCAGTCTGCTCCGAAAGACAGCCTTGAGCTTATCCAAAAAGTGCTCGATAAAATTCAGATGCAACATGCCAGTCCAAAGAACTTCTTTGATTCACTCACCAATCATGTTTCAAGACTCAAGCGTTTCATTGTTGAGAAAAAATTGTTTGATTTTGATACAGTCGCTCCTCCGATTAAAGTACGTCTCATGCCGGAATATGCACGAGGATTCAGTGTCGCCAGTGCTGAATTCACTCCACCATATCAGAAGAGTGGTACAACCTATTACAATATTGATGATCTCACATTGTATTCTCCTGAAAAGGCGGAAGGTGTGTTAAAAGAATACAATGATTACGCGTCTCAGCTCTTGTCTATTCACGAAGCAGTTCCGGGTCATTGCGTACAGGGGATTTACAACAACAAAAAATCACCCGATGTTGTCCGTGCTGTGTTTCAGAACGGAGCCATGATAGAAGGATGGGCTGTGTATGCTGAAGCGATGATGCTGGAAAATGGTTGGGGAAACAACAGTCCGGAAATGGAACTGGCTCATGATAAACTCAAGCTCCGTGAACTTGCAAATGTGATTATCGATTACAAATTGCAATGCCTGAATGCCACCAAAGATGAGCTGGTGAATCTGATGGTAAAAGAGTGTTTCCAGACACCTGCGCAGGCTGCAGAGAAATACCACAGAGCTACTGTATCACAGGTTCAATTGTGTTCATACTATTCCGGATCTACTGCCATTCATGCTTTGCGCGATGAGTACAAAGCGAAGATGGGTGATAAATTCAATCTGAAAGATTTCCATGAAGCATTCTTGAGTTATGGAAGCTCACCTGTCAAATACATTCGTGAGCGAATGCTCAAGTGAGCTGCGTTTCAGAATAGGGTATAGTGTTTTTTCAGATCCCGATAAAAAATTAATCGGTATGTGTCGTGCGTTGTGCATGGATGCAATTTACATCTTGTGTTCACATACAAAATGTATGGATGGTAGCACGGATTTTTTAAAGGTAACTAAGCAACACGCTGTGTGAATGAAATCATATTTAAGATATCTTATATTCATTTCACTTTTTCTGAATGGAGTTTTCTCATTCGGACAAGGTCTCGAATACATGTTCCGGTGCAGTTTAAAAGATAAACAAGGCAATGTATGGTTTGGCACAATAGGTTCGGGTGTGTATCGCTATGATGGTGTTTCAAAAATGTTCACACATTTTACCATGAAAGATGGACTGAATGATGACCAAATTGAAACTGTGTACGAAGATCTTACCGGAAATATTTGGTTTGGTACACCAAAAGGAGCCTGCATGTACGATGGGAAATCTTTCAATGACATGGCCGAAAAATTTGGCTTGTGCAAATGTGATATCAATGCCATTTTACAAGATAAAAACGGAAACTTCTGGTTCGCGACGAATCAGTATGGCGTTGCCACTTTCGACATGATGAAACATCTGGTGAAGAATTATTCAAAAGAAGATGGATTAGGCAGCTTCTCTGTTCAATGTATCTTTGAAGATGCACAAGGTTCGTTACTATTCGGAGAAAGAGCAGGAGGAGTTAGTCGCTATGATTTTTTAAAGGATAAATTTGTAAAAGTAGATGGACATGGTTGTTTCAGTAATCAAATCATGTCGATCATGCAGGACAACAAAGGAATGGTTTGGTATGTAAATTTGTATTCAGGACTTTGTCGATATGATGTCAGTTCCGGGAAAATGGAACATTTAACTACAACTGAAGGACTTTGCAATGATACGCTTACTTGTATTTATGAAGATTCAAAAGGGAATATCTGGCTGGGAGGCGGAAGTAAATGGAATGCAGGTAACGGAAGATTGTGTAGGTATGATGGAAAGAATTTTGTGTCATTCTGTAAGGATGGACTTGATACCAGTGATGTGTGGACAATAGTCGAAGATAAGGAGGGAGAGCTGTGGGTGGGTACCAGAACAGGTTTATTTCTTTATCATTCACCATCAGATAAATTTATTAATTATACTCATAAGTTGAATTCGGAGAAATAAACCGGAGGCACTCTTGTGTTAAAATGCGAAACTATTTGTAAGGATAACTTTGTAGTTACCTGTTCGATCATTAAATTTGATTGAACAAACTGTTATATATCACAATTCCAAATCATCGCATCATGAAAAATAACTGGAAATCGCTCAAGATACTTTTTGCTGCATTGATATTGTCATACACCTCATATAGCAGGAATTTGACATTTGGCACCTATGGTGTTTCTGAAAAAGATCCTTCAGATATTCAGCTGACCATTAATTCAGACCATACATTTTTTTATCAGGATTTTTCTGATCCTTCCAACAAGATTTCTGTTCATGGAGAGTGGCGGGAGTCTGGATCAAAAATAATTCTGAAAGGAGATAAGAATGAAAAAGGCTTTCATCGTGTCTGGACATTTCATCAAAATGGAAATGTTGCAAAATCCCGTAAAGGGCTTTCTTTTTACAGATTGTGTAAGATTGATTGATCACAGGAATGATATTTCCTGTTGATTCCTTTTGTGTTCCTTTATTCAGGTTGAATTTGCTATTCATATTACTATGTCCAAATTAATCAGAATGGATAATGTTGGCATTGTTGTCGAGTCGCTGGACAATGCCATTTCTTTTTTTACTGTTTTGGGAATGAAACTGGAAGGACGAGGGATGATTGTGGGAGAATGGGCAGGACGTGTTACCGGATTGGGAAATCAACAAGTGGAGATCGCGATGATGGTCACTCCTGACGGCAACAGCAGGCTTGAACTTTCCCGCTTCATCAGTCCGGATGTAATAGCGGACCACAGAAAAGCTCCGGTGAATTCACTGGGTTATTTACGTGTGATGTTTGCCGTGCAGGATATCGACAATCTTCTGGAGCAATTGTATGCACATGGAGCGACTTTAGAAGGAGAAGTTGTTCAATATCTTGATGCATACCGGCTTTGTTACATCCGCGGTCTGGAAGGAATTCTTATCGGTCTGGCAGAGCCGTTGAAGTAGCGAGTGAATCGGGACGTGAAACCGCAGTCCGGCAGCACCCATTAAACTCAAATTTCGATTTTTTCTGTTTTCATCACTTTGCCTGCCTTATTTTCAGTTAAGTACTTCTGTTTGGTTTTTGATTCCGGTTGAATTTATTTTTACATTTAAACCAAAGTGTAAATTGAGGATCAAAGAAAATTCGATCTAATCCCGTAATTGTGATTTTGGAATTGTAGTATTGAATAAACATTATCTTCTCAGCCCAAAACCAACAGAAGTCTGTTTATCTGTGAATGAATATCCTAAGTTTTACTTATTCCGAAGAATAGTTCAGGCGAAACTATTTATTGACGAACAATTTGCGGGGAAAATTGACCTTGACCAAATTGCTGATGAAGCTTTTTTTTCAAAATTTCATTTCACCAGGCTCTTCAAAACTGTGTATGGGATTACACCGCATCAATATTTAACCGGGGTAAGAGTTGAGCATGCAAAGTTGTTGTTGCAAACAGATATAGCCATCGCCGATGTGTGTTATCAGGTCGGATTTGAAAGTACAGCTTCTTTTACCACATTGTTTAAAAAGTCTGTTGGAACAACACCTGCAGCTTTTCGTGATCACTATAGAATTCGGCAAGAGGAAATTTCACGGACTCCATTGAACTTTATTCCCAATTGCTTTGCTGAAAGTAAGGGTTGGACAAAAATTAGCAATTTTCAATAAGCCACACATAAATAAATCGGAGAGATTTGCCTGAACAAAAAACAATATTATGATCACGAAACTAAATCATGTCTCTGTATTTGTTCTGAACCAGAATAGCGCTTACGAATTTTATGTGAATAAGCTTGGCTTTAAGGTACACACAGATGCCTCAATGGGAAAAAATATGCGATGGCTGACTGTATGTCCACCGGAACAACCCGATCTCGAAATTTCTCTAATGTCGATTGACGAAGGAATGATGTTCACCAAAGAATCAGCTGGTATGATGAGAGAACTTGTGAGCAAAGGAACTTTTGGTTTTGGAGTATTTGAGTGCAACAATTTGCTCGCGACATACGAGGAATTGAAAGCGAAAGGTGTTGTATTTAAGAAGCCACCAACAAAAGAATTTTATGGATATGAAGCACTGTTTATCGATGACTCCGGGAACTGGTTTTCACTTGGAGAAAAGAAAGCAAAATGAGACTTTTCTTATTAGAAAAAATCACAACACAAAGTATGTGTTGCTGCTGCTGATTATTCTGTTCAATATTCTGACAAGCACTGCTCAGGTACAATTGACTTTTCTGAGTCATGATCAGTTAACACCTAATAGCGAGGATACATCGGGTGTTTTTTGCAGAACCTTTTACCATCCTGTTCGGGATAAATATTATACCGTATATGCCGGCAGACCTAATTCCGCAAATAATCAGCAGTTTTCATGGCATGAATACGATGCGGACTTCAATCCGACCGGCAACCATGGTGTACTTTCAGGCTTCGCAGGGAATGTGGGTGATTTTGCAATGCTGATGATAGGAACAAACTACTATCACGTTACCGGAGCACCGGCTTCCTGGTCCTATAAATTGTCGAAGTATGATGAGAATTTCAATTTGTTGAGTTCAGTAGTTTTTCCGATTGACTCCAGCGACAGCAAAGCAGACATGATGTTGAATTACACGAATGGTAAATTGATCATCGGAGCATTTCACCAGTCAGGAGTGCTGCATCCTACCATGCCTCTTCAGGATACATCCTGGCAACCGGTGATGCATAAATGGGAATACGATACATCATTGACTCCACTTGCAAGTCCGGTTTATCTGAATGAAATTTTCACTCCCTGGGGTTCAAGTTGTATTTATGCAAACAATAGATACAACATCGTGACATTTGATAAATGGAAAGGTCCCACAAATCCGAATTTCAATCTGAACGTATATCAATACGACAACAACTGGAATTTTATTGATTCCATTCCTTTGAACAACGACGGACAATGGAGTCAGGGTTTACTTTGGGATGGTACTTATTTTTATTTGTCCTATCATTCGGGGCATACCCACCAGGCCGGCAACATTACACTGGCCATATACGACGCGAACTGGAACCTTGTCTATGACACAGTGATCACCAACTACAGTAATTTCGTTCAGTTTTCTTCTCCTCCTTTATTCACAACCGACTACAACGCGAACCGGCCATATCTTACGAGAGTAAATGATACCCTGATTGTTTCCTATGATGTGGACGATTATCAATTGCAAAACTGGGGTGGATTTTATTTGCACGGGAATCGATGGCAGGCTCATGTGATGAAATTCAAAATTGATTTCAATACCGGATTTAACCATGATCCTTCCGAAATCTCCTCGGTTGTATATCCAAATCCAGCCTATTCCGGCTTTACATTGAAACTCGAAAATCACAGCCGGAAAAAAATATTTCTGAAAATATTTAATACTCAGGGACAACTTGTTTATCATGCGGAAGATGTTGTTACTGATTATTTCTTTCTCGACTGTGCAAACTGGAAAAATGGAATGTACTTTTATCAGGTGCAATCGGATCGCGGAAACTCTACCGGTAAATTTATAGTGATATCTGATATAGCTGAATAGTGCCTTCTAAAGAAAAATTGTCATGAAAGCAGAAGATCTAAAAAATATTCAGGCGCCTCTGAAACAGAAATACAAAGAACAACCTGAAACGGCCATCATCACACTAAAAGCGAAAGGAAAATTAGGAGAGAATATTTCCTGCAAAGTAGATACCGGCAAAGCAATAGTGGAAGCAGGATTACACAGTGCAACAGGAGGGAATGGCTTCCTCTCATGTTCGGGTGATATGCTCCTGGAAGCTTTGGTTGCCTGCGCGGGTGTAACACTGCAGGCTGTTTCTACATCTCTCGGAATTGACATTGTAGCCGGAACAGTAAAAGCCGAGGGTGATTTGGATTTTCGAGGAACACTGGGCGTATCAAAAGATGCTCCTGTTGGATTCAAAGCTATCCGACTGATGTTTGAACTGAATACACAGGCAACGGATGAGCAAATGCAATCCCTTGCAAAACTTACAGAAAGATATTGTGTAGTTTTTCAAACCTTGTCGAAAGGCGTTCCGGTGAATAGTTCATTTACGCGTACATGATTTCGTCTTTAAATTATTTAAGGACACAGTATTCCGAAAAAGATTCCATTCTAAAATACAATCTTACGACTGATTTTTAAAACAATTTCAATGAGAAAAGTGATTGCCGCAATGAACATGACACTGGATGGATATTGTGATCACACTTATGGCATTGCGGATGCGGAGTTACATGATCATTATACTGAATTGCTAAACACTGCCGAAGTTTTGTTGTATGGAAGAATCACCTACCAGCTGATGGAAGATGCCTGGCCTGCTATTCTGAAAAATCCGACAGGTCAGAAAGATCTCGATGATTTTGCCGCTACCATTGATCGCCTGCCGAAAATAGTATTTTCCAAAAGTGACCTGAAAATTAACTGGTCAAGCGCGCATTTAACAAAGCGAAGTCCGGAAGAAGAAGTAACCGCTCTTCGGCAAGAACCGGGTAAAGATATTCTTGTAGGTAGCCCCTCCCTGATCAACACACTCACAAAGCTCAGACTCATCGATGAGTATCAGTTGTGTGTGCATCCGGTGGTTGCCGGAAAGGGTTTAAAATTGTTCAGGGATCAAACGGAATCAACAAAACTGAATCTTTTCAAAATGAAAACACTCGGCTCCGGTGCTGTCGTTTTTTATTATACTCCGGAACTTAAAGCTTCATGAGAAAGCACCGGACCTGCAAGAGAAAATATTTTGCTATTTTTCCGGCTTCGGAAATGTAATTCTACCTGCAATTTCTGGTATCAGAAATCGGGAAATGGAAACAATAGAAGTGAGAATATCCTTGAACAAAAATTTCATACTACAACACAAAGGCACACTTTTGTATGGCCTTGCTTTGGCGATATTGATGTTTTTGCTAAAATGGCTGGAACTTCGGTATATCATTTTTGACCATTCCTTTGAGTTGTATGTCGGGTTCATTGCTGTAATTTTCACTGCTCTGGGAATATGGCTTGCTTTGAAACTTTCCAAACCAAAGATTGAAACGGTGATTGTGGAAAAAGAGGTAGCGGTCGCAAACCCGGAAAATCGCGTTCTCAACTCAGCCTTGATCTCTGAATTGCAGCTCAGCAAGCGGGAGTTGGAAATTCTAGACCTGATGGCTAAAGGTCTCAGCAATGAAGAAATTGCTTCCAGTTTGTTTGTTTCCCTTAGTACAGTTAAATCACACAACCAAAATCTTTTTTCGAAACTGGATGTAAAGAGACGAACTCAGGCGGTAGATAAAGCCAGGAGACTGAATCTCATACTTTGAGTTTCGAACTGTTCTTTCCTACTTTGGTATGAAAATCAATAAAAAAGGAATAAATAGCCGAAAGTATGAGAGAAATTTTTGGGAATCAGATCATTTTCGCGAAGCTTTTTCGAAATCATTTCTTCTGTTGATCAGTTGGATTGAATAGAACCGGGCATGAATCTGAACTTAAAAACCAAATCTAAAACATGAAAAAGAACATTCTTATTTACGGTATTATCGCAGGCATCATTGTTTCATGCATGATGTTGTTTTCAGTCAACAACATGAGCCACTGTGAAGGCAGCGTCGATTACGACACAAGCATGCTCATTGGCTATGCGTCCATGCTCATTGCGTTTTCCCTGGTCTTTGTTGGAATCCGGAATTACAGAAATAAGTTCAACGATGGAGTGATCAGCTTTGGAAAGGCGTTCAAAATTGGTTCCATGATCGTGTTGATTGCTTCTACCATTTATGTTTTCGCCTGGCTTATCGACTACTTTTTCTTCATTCCTGATTTCCTCGAGAAATATTCCGCACACACCATTGAGCAACTCAAGGCAAGCGGAGCAGCGGCACAGGAAATAGAAGCCAAGACCAAAGAAATGGCCGATTTCGCCATCATGTACAAAAATCCGTTTTTCAACGCGTTGATGACCTACCTCGAGATTTTGCCGGTCGGACTTCTGGTAACGCTGATCAGTTCCTTAATCCTGAAAAGGAAGACAGCACCTGCCGAAATATAGAGATTAAAGATTAGTTTACCTGGTGGGAATTCATTGTAAATTTCTTTTTTGTACAAATTAAAGTTGTCTGAATAGCGCTACATCTGACAATTAATCTTTAGAGATGCCCTTAGATGAATTATCAAGAGGTCTTCAACAAGGTTTGATAATGATAAATTCAAAGTATTGATGTCAGCGTAAACAAATATTCGTAAAATTGTTTACGCTGACATTATAGTTAGTTTATTTTGATTTTAAAATCTCTAATTATTCCCGTGACATCAAAATTAAAATTACTTAACGCCGCATTGATATTTACATCACTCATCGGATATCTGGAGTGGGGGAGAGATACGCACATGTTTTTATTTCAAATAGAATCGGAAATACTGTCAAAATTATTTACAGATCCTGTTTCCGTTTTCCATCCATTTGTATTGTTGCCTTTGTTCGGACAAATTATTCTCCTGATCACACTTTTTCAAAAACAACCTTCACGCAGTTGGTCCTTGGTCGGTATGTGGAGCCTGGCAGTGCTCTTGCTTTTCATTCTATTCATTGGTCTCTTGGGAATGAAAATGAAAATTCTGTCGAGTGCAATTCCATTTTTTCTGGTCTTCATTTTCTCCTTGAGAAATTTCAGAAAAATGAAAGCGGACTTAATAAATAGAAAAACTGATTGAAATATTTCTCCTTCGAATCATATCTCGAGAATTATCACAATCAGTTTTTCTGAATAGTTATAAGAAACATCCTTGGGACTGCTCAAGGATAATGGTTTCTCCAGTGTTCTGTTAAATAAGACAAAAATATTATCGTTTTTTCATGCTTGTTTTGATGGAAAAAAATCCAAAATACTTCTCTAAGCTTTCTTCTGAGGAGTTTGAAACACAAATGAGTTAGAGATTTTTTGCAAAGTCTATCATGCCCTGGAAATCGACTACCACCGCCGGTTCATTCCCTATCGTCCAGGCATCATGACCGGATGGAAGTAATGACACATCGCCCGCTTTCAGGTCAAATTCACTTCCGTCGTCCATCTTCACCCGGAGAACACCTGAAACATGGTATTGGAAATGCGGCGCCTCACAACTATGCGTTTTAGCCAATGGTTGCAAGGAGGTGGACCACTTCCAGCCCGGTTCAAAAATCGCTCTGCCAATAGTGGCGCCACCGATTTTAACCAACTCCAGTTTGCCTTTCGGGAATTCGCGTACTTCATCCGCCTTGCCGAAATTTTTCCATTCGGCCATTTTCGTTTTGTTGCTGATCGTTTCCATTTGTTTGTTTTTTATTTTGCAAAAATGGATGAGAAGCGACAAGCATTCTTGTAATTTGTTCGGCGACTTATGTATAATTTACCGTTTCTTCCGCAAAGTCAAAGGAGATTCCCCCGTTTTTTTCTTGATGAAATGAGAAAAATGCGACTGGTCTTCAAAGCGCAGATAATGCGCGATTTCAGAGACAGATTTGTCAGTAGAGCCAAGTTGTACTTTGGCTTCAAGGAAAAGCATGTCGTGAATGATCTGCAGTGGAGAACGACCAAAAGTTTGACTCACTACTTCCGATAGATGTTTTGAAGAGATGTTCAAAAGATTCGCATAATCCTGTACGGCCCTCATTTCAATAAAGTGTTTTTCTACGGCTACTTTAAAAGCATTCGCGAGTTGTTCAGGCCGACTGGTTTTGTTTTTCAATTCCGCTACTTTAAATCGATAAATTTCACGCACCCTGAAAAGTAAAATCAACACAAGGTTTCGGATCAGAAAATCTTTCTCCAATGATGAACCATGAAACTCAGTGAGGATATTTTTGAATGCTTGCTGGATGATTTCACTTTCATCCGGAGTGAGATTAATAATGTGCGGCGCGTCAAAATGTAAAAATGGAAATTCGTCTTTCAGCGATCTGGAAAGTTGTGGTGTAAGAAATTCCTCTTTGAAATGTATGCAATAACCTTTGCAGTTTCTGATATGTTCACTGGCATACAGCATATTTTCAGGAACGATAACCAAATCGTTGGGTTGCAATTGCAAATCATCTGCTCCCAATTTTACATCATGCTCTCCGTCAAGCAAAAGATATATAAGGTTGAATTGGCGGCGCAATGCAGGAATCGAATCGCAATTTTTGTGTTTGTCTTCCAATGTTCCGGGCATCACCATTAGATCCATGTTGTAGATCTTTGAATCACGGTTGATGAGCCGCTCAAATTTCTCAAGCGTATCAATGTTCAGTATGTCTTTCTTATTTTTCAGCACACAGAGGTTGTTAGTCGGAATGACAGCATTATTTTTCAGGAAAGAGAAATGTCTGAATGAATCTAAGATAATTAAATCTGACCGGAAAACATTGAAATTTGAGAATGTTAATTGCATTTCCCGATGGAATGCAAGCGCAGTTGTGATTTATATAAATTGTAAAAAACAAGAATTGGACTACCGTGAACGGCTACAGGAAGACTTGGACATAATTGTCAAAACCTTCGTTTTTTAACCTATATTCGTTACCCTTATTGAAATCAAACGCAACAAAAACACCCGGGGAAGCTGAAAACCGTAAAGAGTAAGCGATACACAATTCTAATTTTTTTAAAAATGATTAAAAACCTGTTTTCTGCCAAATTCATACTCTCTCTGGGTTTGGTAACTCTCTTGTTTGCCTGCGGCAACAACAAACCTGCGGACAATGAAGCGAAAACTGATTCCACTGCCGCAACAGCAATGGAAGAAAAATCTCAGGCATCAGCAATGCCTGCACTCCCTTTCAATGCCATGGTTATTCGTCACATTGTTGCCGACTACGATAAATGGCGTCCATTTTTTGATGCAGACAGTGTAAACAGAAATGCAGCCGGAATGCATTTGATTGGATTAGCGCGCGGAATCGAAAATCAAAATGAAATTGATATTCCATTCATGATTGACGATGTAGCTAAGACCAAATCATTTTCAACCGACCCGAAATTAAAAGAAATAATGAGCAAGGCAGGAGTGATTTCTCCGCCGGATATTAAATTCATCCAGGTTATGCGCATGAGTGAAGAAATTGCGAAGAAGGGAGATTTCGTAGAGATCTCTCACAAAGTAAAAGATTTTGATGCCTGGCTTAAAGCGTTTGATAGCGAAGGTCCGGAAATAAGATCGAAAGACGGATTAACAGATGGTGTCCTCGCCCGCGGAATTGATGATCCTTCACTCGTATACCTTGTGTTCAGAATTACAGATCTGTCGCAGGCTAAGGCCGCTCTTTTAAACCCAGCAAGACTAAAAGTGATGATGGAAGCCGGAGTGATCGGTAAACCTGATGTTTATTTTGGAAGAGATCAGAAGTAATTTTTAAAAGAAAATAAATGTAAAATCCGGACAGGCACTAATCCAGTCCGGATTTTTTTATGCATAAATAAAATGAATGTACATGTAAAAAAATATGAATTAAACGACAAAGGATTTTTGTGATTTCAAAACAAAAATAAAATTTATTTTCAACCATCAACCATCAACCATCAACCATCAACCATCAACCATCAACCATCAACC
>CALMQM010000014.1 GCA_937871435.1 uncultured Bacteroidota bacterium | reverse complement strand
AACATGTAGCAACCAATACAGCAGGCTCAGTGATTGTCACTGAACAAGAAGCTGTACATCCGTTTGCATCAGAGATGTTGTAAGTATAAGAACCTGCAGCAAGACCTGTGAATGTACCAGTTCCGGTGTATGGACCTGTACCACCTGAAGCACTTACTGAAGCTGATCCGTCTGATCCACCGTTACATGAAACGTTAGATACAACTGAACAAGAAGCTACCAAAGCAGCTGGTTCACTTACTGTAATTGTTGAAGAAGCAGAACAATTGTTAGCATCGGTTACAGTATAAGTATAAGTACCAGCTCCAACTGTAAATGTACCCTCACCTGTTACAGGGGCAACACCGCCTGTAGAAGTTACGGTTACAGAAGTAGTGCCACCGAAGCAAGAAATTGTACCAGCATTAACCTGAATAGCAAGTCCACAAGCAGCCGGTTCAGTGATAGTCACAGAACAAGAAGATGTGCAACCATTTGCATCAGATACATTGTAAGTATAAGAACCTGCAGTAAGACCAGTGAATGTACCAGTTCCTGTGTAAGGAGCTGTACCACCGGAAGCACTTACAGAAGCTGAACCATCATTTCCACCATTAACAGAAACGTTGGAAATAACTGAACAACTTGCAATCAGAGGATCAGGTTGAGTGATAGTTACAGAACATGAAGCTGTACAACCATTCGCATCTGATACGTTGTAAGTGTAAGAACCTGCAGCAAGACCTGAGAAAGTACCTGTTCCAGTGTATGGAGAAGTACCACCTGAAGCACTTACTGAAGCTGAACCGTCTGATCCACCGTTACAAGAAACGTTAGAAACAACTGAACATGTAGCAACCAATACAGCAGGCTCAGTGATAGTTACTGAACAAGAAGAAGTACAACCATTCGCGTCAGAAACGTTGTAATTGTATGTACCAGCAGCAAGTCCTGTGAATGTACCTGTTCCAGAGTAAGGAGGAGTACCACCTGAAGCACTTACAGAAGCTGATCCGTCTGTTCCACCGTTACAAGAAACGTTGGATAATACTGAACAAGAAGCAAGAAGTCCGGAAGCTGGCTGGCTGATAAATACAGGAATTGAACCAGAACATCCGTTCGCATCAGAATAGCCAATGGTATGTGAACCAGCTGACAATGTGAACAAACGAATAGAAGTATTTGGCGCACCGGCAGGTGCTGCATCTACAGTCCATGTGATAGGATCAGTAGCACCGGTAAGTGTTACGTTTGAGGTACCATTACCACCAAAACACTGAGCCGGAGTTTCAACAGAACTTGCAGTTACAGAACATGCACCGGTTACAGTAACAGTTTGTTGAGTTGAACGAGTACAAGATGCTACACTAGAATAAGGAACTGTAGTGTAAGTAATTGTATGAGTACCTGTACCTGCAGCAGAAGGACTGAATGAGTTTCCAACAACGCCAGGACCAGAGAAAGTACCTCCGGCAGGAGATCCAATCAGGTTAACAGTACCGTCTGATGTGGAATAAGAAGATCCCAATCCGGTGAAAGAAGGAGTGAATGCAGCAGCTGTTTGATCAATGATGCTGTAAACACCACAACCACTGGTAGTGATGTTCTGAGGAGTACCACTACAAGAACCGAGTACCCACTGGGTTACAGCTGTAGGGAACGCGCCACCTGCAGAGTTGAAGTTAAAGCTGAAATTCGCTGGCTGACACACAAGGTTTGCGCTGTTTATAGCCTGAATTTCCATAATCTTCACCGGCACAGATCCGATTGGGAACTGATACGTCGGCTCATTACAGGCAACACCGGTATTAACCGCAATACGGATAATCTTGTTGGTGTTGTCCCATGACATAGCTCCACCTGCTGTGAAAATACGGCTGACATAAGATAATGTCATCGTGGTTCCAGTGGCAAAGGCGCCATTGATTTTGATACCGCCCTGAAATGTACGCAGCGGAATGTCAGCACCCGTCGCCTGCATGTAAATGGCGAACCTGAACGTGTTAGGGGCTGTAACCGTCACATCGGAAATGTAACAGTTAAACGGAAGCCCTCCCGAGGGACATGTTCCCTGAGAATAACCTAACCGGGCGGATACTACCAGCAGTAAAGCCAGCACTAACCCTCGAAGGTTTGTAAGGTTTGTTTTCATGTTTGTTAATTTATAAGTGATTGTTGTTTTGGATTTGTCTTATATGACTGATTTGAGTTACAATTTTAGAAGAAAGGATCACGGAGAGTGTTACGTCTCCGTGATCTTTCGTTTAAGGATTAAGGATGATTTGTGATTACGAACAACTGACTGTTATTTTCAATGATACTATAGTCAGCTGATTCTGTCAATCCGTCTCCGGTCAAATCTGTTGAATTGTAACCGTAAGCGAAGTTCTGAGAATCATTCTCAACCGCGCTATAGTCGCCAGACTCAACAAATCCGTCAGGGAATCCAGGGGTCGCACCGAAATCAGCGCAATCACCACTCCAGAGAGCCCAAACACCCGGTTCTACTTCAACCATATTTGCACCGTATGCTTGTACATCAGCTGATCTGAAGTCATAAGTTACAGATGCACCCATTTGAACTGAATCCGCACTCCATGTTTCAAGAGCATTGCGGTGAGTCAGACGGATGTAGTAGTAATGACCACTTACAGCTGAACTGAATGTGCATGGTGCAGAACCTGTATCTGACAGTATTGCATCATAGCTTTCTACAGCAGCCAGAGTAGTTGGATCAATCAGAGATACATGCAATGTATCACAATCATTCGCTGAAGTTGAAATACTCAGGTTGTACAATGGAGCATTCATTGCTGCACCAACGTTGTAGTATCCCTGAATAAACGCTTTCACAGTCAGACTGGATGAACACAGTACCTTGATAGTGAACACAGCACTTGTGCTTGTACATCCTGTTACTCCATCAGTAGTAGTGATACCGCCTGAAGTAGCACCAGAAGGTACAGTTACAGTGATTGTGAAGTCATCTACAACAACGAATGATGTTGCAGGTGTTCCATTGAAGCTAACAGATGTAACATTTGTCAATCCGGCACCGGTCAATGTAATCACATCACCAACACAAGCTGAATCTACAGAGAAGCTGTATACATCAGGAGTAGGATTAACAGTGAATACAAGGTGGTTAGATTCCGCTGTACAACCCAGTGAGTCACGGGTTACGAAGAAATCATATGATCCCGGAGGAGACAGGTTGTAAGTGATGGATGCAGTGTTATCCAGAGTTGGAGACCAAGTCAATCCATCAGTCAAATCAGAAGTAAGTGTTACTTCAGCATTGTTACAAACAGTCAACGGACTGGTAGTTGAAATCACAGGAGCTACCGGAGTAGTTCCAGGTGTGATTGTGAACTCGTTATGAGTCAAACATCCATGCAGATCCGTAGCAGTCAGGTAGTAAGTTCCAGGAGTGAATACGGTAATCTGCTGAGTTGTTTCAGTTGTACTCCAGTTCCATGCAGTATACTCAGGAGCACCGTCAGACAACAGGTCACGTGAACCACCACACAATGCTGCACCACCACCAAAGATGGAGATAAGCGGTTGGATAGTGTCGTAACGAACTACGTTCACTGATACAGGAGCTGAAGGACAGTATGCGTCAGAAGCAATCAAGGTCACCAGTTGAGTTGTGCTCACGGTAATTGTCTGAGTTGTTTCTGTTGTACTCCAGTTGTTCGGGAAGGTATTGTTAGAAGATGTAAGATCTACACTTCCACCCGGACAGAATGACAACGGACCACTTGGAGTAATCGTTGGAGTTGGAGCCTGAGCATGAACTACCATGTTGATAGTGTCAGTAGCAGAACATCCACTTGCGTTCATTGCAGTCACTGTATAGATGGTTGATGTAGTCAAGCCAGCCAATACAGGATCTGAAGTAGCAGCACCGGTAAGATTTCCTGATGGAGTCCATGCAAACGTGATACCTGTGTTGTTACAAGTACGCGCTGCAGGAGTAAATGAGAACGCATCAGGAGTAGTCACTGACCATGCAACGGCATTACGTCCGGTTACAGGGAATCCTGCAGTTCCGGTAGCATTGTCGATACCCTGGGCAATGAGTCCGGAAGCTGGAACAGCTGTCATATTGGTAGTATGAATTTCAATCTTACCACCATTTTCATAGAGATGAATCTGACCACTTACACTACCGGTTCCACTGAGAGCAGGAACAGCGTTGTAATCAACAACGAAGATCCGGTTCGGAGCAACACCAACAGTTCCATAAGTAATCTGACCAGCAGTAGCACTCAAATCGCACCATCCGAGAGCTATCATGTTTGGATAAGCTGCATTTGGCATAGACTGAGCAACATAGTAAGTAATGTTGTTGAAGCTGACATATCCATTTGTAACAACATACAAAGTAGTATACGTTGTTCCGAAATAGTTGAAGGCAAATGGCAGAGTTACTGCAGTATTTGCGTCATCACCTGTAGGACCATTAGTAAATCCTGTAGTTGGCAACAGACCATATGTAGCAGAAGCTACAGTATAGGTATTGTACGATGGATTCGCGCAGGCATGCAGGTTAGTTCCGAATGGAGAACATCCTTCAATAGTGTCTGCAGTTGCAATTACAGAAATCGGAACTCCGACTGTAATTGAAGACGTAGCAGTAGATGTACAACCATTGGTACCTGTACCTGTAACTGTGTAAACAGTTGCGGCAGATGGAGTCGCGTTAACGTTGGCACCAGTTGTAACGTTCAGACCTGTTGCAGGTGACCACGCGAAGGTAGTACCGCCAGTTGGTGAACTTGCAGTAAGAGCCACAGCAGTCGGAGCACAATACAATGCAGATGTTGGAGTCACACTTACGCCAGGAGCCGGATTCACAGTAATCGGAATCGGAGTAGCACTGAGAACTGTTGAACAGTTATCAGTCACAGTGAAGGTGTAAGTAGTAGAAGTAGTTGGACTTACAGTAATCGCAGCAGTAGTACCTACTGTGCTAGTACCATCAGACCAGTTGTAGCTGTATGGCTGACCACCGCCAGTAGCAACACCTGTAAGAGTAGTTGAAATACCTTCACAAATTGTTGTTGCACTTGCAGAAGCAGAAACTACCAATGGATCAACATTCACAGTAACTGTTGCTGTAGAAGTACATCCGTAAGCATCAGATGCAGTTACAGTATAAGTAGTAGTAGAAGTTACAGTTGCCTGTGGATTCTGAATTCCCGCATTGTTCAAACCGGTAGCTGGTGACCAGCTATAAGTGAATGAACCGGAAATCGGAACTCCGATAGTAACAACATAATCTTCAGTTGAACCTGAACCCATTCCAACCAAACAAGCTGTAGTTGCATCATTCTGGTTACCGTTCAGACGTGAACGAACACGCATTCCGGTTTGACCAACTACTGCTCCACTTGGTACGTTAATAGTAACTGTACCTGTTGTAGCAGATGTATAAGGTTGTACCCATTCAGATGCATCATAAACACCATCTCTGTTATAATCAATGAATACAGAAACGATAGCTGTACCGCTGGTAGATACTGTCATTGTGTAGCTTGAACCAGGCATCAGCGTAGTTGTATTTGCACCTACAGGAGCATTGAAGTTATAGAATCCTGAAGCAGAGCATCCCGGAGGGTTAACACTGTTCAGAGTGTTCAATGTAACAAGAGAAACACAAGATCCACCCAGGTTAGTCACCGCGCAATAAGTCGGCGCTGCTGGTGGAGGATATGAAGCTGTTGCATTCAACTGGCTTGTTCCACCTGAACAAACGAATGCCGGAGTTGCAGTCGCAGTTGTAGTAGAAGGCGGAGGAATAACCACAGTTACAGTTCCTGTTGCAGTACATCCGAAAGCATTTGTTCCTGTTACAGTGTATGTAGTAGTTGCAGTCGGAGTCACAACAAGTGTATTACCGCTTGCAGGAACCTGGTAACTGATTACAAGACTTGCAACACCTGTACCCAATGGGAATGTAGATTCAGCAGAACCTGAGTTATCATCCACTACATCCCAATACAACAGGTTCACTGTTCCACCTGCAGTGTTCACACCGCCTGTGAATGTTTGAACATAATTGAATACACCGGCAGCAGATGGAGCACCAATACCGGAAGCTTCAGTTGCAGTTACTGCACCGGAGAATCCAAGATTCACATCAGAGCCATAAGAGTTGCTGAGTGCATTGATACCATTGTAGGTCAGGGTATACGAAGAAACCACTGCGCCCGGAGGCAATGCCGACATAGTCGCTGAAGCAACTACATTACCAGGAGAAGAATTAGTTTCTACCGGTTGAGAGGCAACATTGAACAGAATAGTTTGAGTATATACTGTTGGATCAAGTACACCATTCCAGCTATATGTAGTGGCTCCTGAAGCAGTCAGGGTCACCGGACCCGGTGAACAAATTCCCGGAACACTGGAACTAAGTGAAACAGCAGGTGAAGGAGATACAGAAACAGAAACTGTTCCTGTAACTGTATTCATACATGCATCTGTTACAGTAACTGTATACGTTGTAGTTGAACTAGGATTCACTACCAACGGATCAGAAGTTCCAATGCTACCAGTTCCATCTGACCAGTCATAAGTATATGGCTGACCACCGGCACTGGCATTCGCGTTCAGCGTTACTGAGTTGCCGGAGCAAACAGTAGCGGCAGAAGCAGTTGGAGCAACAGCAAGAGGAGCAACAGTGACTGTTGTAGTAGCTGTAGTTGTACATCCTGTTGAATTGGTAATAGTCACTGTGTACACAGTTGTACCCAGGATATTAGTTGCAACCGGATTCGCTATTGCAGGATTGGTCAAGTCAGCAGCAGGTGTCCAGCTGTAACCGCTAACAGTAGCTGTGAAACACTGAGTAAATACCCAGGCCTCAGGAGTGCTTACTGTCCAGCCCAAAGAGTTACGTGTTGCAGGGATAGCATTGTCAGTTCCTGCAGCATTTCTCAAACCAAGTGTTTTCACACGGGTAGAAGTTGCTGAAGTAACGTGAATTTCAATGCGACCATTCTGGAAGATTTGAATCTGTCCTGAATGTGTACCGCCACCGGAGAACTCAGGCATAGCGTTGTAGTCAACCACGAAAATCTGGTTAGGACTTACACCAACAGTACCATAAGAAATCTGATTGTCTCCCGGTAACATATCAGCAGAGAAAATGCTGATACCATTTGTTACACCTCCTGAAAGGATTGAACCTCCGTTAGGTGTACCAAAATAGATGTATCCGTTAGAACCGATATTAATAGTTGAATAAGATGTACCATAGAAGTTCACACTGAATGGCAATGACAAACCTGTGATCAGGTCATTGTCATCATCACCAAGCAATCCTGTGAATCCTGTTGTTGGTTGCAAGCCATATGTACCGCTCGCTACCGTGTAGTAATTAGCACATGTTGGCAATGTTGCAGTTGCGTTCAACTGAGTTGTGCCGGGAGCACATACTGCACTCGGAGTCGCACTTGCACTTGCACTGATGAAGCTCACCCCAACTGTCACAGTTGTAGTAGAAGTTGAGGTACAACCTGTAGTAGTAGATGTTCCGGTTACTGTATAGATAGTTGTAGCAGAAGGAGTAGAAACTACCGATGCTCCTGTAGTCACATTCAATCCTGTTGCAGGTGACCATGAATATGTATCAGCACCACTTACACCCAGAGTGCTGCTGGTAATCGGAGCACACAAACTTGGATTAGAATTGGTTACTGACAGAGTCGGAGGTGCATTTACAGTCAATGACACTGTAGCCGTTTGAGACGCGCCACAGAAATCTGAAACTGTAACTGTATAAACAGTAGTTCCTGATGAAGGTACAATAGTCAACGGACTTGTTGTTCCGATACTGCCTGAACCATCATTCCAGTCATACGTGTATGGAGCACCACCACCTGTAACATTTGCAGTCAATGTAGCCGGAGATCCGGAACATGCAGGAGATGGAGAAGCTGAAGCACTTACTACCAATGGATCAACGGTTACAGAAGCCGTAGCGGTTGCAGTACAACCACTGGAGTTAGTAACTGTTACTGTATATACTGTATTCGCTAACATCGGATCAGCGATTGGATCAGGATGGGTAGGAGCGTCAAGATTTCCTGAAGGACTCCAGCTATAGCTTGTTACAGTAGCTGAGAAACACTGAGTAAATGCCCATGCTTCAGGAACAGCTACGTTCCATGCTGTAGTTCCACCATTGCGTCCTGCAGGTGCAATACCATCTGTACCGGTTGAGTTTTCAACACCCAAACCGCTTACACTTGTACTTACACCGTGATCAGCAACAGTTACATGAACTTCAATTCTTCCATTTTCGAAGAGTTGAATTTGTCCGCTCAATCCACCTGTGGGGCTACCAAGGTTATAGTATGGTGTACCTGTCCAGTCGATAACCATGATACGGTTTGGAGCAGTTCCAACTACACCGTAGCTGATTGTACCGCCAGAAGATGGCAACAAATCACAATAAGACAAAGCGATCATATTGTTCGGAGCAGTTGTATTTGGATATACCTGAGAGAAGCGATCTCCAGATCCTGCTCCGAAAGTGATATAACCATTAGATCCAACATAGAAGCTGGTCTGCGCTGTTCCAAAGAAGTTGAAAGAGAATGGAATTGTAAATGGACCAGAGAAGTTATCATCTGTGAGTCCGGTTACAGTTGTAAAGCCTGTTGTTGGCAATGTTCCATATGTAGTAGAAGCAACACTATAATATGTACCGCATGCAGGAAGCGAAGCGGCTACATTTAATTGTGAAGATCCTCCTACACAAACAGTTGCAGGACTTGCAGAAGCTGTTATTGAAGTAAAGCTTACACCTTTCACAACTGTAGTTGTAGACGTAACTGTACAACCGGTCGAAGTAATCGTACCGGTAACTGTATAAACTGTTGTTACAGTCGGAGTTGAAACTACACTTGCACCGGTAGAAACGTTCAGACCAGTAGCAGGTGACCAGCTATAAGTATCCGATGTACCGGATGCGCCCAGGTTACTTGAAGTAGCAGGAGCACAGATATTCGGAAGGCTGTTTGTTACTGAAATGGTCGGGATCGGGTTCACAGTTACTGAAACAGTAGCCGTAGAAGTTGCCAAACATGCATCTGTAACAGTTACAGTGTATGTTCCTGAAGTGGACGGGAAGATTGCAAGAGGATTCGTAGTTCCAATTGAACCACTTCCATCACTCCAGTCATAGGTATAAGGAGCACCACCACCTGCTGGAGTTGCAGTAAGGCTTGTTGAACCACCTGCACAAACAGAAGCAGGAGATGCTGAGGCTGTTACAGACAATGGAACACCTACAGTTACAGAAACCGTACCTGTTGCAGTACATCCTAATGCTTCAGTGACAGTCACTGTATAAGTAGTAGAGGATGTCATTGAACTGGCAGTTGGATTCTGAATTGCCGGATTGTTCAGGAAAGTCGAAGGAGACCAGGAATATCCTGAGATGGTTCCGTTATTCGGATTCACATAACCTGCATTGAATGTACCAATAGTTTGTGTTGTAGTACCTGAGGCTGTCCAGTCGGCACCGGTATTGGAATCGTTCGAGGCTGTGCGAACAGAACCTGCGTTACCGGATGGAGCAGAAGCGGAACCAGACCAGTCAGCACCGGTAACACCTGTACCAGCTGCAAACGTAGCGCCGTTTGTTGCAACAGCATCCACAACTGTAGAACCGTTCTTCAGAACATAACAAATCAATCCGCCGGAAGAATAGAAGTTCGATGTACCACCTGTATTGAATAATCTGTTTGTCAGATCATCAGTTCCTGTACCCAGGTGCAGAACAAGCACACTGTTCGGAGGAATGATTGTTCCGGCAAGGAATGTATAGCTGTGGTTTGGTGTAGTGGAACCAGTGCCATAGTCAGCATATGTCCATCCACTGATATCCGCAGATACTATAGAAGTATTTGTGATCTCAACATAGTCTTGAACTCCGGCTGAAGGAACCCATGCCGGATAAGGATTTGTTTGACCGGTACCCTGATCATACAAAGTAACTTCTGTGATTCTTACAAAAGGAAGCGCTGCAGTCGCAGTCACGTTCAGGTTAGATGTACCACCTGCACATACCGTTGAAGGAGTAGCGGTAGGTGTCACACTCTGAATCGAGATACCCTTAGTGATCGTAGTTGTAGCCGTACGTGTACAACCATTTGCAGTGCTGGTTCCGGTTACTGTATAAACAGTAGTTGAAGCAGGAGTTGCACTTACGGATGTACCTGTAGCCACGTTCAATCCTGTTGCAGGTGACCATGCATAAGTATCAGCCGTTCCCGTTGCAGTAATTGCAATTGCTGTTCCGCAATAAGATGCAGAAGTTGGAGAAACTGATACGCTTGGACTTGGATTCACTGTTACTGTTACAGTGCCTGTTGTGGTAGACAAACATGCGTCCGTCACTGTTACAGTGAAGGTTGTTGTTCCAGAAGGCAATACTGTAAGAGGATTTGTAGTTCCAATTGAACTTGTACCATCTGACCAGTCATAAGTATAAGGAGCACCACCACCAACTACGTTTGCATTCAAACTGGATGATTGACCATCACAAATTGTAGCAGGAGAAGCAGTTGGAGCTACTGACATTGCGGCACCTGCTGTTACCGAAGCGGTAGCAGTGAGTGAACATCCGTTAGTCGCAGTAGCTGTAACAGTATACACTGTTGAAGCTGTGACTGCAGTCGCAAGCGGATTCGCAATGGCAGGGTTATTCAGGAATGTTGCTGGAGACCAGGAGTAGCTGGAAACACCAATCACGTTTGGAGTGAATCGGTAAGCTTCCGGACTTCCTGTAGAAACCTGGAAGGCAACGTTATTTCTTCCGGCTGGTGAATAGGCTACAGTACCTGCTGCATTCTCAATACCAATGGTATTAAGTGAAGTGGTACTTGAAACACCTGTAATTTCACCAACGTGAATTTCTATAACGTTTGAAGTTTCATAGAGTTGAATCTGCCAGTTAGTATTACCGGTAGTTGAACCTGAGTTATAGAAAGCACAGTTACTGTAGTTGATCACCATCACCCGGTTCGGAGCTGAACCTGTAGTATAGGTGCTGATCAAGGCAGGAGAACTGATCAACAAGTCATTCCACACACCGGCAATTACACCATTTGGTGCAGTTGCAGAAGGAATTGCTTGTGAATAGGTTGTAGTTGATCCGGTCGCACTTCCCATTACTATGAATCCGTTTGTATACGCAAATAATTGAGTAACCGGGGATCCGAAATAGTTAAATGAGAATGGAATCGTCACCGCAGAAGAAACCGCATCGTCACCGGATGTCAACGAAGCACCTGAACCAGCAATCGGAGCATAGGTTATTGTTGACATAGTATAAGTACCCAATGAAGGTGTTACAGCGGTAGCCTGCAACTGAGAGTTTGCTCCGTTACAAATAGAAGACGGAGTAGCAGTAGCTGTCAGTGAAGTCAGGTTTTGATTCACAGTAATAGAAGCAGTTGCTGTCGCAGTACAAGTATTTGCATCTGTACCTGTTACTGTATATACAGTTGTAGCAGAAGGATTAGCATTTACTGAAGCACCGGTTGTAGCATTCAATCCGGTTGCTGGAGACCATGCATAGGTTACACCACCTGAAGCTGTCAAAGCCAGAGCGGGAGAACCTGCACAATAGGTTGCAGAAGTCGGAGAAACACTAATTGAAGCAGCAGGATAAACAATCAAATGCACTTCATTGGAAAGAACTGAGTCACCAGTGAAAGAACATTTGAAAGAAGCAACGAAATAACGGTCACTTGTATAAGAAGGTGTCGTAACACTGGTACCGTTTCCACCTGGAACCTGAGTACCCAGTGGTCCCCATGTACCAGAAGTAGTGGATTCATACCATTGAACAGTTACACCTAATGTTAAATTCGGATCATTCACTGTCAACAAAGTTGTGCCTGAACCGCAACGGAAAACCGGAGAAAGACTCGCAGTTCCGGCTGTCGGAGCACCTGAACAATTTGCAGGACGTGTTCCACCGAATTCATCAGCACCAATATCAGGGGCTGTTCCGGTACCTGCATAACCAACATTTCCCTGACGGACATTTGCGTCGTAGTCATCAGTGATAGAAGGAGTAGTAATATTCACAGCACCTGATTCAATCAATGTTGCCACAGATGGATCAATGTGCAGGAAGTTCGCGTTGGAACCTGTTGTACTCAGGAATACCGGAGTCCAGTTAATAGAAGCATTGTCACGTGTTGAAACCAATGTCTGATAACCAGACCATGAATATGAAAGTGTTCCATCATAATATATAGTAGAGGCAACAAAATCATTGTTATTGGAAGCAGAATTATAGGTCGTTAAAGTGGTAGTTGAACGACGATAAGCAACTGCCAATCCGGCTCCAGAAGTAGTTGAGCTGTTCACCAAAAGGTTATTTCTCAATGTCAAAGCAGGTGAAGTGCTTGCTGAAAGCGCGCTGCTTCCAAACAATGCTCCTGTACTGCTTGCATTAAGATATACAGTATTGTAAAACGCGTTGATGGTAGTACCACCTGTGAAGTTAAGACCTACAACAGGGTTTGCGGCATTCGCAATCGGAGCGCGTAAATCACCTACAATATTGTTGTATACATTAATAGTAGTACCTGAAGAAACTGTGATACCAAATACAGAACCACCGGCAGTACTTGATGATACATCATAGATCTTGTTATGACGGATTGTGCCAGTTGTTGCAGTACTGGTAATACCGGTAACTGTACTGGAAGCACCAGAGGAAGCAAGGGTTCCAATGGTATTATTATAACATGATGAGGTTGGTGTTCCAAGAGAAATACCAATTACTGTACCGCCTGTACCTGTAGAAGTCAGGTTAGTCAGAGTATTCGAGAATACAGATGCAGTAGTAGCAGAACTACCCACGCTGATACCGGTAACTGAACTTTGACCGGTTACGTTGGAAATTGTATTTCCCTGGATAACGTTACCGTTACCACCGCCGCCACCACCAAAGTTTACAGACAAAATCGTAACAGAACTGGTACCTCCAGTGATGTTGGAGAATGTATTGTTCTGATATGTCTTATTCGCTGTGCCTCCATCAGAACTTACCCAACCAGCAATTGTAGTTGCCCCTGTTACAGTAATGTTGGAGAAGTTGTTGTTCCGGTGAAGAATAGTTGCACCGGAAACAGAAGAAGCAGAAGATGTACAGAAAGTGATAGTACCACCTGCACCACCTTTGTTAAATCCGGTAACGATGCTGTTTGCCTGGATCGTTTGAGTTCCTGTGGCTGAAACTGTGATACTATTGGAAATAAACGTCACACTACCTGTTGAGGTAATGTTCAGGTTATTAAAAGTGTTATTATTAATAGTAGTATTCAGGTCGGCCATCGCGCTGGTGATGATAGTGAATGCACCAGAAGGAGACGCTACATTATAACCGGAATTCGAAATTGCATTCGAATTGATGTTCAATGAAGTCGTAGCATTACCCGTTGTACCCTCAACAGTTATCGCTGAAAGCGCGCCTGCTGCAACACCTGTTGTAACTGAAATACTGTTATTATTGATGTTCTGAGTATTGGTTCCTGTCGGGGCATTAGAATAAGCCACAACATAAATACCTCTTAAAGTTCCGGCAGAGGTAAGCGCACCGGCTGTATTTGAACTGGTGATGTTGTTATAAGAAACGTTATAGTTTCTTACGTTTCTCACCAATACACCATATACAGTTCCGGAAACGTTTGCATAACCGGAAAAAGTTCCTGTGTTACCATAGTTAGAGATGGTATTTGCCGTAGCGGCACTGGAACCACCAATATCAAGGTAATCACCCTGATCAGCCGCAGCAGTCGGTCCGATTGAAACGATACCGTTGTTGACGTTGCTGATATTGTTGCTGTAGATTCTCAAACTATCGTTTGCTCCATTAACACCTGTAGCAGTTGCAGAAGTAGTTGGAGCTGTTGCAGAATGTGTAGAGTTTGAATAGATACCAAAAGTATTCTGGTAAGTTCTGTTCAAAGAAATCACGTTATTCTGAATGGTACAGTTACTTGCACCGTTGGTTGTAGAAGCATACAACAAAGCCACACCCCACTCGGTCATGTTATTGGTTCCGGCAGCGGTCGTAGTGTTTGCGGCATTCTCCTGCATAGTGAAGTCGCGGATCGTAACGAAGTCAGCACCTACAAGCTTGAAGATCGCGTCGTTCAGGTTACCTGAAGTTTGCGGTGTAAAAGCAGTGATTGTGCTTGTCACACCATTGATATCAATAGTGTTCGTTGCAGATCCCTGCGCTGTGATTGAATAACCTCCTGCGGGCGCAGTTTCATTTCCCGTAAGGGTAATCGTCACCGGTGAGGTGATCGTCGCAGCGTTCAACGCTGTAATCGCGGCGGCCAGACTTGTGTAAGTCGGAGCCAAACCGGAACCTGAGTTCGTTGTGACCTGAGCGGACGAAGGATTGACCATTCCTGCGAGAAGCAGACAAGTCAAGCCCAGCCAACGCATCCACCGAACAAAGGTTCGTGCATAGTAGACATTGTTTTCCATGTTGGTTTGATTTAAGTTAATGATTATTGTTGATTGTTGATTTTATAGCGATAGCAGAGAAAAAAAAATGCATTGCCAGTCGCAATGCGGCAATGCATCTCATGCTGAGAAGTCGTAGTACATGTATTACGCGATGTAAAATTCACGCAAGTGTTTTAGTTAAGTTGGACTTTATTGCAGTAAGCCCCGTTGATGTAAGGCTTGTAAAGATTACGATAACTTTTGATAAGTACAAGAATTTTTTTCAACAGATTGTTCATTCATCCCACTATTTACTGACTTTCCTGCACTTTTTACATACCCGAAACTTAAACCATTTCTTGAAATTATGCAAGAAAATTAGGTCTATACTTTTAAACATTTTGGTGAACGGTCTTCAATTCTCGGTGAAATCACATATAAATCTCTGTAATTATTCTCCCCGAAACCAATCGTTCTCATTATTAATCACTTAGCAAATGATTCGAAATTTTGAAAATTTGGCATACAGTCTTTGATCCTTACGTTGAAAGATTTTTCTCCAAATTCTTTCCTGAATTCACAAAGGCATGTCCTGAAAATCAAAATCCGATGTTTGCACCAACATTTATCGTAGTCAGCTTACCAATATATTCAGGCATTGTATACGTGTTTAACTCATTCGATTTACCAGTGCAATCACTGCTTTCCAGTCCTGCGAAAATCCATGCATCATTCACAATCTGATAGTGTGCTTTGAGTTCGATTGATTTCATTTGCCAGTACACTCTGTTCAGAAAGGGTTTCCCTAAACCATTTCCAATCGGATCCGATGAAACACCTGTATAGGCATATTCATATCCTTTACTGGCAAGAGTGTATGATGCTTCCACTTTCAGTTTGGAAATCGGTCGGTAGCCTATACAAACATATCCTTCTTCAGAGTTGTCACCTAGGTAATGACCCATGTTGTATGAACTGGAAGCATAGGTTGCCGATTCAATGTAATGACGATAAGCGAGAGGATTGGTTCGCGTATATTCTGCAGTGAAAAACAAATTATCCAATCCAAGGTTGCTCAAATGTAATCCCGCTTTAAGCGAATAGAAATTTGTATGCTTGTCTTTATCCGTTGCTCTGCTCAACGCAATTTCATCCACAAAAACACTGGCATACAAATGAACATTTTTCAGATTTCTTGAACTGATATTAAAAAACAATTGTGAATTCTGACCCAGGAAATTACTGCCGGTAGATGTTTGAGCATGGTCCACAGTTTTATAAAAGAAAAACGGAACAAGGTAAGCGGGTTGAACATCCTGATCGCTGTAGATTATGGAATTCCCGATAGAAAACTGAAACTTCCTCCAGGGAGTAAATGTGAACATATTTGCCGCGATGTATTTCTGACGATATACTTTTCGCAAAGATTGTCCGTTCACATAACTTCTTGAACTGTCAACGACGTCTGAAACAAGCCAGCCGTGGATGTAATTAAAATCAAACCAGCGTACCGGTTGTAAATGCAATTTCAACATCGTAAAACTTGGCTGGTGTCCCGACAAAATATTTGATCCATGGTAATTGTCGCCCCACACCATATGATCTTTCACTAATCCGAGACTTCCCCATTTCCAGGTATAAGTCAACCCTCCACGCATCTCATCAAAATCTCCTCCACCTTTTGTGTCCACCTTATAATTTGATGCATCGTTTTGATTAAGATAAGTCGGGTCACTCATTCTTTTACTTTCATGATTGTCGCGCAGGCTCGCGTAAAAACCGAAATGCTCCCCGACATAAGCATATGCTTCTGCCCCATTCCAACGATGATAAAAACTTCCTGAATCATTGTTGTACACACTCATTCCTAAAATCGGATTGAATGAAAACGTAAACAAGGTATCTTTGTAATACAACAAATCCAGTCTTTTCTTAAAATTCTTATCCGGCTTCAATTCCTTATTGAAATCCAAAAGATAAAAATCAAGATCCTTCATCTGCCTTGCATTCAGCTCTTCCCGCTTCCCGGATGCTTCGGCAAGTTTTTGCGCGATAAATTTTCTTGAGTATGGCTTGATTGCACTGTTGATATCTATCACACCGACGTTTGCCAGTTCATCCACGAAATCATAGATATCCGTATTCTTTACGTGCTGATAAATTTCCTGAGCATGCGCAGGTGCAAAGGCAGAAGCAGCCATAAAAATAACAAGCAGCAATCTGGCCGCCTGGCGAACAATACATCTGGACATATTCCGGGATTTCTTTACTACAAGTATAGTAAAAAAAAGAAAAAAGCAAACATTTACTCAGCAAACAGTCCAAAATCATGGGTAGACAGTATTCTTTTCCGATTCAATTTTCATGCACTCAATAAGCAAATTGAATAAAAAATCAGAGAGTTCAGATATTATTAAGACCCAAAATTAAAATTGAACCTCAAGACAAAAGAGATAAAAGGTGATGTCTTTAGAGGCAACAAACAAAAATTGAATCAGCTGAATACAACAGGTGTATTTTATAATATACCATAATAGCTTTGTGACTTAAAGAAAAATACAGATGCTTCAAAATGCAGCCGAACAAATTCCGGAAAAAATAAATTCACCCTCACAAGCATTCTCAAAAATGAATGTCATCAATTGAAAAATAAAATCAAAATTGAATTTTGAAAGCGATTATTTGCTTCTTGCTTTCTTTATTAAAATATTATAAAACGCAGCAAAGAAATAACGAATATCAGTGAATAGCGGATGTTTCTCATAGGCGTTCAGGTATTTCATTTCTGAGTCCTGAATTTCTTCCAGAGTTTTCGGCAAGTCAACATAAAAAGGAGGAATCAATCCGGGTTTATGCCCTGCTCTTTTCGCTTTGAGTTCATCTGAATACAAACTCAGATAATGAGCACTGAGCGGACGCACTCCGACTATTTTTAAATCACCTCTGAATACGTTCCAGATCATCGGTAATTCGTCGATCCAATATTTGCGGAACATTTTTCCAAGCGTGGAAACACGAAAATCATCTTTCAGTTTACCACCTTCAGCAAGTTTATTTTTCTCGTAGACATATGCCTGGATGTATTCTGAATACGCATGCATAGTACGCATCTTGTACACATAAATTACTTTCCCGTTTTTCCCATGACGTCTCATTTTAAAAATAGGACCATAATGACGCTCATGATTCAGCAATGGCTTTTTCACTTTGGTAGCGACAAAATAAAGGTTGCTACCAATAAATTTCTTATCGACAATTTCAAATCCCGCGGCATACAATCGTCCCAGAGTTTCTGTCCGTGACATAACTTTATTCCTTCCTCCGGTTAACCAGTAATAAATACTCCGTGTTACCGGCAACTTAGGAAATACACGCTTCAGGATGAAATCAAGTAAATAATAAATTGAATTGAGCACAGGCGGAAATTTTTTCATGATCCGCTGTCTGCGCAAATATTTTGTTTCTACACAACCAACAAATTTTCCACCTACCGGAAGATGCAGGTTGACAGAATAAAAGAAGCGATTAATTTCACGGATGTCATTTACCCGTTTGAGGTTGATAATCGTTTCATATGTTTTAGGAAGTTGAAGAATGCTCTCCGAAATTGAGGTTCGCAAAATTGTACAGGAAGAAGAAGAAAGGTCACAGTGCTGGCTGATGAAGGCACGTACATCCTTCTGCATACCTCCGATTTTCTCGAGGTGTGGTTTTGGAGTGAATTTCCTTCTCGCAGGCTTAACCGGAACATAATTGGCAGCAATGGCCCCGGATCCCGAAAAACTGGCAGTTCCCCGGAAGCGGTACATCCATTTAGAGCCAAAATTGTTGTTCTTCTTCATTTTCGCAATTGTTCTTCAACCAGGACAAATTTAGTCCCGGGGCAGGCGAAAGGAAACTTAATTCGGTGAAACGTTTACAGAAACAAGCGAAAACTCCCTATTCAATGGCGAAAATGCGCCAATGAAAGTTAATGAGATAAATGTACATGCACCTTTTTATCAGTTTCGCAGAAAACAGATGTAGTCGTTTTTCAGACTAAAAACAAAAAAGGTATGGAAGTAAAATTGACTCTTTAATTCGCTGTTTTTTCCGTTTGTGTTTGATGATGAAATTAAGTCCCTTGAGTTGATTGATAAAGTAAAACTAAAAAATATATAATCCCTGTCAAAGAATAAGACAGGTTTTTTTTGGATCTGTGAATTTTGATTAAAAAAGCACTTTAAATTGAATCTCTTATATAAGAAAAGAATAAAAAAGGACTAAAAACGGCACTTTCTTACATATTGTTGTTTCAGGCATATCGCGGCAAACCCGCTATTCATAAGGCTTTCAGAAGATATTTGTGAGTGGAAAAAAAATTGCCATTGTCTCTTACATTCTAAGGGTTCAATCAAAAAAATTCCATTGAACTGAATCGTAAAAGTATTTTCAAATCTGTTTTTCAATCTATGATCAAAGAAACAGTATCCTTAATGAAAACGATCTGTTTGTGCAATCTCTGCAATCTGACTTCTGTTTTTTGGATCACACTTCAAGATCCAGGAAATGCATTTTTCAAAATCTGATTTTTCACTCAGCATAAAAGATCTTTTCTTTTGCCATTCCTCGCGCAAATTTTTAACTGACAATAATTCTTCCAGTTTAGCGAAAAGCTGTTCTACATTTCCCGTTGGAATTCCATAAGTCAATCCATACTTGTGTTCCAGATCTTCGAGGTAACCCAGCTTTCCTACCCAATCATTGTAACGTAATGCCGGAGTTCCAAGTACTGCAGCTTCTGCTGTCATTGTCTGGCTGTCGCCCAGGAATAAATCCGCATAAGCCATCGCATGATGAATATCGCTTGCACGAATACTTATCCGGTAAGATTCAAATTGTGGAGGAAGCGGACGTTCAGAGGTGATGAAAACACGTCCTTCTTTTTCCAGGCGTTGAATGATTCTCATCGCCACATCATCTGTCATCCCTGTCATTCCCACATCATGGTAAGCGCCCAAATCAGAAAAACGAAGAATGAATTTTTTATACGAGGGATCCGAGAACAAGGGAACACGGGAAGGATCCGGCGTAAAATGATTGGGATGCAAATAAGCGAGTTCATGGTAACTGCTGTAGGAAAGTTTCTTTTGATCCCATTTCCATGCACTGCAGCAGTCGGGACAAATCAAATAGCTTGCAGCAGGACCAACTAATTTCGCGTAAGAAGGAACGTATTGCAGATCGTCTTCAAAGAAAATGAAGGACGGTATACCGAAAAATTTTCCAAGTACCGACAATTCAGCCGTACTTCCCATAAGGCGTGCCGGCTTGTGTTTTCGAATAATCTTCGCTAATGTAAACGTCCTTTTAGCTACCGCCATTGCCAATGAAAGCATCCCGGATTTTTTCTTTCCGGCAGAGTCGATATTGATATACTCAATTCCGGCTTCCTTCAACAACTGCTCCAGTACATCTTTCGATTTAATACACACGACAACCTGCTCCGGTTTCATGCCTTTGATGGCGAACCGAAACAAATGAAAATGGGCCGGATGTCCTAAATAAAACAACGCTTCAACCGCCATATCTGATCTTGTTGTACAAGGAGTTGAATACTCCCAGGCACTTATTCTTATTATGAATAAATATTCATTTTACAGAATTCAATTTTTTCTGTCTGAACTATATGAACTGACATTGATGAATAGAAATTCAATTAATCCAATCTCGCAAAACGAACGCCATAACGTGAGAAGAAGGAAATAACTTCTTCGCCCGTATCACTGCTTCCAACACGTACGGGACTGTCCAGCGACAGTACCGTTGAATATCCTTGTTTGTAAAAGCTTCTCACATCATCTGCTGTAGCTTTAAACAAAATCAAAACGGTGTCCCCTTGCGGTACTGCATCACTGAATGCACCATGACGGTATATCAGCGTTCCATTTTTCTCTCCTTTAAGAATGGCATTGTAGCCGGCACCCTTCTGTTCTACACTGCAGGAATAACCGAAATACCCGAGGTAATCCATAAACTCTTTAAGAATTCCATCCACCATATCCCGTTTCGACTGCACATCAGGAGGAGTAGGAAAATTTGTCTTCAAAATCTTTGCGGGAGATCCTGCAGCCAGGCTGTTTGAGGGAATATCGGCTGTGACCAATGAATTTGCCCCGATAACAGAACCATCACCAATTGTTACACCCGGTAGCACAAACACTCTCCATGGAAGCCATACTTTGTTGCCAAGCTTAATCGGCGCAAATGTAACAGGATAACCTTCAAGTTTAGAACTCCAGCTACCATGTGTAAACAGGAGACAATGCCCTCCGATACCGGTATCATCGCCAATTTCCACAGGTAAAGTCGGGTTGATATAAGTGAGTTGCATAATGATCGCGCGCTTGCCCACAATAAGAGCGGAAGAAGGAGTTTTCATTCCGCCGACATACACCTGTTCATTGATACGAGCATCTTCACCGATTTCAATTCGTTCTGTATCAATCACAGTCATTGAACCGATTTTCACAAATCGGTCAATCTTAATTTCACGCCCGCGAACAATCGTGAAGAATCCGATTTTTACAGAATCAGCAATACGAACATTTTTGCCAATCAATACACTTCCCAGACTTAATCCAACATTTTTCCCGATCATGTATCCCTTCATGCGGTATACCAATTTCTTCAGAAATCCGGGAAGAAATCCGATCAGGAGTATATGTAAAACTGGTATTCTTATTTTCTTTACCAACATAGTATTATTGTATCACACCGGGCTAACTAAATTTACTTTTACAATATATTAAGACTCTTGCATTTCTGTTCCGGTTCTGCTTCTTGAGATAAAATATTTCACAACATTTTTTATATTCTGAAATATAAGTTCTCTTGACCAGAGCATCCAGTTATTATTCCATCTGTGTGGATGAATGTTTTGCATGATCAATGACGGAAGTTTATTTTCTTCAAAATCACGAATCAGATCCTGAGTAGAATCAAATCGTCTGTTATAAGGAGAATCAACATGATCCCTCACACTTACTGTACTATGATTCCATCCACGACCGGTATCAGTGATGTATAGAAATTTCGAGAAATCAGTATCAAAATAGGGTTCAGCAATAATTCCATGACTCCGGTAATTGTATTTGTTCCAGATTATCCGATTGTCCCAACGAGTCATCGGACTGCCATGCATACAAATAGTTTTTACAGGATAAAATTGCCGGAACATTTCAAGGTGCTTCTGAAACAACTGATAAGCCTCATCAAGATTTCCTTTGGCAATGGTAACATCTTCATAGTGGTAACCCAGTTCATGACCCAATGCTACGATTTCCCGAATCACTCCGGGGTCATAACTTTCGAGGACACGAAAATAAAAGGTTCCGCGTACGTTTAATTCATGTTCGATTTGCGCGATTCTCAATGAATTTTGAGGCATCCTGTCAGCGTCATGACGCAGAATAAAGAGCTTTTCTTTCCCTCCTGTATTACCAGTCACAAAATCCTCATACGATATCAGATGATAGCCTGAACGAAGAGCGGCTTCCAGCATTTTTCTGTAAACAGAATAGGTAAAATCTCTCATGCTTGTCGCCCTCCAAATATTCTGTTCATTCTGTATTTCCATGCATCCCTGAAAGCCGGTACAGAATTGTAAGTAGCTTCCGCATCTTCATTTTTTATCCATGTTCCTGTACCGGATTCAAGGATCATCAATGCTTTCAACATTGCAAGTGGAGCGATTTCATAATTCTTCTTCACAATGGAATTGAAAGTATCTTTTTTTGAAACCGGAAATTTCTCCTGCACAATGATATCGCCTGCATCAATTCCCTCCGTGACAAAATGAATTGATACACCTGTTTCTTTTTCCTCTTTATACAAAACCCAAAAAGGAGTTAATCTCCCTCTGTTTTTGGGAAGTAAAGCATTGTGTCGATTGATAACCCCTATAGATGGTATTTCGAGCAATTCTTTTTTTATGATACTTTGACTTTGATTAATAATCACATCGGGTTTGAGAGCTCGCAATTTTTCACGGAAAGACTGACTGTTTGGAGTCTGTATGTCAAACACCTCTATACCACGAGAAGCAGCGTAATCCAGAATGGATGGTGACTTAACGAAAGATATTTTTTTCGACAATTTTTTCTTCACTTTAAAAACTACTGTTGTCATCGCATACTTCACAAAAGAGGGCAATCCCATAATGAGGAGAAGTGAAAACACATACACTACCCTGGACTTATTTTTTCCTATTGTGAGCCGGTCTCCCTTACTCACAGCCAATCCAACAATATCGCTCTTCCGTTCATCGATAATTCTTCGGATAAACGGAAGAGTGTATACCGGATCTTCCATAGTGATAATAAAAATTCTCATCCTTCAGGTGTGATATCCGGCAACCAACCGTTTTCTATACAATATTTCTTTACTGTGGTAAATTGATACCCTTTATCCTGATAGAAGCGAATTTCCTTTTCGTATAAAGGTATCGCCGCTTTTCCCAGATTCTTGACCTTCAACTTACCACGCAACACATCTGCGAGAAGATAGCTAATCGGATTTTTCGTTCTTCTCTCAATGGTTCTTTCACCATTTCCTTCATTCAGAAATTCATTCGGATGAATATCGAATACCACGGGTTTGTGGTTGAATTTATTTTCAACATTCAACAATCTGCGCTGCACGCCGGTAATCCACGGAAACACACGCATGGTAGTACCGACATAAGGGAACAACAATGCAGTAAGGGGTACTTCGAGAATAGGACCATTGCCCTTACGAAACAAATTATCCGGTTTAGTGAAATACGGCAGTCGCGGTGCAGTAAGCCATCGCAATTTTTTTATGCCACCAAATGAGAGGAACATATCAAATCGCTGTGAAGCAATTGAACTGTCTATTCTGTATCCTGTTTCAGCGAGTGCTTTTGGTGTATCTGAATTTACCCTCAATGCAGGAGCACGGAAGGAAATTACTTCCTGTCCTGAAACATCTTCCAGTAATTGTTTCGACTTTTTCAGATGTTCTACCTGCTTGATAAATGGCAACACATCAAACGCCTGATCTACTTCATGCGAATATCCGTGAGAAGCCACTTCATGTCCGTCTTTGACAATCATGCGCACAACATCAGGGAAATGTTCAGCCATGTATCCTGTGAAATAAAAAGTACTCTGGATATTGAAGCGTTTGTAAATATCCAGCAGAATCGGCATACCTTCCTTCAGTACCAGTTCTCCGGTTTCATAGCGAAGAGCATTATACCAAATTGAATGATCCTCCACATCATTGGTCCAGAGAGCATAGGGTTTAGAAATTCTATTCATCACGCATCCCCTCCTCTGCTTTGAAATTGATTAAACATGTACTGAGTCCCGCAAGCATCCATGCATTGCTCCAACGCATATAGGATGTCCGGATAGTATAAGTTTTAAATTTCCTGAAATAAAACGAACCATCCTTTGCCTGCATGTGATCTATCATCCAGTTGGCGACACTTACCGCCGTTTCATTATCACGAAACCGAACCAATGTGAGTATAGATTGCGCTGCGGCAGTGCAATCTACAGGATATGTTTTTGTATTATAAAATTTTGGTTTTCCGTCCTGTTCGAAAAAATTTTCTTTGTAAAAAGTGTATCCTTTTTGACGGTGAGATGAAAACTTCATATCACCAGTACAAAGAATATATTCATCCAGACAATCGAGAATATATCCTGTGTGATAATTGTCGACCCATGTACCTGCTTTACTCATAGAGTAAATCCAGGCTCCGTTATTCTGTTGGTAATTCATGACAAAGGCAACAGCTTTTGAAGCGAGTTCTTTGATGGCATCATTTTGCGTAACTGAATACACCTGAGCCAAAGCACGTGCTCCTTTCATGCTTGCATTGAATACAATTTCTTTATCAAAAGGTGAATAAGAAAAACAAAAATTTCTTTCACCGTCATAGGTTCTGTTGATGTCTTCAAGAATAAAATTTGTAGAACTGATACAGTGTTTGAGAAATCGTTCCACTCCCGTTACTTTCCACGCGATAAACAAGGCATTGGTGATGAATCCGGTGGCAACTATTGTAGGCTGATACGCTGGAATTCGCGCATAGCGTGCTTCCCAGTCAAAATCATATCCCCAACATGATCCTTTGAATCCGGCAGGAATCATCTTTTCCAATTCATCAACAAGATGGTTGATTTTCTCAGTATTGATCTTTTTTATTTCCGGGTTAATCTTTATCTGATTCGCATAGGCCTGTATGCATAGACCCAGTGTGACAGGATTGTATCCTTTCGGGACTCGTAAAACCGGTCTAAGATTCACAGGAACCCGCTTCAGGAATTGTTGAACACCAAACCGAATCATTTTATTCTCTTTGAGAACCGGCCATTTAAAGACAGGAGAAGTAAGGGCATCATACGGGTCTGCTCCACGGTAATTTTCTCGCTCCACATAGTTTTGCAGGCGCATCATTGCATCGTATATCTTCTGTTGCTTCATCTCCACTACCAGCCAAATGATATTACTTTTCCTTTTTGAGCTGCCGATTCGAGCACTTTGAATGTTGCCAGTGTAATTAGAAATAACTCTTCAGCCGGTATTGGAGAAGGTTGACCATTTTGAATTGCCTGCAGAAACTCAGCGATTTCCGACTGATGACCTTTATCCTGATTGCCGGATGTTTTGGACGCTGATTTTCCGTAAATCGTGAGTGTTTTAAAATCATCCAGAATCGCTGTCATTCCTGAACCAAATACTTCCAGGTATTCTTTAGACACAAGTTTGTTCCCGTTTGAAAAATAACTAAGGCTGGCTGTGCTTCCATTTCGAAATGCCATAGATATAACGACTGTATCCATTAATCCTCCACCATCATCCATTCTGTGTGCAGACAATTCAGACAAAGGACTTCGAGCGAGATGCATACACAAATCAATGAAATGACAGACTTCACCGATGATTCTTCCGCCACCTATTGAAGGATCATGAATCCAATGATCCGCAGGAACAATTCCTGCATTGATCCGATAATTGATTGCCACAGGCGCTCCTTCTCTGAACTGTTCGCGGATCTTGCGGATCATAGGAGCAAACCTCCTGTTGAAGCCAACCATGAGGATACTTTTGGAATTCTGGTACGCATTGCGAATTTCTTCCAATTCTGATTCATGCAGACAAAGAGGCTTTTCTACGAATACATTCTTTCCTTCTTTCAATGATTTGAGGACATATTCACCATGAGAATCATGTCTGGTCGCGATAAAAACTGTATTAACATCAGGATTTGAAATCACTTCATCCGCATTTCCGGTGCAGGATGAAAATCCATATTTATCAGCGATATTTCTTGCATTGTATGGTCGAGCTGTAGCCACACTCACAAATTGCGCTTTCCCTTTGATTGCAGGAAGGAGAAAATTTTGTCCGAAGCCTCCGGCACCAATCAAACCAATCGCGGGAGAAGATGCATTGGGTTTGTGTTCATTGAGTCGCACCGATTTCAGCAATTCCTTCTCTACATCATATTGGAGCACTATGCCGATAAAAGGTTCGTGTTTATCCAATACAAGTTGATACGCATTCGTAGCATCTTTAAATGGAAAAGTATGAGTCAACAAAGGACTTAAGTTGACCTTCCCTGTGCGAAGTAATTCTACAAAAGCCTGCATGTTCCGGTTTTCAGTCCAACGAACATACGCGTATGGGTAATCGATTCCTTTTTCTTCGTATTCCGGATCATAACGTCCGGGACCATAAGAACATGACATACGTAGATCCAGTTCCTTTTTAAAATAGTTAGGTCGTTTGAATCCTGTAGGCACTGCGCCTACTACGACCACTTTTCCTTTCTTTCGACAGAGTGCCCCGGCAAGATCAACTGGATCGGTTGAATCTGTTCCGGCAACAATAATCACAGCATCTGTGCCTTCTCCATTTGTAAAATTCAGGATTTGCTGTTCAAGATCTGCACGACCTCTTTCGATTGCCAGATCACAACCATTTTCTGAAGCAAGTTTTACCATGCGCGAATCAATATCCACGCCTATAGTCCGGATGCCTGCAGCCTGCAACATCTGAATACTCAGTTGTCCAAGTAACCCAAGACCGATGACAACACAATTTTCACCGAGGCGTAAATCTGCCTGGCGAATTCCCTGCAAAGCAATCGCGCCGAGAGTAGTGAATGCCGCATGTTGAAGTGGAACGGCAGGATCAAGTTTCACACAAAGATTAACCGGAACAGCCACTACTTCCGCATGTATTGCACCATTTCCTCCGCATGCTACTTTATCACCGACACGAAAATCTGAAACATCAGATGCCACTGCAATGACTTCTCCTGCACAGCTGTAGCCCAATGATGATGGAGCATCCAGTTTGTTCATCACCATTCTGTATGTATTCAGAATGCCCAGTGTTTTTGCAGTATCAATTACTTTTTTCACTTCGTCCTTCCGGGCTCTGGCTTTTCCTATGTATCCCAATCTTGCATCCTTCACTGTTTTACCTTCTGTACCTGCAGAGATCAATGAAAAATGATTGCGTACAAGTATACAACCGGATGAAAGTGCCGGAAACGGTACTTCCAGAATTTTCATTTCTCCGTCTTTCAGGTTTTGTGTTAACTGTTCCATTTCTTTGCTTTCTTAAATCAAGCCATCACTTTTTCGAAAGTATCTGACAAGCGATCCACCATTTTTTGTTCTGTAAAATATTGCTCGTAAAGTCTTCTGCTTTCTCTTCCCATTCTCTCCCGAAGGCTTGCATCCTTTATAAGCTGATTCATTCTTGAAGCGATCGCATCCGGTTTATTTACCGGCACGATGAAACCATTCGTTCCATCGAGAATACATTCTGCAATTGAACCGCGATCCGTTGAAATTACCGGCAATCCGGCAGCCATTGCTTCGACAATTACCCAGGGATGTCCTTCCGGTGCTCTTGGAGGAAAAACAAAAATATCAGCATCGGAAAGGAATTTCATTTTTGCTGCTCCTGCATCCGGTGCATGAAATTGTACAGGCAACTTGTTTTGATCCACCATTTTTTCGCAGGATAAGCGTGTCTCTTCTTTTCTCCACGCTCCGACTACATCAACTTTGAAATCCGGTTTTCCTTCTTTACACAAAATTGCCACTGCATCGATCAGGTCTTCAATTCCTTTGGATGCCTGCAAATTTGCGAGATAGAGTATTTTCAGCGGTGAATTATTCTTGACTGAAAAATTCAGCGAATAATTGGCTCCGTTGGGAACAACATATATTTTTTCCATTGGAAAATACTTTGCGAAAAGGGTTCGCAGTGAATTCCCAAGTACAATGACGCCCTGACAACGCTTCAACACAAAAGAAACATATCCCTGAACAATTGAAGAAGATCCTTCCACCCAGGTTTTAAAATCGCTTCCTCTGAGCTGGAGTAAAACTCTTCTTCTTGTCAATCGTGCAATGAGAATGAAAATTGAATCCTTAATAAAACCGGAAGTCGCCTGACTGATGGGAATCAGTATCATGGCAGGTTTTTCAAAAAGGCAAACATTGAACATTCTGAAATAAATTCTGAAATTCCGAATTACTTTTTTGATGCTCCATTTTCCCAACTCTGACAGTGAATCATATGCCTTGGTGTCGAGGTGCAGCAAACTATACCGGTCTTTTAGAGAAGACTCCAGAATAATTTTGGTAGCCAATGCCGGACCCATAAACGGCGGAGGTAACTTTCCCAGGATGAGTATTTTTTTTAATGTGCTCATACTGCAGGAAAAGGTTGTTGAGCCCGGGGCTGTGCCGTTCCCGGATATGCTCGTGATTTGGGTAAAAATGCGAAGGCATACACCGGCAACAAATAATTCAACATCGGGAGATATAATGTTGGCAGTGTACTGATGGAATACAAGACAAATATTCCGACTGAAGAAACGATCAGGTAACGTTCCGGAATTTTGAAACGGGAATTTCGATTGAATGTCACAAGGAAAAAGAGGAGGAAAACGGAGAGTCCAAAGAATCCTCCAAGAAATAAATTTCTTACATAATCACTGTGCATCCCTCCGCTAAGCATGATAGGACTTTTCTCTTCACCTGTGAAAGAAATGCCAACAAAGTGAGAGTACAACGGCAAGTCATTCCAGATTGCAAAATAATTTTCCCATCTGTCGACACGTCCATTGAATGCACGATTCACTTCCGCATCTCCATTCACTACATTGATTTCTTTGTTGATGAGTGGTTTGATTTGAGATTCGTACAAAATTGGTCCGAAAATCGGGAGGAGAAGAACCAGGAAAAAGATAGTTCCCACCATTCCTTTCGAACGTTTTGAGTTGAACACAAACATGACTCCACACAAAAACAAAAAGACAGTCCATGAAGAGACATGCTTGATGGAAACCAACCCTGCCAGACAAATGACGAATACGATAAACATATTCGCAGACGTAATTTTCTTTTTTCCTGCCCACCATTTGGAATAGATACCATCAATATACAGGTATGTAAATATCATGAATGCGCCGGTGATATATACCGCGTAGCTCATGATATCTCCGTACTGTCCGCGAATTCTTGATCCGCCGCCCCTTCCTTCTGATAAATAGGTTGGACGAATAGGACCAAACACCAGCTCGTACCCAAAAATTGCAAGAGGAATAGAACAGGAAAGCAGGAAGGTATAGAGGATAAAAATCAGATCGTCTTTGCTTTGTATAAATCGACGTGCATAAAGAAAGAGGAATGTGGGTGTAACAAACTTGATAGCTTCCCCGAGGAAGTCGATTGAAAAATGATACACAAGGACCACAACACAGTTAACCATAACCACAGCGCCGTATGAATTCATCAGACTGTCAACGCTGTTCCTTATTTTACCAGGCATTTTGTGATTGTAGAAACTAATGATGCACAACAAGGGTGTCAGTACACCGACAATTGTGAGCGGGGAAAGCAGTGGGGAAATTTCTTTTAACCAGAAAAAATTATCAACCAATGGACGAATCAGTACAAACACAGGAAACCATTTTCGGGTCCAGTGTAATTGTTTAAACCAATTTTTCCAGAGTTTGTACATAATGATTCGGGTTCTTCGTCCATGGGAAGAAGATTAGGTCTAGAACCAAACAATTTTATACGAAAAAACAGGGGATTTGTTCTGAAAAAAAGGGTAAAATGACCAAAAAAATGACATTTTTCGCCCTTATCAACCCAAAATTATTGAAAAAAGTGACAATTTGTTTTACCATGACTTATTTATCCAGAACGAAGTGAATTGCTTCCATCATTCCTTTTGCGGAGACATAGATGGATGCTTTCCCGGCAACTGTTTTTCTGGCATTGTGTCCCATGGCAACCGCTTCCCTTGGATGATCAAGAATCCACTTCATTTTTTCAGCGACAATTTTTTCTTTTGAAAAATCGAGTGCAAAACCATTTTTCCCGTCTTCTATCAAATCAGCTGTAACACCGGAATGAATGGATGAAATGCATGGCAATGCAGCGGCCATCGCTTCATTCACAACAAGTCCCCAAATATCATAGTTGGAAGGAAAAACAAAACAAGAACTTTTAGCCAACCATTCAGGAAGATTATTCTTTTGAACAAAGCCCGCAAAATGTACGACATCTTCAAGCTTGTGCTTTCTTACATATTCTTCAAAATAATTTTTATCCAAACCATCACCAATGAGATCAAGCACAAAGTCCTTTCGCTCGGAGGCAACAAGAGAAACCGCTTTGAGTAATTGCTCCAGATTTTTTTTCCGAATAATAAAACCTACGTATGTAAAATGAATTTTCAGGATATCATGAGCGACCTTTTTTCTTTCCAGATCTGTTTGCTCTGAGAAAAAACGAGTATCGACTGTATTGCGGGCGATAAATATTTTCTCTGATTTTGCTCCAAGGTCAGTAAGATATTCTTTCGCACGCTGGCCATAAGCAATGAACGCGGCGGCACGGCGTTGCAACATTTTTCTTTGAAAAACACGGAGGGCTGAGAACTTACCTCCCCTGCTTTTCACTGTTCCGGACCAGATGATAAATGGCGTTTTTTTCCACCATGATCTCCACCACAATCGAACAGTTCCTACAGAGAATCCATTGATGATAACACAATCAGGATTTTCTTTTTTGAGTGAGCGCAACAAACCTTTATACGTAAAAACAGTTTTTTCATTGTCTCCAAAATTGATTTTTTTGGAATCGAGAATTTCATAGGGAAAAAGACAATCGTTCATATCAAGAACAAACTTTCGCCTGGCATAATTTTGCGCCCCGAAAATCACTTTGAATTCAATATGCTGATCATTGCACAAACGCCACAATTCATTGAACAGCGGAACGCGGTATGGATTAGGAATATTTGTTACGACGATGACTTTCTTCATGGCATTTATGGCAACCATTTCGTAAACCAGTTCATCAAAAAGTAAAGTGTCCACAATGGATTGGTCACCTGCTGATCTCCTGCTTTCAAACGTTTCAATTGTTCAGAAAGCCCATCGTAAGAAAACTGTGGATGGTCTTTACAGAAGGTCACAAGATGCTGGTCAACATAATCAATCAGCACATCACCCGCCCATTCACGCAAAGGTACATTGAAGCCACGTTTTTTACGATACAAAAGTTCGCTTCCAAGCTCCTGCTCCATTGCTTTTTTGAAAATGTATTTTGGTTCGCCGTTTTTCACCTTCAATGATCCGGGAACTGAAAGAGCAAAACTAACGAAGTCAGTATCCAAAAAAGGAGTTCTGATTTCAATTGAATTGGCCATTCCAAGTTTATCCATTCGATAGAGATAAAAATTCGGAATGTTAAACTTGAATCCAAGGTAACACATCCAATCTATAAACCGAAGTTGTGGATTCTTTTTCTTCAACTCCAGGAATTGTTGTTTGAATTCATTGATGACAGTATATGAATTCAGGTCAGCAGTGTGCCTGTTAAATGAATCGCTTAACACAATTCTCTTCCTGCTCTCTTTAAAGCTCCTGGCTCCACCCCAAAAATAATCCTGATCGTTGGCGGCACGATACAGAATATCTGTAAATGGCGAAGTTGGTTTGAACAACTCGTATCCACCCGCCACTGCTCTTTTGATGATACGGGGAATAGAAGTATAAAGTTCAAAAGTAGGATGCGTTCGGATAAATTTCTGCCAGTTGCGGTAACCGGCAAAAAGTTCATCACTACCATCGCCTGTAAGTACTACAATAGTTCCGTTTTCTCTCGCCTTTTGGGAAATAAAATAGATGGGAATACATGTCGCATCCGCCAATGGCTCATCGAAAATATCTATGATTCGCGGTAAAAAATCCCGAATGTCATTTTGCGAAATAATTTTTTCGTAATGATCAGTATTGTATTTTTTTGCAACAAGAGCCGCGTATTTTAATTCATCGTAATCCGGCTGGCCTTCAAATCCGACAGAATACGTTTTTACAGGATAGGAAGAAATTTTTGACATACCTGCTACGACGGCGCTTGAATCCACGCCTCCGCTCAGAAAAGCACCAACAGGCACATCGCTCACCATTCTATAATTCACTGCCTTTTGGAATTCTTCTTTTACGCGTTGCGCCAAATCTTCTTCAGAGATATTCGTCTGATCCGTATAATTCACTTCCCAGTAAGGGTTATAGGAATGAATTCCGGATTTATTGACCACCATTTTATACGCGGGATGAAACTTGCGGATTCCCTTGAACATAGTCATGGGAGGTGGCAATAAATTGTAGGTAAGAAAATGATACAATGCTTCTTCGTCCAATTCGCGTTTAACAAATGGAAGACCCATCAAGCCTTTTATCTCAGACGAAAACGCGAATACACCATTTTCACAAGAATAATAAATCGGTTTTTTCCCGGCTCTGTCGCGCGCGAGAAACAATTCTTCTTTTGATGGATCCCATATTGCAAAAGCAAACATGCCCTTGAGATAATCCAAACATTTTTCGCCAAGCTTTTCATATAACAGCAGAAGAATTTCCGTGTCACTGTTCGAATTTAATTCTTCATTCCTGAAAAACTCTTCTTTGATTTCCTTGTAATTATAAATTTCGCCATTGAACACAATGGAAGTACCTTTACGGGAAATCATCGGCTGATGGCCTGAAGGAGAAAGGTCTATAATTGCCAGACGAAGATGACCAAGAAATACTTTTCCGGAATCATCCTTCCAGTAACCGCGGTCGTCGGGACCACGATGACTCAGTCTGTTGTTCATTGCAGCAATTTGTTCCGCTGCACGATCAATAGCAACACCTGAAAATCCGAATATCCCGTTTATTCCACACATAATCCTACTTTGTATTCAACAGTTCATTCATGGCATTCAACCAGGAGGAATTGAAATATTTCATATTGTAATTGGATACGAAGGCATGTCCTTTCTTCGCAAGCTCTTCGCGGGAAATGATTGCTTTACTCACAGCATCCGGGAGCCCGGAAGCATCCGGAATTATCTGTTGCCCTCCACCTTCAAGCAATTCTCTCATTCCTCCTACTCCACTACCGATCACCGGAGTTCCGCACAACATGGCTTCATGCGCAATACGGTTCCAGCCTTCGATCATCCTTGAAAAAGTGATGACTACAGAAGAAGCTTTTAACAGCGTCAGATATTCAGCATGATCCATTTTCATGTACTGCACCGGTAAATCAGGAGCATGATTTTGAGGTCCCGACATGATCAAATGGTAGTTTGCATTTTTGAGAGCATCATATACTTCGTATGCACCTTTTTGACGGCTGGCATTGCCAATGTAAATAAGAGGTTTGTTATCCGGCAAAGAGTATTTCTTTTTGAATGCCTCTACTTGCTCATTGGATATCCTGTATTGTTCAGGATCGAAACTGTTATAAATAACTTTCACATTTCCGCAACCAAGATTTTCAAGATACTCTTTCCAATATTTTGAAACTGTGACGACAAGATCCAGATGTTGAAGCCTTCTTTTAAGTCTGCTAAAATACCATGCATGTTTAACAGTAGATTTACCAAGTACATCATCAATGTGATGTATCATCCCTGCATATTTTACTCCACGAATCCTTTTTCCAAATACGATCGGGTAAGGTTCACAAATTACAGCATCCGCTTCAGGAGCATCTTTTCGCATTCGCCTCCAATAAGAGAGTGTTGATTCGCCGGCCTGGAACAGTGATACTTCACTCATTTGTACGTCAAATTCACTTCGTAATGCCATAGCTGAATAAAAATCATATGCATTACCACCATTTGCTGAAGCAGACAAGTGTCGATCCCTGAAGGAATCGCTTACCAAATGCGTTTTGCTTTGCCAGACAATTTTTTTCATACGTGCAAACTGCTGCTTAAGGTATAAAATGCCGGCAGAAAATCATGATTGTATTTTCTGCATCTTTCAACAAAAGAAAAATAATCCGCTATATCCTTTGGCAATTGGCTTTGTTCAAATGGAACCTGTACCTGAAACCGATTGAAACGATTCAGTATACGATGAGTCTTTTTATCTAACAAGGAAGGAAAAAACAAAGTAGGAATGCCCAGTCGTTTATAACCTAACTTGTTTGATTTTCTGAGAGAAATATTTTTAGACAACCTGAGTAAACTTTCAGGAGAAACATAGAAAGTTCGTTGTTGCAATTGTTGTTCAAGGAATGATTTCATCACAGGAAGAAAACGAGTGAACCAATCTTTCAAGGCATCAGAAGGTCGGTTCTGATTGAACCAGTTTTTTCTCAGCTCCATACACTCATGAATGAGCGTATACAGTTCTCCACTTTGTATTCCCAGGAATTCAAGATCGAACAACAGACCTTTCACATGCAATAAAAGGCTCCGTACTTTAAGAGTTTTATATTCCGCCTGCAGAATGAGATTCACATACATTTTGAGGAGAAACTCAAGAGCGACCTGCTCTTTCACAATCTGTGCGGGAGAAGCAGTCAAGGCTTCATCATCAGATCGTTTCCCTGAAAGAAGTTTGAATGTACCAAAAAATGAAAATCGCCCGGCTTCATTAAACTGCTCCTGACTGCAACCGTACAGATTATGAATAAAAAGATATCTGCCATCTTGAGTAAGAGAATTCCGTGGTTGGATAGCTAAGTGTTCATTGTTTCCACACACTACAACCACATCCAGATCGGAGATTCCAGGTGCACCAACGCTACCCACCTGATATACGCTTTTAACCTGGGGAAACTGAAGTAACCATTCCGACATACGGCTTAGTTCATCTTCATAATTCCTCATCGGTACAATGTGAGGTATATCCATTAAGTGAAATCCCGACATAATTATTTAAGACACCTCTGATAATCTCAATGACTAAACCGGATACGAATCATCCCGGCAGGACCTGTATCCAGCACATCGAAATCAAATCGATTTTTGTGCTGTTGCAGGTAGAGCAAAACTTCGACACCTTTACCTCTGTTAAGAATATCATGACAAAATATTATCCCATTGGGGCTCATGTATTTTTCGAGCAATAAAAATTCAGCCAAAGCACTTCCTTTGCGTGAATCAATGAACGCGATGTCCACTTTTTTATCCTTAAAATTTTCCTGAAGTAAATTTCTTAGGGTATTCACAGGACCAGTATAATTGGCTAATTCGTCATAGGCCGGATTTGTTGTTTCTTCGCGGGAAACGCTCAACCCCAACAATGCGTGAAAGGTAGGTGAATGCAGGTATTTTACTCGTATAGCTTCGTAATGTTGCTGAAAAATTTCAAGTGTATAAAACTGGCATTCAGGAAAATTTTTCTGAAGATAGTTGTACACATGTGTGGCAGATACTCCTTTGCCAGTACCAATCTCTATATAACTTGAAGGCCTGACTTCATCTATTCCCTGTTTCAGCACAGCGTAATCCTGTTCGGTCACAGCACCGGCATTATCAAAATGGTCGCCTCGCAGAGCGCGGTAATATTTTTTAAGTCGCTTTTTTACGCCTTTTTTGAGAAATACATAGATTGATCCTGCCATCTAAAATTACCGGTCTAAGGTGAACACATATACTTCTGATAAGTTAGCCAAGGTAGCGATACGTTCATAAAATTTTTCATCCAGTTGAGATTTTATTTCTCTGGGGATTCCCGGACCAAACCGTTTTCTGTATTGAGTCCAAAAGTAACTTGTTTTACTGAATAAACCTCGGTGAAAGTCAGACATTCTCAATGGCCATCTTTCACGCATCAACGAAACTTCTTCGATAATGCTCCAATCTTCTTTTTTAAAATCGACTGCGGCAAGTGCGAAACTGTATTTTTTAAATACACCTCTTCTGTCTCTTGCCTGAACGTATAAAGCCGGCAACATCATGAATTCACTAAGAAAACTTTTTAACTGGTATAAAGTTCTCGGTTGTGAATTGGGGTGGGTTTTCTTTCTGAGCGACCTGCACAATTCTTTCAAAGGATAATAATAATCTATATTCGAGTCTGCATAAAGAATTAAACTTTCTTTGGTATCCGACAGGAGTGATTTTGATTCCTTTAATACATCTGACGGAAGAAATGTCTCGGGATAATGACCAAAATCGGATTCTTTCAACACAAACCAACCATGGTGTTGCAAAGGATCCATACGTAGCATAATCTTCCGCGTTTGATTGATTTTCTCTGCCGCATTGATCAAACGTTTTTCATTTGAAAAAACATCATCTTTGATTACGATCAATCCATCAAAATCACTGTAAATAACTTCCTCTCCTGTGGCAAGGCTTCCATGAACACAGGCAAATGCGATATCTTTCTGAAGAAGAGAAAGAGCTTTTTTCATTTCCAGAACACCGGGATTTGATCCTGTATAAGGCAACACTTCAATACGAACCGGAATTCCTTTTGATTCCAACATCAGTTCCTTTTCATATTCATCAATTACTTTACGTGCGTTTTTTCGAAATGGATAAGATGGCATGATAACTGAAACCAATCCATCTTTCGTAGAAAAGCAGGCACCGTTAAAGTAACGGGAAATTGTAGAACGAAAAGCCGGTGATGACACAACAAACGCATTTAATATCCGGAACGGATATGACCCCAGGATTTTTTATATGATTTCACTGCCTAAAAGTTACAGTTTTTCACAATCTGATTTTCTTTCGAATGAATTTATTTTTCTCCTCCTGAAACATCCTGCAATGATCATAAGTTGAATTGAAAGTTAAAACACCAGCAGATGGCAAAAAAGGATCTGAATATTGCTCCCAGTATAGTATCTAAATCCCAGGCGGATAACAGGAATGAAATCATTGATTTATTCCGTAAAAATCCACTTCCGGGAGATGAAATGATGCGAAATCTTGGGTTGTTTTTGAATCCTGCCGATCTGAAAAAATTCCTCTTTATCAACGATCTGTATGTCAGGAATAAGGGCATTCATGGAGTGATCATGGAATTCGGAGTACGATGGGGACAAAACCTGAACTTGTTTCAATCGTTGCGATCTATCTATGAACCTTTCAATTACAGCAGGAGAATTATAGGTTTTGATACCTGGGAAGGTTTTCCTTCAGTGCATGAAAAGGATGGCAAAGAACGGTACGCGTTAAAAGGAGCCTACTCTGTTTCCAAAAATTATGAAGCTTATTTGCAGCAGGTTTTAAGGACTCTTGAAAAAGAAAGTCCATTGGATCATATGCAAAAATTTGAACTTGTAAAAGGAGATGCCAGTGAACAACTCAAACTTTATTTGAAAAAGCATCCAGAAACAATAATCTCATTGGCATATTTTGATTTTGACATTTACGAGCCCACAAAAAAATGTCTTGAATTAATTAAGCCACATCTGACAAAAGGAAGCGTACTTGGCTTTGATGAATTGAATCAACCTAAATTCCCGGGCGAAACTGTAGCATTGAGGGAAGCATTTGGTTTAAACGCATTCAGTATTCAACGAAGTCAATACAGCCACTATCAATCCTTTGCGATTGTTGAATAAAGTTTCAGTTTTTCAATGACTGAATAAACAAAAGCAGCTCCCGTGTACGACTTTCAAAGCTGAGATTCTGAACATCTTTCCACGCCTGCTCCGCGATGGTCTTTGCTTTGGCTTTGTCCTCTACAGCTTTTCTTAGTCCAGCTGCAAGGGAAACAGGATTGTCAGGCTCCACAAAAATTACATTCCGCTCATTCAGTACATCCCGTGTGGCTGGAAAATCAGGGGTTACAACGGGATTTCGCGTAGAAAGATATTCATTTACCTTCTGCGGATAATTGAATTCGATCATGTGATCATTCGAAGTGTAATAAGAGACCAACACATCGGCAGCTAACTGGTAATTTCTGACAAATGTGGAATCATCGAAAAAGCCGGTAAAGATTACGTTCCGGATACCTTTTCTTTCACAATATTTTTTCACTTCATCTACAACTTTTGGTCTGCCGCCTGTAAACAGAAATTGATAATCCGGTAACAGCAGTGCGGCATCAAAAATGTATTTCACTTCCAATACGTCAAGTCCAAGCTTCCCTGTATACACAATAAGAGGTTGGTCTGAATCGTAGCTGATTATCTTCCGGGCCTCAGATTTGGAAATATCGTTCTTGTATACCGGCACAGGTGCAAGCGAAAGGATAAATTTTTCTTCAGGAACATTGGCAATTTTCCGGATAGCATCGCGTGTGGTGGAAACACCGGCAAAAACGGCATCCGATTCTTCAACGACTTTTCGATACAAAGCCGTGTCCTTAACCTCCGCGGCCATAAAGATTATTTTCGCGCGAAAGAGTTTTCCAAAAATTCTTTTGAACCATAAAGCAGGAACAAGGAGTTTTGGATCTCTGGAAAACAATACAGTTTGTTTTTGTGAGAAGAGAGATGAAACAAACAAACGTAAAGTACTGAATGAAAATCCAATCATCATCCAAAACAGGAAAGTATATTTTGACGATTTCTCCCGCAATGGTGTAAAGAGAACACGAGTATTTACAGAGTGTTCAAGTCCATAACTTTTAGGAATGTCCCGCGAAGAAATGTTCACACTCATGTATGCATACGGATACACGATGGTAACAGGAACTCCATGACCGGCAAAACTGTCGCACAAACGCATATCGAAAATCCGATTGGTTGTGGGACGAAGTAAACAGTATGGAGAAAAAACAAAAATTCGAATCGGCGCAGAAGTTGTCAAAGGGAAAGAATAAATGGAGTCGGTTCGAATTCGATGATTAATTTATTTCTGAGGAAACTCGTAGGATAAAACAGACATAATGAGAACATCACGGAATTCACCTTGTTTATAAAGATCATCTCTTAAAATCCCTTCCTGAGTGAAGCCACATTTAGTGTACACTTTGATGGCTGCTGTATTATCCTTTCTGACTTTCAGATACACACGATGTAAACCGAGTTCCATGAAAGCAAAATTCAAAGTTTGCATACACGCTTCCTTACCATATCCCTTTCCACGATTTGCCTCATCGAGCAGAATAGCAAACTCAGCCTGACGGTGAAGCTGATTTATATTTTTGAGGTAAGTCATCCCAACGAGTTCACCGGATGCAATAACTTCTACGCCAAATGCTGTCAACGGAATATTAGAAGAAATAACTTTCGACATCCATTCTTTTTCCTGTTCGTAATTCACAGGAAAGGGATGTGCAGAAAAATCATTTCTGATCGCCTCCTGATTTCTCCAATGCCAGGTAATTGCAGCATCATCGATAGTCAGCCCTCGCAAACGGATATGTGAAATTTTTTCCTGCATTTCTTTTCTTACAATAGATCTTCTTTATTCCACCTGTATCGCTGCAGGATCGATTTATACTTTGGTGCTTCATCAGGAAAACGGCGATCCCAATCCTGAATCAGCATTTCATAAGATTCCTTATCAAAGATACGCTTGCCAATGTAAAATTTTTCAGTAAGAGCTGAAAAATTTTTCTTGAAAACGAGTAAAGGATCCTGCGCATCCGCGGTCAATCCTCCACCTAAGTGCATTTTCGTCATTCCATTCTCTTTCCCCCAAACAATTCCATGATGAAGCATGAGATTGCTTACAGCCAGTTTTTTTCCTTCTTCCGTAGCGGAAGAAAGAAAATAATGCCCGATTTTCCCTCCGGCTAAAAATACTGCAGCACCGATTTTTTTTCCATCCTTCTGTGCGAGAACAAGACAACCATTTTTTTGAACAAGGACTTTAAGTTGATTAAAAAATACGGTTGAAAAATAATACATGCGTGCGGCATGTAAAGCTTTCATATTTTCAAGATAAATTTCCACAAAGTCATTAAAATACTTTCCATCAGAATCAATGAGGCATTGAACACCATTCTTTTCTGCTTTGCGAATCTTGTTTCTATTTTGACTGGTATAATTACTTTCAATATTGTGGACAGATTGATTCAAATCAACTACCACATAATCCCGGAGAGGAACAACTGAAATACCCGAATCCTTCAAAACCTGTTCCGCGTTGTGAAGCAATGGATGGAAGCGAATAAACTCACAGACCACTTTTTGCTCCTTACACCAGGAAGTAAACGCTTCATTTGCTCTTTCCGGAAATCCGGGCTCCCTGGTACTGTATAGCGGACCTGTATAACCATATACATTTTCGATGTCATGATGTCCGGCATCCAGCACAGGACTGACAACAGGACGAATCAGAAAAGGATAATAGTATATAGAATCCTTTTCCCTGTAAACAAACAGTTGTATTGTTCCGTCTCCGTTCTTTTCAAACAGAAACTGATAGTCATAGCTATAATTTATATCCTGTAAATCCGGCGGAAGCATATGAAATCTTTCTTCCCAGAAATTCTTTTGGGATGAATCAAAAACCTCTATAGTTTCCGTGATGGAATGCATATCAAGATCAGGCCTGCGTTTTCATGAAGTCCTTGATTTTCCGTGTAACGGTCAGAATCTGACTTCTGGTTAATTCCGGAAAACTCGGAAGTATAAGACACTGGTGATTCAATTGTTCGGCAACCTGGTTTCCCTTTGAATAAGCGCGCAAATGTGTATGCTGATGGATTGGATAAAACATGGGTCTGGTCTCAATGTTATTTTCAAATAAAAACAATTCGAGATCCTTTTTCCTTTGCTGATTGAATTTTTCAAAACGAAGGGCGAACATCCATTGAGCGTGATCCGTATTTTTTTCTTCCTGCTGAAATTTTATACCCTCTACGTCTTTCAATTCCTGTTTGTACAAATCAAACAAAGCTCTTTTGCGTTCACGAATTTCGGGAAGTATTTCCAGTTGACCGAATAACAAAGCGGCCTGAATGTTTGTCATCCTGTAATTGTATCCAAGTTTATCATGTATATACCTCACACTGGACTGACCTTGACCCCGGACAGAATTCAGGTATTCGAACAAAGACTCATCCTGAGTAAAAACTGCTCCACCTTCTCCACTGGTAATAGTTTTATTTCCAAAAAACGATACAGAAGAAATCAATGATTGTGTCCCGGAGTATTGTCCATTATATTTTCCGAATAATCCTTCGCAATTATCTTCCACAATAAGCAATTTCGGGAAGCGCTTTTTCAGTTCAGGGACATTCACAATATTTCCCAGATTGTGCACAACAAGCATCGCGGTATCCTCACCTGCATCCGGAATTTTTGAGTGATCAATATTCCATGTATTCACATCCGCATCAACGGTGATAAATTCAAATCCTTCAGAAAAAAGAAAACTATTCCATGCAGCTACATACACATTATTCGGAACAATGATTTTTTTAATATTCGGGTATTTGAATTTCAGACCTAATGCAAGCATGTGAGTGGCACAGGTTCCATTATTAACCATGACTACAAATCGGCTTCCGACAATTTCTTTTAATTTGTCTTTTGCCTTGTCAATGTAAACACCCTGTGATGAAATCCAGGTTGAGTCCAATGCATCATGTGCATACTTCAGGCATTCTTTCGGAAGATAAGGTTGATAGATGGGCAGCATAACAATGAATTAATTCAGCCGTACATTCTTAGAGAGAATACCCGGCTTATACCTGATACAGAATTTCCAGTTAAAAGTTACCCCAGAAACCGCTTATGAAGCTCAAAAAGAGCGATTATCGGACTTTTTACCCGATCCTTAAACTCTCCTTCAAATGATCAGCTTCTTCTTTTTTAATTTTTTTAAGCGCTTCATTTGTAAAAATAATCAAATTCATCACGTTGGTCAGCAAGAGTGCGAGCGACATTCCTGCGGCGTGCATTGTCGGCACCAGCCACCAGGCTGCAACAGAACCAACAAGAATGGTAAATACGTACACTTTCACTCTCATTTTTACCAATCCTAAACTTTGCACAAGCGGAAGAACCCAAAAAGTACTGGCGCCAAGAACAGAGCCGATAAGGAAATAATAGAAAGGCTGAGCGGCAGGTTTGTATTCGAGGCCATACACTGTTACTATGATCCATTCATTCAAAAAGAATGTGACAATCAGAAAAATGAGTGATGGAATCATTGCAAGCGATGTTATTTTCAATAGCATGTTTCTGATTTCCGGGAATCTTTTCTCTGCAAGCAATTTGCTTAGCTGAGGATAAATAGATTGAACAAGAGGATCAGATAAAGTGAATACTGAGAATGCAACCTTTTTTGCAACTGAATAAAAGCCGACCTGTTCCGGATTCGATAAGGCACCCAATAACAGTACATCTCCCTGTGAGATCACTGTCTTGAGTGAATTGCCTATAGAGTTCCCGACTACAAAACGGGAAAATTTGCGCTTGTCTTCTTTAACTAATTCAGTACTCGCGGAACGGTGTGGCATTAATTCTTTTCTCAATTCCCAAAATGCAAGAGCATTACAAATGAATCCATTTAAAAATCGGGTGATGATAACAGCTACAAAAAACACATTAAGATCACGCGGGTAAAAAAAGACAGCGACAGCGATCATTGCCGTTTCCAAAACGTCCATGATCATCTGAATAATAGAACTAAGTTTGAATTTAAAATACAGGCGAAGTAATCCGCGGGAGATGGAATTTACATAGGTAATACTTGCCGCCAGAGCATACGCAATGATGAACCAGTGCAAACCCGGTTTTTCTATAAATGTTGAATAGGAAACGAAACTCAATATCGCTATTACAGCAACAGAAAGGATAGCCATGATAAAGCTTGTATTCAAGCTGCTTTTCACCATGGCAGTGAGTTTATCTATTCTGTTTTTGTCGTGGTATTCGGCACCAAACTTAATCAGCGCTGTTCCGATATTCGGATTGAGGAATTCCTGAATGAGGGCAACAAAAGCGACGACAATGGCATAAGTACCATAGATTTCTGCTCCCAATCCGCGGGCAATAACAACTGATCGTAAAAAAGCCAGAGCGGTACTGAAGAAGTTAGAGAAAAAAACCCAGGTACTGTTTTTAAAAAGCGTTTTACTTTCAGTATCCAGGCGTTTTTTGAAAAACTTCATGCGAAATATTTCGGAGAGAAACCAGTTAGAAATAAAAACTGCAGGGCTATCAATGTGACTTGCCGGGCTTATCTTTTTGTTGCTTCTCTTTTACTTTATTTTTTCGGGAAAACAATTTTTTCTTTTTCCCTGTTTCTTCGTCTTCGTAATAACCATATCCGCTTCCGTAGCCATAGCCATAACCATAGCCATAACCATAGCCATAGCCATAACCATAAGGCAAGCTTCCGGCTTTAACGGCATTAAGAATGATACTTAGGTTGCGAATACGCCCATCTTTATACATCTTGTTAATGATGTCAAGATGGTGCTTACGTGTTACATTCTGGCGAACCACATAAATTGTAGACGTTGCATATTTGGTAAGCATCATCGCGTCGGTAATCAACCCAATGGGAGGAGAATCCACAATGATGTATTCGTATTTCTCCTTTAAAAATTCCATCAAATCATCCATCTTTTCACTCAACAACAATTCGGATGGATTCGGTGGTTTTGGTCCGGAAAGTACAAAGTCAAGATTTTTCACTCCGGATACCTGCACGATTTGTTCCAGTGAAGCGGCACCAATCAGGTAATTACTAACACCGGTTTCACTCTTGAGATCAAATCTCTCCGGAGATTTTGGTTTACGCAGATCAAGACCTACAAGAACTGTTCGTTTTCCTGAGAGAGCGATTATTCCGGCCAGATTGAGCGCACAATAACTTTTTCCTTCCGTACTCACTGAAGACGTCACCAAAACAGTAGTTGTCTTTTTAGGATCGGGTTGAAAATACTGAAGGTTGGTACGAATGGAACGGAAAGCCTCGGCGATATATCCTTTCGGGTTGTCATGAACGACCAATTCAGCTTCCACATTGCTTAATCCTACAATTCCAAGCAAAGGAATAGAAGTTGATCGTTCGAGCGTGAGCCGGTCACGTATTTTATCATTCAAAGCATCACGGAAATATGTGAAACCGGCCGGAAGCAACAGACCTATCAATATTGCGATTGCAAACACTTCACTTTTTACCGGACGAACTGGTCTTGAAATGGCGTGCCCTCTGTCTACAAGTTTATTATCAGAAATTGTTGAAGCAAGTATGATAGCAGTCTCTGCCCTCTTTTGCATGAGGTAAGTATACAGAGTTGCCTTCACAGTACGCTGGCGGTCGATATTGACCATCACACGCTGAGATCCGGGGAGCAATTTTATTTTCGCTTCTACCCTGCTCAGCTGGGCGGTAGCTTCAGTTTGAGAAGCTTTTAAACCGGCGCGAATACTTTTAATATTTTCAAGCAGGTCACTTTTGGTATTTTGAATGGCCAGATTCAATTCCACCATTCGCGGGTTATCAGGAGTAGCAGAACCCGATAACATATCACGCTGGCCTTGCAAATCGTTAAGTTGCGTCACTAATTTGAGAAGCAAGGCATCGTCAATACCGATACTTGCCGGCGACATACCACGAAGATTTTTTTCCTCACGCACATAATTTTCCAGATAAGACATGAAGCTGAGCTTCAGGTCCAATTCTGAAATTTTTGCATCGTAATTTTTCGCGGCATCAAGGAATGAAGAGGCTTCAGCGGTTACATCTGTGATTCCTTTTTCTGAGCGGAAACGTTCATATTCGCCTTCCACTTCATCCAGATCTTTTGAAATCAATGCAAGCTGCTCATCAATGAATGCGAGTGAATTTCTGGCCAATTCATTTTTCTCTTCGATATTGCTGCGAAGCCAGACTTCTACAAGCTTATTAATGAAATCCACTGCCTTTTCAGGAACAGGATCTTCCATTGTCAATTTTAAAACCGAAGATTGTTTATTGGCAATTGAAACTTCTATCGCGCGCTGGTATCTGTCGATCAGGGCATCTTCCGAATTAAAACGAAGTATAAAATTACGTTTGTCGTAGTCAGGATTTTTGTAAGCAGCGTTATTAAAAAAATCTTTTTTCTCGAGAGAATAAGAGCCCAACTGGTTATTCACACGCTCTCCGAACAAATGCGTTTCTTTTATTTCTTTATCTTCTCTTGGGTTAAAAAAAGCCAGTTCATATTTAGAATCACTCAGAATATGAATTTTCACCGGAATGGTATAAGCAAAAAAACGCAATGTGTCATATTTGAATTTGAAAGGACAGTTGTTGTACAACTCACTGGTTTTAAGATTCCCTTTCAGGAAATATGTAACATCAAAATTCAGATCATTGATTGTCTTCGAAATCAAGGAACGCGACTGCAGCACTTCAATCTCATTCTGTATATTCCTGTCGGTGGTGAAATCGTTTAATTGTTTCAGGATGTCCGCTGCATCGGTGGAACTTTTAGGCTGCTTCACCATGACTAATCCGCTTGCACTATAAACCGGCGTAACATACCAATTGTAATAATAAGCAAAGAGCAAAGCCATGACCATACTGATGAGGTACAGATACCAGAACCTGACAACGTAATTGAAAAAGAAATGCATCAGGTTGAGTCCCTGGTCATCCTGTTCAAGTTGATCCTGAGCTATGTTGGCGTTTTGATTCATGATGAAATCCGGAAAAAAATTCCGATACTTATTTTGTGAGTCCGTAGACGGCAATGAGTGCAACAATTCCACCAAAAATGATTGGCAGAACGCGGTAATAATTTTGAGCCAGGAATTTCTTCTTCTTGGAAGGCTCTACATAAACGATATCATTCGAATGCAGATTGTAAAATGGTGAATTGAACAGATTGCGGTTTGTCAAGTCCACGATTCCGAATTCTTTCCTGCCGTTTAATTCACGAATGACCATGATGTTTTCCCTGAGACTGAAAACGGTCAGGTCTCCTGCAAGTGCAAGCGCTTCCGGAAGCGTGAGTTTTTCATTTGGAACTGTAAAAACACCAGGATGCAATACTTCTCCCATTACGGTAACTCTGAAGTTTCGGATATTCAACTTAACTGAGGGGTTAATAAGGTAACGCGCTAATTTGCTTACTATCGTATCTCTTGCGAGGGAAGATGTAAGACCCGAAACTTTCACATCTCCAACTAATGGCATTTGAATGTTTCCGCGTGCATCCACGAGGTAGCCATTTGCCATTGAGTTTGCATCATCCGGCTTCTCAATGAAGTTAAAATATTTACTCGCTTCAAGACTGACACTGGCAACATAGATGGTCAGAATGTCATTGGGCTGAATAATTGCCAAATAGCCCGTATCCTGAAAAGTCACAATTGTATCCTGATGGTTATGATCCTGAAAATAAACCATTGATTTCTGTGGAATACAGGAATACAATAATCCTATTGCGAGTATCGGTATGAAACGTAAAATAGACTTCACTGTCTTAGGTTCTTTTGAATCGATAGGAATGGGAAATAGCTTCCCTTATATCGTAACAGTTTACTCTAAACATTGCATTTTGTTTCAGCACCTCATCCTTTTTCCTTTCATTCCATAAAAAAAGCCTCCCGGACAATCCGGAAGGCTTACAAAATTGTTAATTTTCAAATCATTGCAACAATAATGGATATTTATTTATTCCTGTGTGGTCTGATTCCAGAACCACCAGATACAATCCGGCTGCGAGATCTTCCACATTGAGTTGCTGAACATTATTTCCAACAGAAGCATGCACTACAACTTCGCGTACTGTTCGCCCTGTCTGATCCATGACTTTCACTTTGTATTCTGACTGAACATCTGAATTGAACTGAACACTAAACTGCCCGTGTGCAGGATTAGGATAAACTTTTGTATCAAGAACAGTATTGCTGGCAGCAATTGTTTGAGCCAGACGACAAGACATGCTAACCGGCAAAGTTCGGGTTCCGGAATTACCACATCCATTGTTTGCTTTTACACCAATGCTACCTCCGGTAGTACCCCACAAAATAACAGCCATTGTACTTACTGTTGGAGTTCCAGTTAATACCGTCGCTCCAACCGGAACAATGACCTGATAAGAAGTAGCGCCAGGAACTGACGGCCAGGTATACACTTCTGTAGCACCCGCACAAACATCATTATTACCACTAATACTTGCCGGAGTTCCCGGATTTCCGAATAAGTTGATACATCTGCTAAAACCATTTCCGCATCCATTCACTCCGCTCACGCACAATTGACCGGAGACGAAATTAGAAGGGAACTGAAGTGTAATGGTATTGCTTGTTGGAGGATTCAAAGCAATTACTCCTGATGGCAATGACCATGAATATCCGGAAGTCGCGCCAACCATTGACGGAATTGTGTATTGATAGGTTTGACCACAAACACCTGTTGTAGGATCACCGGTAATATTTCCGGGAGTTGGCAATTTTCCAGTACCAAGAGTTTTACAACGTTGCGGACTGTTTCCTTGTGGCGAACCACATGCGCTCACCGCGATAACACAAACACTTCCTGTTGTAAAACCTGATGTAGTGCTGACTGTAGCCGAAGTTCCTGCACCAACTACTGAAATTCCGGAGCCGGTGACACTCCACAGATAGGAGACTGCGCCTGTAACTGGAGTTATAGAATAAACAGAAGCAGAACCCGGGCAAATTGTACTTGATCCATTAATAGCACCCGGAATTGCAGGAGCTGCCGCGACACTCAGACAACGATTCGCGCCTGAATATCCGCAAGAAGTTTTAGCATAAACACATATCTGACCACTTGAGAAGGCATTACCGAAATTAACAGTTACGTTCGGAACAGTAGTAGTCACAGTAGCTCCACCACCATTTATTGTCGCATTTCCGGTAACTGACCAAACATATTGAGCAGCTCCATCGACAGCATTTACGCTGTATGTTCCGCTTGAACTGGGACATCCGATAGTTGAACCTGCAATTGGTGAAGGAGTAGAAATAGTAGCGCGGACCCAATGACATTTTGTATTGGCACTTGTTCCGCAAGGATTCACTCCGGCAACACAAATATTCCAGCCGGAAGTTCCAGCCGGTGGAAGTGCTGTGAATGTTAGGGTCACTGTAGTAGAAACAGAAATCACCGGACTATTTTGTCCATTGATGAGAACTCCTGCAGGCGCTATCCAGTTATAGGAAGTAGCACCCGGAACTGTCGCACAAGTGATAGAGGCTGTGCCACCAACACATCCGCTTGCAGGTGCACTAAGAATAGCTATTGGGGAAGGAAGTGTATTGATTCCGGAAATAGTGATTGAAACACAACCAGAAACACCACAAGCACCTTCCGCACGTACAAAATAAGTATGATTACCAAGAGTGGAAACTACCACACTGGCAGTTGAGCCGGTTGCGATTGCAGCCCCTGCTCCACAACCTCCTTCGTACCATACCCAATCGGCAGATGTCCCTAAATTTCCTCCAACAACAGTTAATGTTACTGAAGATCCTAAGCAAATAATCGAGGAAGAAGCAGTGATGGAGCTTGCTGAAGAAGAAACAATTCCTGATGTACCTACAGTTGCAGACGCACTTGCACTGCATCCGTTTGCATCTGTTACTGTGAATGAGTAGCTACCTGCAGTATATCCGGACATCAGTCCTGTGCCGGTATATGGCGCAGTTCCACCACTTGCAGAAACTGTAATACTACCGTCCCCTGAACCCGGACAGGATTCATCAGCAAATAAAGTTGCAGACACATCTAAAGCCGCAGGTTCGGTAATAGTTACCGAACAATTTGCAGAGCAACCGTTGGCATCTGATACTGTATACGTATAAGTACCGGCCGCAAGACCTGTAAATGTACCTGTGCCAGTATATGGGGCTGTACCACCAGATGCACTTACTGTCGCTGCACCATCGTTTCCACCATGACAAGAAACTGCGGTAGACATTGAACAGATTGCAGATAATACATCGGGTTGTGTAATTGTTATAGTACAAGACGCACTGCATCCATTTGCATCAGTTATAGACAAAGTATGGGTTCCTGCTGCAAGACCGGAAATTGTTCCCTCACCTGTATAGGGCGCTGTTCCACCGGATCCTGCAATTTGAGCTGATCCATCTGAACCTCCATTGCAAGAAACATTCGTCACTACCGAACAGGTGGCAACCAATGCTGTTGGCTCAGAAATTATAATTGTATTTGATACGGCAGTACAACCGTTTGCATCAGTGATAGTAAATGAATGAGACCCTGCAGACAAGCCAGTCGTCGATGGTGAAACTGAATAAGGTGCTGTACCTCCACTTCCAGTTACAGAAGCTGATCCATCCGCACCACCATTACAACTAACATCCGTTACTATAGTTGCAGTTGCGTTGAGCACACTGGATACCTGAACAGTTGCAATCGCATCCGTTCCGGTACAGCCATTGGCAACTGGAGTAATTGTATATACAACAGATTCTGTAGCCAACCCTGAATTATTCAGTGTTTGTTGAATGTTGTTTCCGGAACCTGCTCCCGCTCCTGTGATGTCAGCATCAGGATTTGCAGTCCATGAAAATGTTGTTCCTGATGTAGCACTGCTGAGGGAAATGTTGCTGGTGCCACCTTCGCATAGAATTTCTGAATTAGGAGTTGTTATGGTAACAGGACTAGGATTTACCAGGACAGTTGCAGAAATTGGTAAACCAATACATGCAGATGGTGCCGGACCAGTTGGAGTAATGGTGAAAGTCACAGTAATAGGATCAGAAGTAGTGTTCGTCAAGGTTCCACTTACATCACCGGAACCTGCAGGAGCAATTCCGCTAACATCCGCAACATGATCCCTTGTCCAGCTGAATTGAGTCCCTGACACTGCGTTGCTTGTTCCAAAAAGAATATCTGCAATGGATATTCCTGAACAGACTGTTTGATTTGCAGGGTTGGCTGTTGCAACCGGAATTGGGTTTACTGTTACATCTACATCCGCAGAAGGAGATGAAATACAACCATTCGCATCTGTCACTATACTGTTGTACAGATTTGATCCTAATGAAGGAGTTACAGATGTTGTTGCTACAGAATTAGCCACACCTGAATAGGAGATTGCCCCTATACTTGGTGGGCCATTAAATACAGTAGAATAATTTCCCTGATCAATAGTCAGTGACCAACTATTCAAAGAGCCTCCATCCTGATTTGCTTTGTCTTCGATTTTTAATGTCCAGGTTCCTGCTGCATTGTTTATCGGGAAAGTTATACCTGAGAATGTTGCATTATAATTTCCATTGGTGATCGGATTAACATTAGGTGGAAAACTTGCAGCGAATGAAGTGGCAAAAGAATAATTTCCTGCGCTGCTTAAATCGTCATCATTATTCGTTCCACCCGGTCTGTTAAAAATTATTGCACTTCCGTTATTTGGAGAAATCAAAGTCGCTATCAAATCACCGCTCCAGGTATGATTAATATTCATTGTCAATGTAATCTTCGACGCAGCTGAAATATATGCTGCAGGCATCGTGATCGTGCTATTGACTGTCGGAGTTCCGCTCGTAGATATGGTAAACGCCGTGTTATTACTTCCGGTTACCACACCACCGATACCACCACTTGCATTAGAGGTAAGAGTAGCCGATGAGCCTTCACAAATTTCAGCGGGAGAACTTGCCAGTGTCGCTGTCGGTTTTGGGGCCACTTTCACGGACGCAGTAGCAGTATTTCCGTTACAACCGCTTGCAGTAGGCGTCACTGTATATGTCACAGTACCCATCGTACCGGCTGCAGTATTGGTCAATGATTGAGTAATTGAATTCCCGGATCCGCTACCTGCTCCACTTGCTCCATTCTGAGAAGCTGTCCAACTGAAAGTCGTTCCAGCAATATTGCTTGTCAACGATAATGAAGTAGCATCTCCACTGCAAAGTGACTGAGAAGAAGGTGTAATCGTGGCGACCGGTTTCGGGTTTACTGTAACGGTAACGGTAAGTGTGTTACCTGAACAACTATTTGCAGTCGGTGTTACGGTATAAGTAGCAATTCCGGCAACTACGCCGCTCGCAGTCAGTGTTTGGTTGATAGAAGAACCACAAGAGGAAGAACAATTGCTGCCTCCGCTTACACCTGATTGAGATACTGTCCATGCATAGCTGGTTCCTGAAACAGTACTTGAAAGTGCATCAGCCGGACCTGTACCGCTACAAATAGTCGGAGTAAGATTATTTGCAGAAACTACTGGTTTTGGACGTACAGTAATCGTCGCGGTAAATGTATTACCTGTGCAGGAAGCTGTTGCCGGAGTAATGGTAAATGTGCTTGTTCCTGTTGAAGTACCATTCACATTACTGAGAGATTGAGCAATACTGGATCCACAGGAAGAGGGACAATCGCTACTACCCGTTACGTTTGATTCCACAACAGTCCATGAGTAAGAAGTGCCTCCTACTGTACTGCTGAGAGCAACGGATGTTGATCCGCTGCCGCAAAGAGTCTGAGTGCCTGGCGTTGCAGTACCGACAGGTGTAGCATTGACAGTAAGTGAAGATGCACTACTGCTTGAGCCTCCGGCATTAGTAACTGTTACTGTTCCTGATGTTGTTCCTGAAGCAACTGTACAGGTAATTGTTGTAGAATTCACAACTGTTACCGAAGTAGCTGCTGTTCCATTGATGGTAACCCCGGTAGCTCCGGTAAAACTGGTTCCTGTAATTGTCAGTTGAGAACCGGTACAAATGGTAGTTGGATTAAAGCTTGTTACCTGAGGGAGATTGTAAACACATACAGATCCTCTTAAGTTACCTGAACCTCCGGACATTCTTCCGATACGAATGCGATATGTAGTTCCCACAACAGTTGTAAGACTCAATGATTCATCTGCACCTTGTCCGTTATTATCCGCACAAGCAAAAAGTGTCAGAGATCCACACGAACCAGTATAAACCGCCAGCGCAGCATCCCTGCTTGAATTGTTATCGTTCCATACAACACCTGTTCTGGTTGAGTTTGCAACGAAATAAAACCAGCCATCTCTTGACAACCCGTTTATACATCCTGAACCTGAAGGGTCATTCACGGTATTATCATTCACATCCTGATTGGAAGTACAATTACCAACCGTAATCTGATTGGCACCTGAACAAGAATTGGAAATAGTTTGAGAAAATCCTCTTTCCTGGGTGAAGCTCATCACCAGTAAAAGAGTCAGAAAAGCAAGGCTTCTCCTTAGGGGTATAAATGTTCTCATGTGTTTCAACGTTTTGGGGGTTCGTTTGATATAAAATAATTTGTGAGTCTATGGCATATCAATTTTATTATTGGAAGCACTGGAATTATTTATGTGAGGCACCGGTTTTGGGCGGTAAAAGGATTAATTCTCAAGTGTTAAAACCAGGCTATAATTTGTTAAGCAAATAAATTATTCAATCAACCAACTACAGGAATAACAGCAGCACAGCCTGCTTGACTCAAATGATGTTGATTGATTAAATGATCCAATGCCAATTGAAAAAGCAGGCAAGAATTCAAAAGGCACAGGCATCACCGGGACTTTCACTTTAGAAAAAAGGATTCTTCAGTAATTTGAGGAATCCTGAAATTTATATCAATGTAAGTCCCTGAAACCTCTATTGCCAGCCCTTTTTGGCCAATAAATAATTAAAGTTGGTAAACGTACCCCCTGAAAGCCACATTTAACAATAGGTTCAGCGGTTTTTAACTTTTGAGACAATTTGCAACCGCTGCAATTGAGCCACAGTAAAGGCTTTCAGAGCAAATGATTTTTATTCAGAAATGAAAAAACAGTAAAATGAGAAAAAAAAACCGGGCTTTGCTGATTCGCAAAGCCCGGCATAGTCTGAGTTTTTATAATTCAATTATTGAAGTAACAATGGATATTTACTGATACCGCTTTGTTTGCTTTCGAGAACTACCAGATAAACACCCGCTGCAAGATCTGCAACATCCAATTGCTGAACGTTGTTTCCTTCCTGAGCTGACATGATTTCCTCTCTTACAACACGACCAGTCTGATCAACAACTTTCAATGTAAATCTTTCCGCTACGGATGCTTCAAAACTTACATTGAACTGACCATGTGCAGGGTTAGGATAAATCTTGGTCTCAACACCATTGGATGAATTAACAGATTGTGCAACACGGCAAGAGATGCTGACAGGAAGTGTTCTGGTTCCTGATACACCACAACCGTTCACTGCTTTCACACCAACGTTTCCTGCAATTGAACCCCACTGGATAACTGCAGTTGTATTAACTGTTGGAGAACCTGTTAACACGGTACTTCCGGCAGGAACAAATACCTGATAAGATGTTGCACCAGGTACTGATGGCCATGTGTAAACTTCAGTTGCCCCGGCACAAACACTTGTACTACCAGAAATAGATGCCGGTGTACCTGGGTTACCATACACATTCACACAACGTGTAAATCCATCACCGCAACCATTTACACCATTTGCACACAATGTTCCGGAAACAAAGTTTGACGGGAATTGCAATGTAATTGTATTGGAGTTAGATGGTCCAATCACAGTTACACCTGCAGGTACAGACCAATTGTAACCTGAAGTTGCTCCGGCAATAGAAGGAATTGAATACTGGTAAGTCTGACCACACACACCAGTTGTAGGATCACCTGTGATATTTCCGGGAGTAGCCAATTTACCTGTACCAATTGTTTTACAACGTTGTGCGCTGTTACCAATAGGAGATCCACAAGAGCTCACAGCTACAACACATACGCTACCACTTGTGAATGCGGAAGTTGTGCTGACTGTTGCGCTGAGTCCTGCACCTACTACTGATACTCCAGAACCTGTTACAGTCCAGATATAAGATGCAGCACCCGGAACAGCTACTATAGAATATACAGAAGAAGATCCCGGACAAATTGTAGTTGATCCTGAGATTACGCCAGGTAATGCAGGAGCTGCTGCAATTGACAAGCAACGGCTTGCTCCACTATATCCACATGATGTTTTAGCATACACACACAATGAACCGCTGCTAAATCCACCTGCAAAGTTTACAGTCGCATTCGGTACAGTAGTGGTCACAGTAGCGCCACCTCCATTTAATCCGGCAGCACCTGTGATTGTCCAAACATACTGTGCAGCTCCATCAACAGGAGTAACACTATAGCTTCCGCTTGTTCCCGGGCAACCTACAACAGATCCTGAGATTGGCGAAGGAGTCGAGATAGTAGCACGAATCCAGTAGCACTTAGTATTCGGACTGGTACCACAAGCATTTACACCGGATACACAGATGTTCCAACCGCTGATTCCTGTTGGAGGTAAAGCGGTAAATGTTACTGTTACAGAAGTTGTAGCTGTTACTACTGTTCCGGAAACACCATTTAACAACACACCTGCAGGAGCCGTCCAGCTATATCCTGTAGCACCAGCAACAGAAGAACATGTTACTGTTCCGCTTCCACCAATACATCCACTAACAGGAGCAGAAAGTATAGTTATCGGGGCAGGAAGTACAGAAATACCTGTTACACTTACGGAAACACAAGCAGTTGTTCCACAAATTCCTTCCGCGCGAACAAAATATGTATGCGTACCAAGACTGGAAACAGTAACACTTACTGAAGCACCTGTCCCGATTGGAGCGCCTGCTCCGCAGCCACCTTCATACCACACCCAATCTGCACCAGAACCTAAGCTTCCACCGGAAACTGTAAGCGTGACAGAATTACCCAGACATACCTGAGCAGAAGATGCAGAAGCACCGGTAGGGTCAGTTGAAGGAACACAATTTGTTCCAACAGTAGTTGTACATGAAGCTGAACAACCATTTGCGTCAGTAACACTATAAGTATAAGTACCGGCTGCCAATCCACTGATGAGACCATCACCTGAATATGGAGCAGTACCACCGGAAGCAACGATGGTAATTGTTCCATCATTTGCGCCAGGTGAACTTTCGTTAGAAGGTGTGCAAGTAATCGTCAATACAGCCGGCTCAGTGATTGTCACTGAACAGGATGCTGTGCAACCATTCGCGTCAGATACATTGTAAGTATAAG
>CALMQM010000013.1 GCA_937871435.1 uncultured Bacteroidota bacterium | reverse complement strand
AGTGTCGCTATTCCACCGTGTACTTCACACTGTTTCTGATTCTGTTTCTATTTAATTAGCCGGTTTTAGAAACAGTCTGAGAAACACTGCCAGTGAACAGTGTCGCTATTCCACCGTGTACTTCACACTGTTTCTGATTCTGTTTCTATTTAACCAGGCGGTTTTAGAAACAGTCTGAGAAACAGTATGAGTGAGCAGTGTTGCTTCTCAACCATGCACTCCACACAACAATTAACATTGTCATCAAAAAGTAAAGCACTCGCTTACTTCTTCATTCTTCAAAAAAAACCTGATTTTTCTCGCAAAAGTTGATTCAAAATCCAGAAAGAGCTATTCATAATTTTCATTCCTTCTCTTGGATCATCGTAATAATTAGTCTACCTTGAATCCAAAATAAAGACAGGATTTTGAGTCGTGTGCTTTCTTTTGTTTAACCCATGATTGCTTCTGATTCATAGCTGATTTGTATTTCTGCAATTAATCAACTCTTGTCAGTTTCATTTGATTATTTCCTTATCCACTCTCTACTACTCACGCTTCAATTTATCATTCCCAACAAAATAATATATGAAAAAACTCTTACTCTTATTCATTCTTGCAGTTTCTACCCACCTACACTCTTCTGCACAGGTGATTTGTGTGATTTGCTATGATCAAAATGATTCCATCAGCAGCGGTGTAACCAACCTTCTTTACAATGGTAGCTTTGAAAACACCAACTGCGTACCGAACAATTGGTTCAACAGTTCCTACTGCCCGAATTCTTCTTATTACAATTGCAATTTCCCGGGATGGGTGTGTACCGGTGGCGGTACTTCTACTTATGCCGATGCCTGCGACGCTAATTATTCCATCATTCCGGAAGGAAACACCGCTGTTTATTTCGGGAACAGCTTCTGCGATATTTGCCCAACAGCCGGAGATACTTCCTGCATGCTGACTGAAGGATGCCAGTTAACCGGTATACCTGCAGGACTTCCAATGAATGGCGCCGCTTATGGAAATGATACGGGTGTTGTTTTGTCTCAAACTGTACTGGGACTGACAGTAGGCAGAGTTTATGTTCTGGAATTTTGGGCCGGCGGTGAAGATCTCGGCAGCTTCCCAATCGCCGGGGTATTCGGACTGGATGTTGGTTTCGGAAATATGTATCTGCGCAATCCCGGAAGTTCACCGGTTACAGGCATTGGCAGACGATTCATCGTGCAGTTCATTGCCAATTCCTCAACACATACTTTCCGCTTTACTAACTGGGGACACATGTGCTCATCCTGCACAGAGCTAATTCTGGATGATGTTCGTTTGTATGACAGAAACCAATTGGCCGAAACTGTTCCTCATTGTCAGGCTTTGGGTGTTTCGGAAAACATGTATTCAAATGCACTGGTATACCCCAACCCGGTTACCGAACAACTTACCGTTTCTATGGGTAGAAATGAACAGTTCACTTTCACACTGTATGATGTTACTTCACGTAAACTTACAGAGCGGATTTTTCAGGGGGAAACAACACTTCCAACGGGAAATTTAAGTAAAGGCATTTATTATTATGAAATCACTACCTCTTCCGGACTTGCCAAACAAGGGAAGATTGTAAAAAACTAATCTCTATAGAAATTTTAAAGACAGAAACCGACCCATTGTCAGGCAAGTCAATGGGTCGGTTTTTTTTGTAGCCTGTTTCACAGAAAATTTTTCGGCAATAAAATAATCAACAGATCGCTCCCGTTCTTTCTACACGAGTACGAATTCTAATTCTTTTTATTCACCAACTAAAATCTGAAAGCGGAAAACACAACTACTTCCTGAATCTTATTTATCACATTTTTAAAAAAGGGGAGGTCAAAATGTTTACCAACAAAAATTATCGCGGGAAAAAAATTCCCGGCGGAAGTGGAATGCTATTTCTCTTTTTCAGTACGCTTATTGCAACTGCTGTTTTTCTTTTCACTCAATACCGGGAAGTAAAAATTATCCCGGATAACGGTCAAGAGAATTTATCTTCCATAACGGATGATAAAGCTATCTCCATGGTTGATCAATCTGATTCGAGCGAAATCAACGGGGATCAAATTGATGTCCCCGAATTGGACGAAAAAAATCCACAGTCTCTTCCGGATCCTTCTCAATCCATTCATCCTTCGGGAATTCATCCCCCACTCCCATCCATACGGGTGAGTTTGCAAAAGTGGGTTGTGGACGCGAATGTCGGACAACTCCTTACTTCCGCGAAACACTCTCTCATACAAATACCCCCACGTGCTTTTGTGGATAAAGACGGAAAGGTGGTTGAAGGAAATGTGGAAATAAATTTTCGTGAATACCACAACTTCCTGGATATTTTCCTCAGTGGGATCCCGATGAATTATCACAACGGCGATTCAGCGCAACTGGAATCTGCGGGTATGATGGAACTCGTGGCAAGCAAAGACAATGTACCACTGTATGTGAACCCAAAGAATAAAATAAATGTGATGCTCGCATCGGTGAAAAATTCTAACGATTACAATCTGTATTATTTTGATCGGAAGAAAAATGAATGGGTCTATAAAGGTAAAGATGCTGTAGTGGTGAATGCGGATGAAAATGCTGTGATGAAAACGAAAGTGAATTGGGCAGATTCTGTTGAACAAAAATTTACCTATACAAGATATAACTCGTCTTTCCAGATTTATCGGGTAAACTCCGTGCAACCCAAACGAAGTTTTTTCTTCGGTATGAAAAAAGAACCCGGAAGTTTTTCATTTAAGCTAACGAATAAAGCTGCACAGTGCAATGAAGAAAGATGGATGAACAGAGTCAACTGGGTGTATATTGGTGATGATGCATCATCCATGTCCAGTCGATTATTTTCAAGAGACAAATCCTCAAAAACAAATCCTAATTCATCAACACAGTGGAATGATTTCACAGTTCGTTATGATGAGGATTCAGGCAGCTATCTGTTGAGCATGTATGGGGAAAACGATTCCATGCAAATACATGTACTGCCTATGAACAGATCAGATTATTCCAGAAAAAAATTTAAAGAATATTTCCCTTCCTACGCACAGGTACAGGAAGATCGATTGCAGTCCCACAGAAAATCTTTTCTCAAATTCCAGCGGGACACAAGCGATTACTATGCAAGCAACGGGCGTTATATTACGACGAATTATTCCGCTTCGACAGCTGTCATGCGACAATTTACAATTGATGGATTCGGGATTTGGAATTGCGACAGACCAACCGGCAAACCAGCAGGCGCAAAAGTGGTCGCACATTTTGAGGATCAACACGGACAACCTATACAACCGGAGAGTGTGTTTCATGTTGACAAAAATCTCAACACTGTGTTTACTTATTATCCGAACACTCTGAATCAGTTTTCTTATGATCCTTCCAGCGAAAACCTGATATGGGTGGTGCTGAAAGGAAATCGTATCGCTGCCATTCATCCCAAAGAGTTCAAACAGAAATACAACAAGCGTAGCGGTATTTGTGTATTCGCTCTTGATTTGAACCGTGATGCTGTCGCTTCTAAAGAAGACGTCGCGAAATCTCTGAAATTTGATTTGTAATTCTTTTTGCCAATTGAATCGGGTGGAAAATCATGGATAATCCATGCATTTTCTACCCGTTCATTATACGTTTTATTTCTTCTCCTTTACTTTTTGCATAATCATACGCAAATGAAAATATATCATCCGCATTGTTCATTTCAAACATGGCAAACCTGCTCATGTCAGGAGGATCAAAAAACAAATTGAGTTGATTCACTTTGGAATACACTGAATGATTCAATGCGAAATGAAAGCTTCTGTCTACAATATCCTTCATTTTCAAATGTTCAATATTCGTACTGATGGAATTTACGTGACTTCCGATCAAAATATCACATGTTCCGGCTATAGGTTCAACCGGACAATTGTTCAGTATTCCTCCATCCAACAACAACTTGTTTTGATACTGAATTGGTTTAAATACAAACGGAACACAGGCAGAAGCCATCAAAGGAGTTGATAGAATTCCTTCTGAAAAATAAACGGTTTCCCCTTTTACAATATCCGTTGCAGTAACATGTAAAGGAATTTTCAGGGACTCAAATGTATTTGCTGGAATATATTTTTTGATGGTGTTCTCCATCGATTTCATGTTAAAAATTCCTGCTTGTCCGAATTCCAGGTCAGACAAACTGAACAGCTTTGTTTTTTTAGTAAGACCCAGAATTTCCAGTGGAGACAGACCGGATGCAAACAGCGCACCCATCAAAGCTCCGGCACTTGTTCCTGATATAACCGAAGGCCGAACATCCATTTCCAGCAAAGCCTGAAGTATACCCAGGTGCCCGATTCCACGAGCACCTCCGCCGGATAAAATTATACCTGTTGTTTTCACTGAATGCTATTTTCGTTCAAATTTTTTTTGCGCCCTCGCCTATCGTCCCGAGGTGGGTGTGTTTAAAATCATCCGGGTATTTTAATCCGTAACCCAGCATTCTGTCCATAGAACTGTGTCCGAACATGAGAATACCGGCAAACTGAATTTCTCTGTTTTGTAAAAATATTCCCAATACAGCAATTAAGACCGCGATACCCTGGTGGTGAAACAGATTGTAGAGCATTGCTCCGGTTCTTGTTCCGGCTAAATAACCGAGCATACTGATATCAGGAGCCAGAATCCAGGCGAAAAACGACCATGCCGGAAATCCTGATAAGTATATTAAGATAAATGAACAGATAAATTTTATAGCCTCTTCGGTTTTTAACAGTGTATTCATTCGATGAAGATAAGCATATTGAACGCTTCACCGTATACAAAGAGGGAAAAGGATGAAGAAAAACACATTCTCCTGAATCGCCTGAAAATTTTTTCTTTCGGAAGAAAAGTTCTACTTTAGAATTTCAATCTGTCTCCTGTATTCAGGCGAAATTGGTAGTTCATCTTTTTTATTCACTGATTCAATTCATAGCTTTTTACAATGAAACATTTATCGCACAACAAAACCCTTTTCGTGAATTGGATTTTCCTGCTGATTCTGTCACAAATATTTTGTTTTGCAATTTCAGCTTCAGCCGAACAAAAAGAGCATACCCCAACAATTGCTCCGTTTCATCTTTTTCACGATGCCGCGCTATTATCAAGACTGAACGAATACGGCTCAGGAATTCAGTTGTACACCATTGATTCTGCATTCCGGAATGAGTTGTTAAAAGATCATCCTGCACAATTTTCTCTCTCCATTCCTCTACCTGATGGAAGGCATTGCACAATTGATTTGCAACAAAGCAGAATGTCATCCGGAATTATTGAAACGGGAGTCTATTCCCGCGATGGCGCACATAAATCTCTTTATCATGAAGGTGCTTATTATTCAGGAAAAATTTCCGGTGATCCTAAATCTGTCGTTTCCTTCAGTTTCTTTTCATCCAACTGCATGGGATTTATTTCCCAACCCGCTGAAAAAGGGAACGTCATCATTGCACGCTTAGGTAAGGAATTGACCGGATCAATGGAGGTTTATGTTATTTATAATGATAAAAATCTTCTTCAGTCTGCCACAATTCCCTGTCATACTTCTGATCCTGCAAGAATCAGCAGAGAGTTAAACCATACCATCACACAACGAATTCTTCAAGGCACGCCGGGTTGTGTGCATTTGTATTTTGAATGCGATTACCAGATGTTTCTCGACAATGGCAGCGATACAACAACAGTGTACAATCTTGTTTCCGCTCTTTTCAATCAGGTGCAGCAAATCTATCAACTGGAAAATATTTCTGTTGTACTTTCATCAATGTATGTATGGACAGTGAATGATCCTTATGATGGACTGACTACTTCCAATGATTACCTCACTACATTTCAAACAATACGCCCGGTTTTTAATGGCGACCTTGCTCATTTGCTCACCACGCACAGCACTTCTGTTGGTGGCATTGCATGGCTCGATGTTTTGTGTAATCCTTCTTACGCATATGCATTCAGTCCGATCGACAATTCTTTTGCAAATTTTCCTGTGTATTCCCAGAGTGTAAAAGCCATCGCTCATGAAATCGGACACAACCTGGGATCTAACCATACACAATGGTGTGGATGGACAGGAGGCGCACTTGACAATTGCTCTCCACCTGAAGGAAGTTGTTTACCAGGTCCTGTGCCAATTAACGGTGGCACTATCATGAGCTACTGTGAACAAACTGCTTCCGGTGTGAATTTCTCAAATGGCTTCGGAGTTCAACCGGGAGATGTTATACGTTCCCGTGTGAACAGTGCTTCATGTCTCAGCTCCTGCAATTGTAGTCCGGACGTAACAATATTTGTTTCACCTTCCGCATCTGTTTGCGCCGGTACATCAGTGACATTTACTGCAAACCCGGTAAATGGAGGTACTGCCCCGGCTTATCTATGGAAAATCAATGGCATTCCTGTTTCCTCCGGAAGCAATAGTTATTCAACTGCGACATTGACCAACGGAGATACCGTAACTTGTGAGATGCAGAGTAATGATCTCTGCGCGTTGGGAATAACAAAAGTGTCCAACGCCATCATCATGAGTGTTTCCAATACTTCAACACCACTGATTGTCATTCATACCGACAATTTATCTATTTGTCAGGGCGAGACGACACAATTTGATGCAGATTATTTTAATGAAGGCAGCGCTCCACTTTTCAGCTGGAAAGTGAACAACATTCCGGTTGGTGTCGATTCCAATGTTTTCATCAGTTCTACACTGAACAATAATGATATCGTCACTTGTGAATTGACGAGCAATTTAAGTTGCGCGAGTCCCTCAGTTGTCACTTCCAACGCCTTGACAATGTCTATATCGGCAACATTGGTTCCTTCAATACTCATATCTACACCGTCCTCTGTGATTTGTCAGAGCACTACAGTTACTTACTCGGCCCAACCATTGAACGGAGGAAGTGCTCCCTCTTACCAATGGCAGGTAAATGGTGTTGATTCAGGATTGAACAGTCCATACTTTACTGTTTCCGGTTTGGCAGACGGAGATGTGGTACAATGTATCTTAACAAGCAACAACACGTGTGCAAATCCGACTACCGCGGTTTCAAATTCCATTGCGATGACAGTCAACAACTCAAGCGTGTTGCCTGTAAACGGATTGCTGGCCTGGTATCCGTTCAATGGAAATGCAAATGATAACAGCGGAAATAATTTCAACGGAACTGCTTCCGGTGCACGACTTACACGAGACAGATTCAGCGACAGGGACAATGCATATACATTTAATGGTGCAAGAGATCATATTCAGATCGGCAGTTCTTCTTTGTTGAACAACTTTTCGACAGGACTCACAGTGAGTGCCTGGGTATACCTTGGAGCAAACAATTCATCACAGGCATCCATTGTTTCCAAATGGAAATTTAATCAAACAGACGATCAGTATCTGCTCTGGTTGTACAACAAAAAACCAAACTTCGCTACGAGTAATCCACTTCACCCTGCAAGTGGAATACAGAGTCAGCATGTATTGATTGATTCAACATGGTATTTTATTGTTGGTACGTGGGACAATACAGGATTGCATTCCATTTATATTAACGGAGTTCTGGATGTATCCGCGATACTTCCTAATTTCACCACGATCAACAATACTTCAATTACAGATTTAAGAATTGGAACAGAAGATTCAACTTATCGGGCATTCAAGGGAAAAATTGATGATGTAAGAATTTATAACAGAGTTCTTAATTCGCAGGAAATTGCATTGCTTTGGAATGAAGGATCCACTGCTTCCGTTTCAATCACAGCAACTGCTGCTACGATTTGCGAGGGACATAGTATCACTTTTGAAGCATCACCGCTTGTCGGAGGACAGAATCCGCTTTTCCAGTGGAAGATTAACGGAAATAACGTTGGTCCAAATAACCGTTTCTTCTCGACGAATTCTCTGAACAATGGTGATGTGGTTTCCTGTTATATGACGAGTAGCGATCCCTGTTCTCAACCAATTGCGCGATCGAATTCTATTCCTGTAACTGTTATTCCTGAAATTCAACAGAGTGTTACAATCACTGCTGATAACAATCCGAGTTGTCCGGGATTGCCTGTTAATTTTCATGCTCAACCTAACAATGGTAGTTTGGGCTCCAGCTACCGTTGGAAAATCAACGGCGTAGACGCGGGAAATTCTTCTGACATATTCACCAGTGTGGTAAACGATGGTGACAGTATCAGTTGTGAAATGATTAGTCTCTTTCCATGTGCAACACCATCGGTCGCGGTTTCAAATTCTATCCTGATGCAAGTTGAAAATTCCGGTCCGGCTGTTGTGAATATCTCTTCTCCATCTCTAAGCTATTGTGAGGGAGATACTGTAGTCATTAACAGCATTACTCCAAATGGCGGAAATTCTCCTCAGTACGAATGGTATATAAATGGTCAACTCGTTTCAGGTAACAGCAGTACCTATGTGAGTACTTCTTTATCCGATCAGGATAGTATTCGTTGCTTACTTACCAGCAGTTCTGCCTGTGCAGTTCCTGCTATAGCCTGGTCGAATGATCTTGTTTTACAAATACATCCGCGTGTAACTCCAGAAGTAAGTTTAAGCGCATTGTCAACGATCATCTGTAGTAACGAAGAATTTAGCTGTACTCCTGTTGCTTTTCACGAGGGTGACGCACCGGTTTTTACCTGGTTCGTAAATGGCAACTTCGCAGGTCAAAGTAACGGAGCCTATTCATTCGATCAATTAAACAATTTTGACGAAATCTTTTGTCTGCTCAACAGCAATGAATATTGCGCACAGCCGACAACCGTAACTTCGGATACGTTAATGATAGAAGTTCATGAAGTGAACCGGCCGGAGATTACAGAACAATCCGGTATCTTGAGTTCTACAGAAGCAGTAACCTATCAATGGTATTACAATGCTGCACCAATTACAGGAGCTACTGAACAAAATCTTACGGCTCTGGCAAATGGATATTATCAGGTAGAAATTACGGATTCCAATGGTTGCACAGCAATATCAGATGTCTACGCAGACACAACCGTAGGTATTGCGGAAATGAATTCTGATCACGGTGGAATTTCTATTTATCCAAATCCAACTTCGCAGGACGCTGTATTGATTCTCCCCGGACAAGCTTATATACAGGTTGATTTGATGAGCGCTGAAGGTAAATTACTTACCCGAATGTACGATAGTAAGTCAACCGAAATCAAACAAATGATTCCTCTCCGACTTACAGATTTGGCAAGTGGCATTTATCTTCTTAAAATTGTACGTGATCATCGTATCTATTATAGAAAGATCATATTGAACCATTCTTAGCATATGTATAAATTCAGATGGATCCTTTTACTGTTTGCCACAACTGCTTTCTGGGCCTGTACCAAAACAGAAGATAAGCCGACAGTAACAGGTGTACACGTCTTCAATGAAGTCCTTGATGCGGCTCATCCAACGAGCGATGGCGGATTTATATATTCATCGCATCAGGGGAATTTACATTTCATTTCAAAGTTGGATAAAAACGGACAAAGAGAATGGAGCAGGATGTTGCAGCCTTTTCAACAGGATTACAATTTTGAACTGGCATCCTTCCGACAGGTATCAAATGGTGAATATTTAGTATCCGCAACAGCAATAGTTGACAATATTTACAACAGAATTCGTGCTTACCTGATACGTATGGATGCAGGAGGGAATTTTTTGTGGGTGAAACAAATTGATTCATTGTGGACAGCAGGATCGCTTACTCTTGACGATGCGATCCAGGGAAAGAACGGGAAATATTATGTCAGTGGAATAAAAAAGGATTTACATAATTCAAACTCCTTTCTTATCACCGTGGATATCCCCGGAAATACCATTCGCAAAGACATCACCAATTATAATTACACCAATTCTTTTCTATATGAAGCCAAAGACACTTCATTGTGGATTTGTGGAAAATACACTACACAGCCACTGAATTTTTTATTGAAATATTACCATGGTGCTGAACAGGGTTTTTATATTCTTAACGTACTTGGAAAAGATCGTTTTGTTCCAGATATGCTTGAAGAACAGGATGGAGGAATTTGTATAGGCGGCAACAGTGATTTTACTGCCTCCAAGACAGATTTTTTTATTCAAAAGGTTTCCTCATCCGGATCTATTGAATTCACCGAAGCGAAAACACAAACCAACAACAATTATTGCAGTTCTGTTATTCGTTCTGTGGATGGAGGATATCTTTTTGCCGGAACCAGTTCCGGCGATTCAACAGCCAATGGTGAAACTGTTCCTACACTCAGTGTGAATACAAAAATGATTTTAATGAAACTGGATGCCGGAAGGAATATCAAATGGTCTTATGTCTATGGAGGAAATTACGGCTCTGAAGGAATCGCTGTTTCCCAAACAAATGATGGCATCCTGATAATCGGTAACCAGGTGAATCCTGGAAATCTGAATTCAGCGAATATGATTGCCATCAAAACAAAAAATAATGGACAGGTATATTAATTATACTAACGTAATAATAAATTCATTTCCCCGAATTATGCTTTTCAAAAATGCAATGGCAAACAACATTCTTCGTGGACTATTTTCATGGATGAATTGCCATGAGTCATTATATATTTTTTTTCTTTCAACATTTCCCGCTTCAATTTCAAAAAATAGCCTGATAAGAAACTATCGAATGAAATTTCTCGGATTGTTTTTGCTACTCCTTTCCGTCAATTCTCCCTCATATATTTCTGCTCAGACTCCTGTTGCACTTTGGCAACAATGTTCCGGAGGTACAAAGTCGGATGCGGGTAATTGTATTATCAAAACAGGTGACGGGAATTATCTGGTTGCTGGTAAAACCGAAAGTATCGATGGACCTGTTGTAGGAAATCATGGCGGTTACGATGCGTGGATTGTGAAGTACGATTCAAGTGGCACTATTCTCTGGCAAAAATGTTTCGGTGGTTCCGGGGATGATGAAGCTTTGTCTTTAATCGCCTGCAGAAACGGAGGCTATGCTTTCAGCGGTTATACTGAATCGTATGATGGTGATGTGGTTGGTAATCATCTGAGTTCCGATAATTTCAGAGATGTTTGGGTTGTTAAACTTGACAATAATGGAATAATTGAATGGCAGAAATGCTTAGGGGGAACAGCTTCAGAAGAAAGCCATTCCATTCTGCAAAGTGACGATGGCTCTTTCGTGATTTCCGGATTTACCCAATCCATTGATGGTGATGTTGTCGGAAATCATGCTGTTGTAAATAATAATATCTGGGTAATCCGCCTATCAGAAAATGGTTCAGGCATTCTTCAACAAAAATGCTATGGAGGAAACCTGAACGATGAAGCATATGCCGCTATTCAAACCAGTGACTCAGGTTATTTAATTGCAGGGTCCACTAATTCGAATGATGGTGATATCAGTTTCAATCACGGCAATAATGATTTTTGGATTTTAAAATTAAATCCTGATTTAACTTTGTCGTGGCAAAAAACATATGGCGGCTCTGATAATGATAAAGCAACTACACTTGTTGAATGCCTGGATGGCAATTATATTGTAGGTGGTAGTGCATCTTCCTCTGACGGTGATGTTACTGGGCATCATGGCACGAATTCCAGTGAAGATTTCTGGCTTGTCAAAATTAATCCTGCCGATTCCATTCTTTGGCAACATTGCTATGGTGGCAATAATTCGGATATATTGAATGCTGTATGCAAACTTCCGGATGGATCATTTGTGCTTGCCGGAAGCAGTAATTCAATTGGCGGTGATGTCAGCACACAACTTGGAAATGCTGACGGCTGGATATGTCTCATTGATGAAACAGGAAATTTACGAGGAGAATTGTCTCTTGGCAGTAGTAATTCCGAAGTGTTCAATTCAGTTGTTGATGATCTAAACAATCAGGTTATTGCTGTCGGTGACGGAGGATCTCAATTGCCTTTGTTCAATGGCGGGAAGGATGAATACCTCGTAAAACTCAGAGCACGGGTAGTAGGAATTGATGAAACAGAAATTCAATCTTCATTCGTAAAAATCTTTCCAAATCCTGCTACGAATAAGCTAAAAATTGAGTCATTGAATGGTTTCGGAATTTTGTCTGATGAAATAAGTTTTACCCTTCTCGATGCTGGCGGTCGTATCCTCCGGAGAATTGTTCTTCCGGAATCCCGATCATGGCAGATTGATTGTTCTGATATCGCTGCCGGTTTTTATCTTTATTCCATCGGATCTGTTGTCCATGGATTTCAAAGCGGCCATTTAATTATTCAACGATAGATATATTTTTCTCACATCTTCCCGTGCAGAATCGCATTGCTTTGTTTGATTTTTATAACAGGTTTATCGTGCAAAAAATCTTTGCAGCACTCTGCTCCATCTGAATTATTGCTAAAATAAAAATACCTTTGTGGGATGCGATCAATTTCTTCTCCCCTTCCAATCAGGAATTTCATTTTCATTCTGCTTAACATTTTCTGCATTTATCCATCGCTTGCCCAGGTTCGTTCATTGGATGAATACGATTCACGCAGGAAAGGACTTTTGAAAACAGAGGCCGGCATGTATAAAGCTTCAATCATCCGTCTGACTGAAGAAGAAAAAACTGCTGAAAAATATTTGTTTACATTAAAAGAAAAAGAAATACAGAGAACTACCGGAGAATTTCCCCCTTCTAAAAATTTTCTTCGGGTTAAAAATGAAATCTTCTCATCTCCTCTTTTTGCCGTATTCAAAAAAATGCCGAAGGGTGCAGTATTGCACGCTCACCCGGGAGCAATTGGTGATTTTCACTGGCTGATTCAATTTGCAACCTATCTTCCGGATTGTTATCTCTATACAGGACCCGATAATGACAATGATCCAAACGGTTCCATGCGTTTCTTTGACAAAGCACCTTCAGCAGAGTGGAAAAGAATCAGCGATCTGCGCGCGGGTTCGGGAAATGCAAAGGAGTTTGATGAAAATTTATATCACAGCATAACTCTTGGTACGGAAGATCTCGACAAGCCTGATATATGGGTGGAATTCGAAAAGTGTTTTTCACGTATTGATGGTTTGCAATCCTATGAGAAAGTGTATTCAGCATGGAACACGCATGAGTTATCTGTTATTGCAAATGAAAATGTACAACTTCTTGAATTAAGATCCTTTCTTGGCGGGCCCTGTGGTTTTGATCAACAGGGAAAAGGTTCTGATACTGCTATAGCTTCGTATAAAAATTCACTTGATGAGGTACGTAAAACAACACCGGACTTTCAATTGCGTTTCATTTTTACAAGAATGAAACAAACAGGAGATTCAGGACTGATTCATTCCATGCAGGAAGCACTGCGTCTGCGCAAACAATATCCACGTTGGATTGCCGGATTTGATCTCGTAGGAGAAGAAGATCCATTGCCGGATCTGAAATCCTGCGTACCTGCATTTCTTCAAATTGAAAAGGAAGCGAGACGTTCCGGTATTTCTTTACCCTATTATTTTCACGCCGGTGAAAGCAATCGAACAAACAACACAAACATTGTGGATGCCGTTATTCTGAAAAGTCAGCGGATTGGACATGGACTGGCTATTGAAAAACATCCATACCTGATGGACCTTGTGAAGGAGAAAAAGATCGCGATTGAAGTTTGTCCTGTCAGCAATCAGGTGTTGGGGTATGTAGCGGATCTTCGAAACCATCCCGCGATTCATTGGCTGAGAAGCGGCATCCCTGTAACCATCAATCCCGATGACCCGGGAATGATGGGCTATACTTTTTCCGCAGATTTCTACGAAGCATTTCTTGCCTGGGATCTGAGTCTTTCAGATTTAAAATTGCTTGCCATGAATTCGATTAATTACAGTTCTCTCAGTGAAGTTGAAAAAAAAGTGATGATTTCAAAATGGAAAGAGAAATGGTCCGTTTTTATTCAAGATCTGGTATCGGCTTCTAAAGCAGAAAATCATTAAGAGATGAATCAGTTAGTGAGCATCTTACATACTGATCCGGCAGGAAATGAATAGTCTGTAGTTGCTTTCATACATTGGTTTCATGTGTATAAAACTTCGTTGAGAATTGTCTCATCCTATATCCTGCTTTATCGATTTGAATTATGCCCTCAGCTTTTAGTCATGCTTTTGCTGCTATTTCAATAGGCAGTGTGTTTAAACGAAAGCAACTTTTTAAAATGTTGATAATTGGAAGTGTGTGTGCTGCATTTCCTGATATTGACGCGATCGGATTTCATGCCGGTATTCCATACAATTCATTGTGGGGACACCGGGGTATCACTCATTCACTTTTTTTTGCAGTACTACTGAGTTTAATTGTTCTGAAAATTTTTTATTCTGATGAAAAAACTAATGGCAAAAACAGAACAATGCTATTTGTTTATTTCTTTCTCAGTACTGCATCACACCCGCTGTTAGATATGCTAACAGATGGCGGGCTGGGAGTAGCACTCTTCGCGCCTTTTGACACAACACGTTATTTTTTCCCATTCAGACCTGTGCATGTAGCTCCCATCAGCATCAGTGGTTTTTTCACCGGCAGAGGGCTGGAAGTATTCAAAAGTGAATTTGTCTGGATATGGATTCCCGGAATAGTATGGATGATACTGGTGCAAATATTTAAAAAAGGGAAAAGGGTGAAGGATTAAACCATCACCTTCAATAAAATAATTCCAACCACAAGAGCCACTAAAGCTACTGCAAGAATGCCAATGAACTTGCGGTGTTTCACAGCTTCTTTCTCCAACTTGGATTTTTCCAAAACATTATTGATGGAAATTTTCAGTCGGGTAAAAGAATCCTGATTACTCTTTGCCACATAATCATAGGCTCCATGTTTGATAATATTCGCCGCCATTGTTGCATTTTCCTGGGCAGTGAGAAAAATGACGGGTGTTTTGTGTCTCTCTTTCATCTTCATCATAATCTGAATTCCATTCAATGCCTTGGGGTCGACTGAATCCAGATTGTAATCCACAATGAATACATCAGGGGAAACCGTAGTTTTTTGAATTGCTTCTTCTCCTGTTGCATAGACGACAGTTTCCGCTTCCGGAAAATTCATTTCTAAAAAATCTTTTGTCATTTCAGCAATTTGCTGATTGTCTTCGATCACAACGATCCGAAAGGAATGCATAGTATGGATTTAATGAATAATACAATGAAGAATCAGATGTTTCAAATTTAAGGATTATTTCTAAATAGCCGTGGAAAATACAATCAAAGGTGCGCCGCTTCAAGGGTAAAAAACCGGAGGCAATATTGCAAAGGGGAATGAGCGCAGCAATAAGAAAATGAACTGGTTGCGGGAATATATACCAAAATTGTGATGTCTTACTTTTACTGGTTCAGAGCATATGATGTCATGGCATACTTCAAATGCGATCAGGATAAAAATTTCGTTAGCATAATTCCGGTAATCAATGTAAAAACCAAAAATGCCAGAAGCACAACGAATCGCCGCTGCTTGATGATGTCCCGTTGCAAGTATGTATTGTGCAATACATTTCCAATTGCGATTTCAAGACGGTTGAATGCTTCCTGATTATTTTTTGCCACATAATCATCAGCCCCGTACTTGATCGTATTGGCTGAAACAGTAGCATCTTCCTGTGAACTCAGAAAAATGACAGGAGTATCGTGTTCATCCTTTAGTTTCATCATCACTTTGATTCCATCCATTGCCCTTGAATTGACTGAATTAAGATGATAATCGATAATAAATAAATCCGGTTTCCACGTAATCCGTTCGATAGCTTCCTCCCCACTTGAAAACAGAATTGTTTCCGCTTTGGGGAAATTTGTTTTTAAAAAGTCTTGAATCATCTCAGCGGTAGGCTGATTATCTTCGATTACCACAATACGTAAAGTGTGCATAGAAAAGAAGGATTGAAAAATTCAAAAGCATTTCAAATTTATTCATTTTTTTGATTCCATCTTCCGTTTTCTCTGACCCGCCTCTATTGAACTTCTGATGTTCAAAACTATTTGAACGAACTATGCTTGGTTTGGCCATTGTTCTATTTTTACATTTCGGGTGATGACACATTTTCTGTTCAACGCCGTGTAAAGTATTCGAAAACCATTCGTTCATTTATGGGAAACAACAACCCTGTTATCAGCAAGGGAGCCTTGCCAACACTCGTTACAGTCTTCTTCTTTTGGGGATTTGTAGCCGCTTCCAATGGGATCTTCATTCCATTTTGCAAATCTCATTTTAACCTTGATCAGTTTCAATCACAGCTGATTGACACTTCCTTTTATGGAGCCTATTTTTTCGGAAGTCTGCTTCTGTACCTGTCTTCCGCCGTTTCAGGTGTAGATATTTTGAACCGGATAGGTTATAAAAACGGTATCATCATTGGTCTTACAATGTCTGTGATTGGCGCCGTATCACTCGCCTTCATTGCATCTGGCGAACATGCAACATTCGGAATGGTACTTGCCTGCTTCTTCATCATTGCATTGGGATTTTCTTTACAACAAACTGCCGCACAGCCATTCGCCATTGCACTCGGAAATCCGGCTACAGGAGCGCACCGTTTGAATTTCGCCGGTGGTGTAAATTCTTTGGGAACATTGCTTGGCCCTCTCGCTGTGAGTTATGTACTGTTCGGTGACCTGAACAATGACGGCAATGCAACGATTCAGTCTATCCGCACACTATATCTTATTCTCGGCGGACTCTTTTTTCTCGTTGCCTTTTTCTTCCTGACTTCAAAAAAACTTCCTACGATTAAGCTTGAAGAGCATGTCGAAAACAGTTCTAAAGCAATGTCTGTTTTGTTCATGATCGCTGTACCAACGATAGTATTGTTGTTCTTCAATACCATGTTTGGAGAAAATGAGAAAGTCTATCTCGTACTTGGTTCGCTCATCATTATTCTGGGATTATTATTTTATGCTTTGATTGCTGCGCAGAAAAATCCCAAAGGCTGGGGAGCTATGCAATATCCTCAGCTCGTGATGGGAATGATTGCCATTTTTGTGTATGTAGGAATGGAAGTAACTGTACAAAGTAATATGGGAGCTTTGCTCCGCCAGCCTGAATTTGGAGGACTGGATGCAAAATTCATTTCCCAATTCATCTCATTGTATTGGGGAAGTCTCATGATTGGTCGATGGACCGGCGCCGTTTCCGTATTTAATCTCAAGAAGTCCACCAAAAATATTTTAACGATCGTTGTACCATTGGTGGCTTTCTGTATTATTCTTCTTGTGAACCACCTTCGCGGAAATGATGTCACCAATCTCTACATATATATATTGTGTGTGTTCTTTCTTATTGCTGCATTTTTCAATGCCAATGAAAAACCGGCGCGCATGCTTTTTACTATGGCAGCCTTTGGAAGTATCGCTATGATAACCGGATTATTGACAAGCGGACAAGTAAGTACGTTTGCGTTCATCAGTAGTGGGTTGTGTTGTTCAGTCATGTGGCCTTGCATTTTCGCTCTTGCCATTGCAGGTCTTGGAAAATATACCAGCCAGGGGTCGGCTTTTTTGATCATGATGATCCTGGGTGGAGCCATCATTCCTCCCGCTCAAGGGGTAATCTGTGATTTTGATAAAATGTCTCCGGGGGGTATTGCAGGAATGAGCTTTACTCATTTCAGCTACATCGTACCGCTTATTTGTTTTGTTTACATGGTTTGGCATGCTGTGCGCACACGTCAAATACTCAAAGCACAGGGTATGGACTTCGATCAGCAGGTAAGCGGAGGTCATTGAAGCCGGTCCGGTTGTGATATAATACAATTGTTAAAACAGGAAATCACTTCGCTTCAACTGTTAAAAATTCCTGTTCATATTTTTTCACCGGAATAATTGAAATTTCAGAATGAATGATTATCTTTAAATACCGGAGTGAACAATTCCGGTGAATTGGAGTTATTTTCATCCGGCTGTATTCAGTTGCCGGTCAATTCATCAGCATGCATTTGTTCTTTTTTCGCAGACAGAACAAATGAATCGCATGCTGCAATGGAGTTTTTATTTGCCAGTCTCTAATTGTTATCGTTATGACAGAAACCCCGCTGTACACCGAAAACCAAAATGCGATTCCGGATATTCTGGAAAGAATGACTGACGCAGTGATCGGACTGGATGAACACGATGTGTGTTTGTACATGAATGACGCGGCAGCCGCTATGTTGAGAAAGCATGGGAAAAAATCTATTGGCAAAAATATTGACTCCGAATTCAGCCGCCTGGATTTCCCGGCATTCTTTAAAGCATTGGGTGATGCCCGGGAAACACAGCAGGTACAAATTCTGGAGGAAAATTATTCACTCTTGAATGAACGGATAGAGATTTCCATATATCCTTCCTCAAGCGGCACTACTCTCATATTCAAAAAACAGGGTTCTCCTCCATTCTTCGATTCGGATAATAAATATGAATTACTTTTCACAGAGAGTCCAGTACCAAAATGGATCGTTGACACGGAAACACTGAGATACATTGATGTCAACAAAGCCGCGACAAAACATTACGGCTACACACGGGAAGAATTCCTGGCAATGCCTACCACTCAGATTCGTCCGAAAGAAGAAGTGGAAAATTACCTGAAGCATTTTAAATATGGAAACGAAAGAACAGCGGATAGCGGGATCTGGAAACACCAAAAAAAGGATGGTAGTATCCTTTATGCCGATATTCACTATCACACAGTAAACTGGAAAGGAAAGTTAGTCAGAATGGTTTTTGCACTTGATGTTACAGAGGAAATTCTTGCTAAACAAAAACTCAAAAACAGCGAACAACGCTTTCAGGCCTTGGTAGAATCTTCTGACAACGCCATATTCATTGTTGACGAACACGGAAAAAATATAGAAGTGAATGGTCGCGGATTGGACCTTCTTGGATACTTGCGTTCAGAACTGCTCGAATTAAATTTACTGCAACTCATTGTAGGTGAACAGGACGAAAAAGATGCATGGTTTGAGTTATTCAGTAATGGAACGAATTATTTTTCTGCAAAAAATCTACTCTGCAAAGACCAGCGTGTTATTCCTGCAGAAATCATGAGTACCAAATTGCCGGATGGCAGAATACTGGTAACTATCAAAGATATTTCCGAACGCTTGCGAAAAGAAGAAGAAGTGCGGGAAGCCAATGAGCGTTTTAATTACGTACTCAAATCTTCTAATGATGGTGTCTGGGAGCTCGACCTGAAAACCCAAAAGGCATGGTGGAGTGAAAATTTGTATGCTATCCTCAACTATCCGCCAAATTCGTTTGAAGTAACTTCTGAATTTTTTGAAACATTAATTCATCCGGAAGATAAAGCCAGGATTATTAAAAACTGGAATGAGGTAATCCAGTCTGATAGTCTTTTCTGGAGTAATGAATACAGAATACGAAAAGCGGATGGAAGCTATGGAATTTTTTATGAGCGTGCCTGCATCCTCCGGGACACTTCGGGAGTCGCTTACCGGATGATTGGAACGATGCTTGACCTCACCGGTTTGAAAAAATACGAATTGGCTCTTGCAGAGAGTGAAAACAGGTTACGCACTATCGTTCAAACTGAACCGGAATGCATTAAAGTGACAGATCGTTCAGGAATTGTACTGGAAATGAATCCGGCCGGAATGGAAATGCTTGAAGCTACAGCAGAGCAGATTTTAGGAAAAAGTATTCTGCATGTTGTTGACAATAATTACAGGGATCAATATATCAAACTATCCGAACGAATCTTTGAAGGACAACCATTTAAGTATGAATTTGAAGTAACCACATTCCGCGGAAATAAACGGTGGTTTGAGTCACATGTGGTTCCGATGAGAAACCCTTCCGGAGAAATCACTTCCTCTCTGGCAATCACCCGGGATATCACAACTCAGAAAAAAACAGAAGATGAAATTCTTCACATGAACGACCGATTGCGGTTATTATCTGCCCATCTTCTTAAAGTTCGTGAAGATGAACGCACTCTCATTGCCCGTGAAATTCATGATGAGCTGGGCCAGCAACTAACAAGTTTAAAAATTGATCTTTCATGGCTGAGAAGCAAAATGCCGAAAGATAAACCTCTGCTGGAAGAAAAAGCTAAAAGCATGATTTCTCTTATTGACGATACAGTAAAATCAGTGCGACGAATTTCCACAGAATTACGTCCGGGAATTCTGGATGATCTGGGATTGATTGCCGCATTGGAATGGCAAAGTCAGGAATTTTTCAAACGAACTTCGATCTTTACGGATTTTACAACCAATCTTCCTGACGAACGCTTTGATAAGTCATTGTCAACGGGAATATTCCGGGTTTTCCAGGAATCACTTACAAACATCGCAAGACATTCCAAAGCTACGCGTGTAAAAAGCAGTTTGTTGAAAGTGGACAAGAACATTGTGCTGACTATTGCCGACAACGGACGTGGCATTGAAAAGAGTACACTGGAATCACAGAAAACTCTTGGTTTGATGGGAATGCAGGAAAGAGCGATGATGATGGGTGGAAATCTGGAGATTGAATCTGTTCGTGGTGCCAGGATAATTCTTACTGTTCCTGCACCGGAACCAAAATCATCTGAATTTTTTCAATAAAAAAGAAAACAAGACCTGAGGCGGTAATCTCTCATTTGTCCTGTTGTTTTTTATTTTTTGATATTTTTGTCTTGTAAAAAACCCAACCGATGAAAAATATTCTTCTGGCAGTTCTTTGCCTCTCCTCATTTGCATCTTTATCACAGAAAAATGCAAAAGAAATCAAGTATGAAAAAATATATTACAAAGACACTAAATTCGAAACAACAGATTTACTCTTCAGTTTTGTTGATGCTGTTTCGACAGATGGTGAAATAAAATTTAAAATCCGCATCACAAACAAATCCGGTGATTTCATAATGTATAAACCGGAAGAAAGTAAATTTATTATTGAAGGAAAAGAAACAAATCCTTCCGAGAAATGGGTGGTTGTTGAACCATATGGATCCGCCTCCCGCGTGATCAATCTAAAAGGTCCGAATTACAACAAAGTAAAAAATTATTCATTCGCATTGGAGGGTTTGTACCGTATACCAAACAACAGCAAAGGAATTGCTGTTCCGGATTTTCGTTTGCCTGCTTCACAAAATCAATTCACCGCAGGGAATTTCAGTTGCACAATGGCGAAGCTGAATAAAGAAACTGATAAAACATCTGTCAAATTCAAATGTACATATACAGGGGATCAGATTGGTATTATTTATCCTTCCCGTATCGCTGTGCGTATGCCGGATGGTAAAGATTATGCAACCATTCATGGAAATGCAAAAGCGATATTGTTGTACAAAGGAGAAGACGATGCGTTTGTTGCTGAATGGAACCGTATGGAAGGTGGAGCCGCGATGGACATGCAAAAAGTTGAAATGATGATAAAGTGGAATGAAACGTTTACTGAAAATTCAATTCAAAAAATCAACGGAACAACTGTTGAACTTGCCTTTGATGAACCTTTAAGTAATGACAAAGGAAGATAATCTGACCCGGTTGAATAATAAATAATTTTCCGGCAGTAAATTTATATTCATAGAAAAAGCGATTCATCAAAAAATGAAGCGCTTTTTTTATAAACCATACCCAAATTATTTTCCTGCAATCTCCAGTCTGCTATGATATTCTCCGTTATCAGTAATGCAACGGATTTCATAAATTCCGGAAGCAAGTGAAGCAGTATTCAGAGTAACATCATTGTCAATGCTGGCTGCTGATCCAACTATCCTTCCCTGCATATCATACAACTCTACACTTTTTAATTGAACATCATGAGCGAGGATGCTCACTTTGTCACGGGCAGGATTAGGGAAAATGAAAAAGTTCGATGCCAGATTTAATGGCTTATGAATTCCAAGTAACGGATCAATTGTAATGGTATCATTCAGTCGACCGATTGCGAGATTGAATTGAGTGTAAGTGATAGCCGAGATATTAGACACACTGAACAATGCTTCACTGATAGTAGAAATGTTGTCTACAACCACTACATCAAACAAGGCTAAGTGACCGAATCCTCCGTAAATATTCTGATGATCTGTTCTGCACAATGCAAAATCAATTCTTCCTTCAACAGCATTGTTACGTGCAAATCCAATCATGTCAGTGCCAACTGTGCCTAACCAGGAACCGGTAAAATCAGCATGAACAGTACTTGCATTTAACATTGCAGGATCATAAAAAACACTGAACGCGATTCCATATAAACTATCTACCGGAAGTGTCTGTGATCCAAGCTGAACATCAACGAATACTGTAGAGGAGGGAGCCACAGTATCCGGAGATGCAACTAATACCAATGGAGGCAAACTTGAATTGATGTGATTAGGGATGTTGGCAAGTCGTGCCGGATGATTCAGACTGTAATTCTGATTTACCGCAAGAGTATCATTGTAATCCACAGTACCATTACCATCACAGTCCGCGTGTTTCATATTTACCGCACTGCTAAACCAGTTACCAAAATCATTTGCAGGTTGAGCTGTCCAGCTGTTGGAAGCACCTGCACGCGTCGGGCCTGATTCTGCAAACGCTACACCGATATTCAGGATGTCGAGATTGTCGCATACTAAATCATAATTGGCATCACCCGGCCATACATCTGAACTAACAGTGCATGGAGCAAATTGCCATCCTGTATTGCCGCCTAAATCCACACAACCTTGTCCGGCAAAAAACTGCGCACCTCCGCTGCATGGAACATTGCTCAGCAAAACATCACTAAGACACACCTGACCACCTGTTTTAACAAGATTCATAAATGCTCCGCCCTGGATGAAAACCGGAAAAGCAGGAGTTCCGTTTGCAATCAGCTCACTGCCGATAGTAACTGTGTAGGCCATGTTGACTGTTTTGCCCGGATTATTCAGGTAAAGTGTATCGACATTATTGTTTTGCAGAGTGAGGTTGCCAAATGCAATTAGCTTCTGAATATTGTTGGCTGTCAAATAGCCTCCATAAGCCATATCCCCATAGGCAGTAAGTACTCTGCAATTCACATCTGCGAGAAGAAATGACAATCCATCGTTCATCACAGTAATATCACGGAATGTACCGCTGCTGCGGAACAGATAAATACTATTCACACTGTGTGCTGCAGGAAATTGCTGGCATATAACATCCGTACTGGATGAATTGTTGATCGTGCCTTGTAGTGCAAAGTCCGCTACTGTAATGGTGATGGCACCGCTGGTAAATATTGTGCCTGGCGCACTTTGCAAAACGGATGCACTCACATCAAATCCATTTGCATCAAAGTTGCCATTGATCATATTGAGGCTCGTTGCATAGAGCGCATCATTCTGAACAATATTTCCTGTACCATTAATTGTTACAAATTGCAACTCCGTGCCATTGCTGCTCATTGTGATACCTGCTGAACCAGGAATCAAATTCAGATTGTTGATGTTCCAGATCATTGCCGGAGCTAATGCTAAATTACCATAGACAGATAAGTTATTTCCTTCCATACTCACATTGGATCCTGCATTTTGCATATCGAGTGAATGAACGGATGCATTCATAATATTCACAGTAATAGTACCACCGGATATTGCTGAAGCATTGTCAAACACGACATCGTCGATTGCAGTTGGTGTACATTCTCCACCTGCTCCTCCACTGCTGAGCGACCAGTTTGTCTGATCGTTCCAGTTTCCTGATCCTCCTATCCAATACAATGTTCGCGGTGATGCGGAGTTTATGGTCCAGCCCGAATTATTTCCCGCATCTATACTGTTATTCGCGGTAAATGTGGCTCCACCTGTTGCGAGTATATCACTCAACTGAAGATAATCCGCGGAGACAGATCCCGTTGCTTTTGAAATTGTAACCTGTTCACCTGATTTGGAAGACCGGATACTTACCAAATTGTTACAGTCGGCATAACTGATAATCGCGGAAAGAATCGTTTGAGTTGTTCCGGAATCGAGCGTAAGAACATAGCCTCCATTCATCACAACCAATGAATCAAAAGTATTGTCAGTATGCAGGTTGGTGGTTCCATGGAATTGTGCCTGACCGATTGTACAGACAGCATTGATGTCAAGTGTATCAAAACTGTTGAGGTAATGAAGTGTTAGCGGAGACATTATTGTTCCATGATGAGTAAATGCGACACTGTAAAAGTTGCCAGGTTCAATGATCACTGAATTGTACCTGTTCATGAAAATCATTGTGCTGGTTGAACCGGTAACTGTTCCACTCAACGTCAATTCCTGAGAATAAATCACCGCATTACTTGCATCAAGTGTAGTACCTGAATATGTATTCACTACATCAGCGTCAAGATAATGTCCATTCAGATTCAGACCTCCTGATTCCAGATAGAATAAATTTGCTTTCAATGAATCCAAAAGATCATAGGTGCCAACTGAAGTCATGTCCACATTCTGCAAAGCATTCCCTCCGGTTTTTAATGTCAGTCCTGACTGTGTTCCCATTAAACGAAGCGTCAGTAAATCCATGCGAACCGAGGGATCAAGATTGAATGATCCGTACACTTTGAGAATGTTTCCAACAAATCGTGGGCTTGTTGTGATACCGGTAAATGTTACCGAACCAATCAAATATTCATACTGATTTGTATTAATAGTATCGTCGCCTGTAAAAGAATTGTTGTCGAAAATAACATTGTCGAGTTGTGTAGGTTTACAACCGGCACTTCCTCCTCCGCTACTAAGCGACCAATGCGCACCGTCGTCCCAGTTCCCGCTACCGCCAATCCAGTACATTGTTCGCGGAGTGAGTGCATTCAGGTTCCAGCCGGTATTGTTTCCTCCGTCTATTATATTGTTCGCGTTGAACACGGCTCCGCCACCTGCATGAATATTCGCCATGCTAACCCAGTCTATATTCACAGTTCCGGATGGAACAATCAATTGCCCAAACCCGCTGGGAGAATTAAACGAAGTGATTGAACCCAAATCATTGCAATTGGAAGTGATGCCAAAATAATTGTTGACGGTCACACGCGTTGAATCTCCATTGAACACAAAACTTTTTCCCAGAAGTGTATCAAAAGTACAGGAAGTAAGATAGCAATCTGTTTCCCCAAATTCGGCACGATGAATTGTGCTGCTAACTACATTGCATGATCCGGGCAGATAAAGATAAGTTGCCAGAACATTTTGTACTGAACCGGTATTCGTAAAAACCATTGAATCAACCTGAACTATATTTGGAAGACCATAAACTGCACCAATGTTACAATGAAAGAAGAGGTTAGTGAGTGTTGTATTATTCACTGTTCCTTTCCATTCGATTTTTCGGGTTGTATATGAATCATTCCATCTTCCATCCAGGTTGATATTAATATCCCCTGTTGAAACTGTGGTTCCTAAATCAGAAGTAAAAGACCGGCAAGTGATATCATAGTTATTGGCATCAAATGAAGCTCCGTTTTGAATCGTGAGATCCATGTACATATTGATGTCGCTGCCAAGACTGTACTGACCCGGACTGTCGATGGTCACTGTTTCCAGGATCTGATTTCCGGTACTCAATACATTTCCGGAACCGCTGCCTCTAAAAACAAGGTAGGTTGATTCCATATTGATACTGGCATCCAGTTGCATGGATCCATATATATATAGTGTAGCGGAATTCCCTGTGATTGTCGGACTAAACTGAGCATTGGTACAGGTAATGCTTTTGCAGAAATAGAACGTGGAATCCAACAGAAGCGTTTGACTGCCGGCTGTGAAGGATGCATTGTCAATCACTACATCGTCGTTCAACGTAGGAATAGAGGAATGAAAAGTTGTTCCTCCGCTACTTGTTGCCCAGTGATTAGAAAAATCACTCCAGTTTCCTGAACCGCCGACCCAATAGAATGTGGCAGCCTGACCAAAAAGAGGAGAAAGAATGAGCAGGGTAAACAACCTGAGATAATTCGTGTGGATAGTTTTCATAGTCTTAATTCATTAAAACGGAGATTGCGGATACAATTTCACGATACAAACGTAAGTCGGGAGTCGTGTAAATAAAAATACAAATTATCCCATTTGTCAGACTGTATTTTTTCAATAAATGCTCACTATACCTCTAATTCTTGAGTAATTTTTAGACTTTTTTGATAGTTTGTCATAGAGTCTATTTTTCTATCTTTGTCTTTCGCCTCAATTTCTCATGCGGACCATCAAAGTACAGGAATTATTAGCAGCATTGAAGACGCATGAGCTGGCCGCATTTGAATCGTACCTTCTCTCACCTCTATTCAACAAAAACACTGCTGTTGTATATTTATATAAAATACTGATCAGCGAAGAAGGACAAAAAAAGATTGAAGACAAAAAAGGGCTTTTTAAAATCCTTTTTCCGGGTAAAAGATATGATGACAAACAAATGCGTTATCTTTTTTCCTATTTGTCAGGCCACCTGGAGAATTTTTTCGTCTTGCGTGAATTGGATAATGATCCGCAGCAATCATTGTTATTACTTCGTAAATCACTCACTGAACGCAAAGCACCAAAAGCACATTCCTTTGCCAGATATCGTTTTAGTCAACTGAATTCAGAGGAGAGCGTTTCCCGTTATCTTTTGCACTATCAAAGCGCGGAACTGGATCACCAGGTAGCGGCCAGTCGGGTCAGGCATGCTGATTATTTGAGCATTCTCAACAATCTTGATCACTTCTATTTTTTGCGCAAACTCCAGCTACACTGCGAACTGATCAATCTGCGGAATGTATTCAATAAAGAGACTGAAATGTTCCTTATTGATAGTATTTGTGAGTTGATCCTGCGAAATAATTTTTTCCAATCTCCAATCATCGAAGTCTATTATGAAATTCTCATGGTCCTCTCAGCTGAAGAAAAAACAGGAGAGCTTCATTTTAAAAAAGTACTGGCATTGATTAACCGGCATCATGACCTTTTTTCCGTTGAAGATCTCAACAATGCATACCAATATGTGAAAAATTTTTGCATTCGTTTAATCAACAAAGGACGTGACGACTACCGGATGATTCTTTTTGATATTTATAAAACCATTCTTTCCAACAAACGGCTACTCAATCACGGCGACTTTTCTCCGTGGGAATTTAAAAATATTGTCACTCTTGGACTTCGATTGCATCAGGAAAAATGGGTAAAAGAATTTATCCGAAAGACCATTCATTTTCTTCCTTCTCAGGAGAGAGCAAATGCATTAACCTATAATTCAGCAATGCTTTCTTTTTATCAGAAAAATTACAGGCAAACGCTGAAACACCTTCAGGAAGTTGAATTCACGGATCTTTATTATCAATTAGATTCACGGTCCATTTTATTGAAAGTATATTTTGAAACAGATGACGCTGAAACCATGTTACATCATATTTCCGCTTTTAAAATTTTCATCAGGAGAAACAAACTTGTATCGGCGTATCAACGGGAAATTTATCTCAACTTCATCCGTTTTACATTAAAAATATTTCGCGCCGGAACTTCTTTGAAGAAATTACAAATGGTGCAAACAGATATTCAACAGCAAGCAAATATTTCTGACAAAAGCTGGTTACTTGAAAAAATAGAAGAACTCAGTCAGTAGCAGAATTGTTTTCCCTCAATGCATAAGATTGTATTGTGTCCATCGCCAAAGGAATCAGCAAAACAAAAGCAGGCATCCACAATCTTGATTCTATCACCCTTCCCAGGAGAAAATGTATCGGCAGCAACAGCAAAAATGCGGCACCGGCATTTTTAAGAAAATTATTTTTCTGTTTTACTTTTATCCACGCTAAAATCAGCAGTGGTCCTAACAGAACTGAAAGTCGCAGCAATGATTTCAGTGCAAATCTGTTCTCCGGATTTCCGGGATATGGAAAATTTTGTTGAATGAAATCAAAAAAGAAATGTTGTCCACCTTGAGGGTGTATATACAATCGTAAGCAGACATAAGGAATGATCAATACGATGACTGAAATCAGGAAGTGTTTCAACTGAATTTGTTTTCCGTGGTACATAAGAAACAACGGAACCAGTAGAATGAAAGGTGTTTCCCGGTTGAACATTCCAAGAAATAATATCACGTTGAACAAAAACCATTGTCTTCTGAATAGAAAAAGCAAGCACAGACAAAGTACAAGTACATTTAGTAAATCTGAACTTTCAAAAACATTTGAGCCAAGAAAAAACGACAAACTATAATCGATGAGAATTGCAAGCCAGAATATACTCAACAAGCTTATAATGGTCGAAAAGAAATTTTTCAGATAAAAATAAAAGGCAAAGAAAATCCCGGACAATAAAATTATCTTCAGTCCAAAATCAAATTTCACATATGAAATTGAAGGAATGATAGAATGCACACTTTCCAGCAACCAGGGAACAAATACCCTGTAAACTAAAGGGCCGGGAAATTCCTGTTTGAGAACACCATCAATCGCATCGGTAAACGGATGGGTGGTTTTCCAGAGCATGGGCGCATGATCATTAATCGCGATCATCACTGCCATTGGAATAAAAAGGATGAAGAGGATTGATAGCTCCCGTCTGGTATATCTCAAAGGCTTATTTTCAACCGGTTGGATTAGGGTCATTCGCAAAGAAAACCATTTATTTGAGCAGAATACTCTATGTTCCGGAAAAAGAAACCTCTTGAAATCCACTATTTACCGGGTATTTCATGTTTCAAACAGAAAATTGGTCTATGTTGCGAGGATATTCGCCTGATTTCTTGTAAATTAATGGCCCTTTCATTCATCGAGTTTAATGCACCGCCTTCCGGTAAAATACATTTTCTCTTTTTGCTTCGTATTGATCCTCCTTACCGGAATCGAAAAATCGTGGGCAAGTCATTCTATGGGCGCAGATCTGACTTACCGCTGTCTTGGCGGAAACAGTTATGAAGTTACTCTTTCGTTTTACCGTGACTGTGCCGGAGTTGAAGCAGATACTAACGCGCTGATCCACTTTAAATCTTCCTGTTTTGGTGATGATACTCTCACCATCTATCAGATACCCGGAACCGGACAGGAAATTAGTCCGATTTGTCGCAACGACACCACCACATGTAACGGAGGAGAATTTACCGGGATCCAGGAATACATTTACCAGGGTATAATCAATTTACCCGGTCCGTGTGCGGACTGGACATTCAGCTTTAATCTTTGTTGCAGAAACTGGGCGATCACTAACATCGATGTTCCGGGAAATACACTCATGTATATTTATGCAACACTGAACAACACGATAACTCCGTGTAATAATTCGCCGGTGTTTTCAAACAAACCTGTTCCATTCGCTTGTCTTGGTCAGCAATTTTGTTACAATCACGGTGGCTTTGATACTGATGGGGATTCATTGGTATACTCCATGATCACTCCTTATGATTCAGCCGGTGTTCCTGTTACTTACCTACCGCCATTTTCCGCAACTTCTCCATTATCATCAAGTCCGGCTGTAAGTTTTAATCCGCTCACAGGAGATATCTGTATGACACCAACCAATCTTGAAGTAACAGTGATGGCGGTGTTGGTTCAGGAATACAGGAATGATGTATTGATCGGAAGTGTGGAAAGAGATATACAGGTTACGGTTACAACGTGTAACAATATTCTTCCAACACTCGGCGGGATTAACGGAACCAATTCTTTTTCAACTTCTGTTTGTGCAGGAAGACAAACATGTTTTACAATTTATTCCGGTGACGGTGATAACACTCAAAATACTTTCATCAGTTGGGATAATTCCATTCCCGGAGGAATTCTCACTACCATTCCCGGACATCGAGAGAGCGCGACATTTTGCTGGACACCAACACAAGCCGACATCAGTCCGAATCCACATTGTTTTACCGCGATTGTAACAGACGATAATTGTCCATATTCAGGAAATCAGATTTATTCTTATTGCATTACTGTTGGTGGACTTGATGTGGATGCCGGGCCGGATGTGCTTGTCGGATGCAATGCTTCCGCTCAACTCACCGCGACAGCGACCGGGGGAAGTGGTGTGTATACATATCATTGGAATTCCGGACAAACAAGTTCATCCATTACTGTAGGTCCGGGAATGTATGTGGTTACCGCTTCAGGGGGATCATGTACGAATTCCGATACGGCGCTTGTAAATCCTGCTGCCGGTGTTCCTGTCGCGAACTTCAGCAGCAATTTTTCCTGTTCAAGTTTAACTGTTCAATTCACAAATTTGTCAACTGTCACAGGAGGAACGATTACTTCGTATGCCTGGAATTTTGGTGATGGCGGAACTTCCGCTGCATTGAATCCTTCACATACTTTTGCTTCAACAGGAAATTATTCGGTTCGATTAATTGTTCAAACAGCAGGAGGATGTATTGATACACTTGTACAAACTCTTCATTTATCGTTGAATCATCCGACTGCAACCTTTACGCCGTCGAATGCTTGTGTAAACGCTCAATTAAATTTCACCGATCAATCTGTTTCTGCAAGCGCGTTCAGTAACTGGCTATGGTATTTCGGTGATGGTTCGACAACGACAGTACAAAGTCCCGCACATAATTACGCGGCAGCCGGAACCTATAATGTATCTCTCGTTGTACAAAATGTTGACGGTTGTACTGATTCCATTTCTCATCAGGTAATAATTTCCGGATTGCCATCGCCGAATGCCGGTCTGGATCAAACCATTTGCAATGGAGACTATGCTACATTGACAGGAATTGGCGGAGTATCACACACCTGGTTTCCGGGTAATGCTACAACGACATCCATCACCGTTAATCCCGGAAGTACACAACCTTATATTTATACCGCGACAAATATTTATGGTTGTCAGTCGAGTGATACGGTAACAGTTTTTGTTCGCCGCGGACCAAGATTGAATGTCAGTCAGAACAGAAGTATTTGCAGAGGAGATTCAACAACAATTTCTGTGAATTCGAACGGAGGTGTAACCTATTCCTGGAGTCCCGGAGGAGCAACCACTTCTCAGATTACTGTTCATCCGAATGTCACTACAAATTATTTCATTACTGCTACTGATACTTCCGGCTGTCGATCGTGGGATACCGTTGTTGTTTCCGTATACACACCACCGGCTGCCAATGCCGGTATTGATCAGAATATTTGTATCGGTGCAAGTGCCACTCTCAATGCTTCCGGTGGATCATCTTACAGTTGGAATCCTGGCGGATCTACTTCACAACAAATCGTAGTAACTCCCGCTGTTACTACAATTTATACTCTGACTGTTGTTGATACGAACAACTGTTCCGCAGAAGATCGTGTGTGGGTGATTGTAAAGCCCCTTCCTGTTGCTGATGCCGGACCCGATCAAACATTGTGTTTGCATGATTCTGTAGCACTTGTTGCAAGCGGAGGAATTCATTTTCGCTGGACTCCGGGAGGAGATACTACACAACAAAAAATGGTGAGTCCTTTGGCCAGTGCAACGTATACTGTACAAGTGACAGATTCATTTGGTTGTAAGGATACGAATACAGTCTTTGTCCGCGTTTTTGGTTTGCCGAATGTACTCGCGGGGAATGACCGGGAAATTTGCTATGGTTCTTCTGTAACACTTACCGCTTCTGCCGGTCCATATGTCTACACCTGGAATCCGGGTGGCAACAATTCTCAACAATACATTGTAAATCCTGACAGCAGCACATCGTACATCGTAGATGTAACCGACACGAACGGATGCAAAGATGCGGATACCGTAAATGTTGTTGTTCATCCGTTACCGAATGCCGAAGCGGGACCGGATAAATATATTTGTTTCGGCAAACAGGATACGTTGCGTGCAAGTGGAGGAAATTCGTATCACTGGAGTCCCGGAGGAGCAACTACTCAAGAGCTCATCGTTCCCGATTCTAACCTTGTGTATCATGTTTTAGTGACGGATACAAATTCTTGTGTTTCCACGGACAGTGTTACAGTTTTTGCGGATACGTTGCTGTCCGCTGCGCTGAGCAGTTCTCCTGCTTTATGTCATGATTCGTTGCAGGGTACAGTTGCAGTACTCGCATCAGGCGGAACAACGCCATACAGTTATCATTGGACTCCCGGAGGTTCCACCTCAAGTGAAACAACAGGATTGCATGCCGGTGATTATATTGTGAGTATTACTGATGCATTCGGATGTACTATCGTTGATAGTGTGAGTATTGCTGAGCCGCCAAAACTTTTGTTGAATTGTTCTGGTCCTCTGACGAAATGTATCGGGCAGTCCAGTGATTTGTTCGCGCATGCATCCGGAGGCACTCCGCCATATCAATATCATTGGAGTACAGGTGATGCAAGCGACACGATACATGTCACTCCGGATGTAACAACATTGTACACAGTCAGTGTGGTTGATTCCAACAATTGCACGCTTGCACCAGATTCGGTATTAATTACGGTACATCCTGAATTATCTGTATTAGCAGGCATTACACCAGAAATCTGTTTTGGGGAATCAGCAGAAATTACAGCTTCTGCAGATGGCGGAAACGGAGGTCCATATCATTTTGCATGGAATGACAGCACCATTCTGACTTCCAATGCAACAATTCATCCGGATCATGATTCTGTATTTGTGGTGAATGTCACGGACGGGTGTTCTCCACCGGTATACGATACAGTAAACATTGTTGTTCATCCGCTCCCTCTTGTGAATTTCCTTCCTCAGCAAATTCAGGGATGTATGCCTGTTACAGCAGAATTCCATAATTCTTTTGATCAGGAAGCAGGAACGACCTTTTCATGGGATCTTGATGACAACACACTCTCTGCTGATTCCAATCCATCTCATGTGTATGAGCAACCCGGAAATTACGATGTTTCATTGTCCATCATTACTCCGGAGGGTTGTAAGGATTCGCTAAAAGTACCGAACACAGTAATCGTATACGGATTTCCAACAGCATCATTTTATCAAAGCGGAGATGTAGTATCAAGTTACAATCCGGAAATTTTCTTCAACGACAATAGCATCGATGCCGCGCAATGGGAATGGGATTTTGGAGATGGCTCAGCGACATCTGATGTTGCCAGTCCTTCTCACGTTTATCCGGACACCGGAATTTATACTGTACGTTTGATTGTCACGAATCACGGAGGATGCACGGATACGGTTTACAACACACTGAGAGTTGAACAGGAATTTGCCTTGTATATTCCCAATGCATTTACTCCGAATAAAGACGGAATTAATGAATCATTCATCGGGCAGGGAATCGGATTTATCGATTACGATATGTGGATCATCGATCGTTGGGGTGTAAAAATATTTCATTCTGACCGCGCGGATAAACCGTGGGACGGAACCTATTATGGCAACGGAAATCTTTGTCAGAATGATGTATATGAATACATCATCAATGTTCATGACTATACAGGTAAACTGCATCGCTTTATCGGCCATGTGACATTGGTGCGCTAATTCAATTATTCACAATCATCTTTAGAAGACAACACAGGTATCTGTTCCGGGATCTTCTTTCCTGTTGGTATGAAACGTAAACTGTATTTATTTTTTCTGTTGATCGTGCGATCGCTGTCCGCACAGAATCCAATACCTATTCCTGATACTCTCACGGGAACAACTTTTCAATTGACATTACATCCCGATAGTGTGGCTTTCCTTCCTGGAGTAAAAACATTTACGAATGCGTTCAACAACAATTCTTATCTCGGTCCGACATTGTTGTTAAACAAAGGTGATTTTGTGACACTCAATGTGGAAAATATTCTCAGTGATACAAGTACAGTTCATTGGCACGGATTGCATGTTCCCGCAATGGCAGATGGAGGTCCGCATACAGTAATACTTCCAAACACAACGTGGCAGGCACAATTTGAAGTGAAGAATAACGCATCTACATATTGGTATCATCCGCATATGCATATGCGTACCGGAGAGCAGGCGATGCGAGGAGCCGCAGGAATGATTATTATTCGAGATACTACAGAGGCCCGGCTTAATATTCCAAGACGATACGGAGTAGATGATTTTCCTCTGATCATTCAAACGCAACAATTTGATTCTTCCAATCAGATCTTATGGCGCGGGATGAACGATAGTATCATTCTTGTAAATGGCACACAAAATCCTCAAGTCACGCTTCCTGACCAGGTTGTTCGTTTGAGATTGTTGAATGCGGAACAAAGCAGGACATTCAATTTCGGTTTTACCGGAAACATTCCGTTTTCGATTATCGCGAGCGATGGAGGATTACTGGAAGCTCCATTGACTGCCACACGCCTTCGACTTTCTCCCGGAGAAAGAGCGGAAGTATTGCTCAATTTACGTCCCTATCCCGGACAAACTTTTTATCTGATGAGCTACGGTTCGGAACTTCCTATGGGAGTTCAGGGCGGACCTATGCTCGCGGGAATGGACAGCGCAATGTTCGGACCGTTGGATGGAATTGATTTTAATATTCTGCAAATTGATGTTGGTGCGCCGACAGTTTCTCCAATAGTAACCATTCCGGCTTCACTTGTAACGATAAACCGTTTACAGGAAAACCAATCGGAAGAAATGCGATGGATTACTATTACCCCACTAAACAGTACTGCTTTCATGGGACCATTTTATTTCAACGGACTGAGTTTTGACATGATGCGGGTTGATTATACTATTCCACTGGGTCATACAGAGATCTGGAATATTTCCAATCAGAGTATGGTTTCTCATCCCTTTCATATGCACGATGTACAATTCTTTATTCTGGATAGAGACGGTGTTCCTCCTCCGGCAGAAGAAATGGGATTTAAAGATGACTTTTTACTCTTCCCGAATGAAACGGTTCGCATCATTATGAAATTTGAAGATTATGCGGATCCGATGATCCCTTACATGTATCATTGCCACATTCTCATGCATGAAGACGACGGGATGATGGGACAATTCATTGTTTCAAATGGTGCAGGTCAGGAAGAAATTGCAGGAAATTTTAATTCATTAATTGGAGTGAATCCGGTTCAATGCGGAATTCTTTCTTTGCATGGAATTAACAACACATGCGCCGAAAAATGTCTTTTCCGTATTTACAATTCACTCGGAGAAAATGTTTTTTCTTCAACAGAGTTTAATCTGCACTATAATCAAACTTTGAATATATCTTTTTTACCTCCGGGGATGTATTTTGTAGAAGCGGAGAATTCAGCAATTCATCAATGTGAAAAATTTCTCAAGCTGAATTGAAAATATTCAATCCTTCGAATGAATTATTTCTTCTGCAATAGTTGAAGGTGTTGTTCGTGCAAACGGTGAATAATTCCATCCGCTAATCCGATTTGCGGCACTATAATTTCTTCGATTTGCGCAGCTTTCATCACACCAAGAAATATTTTCGCTGCCGGAACAATTACATCTGCCCTGTCAGGATTCAATCCCCAGATCTCCATTCTTTCTTCGACGGTGTGAATTTTCATTTCGTCGTATAAAGATTTAAGAGCAGAAAAAGAAAGCGGTTTATCTTTTTTGCCGAGCATTTTAAAAATTTTATTGATGTTCCCTCCAGAGCCGATAGCAGTAAGTGGTCCGTGATTAGCTGAAACTTGTTTGACCCAGCTTTTAAATTCTTCCCATTGCTCTTTGCTGCTCTTCCCCTGAAGCCACCGAAGCGTTCCGATATTGAACGATTGCGAAGCAATACAAGAACCATGATCAAAAAGCGTCAGCTCCGTACTTCCTCCTCCAACATCGATATACAAATAAGATTGGTTATGATCCAATTCTTCCTCAATGTGGTTGGAATAAATCAGTTCGGCTTCTTCCTTGCCTGTGATGATATCGATTTTTAATCCGCATTCTTTCTGGACGTGCTTAACCAGCTCATCACCATTCAATGCTTCCCGCATGGAAGCAGTAGCACATGCACGGAATGAAATCGGTTCAAAAACATCAATCAGCAATTTAAAAGCATGCATTGTTTTTGTAAATCGTGATGATCGCGCGGAAGTAATCTTTCCGGAATTAAAAACATCTTCACCAAGTCGGAGCGGGATACGAATGAGTTCGCTCTTTTTAAAATGTGTTGCTCCGTGTTCTTCAACCACATTACACAGTAGTAATCTTACTGCATTGGAACCAATGTCAATCGCGGCGTATCGGTACACTTAATTTTTACGATTTATTTTATGAAAAAGATGCTGGCTCTATTTCGCTGAAATATACTTCCAGCCAAAAGTACCGAACAGCGACTAAATTCCCTACAGCTGTTCGTTAACTTATTGTGAACAATTTCCGGAAAATACTACGGCGTAAACTATTCTATTTTACCAGAATCGCCAATGGAAGCAATTGGTTGGAAATTTTCAACCCTGCTTTTTTTACCATGGCTTCGTTCAGTTCAAACTTCTGTTTCCCATCAACTTTCACAAGGTTAATGCCGGCTACGGTGTATCCGGCATTTGCTTCTTCAGTTACAAGAAGAATGTGTTTGCTATTGGCTATTTTTATAAATGATGGCAGTTCATCCATATAATCAGAAGGGATAAAAAGAATCTGACAATTATCGATTTCCTCTTTTGTTTTGAATGACTTGACTAAAATACTTTTGTCTCCGACCAGTTTACCGTTAGTCACTGTTGCCAATTCCTGATGCATTGGAGAAAATCCATATACACCAATCACAAACTGACTTTGAACTACATCATCCGGCCAGGAAATATATTTCGTAAAAGAGTAAACATAGATGGCTTCAAATTTATAATTGACCTGGAAAGTATAGCCAATAGAATTCACTGAGAGCGTTAAAAACAAACATAAGAAGCACAGAAGAATTTTCTTCATAGTATTTTCTTAGAATGTCAGATCAAGTGAAGATGACAAATGAGTAAATCCTTTATCATAACCATCATGAACCATGTGACCGTATTCAATTATCATCCAGTGCAGGTTGTTATTAAATATATACTTCACTCCCTGGAATAATTTGGCTTCAGGATTTTTCGCGATCATCTTATCGTCGGCTTTGTAATTCCAAATTTCATACATTCCGTAAAGATGAATCTTGTGAGTGAGCTCAAGGTCAAACTGAATATAAGAAGAAAGTGAGCTGAGTTTTTTCAATCCTTCCGTTCCCGGAAATATTTCTGAAGGATCAGTGTTTTGTTGATACACTGTTTCACCACTCAAGGTAAGTTTCTTGAAGGTGACCTGGTAATCCAGTCCATAGGCATTTCTTTTCGTATCGAATTCCGCCAGGTAAGCAGACGCTCCAATGGAGAATTTCTTTGCATTGTATCGAATATGTCCGCAAAAATCCTTCATGTCATCATTATCTGCACGCGGGAGAGGAGATGTTCTGCTGAGTCGACCGTGCATCAGCGCGGCAGACCATTCCCAGCCACCATTTAGTTTTCCATCCAGTCTGACACCAAGATCAATTTTCTTTAGTGCAAATCCATTCACCAGTTGATTTCCCTTTGTGGAAGTAAAATTCCGATGAGAAGTATAATCACTCCAAAAACCAAATGGGTTTCTAAATTGCCCGACTGTCAGATTAATCTTTGTTCCCGCGCAATTTTCAATTTTCACATAGAGTCTTTCAAAAGGGATCAATTCTCCGGAGCTCATATGAGACATTCCATTTCCGGCATCAGGATTTTGGATTGTGTAGGAAACAGTATCTCTGACAAATGTCACTTCATCAATCTGATGAATTACTTCCTCCGGAATTGGATTCCATTCTCCCAAAAAAGAAATTTTATTTTTCTTCTGAGAAGAATTAATATCCGCTGCAACAAATATCCTTGTCTGGTTAATCTCCACCATCGAATGAAAAACTCCATCAGGTTCCTGGTGGTACTCATATTCAGTAACAAAATATCCTCCTAATGTGACTTTAGGTTTCTCCTTCTCTACAGGAGCAATATTTTCTACATTCGAAAATTCATCATTGATAAAAGCGTCGAGAATTTTTTCACCGAGTTGTTCGACAGTTTTTACCTGGTTAATTTGTGATACAATAAAAGTACTGATCTTATCACTGCTCAGCACAATTGATTTTCCTTTTCCAATTACATTCAGGTCAATATAATTACTTAGAGGAATGAAATATTTTTTGGAAGATAAATCGAGTGTCTCTGCAGTCTTGAGATCTGTTTGAAGCATCACTTTAAATTCTACATCTTCAAACAAATTATTGACATCACTCATCGTATTTAATGAGGTTTGTGCATGACTGTCAATATGAATCAATAGTATAACGCTGAGAAAGAATAGTATCCTTGTCTTCATAAAAGAAATTTTCGATCAAATGGCATGAACGAAAAGGGGCAACCGACTCATGCCTGGTAAAGGTTAGGAATATTCGGCGCCTTCCACTCACTGAAACCGGGATTTTTTCACAAGTAAATGTTAACAGGCAGGTCAGAAAAATTCCGGAATGGAATTGCAACAAGAATGCATGCGTTACAGCATTTTCCCGGTTAAATCAGGAATCCCGTTTTCAGAAAAGAGTGCCTACATTCTGTTGTGCATTCTACCTGCTAGTTGAAGTCCTGCTTCTTTTAATGACTTTTTTAATATGGGTATAGACGATGGCCCAATTCCGTGTAATGAAAGGATCTCCTCTTCAGTTTTCTTCGAAAGTTGCTTCAATGTTTTTATTCCTGCGTTTTCCAATGCTCTTCTCGCAGGTGCTGCCAGAAGCATCAAAAATTCAGCTCCTACTGGTTTGAGTTTTTCACAAAGAGGGCAAACCGGACAATCACTGCTTTTATAATATATATGTCCGTTTTTACAAATACGCTTTTGACCTCTTGAACGATTTGATTTTACCATTTCAGCAACTCTTCTTTACCTGTTTTATTTTGATAAGACTATAAATACTTTTCCAATTTTTTTTCAATCAAATAGTTTTATAAATTCATTGGTCTCTAGGCGATCTTACATTCTTTGTATCCACAGAATCATCCTTGGTTTGTTTTCCCTTATTTTTTTACAAACCCAAAAAAGTATTTCAATGAGTGCTTCATTTTTTACAATAAATATCCGACTCTTCAACAGGATATTTCTTCTCCAAATCTATGTCATTAAAACTTTTGCTTTTCCCCCAATTAAATACTTTCTCAAAGATTGGTAACAGTTTGTTGGATTGAATATTTTGTAGAAAATAAATTTCGTGTTCTTTTTCTTTCATTCCCATCTCATATAGTATTTTATCATGTGATGTGATTCCAAGTTCATGAAAATAATGCATCATACGAAAATACTCACAGACATTTCCGCTTTCCAGTCGGCCTGCAAAATAGTAAGGCATAAACCATCCGATGACATAACAGGAATATGAAATCAATTTTCCTATCACATGAAATCTGAATTCATAATATTTCGAAACAGAAACCTCATACTGCTGCATAATAGTGAGCACCTCTTGCCGATGATTCCATTCATCAATTTCAATTTGTCTGACCAGCTTCTTATGTACAGGATCTTTAATTGAACCCGCATGACCCTGATAAGCAAAAGCGGCTGCCTTCTCCGCCGAATATGCTCTTTGTAATAAATCAACTAATTTAGGATGCGGAAGATTCATGAAATAAAAACTGTTAAATAAAGAATGTACTCCGCAACGCTGATGGAATAAAGTTTTTCATTTCTAAAATTCAACACGTTCTCATAAACTGATGATTGCCTATCGTGTTGGAAGTATCTTTTCGAAGCAAACACTGCTGCTGACCTTTTCGTACTGACCGTAATTTGCAATACGAAGGTATTTGTTTTTTTCGTACAAGCGGATGGCTTCCGGTTGTTTCAATCCGGTTTCCAGAATACATTTACTGTAACCTAGTTCTTGAGCCCATTTTTCCAATTCATCCAAAACATTCCCTGCAATACCTTTTCCACGTTGCTCGAAAGGAACAAACATTCTTTTTATTTCCATTGCGCCGGAAGTATATTCCTTCATTGCTCCGCATCCTACAACTTCATTGTTTTGATAGGCTACAACAACATGGCGAATCAAATCTATTTTGTTGAACTGCGCAAAAAAAGTATGTTCCTCGCCATCTCTTTGTTTCAATTCACTATCAAGAGCCTTTACAAGGTTTTGAAAATCCTGATTTGATGAATCGGTTCTGACTAATTTCAACATGATCTAACACATTCTTACTTATTCAATTCTGAAGCTTTCTTAAAATCCTTCTCCGCGTTTATCTTGTCGCCTTTCTCTTCATATATTTTTCCACGATTAACATAGAAATCGGCGGTCTCCATACCAGGTGAATATTGACGAGCCATGTTTATATCCGAGATGGCTCCGTCAAAATCTTTCAATTTCACTTTTGTAAAAGCTCTGTTTATGTACACTTCTGTATACGCCGGATTTAATTTCAATGCCTGATCAAAATCCTGTAATGATTCATTGTATTTTTCCAGTTTCTTTTTATTGAATCCACGGTTTGCATAGGCTTTAGCATATTGTGAATCAAGCGCAATTGCTTTGTCAAGATCATCTATCGCCTCCTGATAATTCCCTTGCTGACTTTTTGCAAATGCCCGATTGACATAACAGACAGGTTTATCCGGAGCAAGTTCAATCGCTTTTGATAAGTCTTCTATTGCTTCTTTATATTTTTCAAGAAACACATAGGACAATCCTCTGTTACCATAAGCATCCGTTGAATTCGGGACCAGACGTAAAATTTCTGTGTTGTCTTTTATACACGCCGCATATTCTCCTATCTGATACTCCAAAAGAGAACGACGGATATATGCATTCAAATCATTGTGATCAAGTTCAATGAAAAATGTTTGATCTTTTATCTTGTTTCTGATGTTTGGAAATTCAGAGGTGTCATGTCTAACGTTAATCTGATCTTTCTTCAAAGAATCCGATTGAGCAATGATAACTGTCGGGGAAAAGATCATGGTATACAATAATGCGCTATACCAATTGAAATTCCGAAACAAATTGCGTTGGATCATTTTTCCTCGCAGTTAAACATCCACTGCACCCCATATTTATCGATACAGCTTCCGAAATAGGCTCCCCAAAACATATCCTGCAATTCCATTGTCACTTTTCCTCCGGCAGATAGGGCAGCAAACAATTTTCGGGTCTCTGCTTTTGTATCCGGCTCAAGATTGATGTGAACATTGTTCCCAAAGTTGACAGCGAAGCCCATTGACTCAGGCGCATCGGTTCCCATCAACATGTGTCCACCTGTGATTGCAAGCTCCACATGCATGACAAGGTTTTTGTCTGCATCTGCTATTGGAGGTGCTCCATCCATTGCAGGAATATCACCGAATCGGGCAATGCCTCCACGAGTAAATTCTCCGCCGAAAATTGATTTGTAAAAATTAAATGCTTCTTCCGTCGAACGCGGAAAGTTCAGGTATGTGCTTGTCCTTGCCATCTGATTTTGTTAAATAGTGATTCTAAATTTCAGGCAAGGTACAGAATATTTCATTTTGTATATTCTGTTGAATCACACTTAACACAATGCACAATTTAACAGGAGAAGATTAGTTGGCATTTTTCATAACCATCACCTTCTTTCGTCCAACAATATTTCCTTTGTCCACCAACGTGAAATAGTATATCCCTGCTGACAATTCTGCCGGATAAAAAACAAACTGCTGTCCCTGCAAGTGATATTCTCTTTTTACAAGCTGACCATAACTGTTGTAGACAGATAATTGAGCATCTGATACCGGTTTTATAGATTCCAGCATGCTAAACGAGAGAACAGGATTAGGAGTTACCGAAAGAAATTGCCATTCATCCTCTGTTTCATCAATGGAATTTGCTGATACAATTCTGAATTCATGCGAACATGTAATCCCATTGTAGGTTGCCTGGAAAGTGTACAAACCCGGAGTGACCGGCAACAATTTTGAAAAGCCGGCATAACTCAACCGACTCGTGATAGAAAGTGTTACTGACCATGAATTAAACGTACTTCCATTGGGGTTTAGAATTTTCAAATCCACATTCCCGCCGCTTACTGAATTACGTATGAAAATGTAAAACTTCGCGTAACCCGGCGCCAGTCCGACTCCCTGAAAAGGAATTGAAAAAGTGTCACTCTCATTCGGAATTTCTGTGGTTGGACATGGAGGAAAAGAAATGTCTGTTGTGTGCACTGAAGCTTTGATGACTTCGGTTTCAGTATATGGCTTTTGTGTTGCCCACCATGAATTTGCATTCAGTAAATTGCATGAGCCCGAAAAAGGATCCACAAGTGTACTCATGCTGCTCCCTGACCATACTTCAAAATGAAGATGTGGACCACCGGAACTGCCGGAACTTCCTACAACTCCCAGGTATTCTCCTGAAGAAACCGCGTCTCCGATATTTTTTGTTGTCACAGAATTTGTTTTCATGTGAGCGTAAATCGTTCGTGAACCATCGGTGTGTTGCAACACAATCGTGTTTGCTGTAAGTCCGCTCCCTGAACCCACACAATTTCTGTCGCTCTCACCATCGTGTTTGTCCACAATAATTCCATCTGCTGCCGCAATTACTTCTACCTGGCTGTGTTCCATCATATAAAACGGAAAAGGCCCGATTGCAATGTCTGTTCCTCTATGCCCGTCATAGGTATTTTGTCCACAGTTGAAATCCTGAAAAACCGAGCTTGCAGGATTTTGATCAACATAGGCGGCTACATAATAAAAGTCGCATACATCAAATCCATTTGCTGCACGAAGAGGCCAGTTCAATGCTACAACAGATTGTGAAGCAGATATTTTTTCTACTCCGATTTTTTCAGCATTTGCATTGCATCTGCTTTCCATCTCAAAATAATCTGACTGATACAGACAAGGATGCCCCGGAGAATTTATATTTTCAGTATTATAAATTACCTGTTCCGTTCTATCTGTTTGCGCATGCACAGCAGGAAGAAAACCTACAAATACCAAAGCTATGAACACAAGAAATTTCTTTTTCATATCAGTTTTTTTTGAAATGGATTGACCCAAAGCTAAAGATCACTTAGAAATCCTTTGATTTCACTTCATCGTGATATTTCAAATACATAGGCAATGCCGCTGATCCATACCAGGGATACATCTCTGCTGCTAATACTTTAGAGATTACTGCCGGATCAGTCTGAACCAAACTCTGAGCTTCTTCTACAGTTGCTACATTGAAAATGAAAATTCCCCGGTAATTATGATCATTCTTTTCTAACGGTCCGGCAACAGTCAACTTCCCCAATCCGGCAAGACGAACAATGTTAGCCATGTGTCCTGCAAAAATGCTGTCCTTAACATGCTGATCAGTGATTGTTACTTCTCCAGTTTTTAAAATAACCAGCACATATTTTTTCATTCCATATTCATCAGCACCGAGCGAATCTGCCAGCGCTTTATTGAATTTGCTGTTCGATTGCGCGTGAGCCTGCACGAAGAATGAAGATATAATGTAACAAAGAATAAGGATACGAATACGAATCATAGTTTGGGTTTATTAAAAGTCCGTGGAATCACAGAACAGGAATTGAAGATTTTGATTTACTCAATAAAAATATTCAATTCACAAATTACCGGTATCAAATATTTTTGGAATTATGAACAACAGCAGGCAAATAAAAAGAATGATTTTCCCGGAAATAAAATGTAAATGAAGTGAAATACTTCATTTACTATCACTGTTAATTGTTGTTAAAGTACAATCTCATTTATACCCGCTGTTATGTACACTTTTCACAGCTCTGCCTGATGGATCATTCATCGTTTTAAAAGAGGCATCCCATGCAAGCGCTTCCGGTGTACTGCAGGCAACAGATTTCACAGAAGGTACACATGCGGCTGCTGAGTCAGAAGGAAAATGCTGACTGAAAATTACCCGGTATCTGTATTCTTCTTTACTCATCGGTGGATGAATCGGGAAACGAAATTTTGCATTCGCCAATTGCTCGTCTGTTACACTTTCGGCAGCGACTGCTTTCAAGGTATCGATCCAGCTGTATCCGACTCCATCACTAAATTGCTCCTTTTGCCTCCACACAATACTTTCCGGCAAATAGTCTTCAAAAGCTTTTCGAAGAATCCATTTTTCCATTTTGCCATTGCCTGCCATTTTCTCCGCTGGATTTAATCGCATCGCGACATCCATAAATTCTTTGTCTAAAAACGGAACACGACCTTCTATTCCCCATGCTGCAAGAGACTTGTTAGCCCGCAAACAATCATACAAATGTAATTTACTAAGCTTGCGAACAGTTTCTTCATGAAATGCCTGTGCATTGGGTGCCTTGTGAAAATATAAATAGCCGCCAAATATTTCATCGGCTCCTTCGCCTGACAAAACCATTTTGATGCCCATTGATTTGATCACTCGTGCCAATAAATACATCGGCGTTGAAGCGCGTATTGTTGTCACGTCATACGTTTCCAGATGATAAATCACATCACTGATCGCGTCCAGTCCTTCCTGTACAGTGAAATTAATTTCATGATGAACCGAACCGATATGCGCTGCAACTTGCTTCGCAGCTGCGAGATCCGGCGACCCTTTCAATCCAACTGCAAAAGAATGCAATTGAGGATACCACGCCATCTGTGTATCATCCGATTCGATGCGCTTGGGAGCAAACTTTTTCGTGATAGCAGAAATAATAGATGAATCCAATCCTCCGGAAAGAAGTACTCCATACGGAACATCACTCATCAGTTGACGGTGAACAGCGGCTTCAAGGGATTGCCGCAAATTTGAAATGTCGGAACTGTTGTCCTTCACATTTTCAAATTGCATCCAGTCTCTGGTGTACCATTTTTGCAATTCGTGTCCATTCTTACTATACAAATAATGTCCCGGCAAAAACTCCTGAATTTTGTTGCAGATACCTTCCAGTGCTTTCAATTCCGACGCAACATAGAAATTGCCATATGTGTCCCAACCCATGTAGAGCGGAATAATTCCCATGTGATCCCTCGCGATAAAATAACAATTGTTGATTTTGTCGTAGAGTGCAAACGCATAAATTCCGTTCAGGTCTTCCAAAAAATGAATCCCTTTCTTTTTATATAAAGCCAGAATAACCTCACAATCTGAATGAGTCAAAAAAGTATAATCGTTCAATTCTTTTCTTAGCTCCTGATGATTGTATATTTCACCATTGACTGCCAGGATCAGATTTTTATCTTCGCTGTATAGTGGCTGCCCTCCGCTTTGTGGATCTACAATGGCCAGTCGTTCATGCGCCATCAGTACATGTTCGTCACTGAATATTCCGGACCAGTCGGGCCCCCGGTGACGGATTTTTTTTGACATATCCAAAACCTGGGGACGCAAAACAGAAGCCTTATTTTTTACTTCGAAAACCGCGACAATACCACACATACAAACTCGATTATAAAGGTTGAACAGAAAGATAAAGAGAATTTTTCGCAGAATGAAATCCGGCCAGAGTCGAAAGATCAATCCGGTTTAATCCTACGAAATCATACAGTAAATGTTTAAGTATTGTAAAATAAAAGAATTTGCCTATATTGGTATTCCCCTTCTTCCTCTTCTTGCAATATCTTCTCAAATGACTACACTCATCGCATTGAACCGGGAGCAAATCCTTCAATGGATTTCGGAGAATAAAAATACTCAGGCTATTCAGGATGAACTGCAGGCTCAGGGTCATGAACCTGAAAGTATAGAGTCTTATATCCGGGAGTTTAAAAAGATAAAATATGCACGCAGACAAAGCAGAGGATTCATCTTTCTCCTTGTTGGTGCCTTTATGGGTTTTCTCAGTTGTGTGCTTTCACTCACCAATCCTGTTCCGGATTTGTATTACTGGATACTCTATGGAGTCACTTCCATTTCGATTTCTTTGCTTTGCATCGGATTGTATCTTGTCTTTGAATAGCGTTTTTCAGGCTTTTAAGAGTGTTGCGATATCAAATTTTTTCATTTTCATAAATGCTTCCACTACACGTGGACCTTTCTCCGGATCGCTCATTAATTCTCCCAGAATTGCCGGAACGACTTGCCACGAAACACCGTATTTATCTTTCAGCCATCCGCACATACTTTCTTTTCCTTCACGGGTGAGTTCATTCCAGTAATGATCAATTTCTGCCTGATCCTCACATTCGATAACAAATGAAACTGCTTCAGTAAAATTAAATTTTGTTCTCCCGTTCAATGCCATAAACTTATTTCCATTCAACTCAAAAATCACGACGATCGGATTTTCAGAAATAATTTTAGAGTTTTTGAAAACAGAACAGTAATACGTAGCGGCTTCTTTTGCCTGCTGCTCAAACCAAAGACACGGATAAATCGGATTTTTCATTGCTTCAGTATTTGGGGTTTTACAAAATCTTATGAATGCCGGGCTCAGTGTATCTATTCTTTGCTGATAATGCCGCGCATAAACATTCTGAATATTCGTCTACAAAATAATAAAAGGAATGCAATTCACATCATATTTTGATGTAATCACATTCCTTTACCAACGAAGTAAAGTAAAATTTCAGTTGTTCTGATCAGTCAATTTTTACAAACTGTTCATGACTGATATTTCCGTTTCTGTCGATAATGTTTATTGTATACACCCCGGCATTTAGATGATTCACAGATACAGATTGAGGTGAATTTTTTTCCATGATCTGAACTTTCCCTGTTGCATCCAACACTTCAATTTCGTATTCCTCATTCATTGAACTCAAGAACAATTTGTCCGTAGTCGGATTGGGAAACACCTTCAACTTATTCTTTTCATAGGCTACATGCAGCCCTGTATTCAATGGAGTATATTCCCACAGATCAGTCCGCGTATTGAATGCCGAAGTAAATCCTGTTCCTACAAAAGCACTGCTTCCTGCTGACACAGCGATTTCACCTGCTACAATTCCTCCGGAAAAATTTGCTTCCGGCGTCCAGGTGTCTGATTGCGGATCGTATTTCATCACCTGATTGCTAGCACTAACAGGATTCAGGTTCACACCGCCAACAACGTAAATGGAAGAATCGAGAACAAATGCACTTGGGTCGGTTGTAAAATTATTAGGAAAATCCGCTTTCGCTATCCATGTGTCCGAAACAGGATCGTATTCCCAAAAAGATGTTCGGTTGGTAGTTTGGTCTACATCACATCCGAGACCAATAAATGCTTTATCAAACAGAGAAACACCGATCGACATATTTCTTCCTAAAAAATCCGGAACATCGGATTTGTGCGTCCATACTTGTCCGTTGGGATTGTATTCCCACAAATCAAAAAATGCATAGTTGAATGTTGAATTCGGAGTGAATACAAATCCGTCTCCTCCTCCGAGATACGCTTTATTTCCGATGACAAAAGAAAAGGCTTCTCTCCGTTGATTCTCGTGCTGCGCCGATCCAACAGGTAAGCCGACGCGCTGCGCCCAGGAATCAGTGGCCGGATTGAATTCCCATAAATCATCAAGGTATCCAAAGTCATTCGCACCTGTTGCAATGTAACCTCTGCCATTCAATACAAATGTTGTGGCACCATATCGTGCCTGACCGGGAAAATTGGTTTTCTGCAACCATGTGTTAGAAGGAATATCATATTCCCAAAAATCATTCAGAACAGCGCCATTCACATTGTAACCGCCGACAACGTAAATTTTTGTTCCGATCGTGAATGCTGCAGCTCTGCTTCTGCTTGAACCGGGAAGCGAATTCTGTTGTACCCATTGCGCCTTACTGTTAAGAGCGGACAGGAGCAATACTAACAGGAAAGATAATCTTGTTTTCATTTCAGGGGATTTTTATCAAAATTACCAAAAACAGTATTCAGCAAAAATATTTTACACGAATCCTGAACTTTTCTTGATGAAACCTTGCTTGTGAACCCAATTGGCAGCAGCGGATCAGTGAAAGAGGATACAATGCAATTGAATCAGAGAAATTAAATCGCATCTCATTCTCTTCTTAGTATTTTTCCCTGAATTAATTGTTGCTCTAAATCATCCTTGAAATTTCCTCCAACAGGTATACGCATGGTGCCTGCAATAATTTCATCCCGGTCAATTTTTTCGATTTTGTTCAAAGCCACAACATAACTTTTATGAACTTTAATAAATTGTTCTGAAGGCAGGTATTCAAGAATTTGCTTCAGCGTCAGGTAAGCGATGATTTTCCTGTCATTACAATGCAATGTGATATAATTTGACATTGCCTCAATTGCAAGAATATCATTCATCACAATTCTTTCTAACACACCATTACTCTTCACAAAAAAATAATCACTTTGTACTCGAACGTTTGAGTTTTGATTTTCGTTAACTTTCAACTTAAAATAATCAATGGCTTTTGTTGTTGCCTTCAAAAATCTCGGGAAGCTGATTGGTTTGAGCAAATAATCCAGAACATCCAGTTCGAATCCCTGCAAAGCATATTGCTGATACGCGGTTGTGATGATCGTAATCGGCGGGTTTTTTACTTGTTGTAAAAATTCAATTCCGGAAATCTTTGGCATATTAATATCGAGATACATCAGGTCTGTGTCTTTCAGATATGGAATTGCATCAGAAGGAGTGTGCACCATTGCAAGAAGTTGCAATGAATCCACTTCAGCAATATATTCCGAAAGACCCTTGCAGGCCAAAGGTTCATCGTCGATAATGATGCAGTTGAGTTTTTTCATCTTCTGATCAGTTGATATTCATTTTCATGGCTACGGAAAATTGTCCGGACTCATTCCGGATTTCAAGACTGTGTTTGTCAGGATACAAAAGGTCCAGTCTCCTTCTGACATTTGCCAGACCTATTCCTTTATTTTCATGAATCTCTATGACTGTGCTTTGGTCTTTATCATTGCAAATATGAAAACTAAATTCTCCTTCTTTGTAATCCATGGAAATGCTGATTTCATTTTTCCCATTGGAATGATTGCTGATGTATTTAAAAGCGTTTTCGATAAAAGGAGTTAATAACAAGGGAGCAAGACTGAAATTTTTCACTGAATCGCTGACTGTAAAAGTACACTTGTACCTGTCTGTCTTTCTCAACATTTGTATTTCGATGTAATTTTTGATGTAATGCAACTCTTTTTCAATCTCTATGTAATCACTACTGCATTCATACAATTGATAACGCAGCATTTCCGAAAATTTCAGAAGCGTTTCCCGCGCATCTTTGTTGGATTTGTCGATCTGAAATAAAATATTGTTCAACGAGTTGAATAAGAAGTGAGGGTTGATTTGTGCCTTCAGAAATCCTAGTTCTGCACTGATTTTTTCTTTCTCCAGATCTTCCAATGCTTCCTGTGTTTTCATTTTGTCTCTCAGAATCCGGAAGCTCAGTAAGGAGGAAGTCACGAGAAACATTAAAACTAAATTGGAAGTGAAAAAGACAGGCTCATTCCAATAATTTGCGACAAAGAATTTCTTTCCCTGAAGAATATAAATTTGATATGTGGATACCATGCTTATACTACTCATACATGCTATCACCAATAAATAAATCGCAAAAAAAGTAAGTGTGCGCCCCTGATAAAAATATCCTTTAATCAGTTTATGGTATGAAAAATAAAATCCGGAAGTATACAAAAGAGAGTTCACTGCCTGGATCAATATATCCAACGTTACAAACGAACTGTTAAAGAGTGAAAAAAGCAGTGTCAGTATGATCCAAAGAAGAAAAAACCGGAGAATGCGCATGGGGGAAGATTGCGGACAATATAGATTTGAATCCGTTTCTTAAACCCAAATTTACATGAAACTATAGATTTTCGTGATGAAATTCGAAATTTTCGTTCCGGTTCTGACTATTCGGATCATGGATACAGTATTCACTTCTGTTTATTCAGATATTTCAATTGCATATTTGTCCAACAAACCAGAAAGCCCATTCCTGGAGAATTTTGCTTTTTTGATTTTGTTTCGCTCCGGATCTATTGAAAAATTGACAGCAGAACGTAAATCTGACTTCTCCAGATTGCTGTTGTCAAATGTTGCTCCGGTGAGAACACAATTTTGAAAAACAGATTCGCTGATATCACATTCCGAAAAATCAGTCTCAATCAGCTGACAATCTAAGAATTTCGTTTTCTTAATTTTTGTTTTAAAGAAAATAGAATTGTTCAGCACGCAATTTTCGAAACTAAAAGACAGACCAATACCGTTACAAGTATCAAATCGTATTCCCAAAAGTTTGCATCCACTGAATTGAACTGATCTGAAAGCTGCCATATTCACATTTGCCATACTCAGGTTACAATTCACAAATTTGCAATCACTGAATTTTCTCTCCCGTAAATCCGCATTGCTGAAATCACAATCATTGAACATACAGTTTTCGTATTCTCCTTTCGCAAGAGGAGAATTCTGTAGAGTTGATTTATCAAATTTTGCATTCTCTATATATACTTCTTCCATCGGTGATTTATTCAGCTGTTTTTTATAAATGATCAAAAGACATACATCGTTTAATTATCTGTCGATTTGATTTTCTGCTCTCCTGTTATCATTTCAGATGTTACTTAGCTTTGATTCCCCAACGCAATTTGGCAGACTTGGCTCTGGGATTTGAAAAACATTCCTGCGCGGATGCTCTGACCGGTTCGGGCGAAATTTCGCTGAATATTCCTTCGCGGTAAAAATACTGAAATGCTTTTTTTACTCTTCTGTCTTCTCCGGAATGAAATGCCAGAATTGCTACTCTTCCTCCCTGAGCCAGTGCATCGGGCAATTTATCAAGAAATTGTTCCAATGCTTTAAACTCATCATTCACTTCTATTCTCAAAGCCTGAAATGTACGCTGACAGGATTTTCGGATCTCATCTTTGTTCATGTTCATTCTGTCTAATGCATCAGTTATGGCATCTTTCAATTGAAAAGTCGTTTCTATCGCGATTCCTTTTTTCATCCTGGCAGAAATTGATCTTGCAATCGCTTCGTAATGTGGTTCGTCGGAATTGATGAGTAAAATTTCTTCAATCTCCTCCTGACTATATGTTTTAAGTAAGGCTGCGGCAGTTTTTCCTGAATTCGGATTCAAACGAAGATCAAGCGGACCGTCCACTTTAAATGTAAATCCTCTCTCCGGATTATCGATTTGCATAGAAGAAAGTCCGAGATCGGCCAGTACAAAATCCAATGGACCGGATTCAGAGACGATCAAATCAATCGAGGAGAAATTCATTTTTCTTACGCGTAAAATGTTTTCTCCAAACCCTTGTTTGGCGAGTCTTTCTGTTGTGCGAGGCAATTCTATCGGATCCACATCTGTAGCATAGAGTTTTCCTCCGGGCGAAATCTTTTTCAGCAATTCCATACTATGCCCTCCGTAGCCAAGTGTAGCATCCAAACCGGTCTCTCCGGGTTGGGGATTCAGAATCTCAAGAATTTCATTCACACAAATGGAACGATGCATCCCGGCAGGTGTCTGACCTCGTTCCATCACTTTTGCTATATCTTCCGGATACAATTCAGGATTTTGCTCTTTGTATTTCTCCTTAAAATTTTTTGGATGTGTTCCTGAATATCGTACCCTTCGTACATGCTTTGGCTTTTCGTCTTCCATGCTGTAAAATTATAATTCTATTCAAGACTGTTCATCCCCATTAATTTTCTGTTGAAACCGAGCATCAGCTTAAATAAATCTTCATGCTCGTTCATCGGCAATGTTTCGCTCCGGTCAAAGATGTCATGATACGCACTGATTCCTCCCAGGGTATAAAAGAAAAATGAAGGAACACCTTTTTCGGTAAAAAAATAATGATCACTATTAGCAGCTTTGCCGCGAGAATTGATTGCTTTCAACAATTGCTTTTCCGAATTCACTTCTTTCAGCATTTCAAATTCTGCAGGGAATTCACTTGCATTTACGACTGTTATTCCATCCACACCTGTACCTGCCAAATCCGTGTTGGTAAGAAAACGAATTTTCTTCAAATCAACAGTCGGGTGTTCTGTAAAATATTCTGATCCTTTTAACCCGGCTTCTTCACCTGAAAACAGGAGAAATCCAATACTGTAACGCTGTGGATGCTTCGCGTAATATTGCGCGAGGTTCATCAGCAGAGAAACTCCGCTTGCATTGTCATTGGCCCCGGGAAAAAATACATCGGCACCCAATCCGCCAAGGTGATCATAGTGAGCTGTGATGAATATAAATGAATCAGGGACAGCATTGCCCTTTACCATCCCACATATATTTCTCGCTTCAAATTTTTTAACCTCCTTATTTTCTACAGCAATTTTATATTTAAACGGATCTTTGTTCAACGCTCCTTCCTTGAGAAGAACCAAGGTGTATGCTTCAGCTCTTTCCGAGACATCCATCGTTAATTTCGGCCTTAGAGCTACTATGACCTTATTCATTCGATCAATAAATGTCACACTATCGGCTTGTTCTAATTCTCCACTTGCAACAGCTCCGCTACTTTCAGCTGATATAATGAAATCTTTTCCCGGAATTAAATCCAAACCATTCAACTGAACCGACATTTTTCCCGGAAAAGTATTTACAGGATACGAGTATTCCTGGAAATAATCTTTCTTGCTTAATGGTTGCAATCCATATTCTCTGAATTTCCCTTCAAGAAAAACAGCCGCTCTGTGCATTCCATCCTTTGTATAGCCTCTCCCCCAAAAAGTCTGACTGCTGAGTGTATCTACAAATGATCGGCCTAATTCAAGTGATTGAGAAAACCCGGTTGCCGGGATAATCCAGAGAATTAAAATGGAAAGATGCCTGTATCTCATAAGCGAAATTTCTTCTCAACAATGTATATTTACTCTGGCAGTAATACAAAACTCGAAGCGACAAATTTTCGGCCTTTGATTTTTCCCGTCACTTTTGCTTTCCGAATGGCATTGCAAAAACCATCTTCTGCATGTGCATCACCATGATCATCGATCTTGCTGCCAACAACAAAATAAACTTTGTCATTCATTCTCACTGCAAGGTCGCAACCTTTGACATTTTTTATTCCAAACTGACATTGACCACATCCTGCATCCACGATTAAGGTGTCGTTGGCAGTGTCTTCTAAATTATTCTTCTGTTGAGCAGACAATGAAATGGTCATCAGCAAAAAGAAAAACAGACAAAGACCATATTTCATGATATTGAATGTGATCTTTTTATTTAACATGTTAATCGTTTCCATTAAAACCTTTTGTGTTTTACACAATCCGGATTATTATTTCATAGCTTTTGAGTTGACTCTATTTCTGAAGTAAAATCACCCTGGTTGAGTATCTTTCGCCTGAGTCTTCCTGCACACAAACAGAATAAATTCCAGCCGGCCAATTCAGATTCTCAAATTGATATAAATTAGTAGAAATATTTTTTATGTTCATCATCAATGTTCCGGCTGAGTTGAAAATGGATAATGTTGCGTTTTTTAATTCCTTTGGAAACACGAATGTTGATGAATATTGCATTGGGTTTGGAAAAACACTCAATGAAGTATGAGACGGATAATTATTTCCACGAACAGTGGTACTTACATTTGCCAATCTGACTAAAATATTTTCCATCAATTCCGGAGAAGAATTATGCCAGGCCCAGTCTTCATCGCTGATAGTTATGATCGTCGCGGATTTCGCTGCAGTACTGGAATAACAAAAACCATAAAACTCTCCGTTGAATTCGAGAAATGCTTCAAGGTTTGGATCTGTGGTGACTCCGGAATAACCTGCATTGAAATAGTTCAGCGTGTCGACCTGATTGGGGGTTGTAGATAATATTCCTGTTACATTCATTGGAATGAGATTTCCAGTAATGGAATTAGACCAACTGAAATTGACTCCGAGTCTCTGCATCAAAGAATCAAACGTAATATTTCCCTGATAAATTCCGGAATATTCTGACTGTATGTAAGCCGGTCGTCCGCTCAATACATATTGTTCAATAGTTTGATAGTGATTCGTCCCGGTATACATGATTGTTGCGGATGAAACAATCAACACATCAGTCGATGCAAAATTTGAAATGGAATCCAAAGCACTTTGAGGTACTATCGTCGCATTAAATCCAAGACTTGTTGCCACCATGTACCATACCGAATCTTGTGTTGCCCAAAAGTTTCCGCTCTGGCTTTCAACTATAGTCACATCAACAGCTTTGGCCCAAAAGCCGGATAAAAGAATACATATTCCGAGTAAGAGTTTTTTCATAAGACGAATTTTAAAATAAATTTTTCTTTGTTTGATAGATTTTTGAATGACTTTTTTTATTGAAGAAAATTGGCTTCAATGAATTTCGTATTCGAATCCAATATAACAATATTTTCTCTGAAGCTTGTGAGTACAATTTGTATATGCTAAAAAAGCACGCCAATTGCCTGTTTGCAGGCTTTCGCATTACCGCAAAATCAGATCCTTGCTTATTTTTCAAGCACAGAATTCATTAAGCGATTGATAGAATTAAGTAAAGAGATTTTTTTAATCAGACTTGTCTTCCAAAAAATTCATTGTATTCCTGTTCAAATTTTTCCTTGCATTATAAAACTGTTTGCATCATCCTTTTTTTCATCGCTTATCATCGCTCGTTCCTGTTCAGATTTTTCTCATCAACTGATTCCGGATGCAATTCTTTTCATGGGAATATTTTCCCAAAAAAGGAATGATGTCGTTCGAAGACCCGCAAAATCAAGCTAAAAAAGGCCGTTTTAATCAGAGGTATGAATATGGCTAATCGCGAAGCGCGAAGAAAGATTTTGGGTGAATGCGATTTAAAAGCATCGCCTTAAGGGGAAATCTTAAGCAAATAAATATTTAGCATAAGCAGAAAAAATTTGTTTAGAGAAAAATTATGGGCGGAATGAGAGTAAATATTTTGTATTCAGTACTGAGTTTGGTATTGCTTTTTTCATGGGGTTCCGCAAAGGCTCAATGCAATGAGTTTTACATTGAAGGTACTTCGGCTTCGAGCGCTTGCAAAGAAGCGAAAACAGATGTTGTATGGATAGGTTCCAGTACATCACTACGCAATACGATTAGCGGAAACAATCTCACCAAAGCAAGCAGTAATGGGAACTGGGATGGAAATGGTTTTTCATATCAATCTGTCGCGAACAATGGTTACATGGAAACAACTGTTGCGGAAACCAATCGCGAAAGAGTTGTCGGATTAAGTTCAACAGACGCGAGTTCTTCATTCAACACCATTCAATTTGCATGGCACCTGACCAACACCGGAAGTCTCCAGGTATATGAAAGCGGAACCTCAAAAGGTACATTTGGTACATATTCCACAGGCGATGTACTGAGAATCTCCGTTGAAAACAACATTGTAAAATATTATCAGAACGGGATCATATTATATATCAGTTTGCTTACGCCAGCACTTCCTCTCTATGTCGATGTGTGTACACGTGCAGTAGGAGCTACTGTGAATAATGTGATTGTGAGTAACGGAAATGTGGGAGTGTTCACCGCAACTTCCACAGCAGCCGGAACAAATCCATCTTACCAATGGAAATTAAACGGCAGCAATGTAGGAACGAATAGTTCTTCGTATACCAACACAAGTCTGACTGCCGCTGATATCATCACTTGCGTTCAGACATCTGATGTTGACGGTTGTTCTCCTTCCACGATTTATACATCCAACTCTATCGTGATCGGGGATCAGGATCCAACTTTGCTAAATGCTTTTTATATCAACGGTACACCTGCATCCAGCGCTTGTAAAGAAGCAGTTGAAGATGTTGTGTGGATGAATTCCGCATCATGTGCAAAAAATTCTATCAGTGGCAATACGCTCACCAAAATTACCAGCAATGGAAACTGGGATGGTAATGCATTCTCTTACCAGTCGGTTTCCAATAATGGCTACATGCTCACCACTGCGAATGAAGTAAACAAAGACCGATTGATTGGTCTGAGTAATACTGATGCGGGCGTGAACAACACCAGTATTCAATTTGCATTTCGAATGGGCGCCACTGGCAACCTCAGTATCCTTGAATCAGGTACTAACCGGGGAACATTCGGTACATACGCTACAGGTGATATCCTGAAAATCTCGGTTGAAAATTCATTAGTCAAATATTATCAAAACGGAACTCTGATTTATATCAGTACTGTGACTCCCACACTTCCATTGTATGTGGATGTGTGTACACGTACAACCGGAGCTACAATCACTGCTGTACAAGTCTCGAATGGTAACACAGGTACATTCACGGCCAATGCAACCGGCATGGGACCTGCACCGATCTATCAATGGACTGTAAACGGAAGTAATGTGGGAACCAACAGTCCGACATACACCAACTCGTCTCTTCCAAATTCTGATCTGATCAATTGCGTGATCACTCCGGATCTTGGCGGATGTAGTCTGGGCACATTCACTTCGAATACCATCGCTCTTGGTGACATCAATCAGACTTTACAAAACGAATTTTATATCACAGGTACTCCGGCTGTGAGTGCTTGTAAAGAATCACTCGAGGATGTTGTATGGTCCATTTCAGCATCTTCTGCTAAAAATGAAATTGCCGGAAACACTCTTACAAAAATATCCAGCAACGGATCTTGGGATGGAAATGGTTTTTCATTGCAATCTGTGTCGAATAACGGATATATGCAAACCATCCTGGAAGAAACGAACGAAGCAAGAATGATTGGTCTGAGTTCCACTGACGCAAATGCTAATTATACATCTATACAATATTGTTTCTATACAACAAATGCCGGCGCTTTACAGATTTATGAAAGCGGAACTAGTCGTGGCGCATTCGGTACTTATACTACAGGAGACACATTGAAAATTGCTGTCGAGAATAATGTAGTGAAGTATTATAAAAACGGAACAGCTCTATACATCAGTAATGTAACTCCAACTTTGCCTTTGTATGTTGATGCCAGTACGAATGGTATCGGAGCAACGATTTCTGACGTTCGAATCTCAAACGGAAATATCAGTACGTTTTCCGCTTATGGAACGAATCTCGGACCATCTCCCTCCTATCAATGGCAGCTTAATGGTTCGAATGTGGGAACCAACTCCTCCACCTACACAAATGCAAGTCTGGCCAACGGCGATGTAATCACTTGTCTGGTTACTCCGGATCTGGGTGGTTGCAGCAGCAGTGCGTTTCCTTCTAACAACATCACAATCCGTGATATTAATCAGACTGCTCAGAACGCATTTTATATCACCGGTACCGCGTCACCTACTTCCTGCAAAGAATCACTTGTGAATGTTGTGTGGATCATTGCTTCTTCTGGTGTGAAGAATACGATTAATGGAAACACCTTAACAAAACGTACGAGTAATAACAACTGGGATGGAAACGGATTTTCATATCAATCCGTTTCCAATAATGGTTACATGCAAACGACAGTTGCGGAGACGAATAAAAACAGAATGGTGGGATTAAGTTCATCAGACGTGAATAGTAATTATACATCCATTCAGTATTGTTTCTATTTGCTCAACACCGGAGCTCTCCGGATTTATGAATCCGGAACAAACCGCGGAACATACGGAACCTATGCAACAAATGACATTTTAAAAATTGCGGTAGAAAACAATGTAGTCAAGTATTATAAAAACAGTACTTTGCTAATGACAAGCGCGGTCGCTCCTACCTTACCATTGTATGTTGACGTTTCCACCAACGCTACCGGAGCAACTGTTTCCAATGTCAAAATTGGAAACGGATTTATCGATACATTCTCTGCTATCGGAACAAACCTCGGTCCGGCTCCTACATACCAATGGGTACTCAACGGTTCAAATGTCGGAAGCAACAGTACAACTTATGTGAACGGCGGATTGGCAAACGGAGATGTAGTGAATTGTATTGTCACTCCTGATTTGGGAGGTTGCTCCAGCAATGCATATTCATCGAATATTATTACCGCGGTAACGCCTTCAACAAGTTCAACGAACTGGGTTGGATCCACTACGGCTTGGAACACCGCAAGTAACTGGAGTAATGGCGTTCCAAATAAATACAAGTCAGCCGTCATCAATGGTGGCACTACCAATCCTGTTATCACAACCAACGCGATCGCGAATGGAATTACAATCAATGGAGGAAAAACGCTGACCATAAATGGAAGCAATTCACTGGATCTCTATGGCAATTTCTCTCAGGGTGGAACATTTACTCCAAACAGCAGTACAGTTACTCTCTATGGATGTTCCGGCGCGAATGTGCTGAGCGCTGCAACAAGTATTAATTTCTATAACCTGACTGTCAACAATACGAATGGTGTCAATTTCAGCGGAACGCTCACTGTGAATGTCAGTAACGCGCTTTCTCTTCAAAATGGTGTTGTATCCACCGGCGCAAATTATCTGGTGACTACTTCCACAAATGCGGCGAATCTTACTTATACAAACGGATTTATAAACGGAAACCTCCGCCGTTACATTGCGAGCAATACAAGTACTTATACATTTCCAATTGCAAATGGAACATCTGCAACAGACAGACATCTTGCTTCTATTCTTAATAATAATTTGACCGGAGTAACTTATATCAATTCCTACGTTTCGGATTTTGTTCAGTCGGCACCAAACAGTGACGCATTGCTCAGCACTTCACAGGGTGGAGTGCCAATCATCAGTACTGTCGGTGAAGTTGCCGGCGAAACAGTATTGTGGACATTTACTCCCAATGCCTCGCCAACAGGTGGATCGTATGGAGTACAACTTTCCGTTGAAAACACAACACTTGGTTCCGCAGACGACAATACTTTTTGTCCGATAAAAAGAACAACAACAGCTACCTATGCAAGTTTTTCCACATTTGAAACTACCGCAGCAATTCCTGCGAGTGGAAATGCAGGACGAATTTATAACTCAGGTAGCGGCTATGCGCAACGAACCGGATACACAAATTTTTCGCAACATTCAATCGGAAAAGGAAGTGGTGTTCCTCTGCCAATAGAATTGGTTTCCTTTGATGCAGTGTTGCAAAATGATCAGGTAAACATCAGCTGGACAACAGCTTCAGAGAAAAATAACGATTACTTTACGATTGAAAAATCCACTGATGCGGTAAACTATACAGAGGTTTGCAAAGTACGTTCACTTGCACACAACGGAAACAGCACATCAATGATTCACTACTCGGCTCAGGATTATGAACCATTTCCCGGATTATCATACTACAGGTTGAAGCAAACTGATTTCAACGGCGACTATACTTATGCCGATCCGGTAAGTGTACATTACAATCGTGAAACAGATTTTGCATTTGAACTTTATCCCAATCCTTCTTATGGCGAATCAGTGAATGTCGCGATCAGCTGTAGAATGCAACAGGATGTTCAGTTAAGTATAGTGGATGTATACGGCAAAGAATTGTTCTCGAAAGTAATTCACTTCGACGAAGCATCCAAAGTGGTTTTCCCTATTGAATCATCATTCCTTCCTGAGTGTGGAATGTATATTGTTCGGGCGATTTCCGGAAATAATTGCAAAAGCAAAAAGCTGATTCGAAAATAATTCTTCAGAGGCGGTGATTTTTGTGTTCTGAAACCGCATTTTCTTGACGCTTATTTTCTCTTTTTATTCTCCAGGAGGCAAATTGAAAATTTGTTCCACCAATTGATGTGTTAGAGGCTTATTCAAATATTCCTTCACAAAAGGATAGGTCTTCGCTTTTTGTATATCCATTCCATCCTGTGAGGAGGTGAGCATGTAAATGATACAGGAAGTTTTGATCCCATCCGGAAAATTCCTGAATTCATCCAGAAATCCGAAGCCATCCATTAGTGGCATCCTGATATCCAGAAATATCAACTCAGGAAATTTTTCAGGATCATCTTTAATCGGATTTAAATATTCCAGTGCATCAATTGCAGAAATCATCGTAACAATGGAATCACATACATTGTTTGTTTCTAAAATATGACGGTTGATATAATTATCTATATCATTGTCATCAATCAATAAAATTTGTCTTAGCCTCATCATGTATCTTTTATGCTTGAATCATATTGGGCAGGCACACTGTAAAACAAGTTCCTGCTCCAGGTGTTGATTCAACACTGATCGTTCCGTTAAGTTTGGTGAGCGTTTCCTTCACAATATACATCCCCAATCCGGAACCATTGGAATGTTTAGTGGCCCGGTAGAACATCTCAAAAATTTTATCCAAATCATTGCTTTCAATTCCGATACCATTATCTCTGACTCGAATCTCGGCGTGAAGGGTATCTGATTGAATACTGATATCAACGGTTCGGTCTTTTTTCCCCGAATCCTGATACTTCACCGCGTTGCTCATCATATTACTGAGGATTACCAACAGGCGGCTTTTATCTGTTACAAATTCAGACTCCTGATTAATATTCACAGATAAAGAATAATCTCCTGTTACATCCATGTATTTCAAATGATCCGTGCATTCACGTACTATCTGTTTGAAATCAATCGTGTCGGAGGCAAGATCTGTTCTTGCATTTCGGGAGTAATTCAATATGTCGCCGATGAAAGTATCCAGTTTGCTAACAGTTTTTTTCATCATCACAATTCTTTCCTTCTGTTCGGTATCATCTTCCCGTAAATGGTCTTCGGTGATATTGATTAAACCGAGTAAGGATGTGAGCGGTGCGCGCAAATCATGGGATGTACTGTACACAAATCTGTCGAGTTCTGTGTTGGTTTTGATGAGACGATTGTTTTGTTGTTCCAGGATCTGCTCTGCTTTCTTTCTGTCGGTAATATCTTTCACTATAATTACAATACCTGTTACTTTGGACTCAGTGAAAACCGGACCGGCATGATGAAGATACCATACAGTTTCTCCGTCAATACCTGTTCCGGATGTTTCATAATTCACCGGTGTTCCGGAGCTCATGACATTTTGTAATGCGGAAGCTGCAACCGGTACATATTCCGGATTAATCCATCCATATATACTTTGTCCTCGCAAGGAAGAGGAATCAGCACCTGCCGGCAAATGATTCACAAAAAGAATTTTGAATTCGGTGTCGAGCGTGATGATTGTATCGGTAATATTTTCGACAAGGGATCGGAATTTTTCTTCGCTTTCCTCAATCTTCATTTCCGCATCTTTGCGCTTCGTGATGTCCACCGACAAAACAAACAATCCTTCCGGCACAGGCTGAATACTGAGCTGGTACCAGCGGTGTTCGCCGCTTGGAAATACGAATTCATTTTCCATGGATCCTGAAATTCGTTTTGTCATGCACTCTTCCAGTTCAGCAAAGAGTTTTGTTTTCTCAATTCCGGGATATTCTTCCAGCATATTTTTTCCAAAAAACTCTTCCTTCGTCGTTCCCAATTGAGCCATCAATGAATCGTTAGCATAGAGATAGCGCCAGTTATAACCAATAATCTGTATTCCTTCCAGCATTTTATCCAGCGTCGCTTTGTAATGAATTTCCTGCTTTAACAATTCCGCTGTCCTCTCCTCCACTTTCCTTTCCAGATGCTGGTTCAGTTCACGCAAGGCGTCTTCCGCTTTTTTCTTTTCAGTAATATCCCGGAAAACCAATACCGCTCCAATCAGATCGCCTTTATCATTATGGATAGGAGCACCACTGTCATCAATAAATACAGTGTTCCCGTTTCTCATTTTCAGAATGGTATGATTTGCCAGAAGTACCACCTGGTTTCGCTGCATAGCTTCAATCGCCGGATTAATTACTTTGTTTCCTGTACGTTCATTGGTTATCTGAAACACATAATCAATGTGAATACCTATCGCTTCCTCTTTTTTCCATCCGGAAATATTTTCAGCGGATTTATTAATTAATGTGATGATGCCGTTTTTGTCTGTTGCAATAACTCCATCACCCAAACTCACAAGCGTTTGTGTATACCATTCTGAACGAATGAATAATTCCTGTTCAACGTCTTTGAGTTTTTTATTTTCCTTATACAAAAAGATGCACAGAAAGCACAATAATCCAAGGGAAACCGCACCTCCTGCAAAAAGTGTATAAAGGGAATTTCGCTCTGAAACATTTGCTGCGTCATTTCTATTGATAAGTAACTCTTCTTCCTCTTTTAAAATTGAAAAAGAAATCGCACGAATGTGATCCAGCGTTTTCTTTTCTGTATTGATAGTGGCAAACAGAATTCTTTGGTCGGATTGAGGATCGTTTGAATATCGGATATAATCACCAAGCTGGCCGTACAATTGAACCGACAGGTTGTTCAATGAATCCAGCCTGCTCTCTTGAACAACATTATCGGCAGTCAGATCTTTCAGTTTTATCAGTTGGCTGACTGTCCTTTGTTGTGCCAACTTGTAATTATTCAATGTTGCACTATCTTTTGAAAGCACATACTCTTTCACCAATGCTTCCGCATCCAGAATGTTTTTTATTAACGAACGGGAAGAATTCATGACCTGGTAAGTATGTGTTACCATCCCGGTATTCCATTCACTTTTTTTTAAGGTGATATAATGAATGGTGAACACAAGCACCAAAAGCGCTGCTGCGAAAACGGTCAGAAACAGAATATATCTTGATGTCAGCTTCATTGAAAGATCAAATAGAATACTACACCTCGCAATATTTAAAAATTACGGCTATTAAAATGTTAAAATGTCTGATTTCCCAATTAATTAAATCAGGTGTTGCAATATATATCAACTCAGTTTATTTCTCTAAATCATTGCGCTGATAAATAAATTCAATAGCAATGGGAGTTAAATGCAAAAAATTAACAGTTTAATTAAACGATAGTGTTGAATGTTAAAATAACACCGTTCAAATCTATATGTTTTGAATCTAATTTCCGATCAATTCAAATTTATCCTTTAAAATTTACTGTTTTTAATATCTAAAGGTTCAACTTTAACATTTGTCCATTTAATGAGGGGGTAGAAAAATAGGCAAAGGGGGTAGTTTCGAATTTATTTATCATGACCAGAAAAAATATGTTGTAACGTTTATTTTATATGCTAAAATTTAAAAATAAGAACGTTGCTAAAGATTTAGTTCAACAAATGGGTATAAACTTCAAACAAAAAAAGTCCGGCCAAAATGACCGGACTTTCTCTCAAAATTTTCTGTAAATTATTTCGTGGTGAGTTCCATACGAATCATCTTGTCCTGCTTTTTCTTCATGTAGCTTTCGAGGAAAAAGATATCCGGAGAAGGTTCGAAAATTCTTCCTGTGTTGAATTGATAGATTTCCTCACCCTGCAAATCGTCGGTATCAAACAATACATGCTTGGATACATCACCGGTTGCATTTTCAAGTTTGTAGGCGAAGAAATATCCACCTTTGCCATCGGAATGTTTTGCGGGAGCTTTATCAACGGAGAGTTCCGCGTTTTTCTTGTTGTCAAGATATAGGAAATAAGTTGCCGTTTTTCCTACAACCAAACGGAATCCCATTCCCCCTTTTCCCTGGTATCCTGTTTGATCTTTAGGAAGTTTTTTCATCCACATTAATTTTCCGTCTTTGTCAATTCTTGTGGCAACCATGTCACCATAAAAATATACCGTCTGAGTTCCATTAATTGTTCTCTCAGTACGGATATAATGTTGCTCTCCAATTACCATCGTGTTTCCATCAGCATCCACACTTACATCACGCAGTACAAGATCCGGAATACCGGCTTTTCCTTCGCCTTCTCTTTTTTCATTCTTCTCCTGTTGGCGCTTGCTTTCAAATTGATTCAACATGGCAATCGGAAATTCGAAATCTTTGTTGTCAAGTACTTTTCCCTGAGAGTCCATTTTGAATATTTTTAATCCATCAATGTTCCAACTCAATGAAGCGCTTCCTGTCCAACTCACTTTTACATCAATTCCCTTAGCATAGAATCCTGTACAGACCAGGTTTCCACTATTATCTTCTTTAACATTAAACCGCTGAAATTTTAAATTACCATCAATATCAACTTTCATATTGCTTAATTTTCCGGGAGCGGCGATATTGATCAGTTCAAACGATTTCGCTTCATTGAGGTATGCCAACATGCGGGCAGTTCCATCCTTTGTTACTGTATATGCAAGGTTGTTCATCTCTTTTTCTGTGTGAGGCATTGTTACTTCATCACCCCAGATACTTTTCATTGTATTGTCAAAAACATAAAAACCAAGAATGTCTTTATTTTTCGCATCGCTTTTAATCAACGGAATCCGACGGTAGTTGATCAAGACTTTGGAATCATCGAATGACTTGTAAACTGTCAGGAATGGTCCCCGCTGTAAACCCCAGGCGCCCAGAGTTTCTTTGGGTTCTGTTCTGGCAAGATCTCCTTTAGAAGTAAACAATAATTTTGCAGACTCCATGCTGCCTTGTTTCATGTTCACTTCGCGGCAGAAGACATCAAACAAATCTCCTTTTTTTGCAACCGTATAGATATAGAACAATTTTCCTCCTACATTGAATACACTTTGCAACTCGCTTTTATCCGGTTGATCTTTGTATTCTTTTCTGCCGATTTCTTTGCCATCACTGACATTGAATCGTTGAACAACGATCAACTCTCCATCTGTTTTTACTGTAACGATGTGACCTTCTCCATCGCCAAAATATTCTTTGCTCTTAGCATCTACCACTTTGTATGGCTCGCCTACTGTGATTTTAAATTCTTTGGAAAACTTTACCTGCGCCGTGCTAACATAAGAAGCAAACAAGGCAACAAGTACCAACATTGAACGGAATTTCATAGAATGAATTTTTAGGGTTAAATGAACGGATTGAACTGATTAACAGAATTGTGGGGAAGCAAATTTAACAAAGCGATTCCCAATTCAAAATTTGAATACAGAAAATCTCCCGGATAGCTCCAATTTCAGAAAATGCTGTGATTTCGTATGATTTCCGGCTAAATAACAGGATACAATCATAATTAATTGTCGAGAAACAATGTAAAATAAAGCGAAGCGAGAGAAAATACATGGGTAAACATATATTCCTGACTGTTACCCTGTAAATAAGGAGGCCGACAAATAGTATTCTTAAGGAATATCTTTTTCAGGAGAAAATTGAAACGACACTCCTTTATTATATATATGTCCGAAAAATTCTGCCCCGAATCGACCCTAATTGGATTCTGCCAGTCGCTTCAATGCTTGTAAAATAGGACTGTCTTCTCCCTGTGCTTCTTCCTCAACCGCGTGCGGACGGTTATCGTCCTGAATAATTTCCAACATAGTCTTCCCGTTTTTCTCCATGAGCACATAACTCATGATGAAATAATTTTCCGGCTTGTCTTCCAGTCCGGGTCCGGGTGCAAATAAACTGTATCGAGCCAGTTCATTGGGTTTTACTTCCAACACTACTCCCCATTGCTCAAAATGTTTGCCCTGCCATTCAGTGCTGAATTTTATCCGGCTGCCGGCTTCCCAGTCGGTTTGTAATGTACTCCCGTATTGCCATTGTTTTACCAATTCAGGTTTGGTGATTACCTCCCAAACTTTATGTTTAGGAGCATTGATGAGAAGTGTGGAAATGGATTGTGGCATGGTGATATATATTTTGGGTTGGATATTTACTCATGAATAGAAAGCAATCACACACCTTATACCTGTATCAAACAATTATGCAATGTAGAAAATTTCACTTCCTGCGCAACTGTATTTTAACAGATAATTTCCTGCGAAAAAACAGCAGCGAAAAAGGAATCCGGAAAAATTACCTATCCGTAGTTTTGCAAATGGCATTGGTATAAACAGGAAAATTGACCGAATTGGCAATGTAACAGATCTCATGCGCTTTGTGATGCAGGTCAATGGCCTTCTCTATCATTGATTCTTCGGCTACAATCACCTCCGGACACAAGGTTACGTGTTCAAACTGCCCACCTCCGCTTTCATGCTCCTGCATGATACCATATGCATGATCCACATAGTCCGTCACAACGATTCCCTCCAGCGCGCATACATACAGGTAAGACAACATATGACAACTCGACACAGCTGTCACCAGCAAATCTTCCGGATTCAATTTGCTCTTGTCGCCTACATGCGGATTATCGGTGGTCAAAAACAAATCCGGTTTTCCGGCATTGCTTACTGTATGGCTCCTTTCATACGCTTTCAGGCCGCTGGTACCTGTGCCTTTGTTGCCGTTCCACTTTGTTGTGATCGAGTATTTATGTTCTTTATTCATGCCGCGTTTATTTATAAAGTGAAATATTTTGTCAAGTGGAATCGCCTTCTCAATGAACTGATTTCTTTTTTACCGTAAAAATAAGTTGCTGCATTTCTTCTGAATTGACTTTCGTATATTTTATTTTCTGAAAATCAAGAATGCCAAATTGATATTTATCCAATTCATTCCGGATAAATTTTTCATCATAGTAATAAACAAAAGATTTATTCTTCCCGTCACTGCTGGATTCAAATCCTGATCTGCTATGATCTCCTTCAATTAAACTGAAATAAAAAATACCTTCATCATTGAACAACCTATTGATGTCGCTAAAAAACCGCTGAACATCTTTCATAGACAGATATGGAATACAAAAACCGCAAACAATTCCATCAAATTTTTCATTCAGTTGGTAAATGTTTCTTGCATCCAAAAGTATGAACGCAGCATCCGGAATATTTTTTCTTGCCAACTGAAGCATGTTCGGAGAAACATCGGAAAGATTTAATTTGAAATCCGGTCTTTTTGATAACATATATCTGGCGATATTTCCGGGTCCACATCCTATTTCCAGAATCTTCGCAGGCGAAACTTTCACTGCATTGCAGAACACATCATAGCTCGCATTGTACATATCCAGGTCCATGAATATCTCCTCATACTGTTGGGCCACACGATCCCACATTGCAATGGTTATGGAGTATTCTTTGTCTTTCCCACCTTCATCCATTTTATTTAAATATATTTTATCAAAGCAATCTGTAAATCAATACGCCAATCGCAAACACAACGATGGTTGTATAAATTTCCTTGTTATACTTCGCCAGCCATTCAGGTAAATAAATATCAAAATTTGCCTTGGTTGAATCCGAATATTTCCGTGCCATAAGTGTAACCGGACAAATACTTTTAAATATCAACAATACCAATCCTTCTCCTACAATACAGGCAATGGAAATCCAAACCCATTTGTCAATCTTATTCACTAATACAGCATATACGAGATAAAAAATGATGATATTAAAAAATACCCAAATCAAAGTATGTAAAAGTTTGATCAGTCGCAGATGTGTTTGAGCTTGCATCTTAGTCTTTCGGATATAATTAAATCATTACTCGTCCTCCCACAACACAGAACTTATTTTCCAGCCATCATCTGTACGGACAAATTGGAACAATTTATCTCCCTTTGTTCTAAATGCATTTGCCGACCTCACTCCGGATTTTTGATATTGAGAATGTCTTTGAGCAATATTGGAAAGCACCTGTGTGTGCGCCCGGATTTCGTGTTCTTCAAATTCTGTCAAATCGCCACGCTCCAGGATTTCTTTTCGTGTACGAATGAATTCTGTGAGACTAAAATACACAGAATGATCCTTTGTTTTATGGCGAATGCTCACTTCATTCACACACAAACGGGTAAGTTTCTCTACATCCGCTTTTTCTCCATTCTTCGTACGAAATACAGAATAAAATTCATTCGTCAACAGGCTCAGTTGAATTTGATCACGACTTGCTCCATATACGTGCAAAACTTCATTTTCAACTTCTATCTCCCTTATGAAATCCAATCCAAGTTTTTTCAGTAAAGCGATGGATTTTTCATTCTCCGGAACAGTGGTTGCCTGAATATCTGAAAAAGAAAATTTGTGTAACAAATACGCTGCCGCCGCGGAACTTGCTTCATAGGCATATCCTTTCTTCTCTTCGTCAGGAAGAAATGCGAAACCAATATCGTGGTGGTCGAGATAATCCCGTTTGATAACTGTAACAACGCCCACGGAACGTGAATCTTTCTTCGAAGAAACAGTCCAGTACTCTGCATTGGGATTGTCAAGTATGCGTTGAATATATGCCGCGGCATCCTCCTCGTTGTGAATTTTCCTGTCGCCGATAAATCGTTTCCAGCCGGGAGTATTTGTTAATTCGAAAATAAATTTTCTGTCGTTCAATGAAAGTGGTTGCAATGTCAACCTCTTCGTTTGTAAAATATCCAGTTTGAGCATTCCTCCCTGTTCAGGTAAATTATCCTGCGACAAAAATACAATTTATCTCCTTTGGAAGTGAATCATTCATTTTACTCCCATGAAACTTTTATTTCTTCGGGAAAATCATTCCGCTTTTTTCAGAACAATCAACATTCCGTCCGCATCTTCCAGAATCCGTCTATCATCATCCAGGAACATGCGAAAATGATATTCCTTATTCCCATCATTGAAAGTGATACTGTGATTGTCTTTGTCTCTTTTATATGAAATAACCCGCACCTTGCCGGCTCTAAAAATGGCAATACTATCTTCGCCAAATTCCATTTCAAATTCTGAAACACTCGCCTTACTCTTATCCTGTTTGTCTATGGTGAATTTACATAACTCACAGTTTTGAATCGTTACATGATCTAATACTTCAACCGAACAGGATGCTTTCCATTTTCCCTTCAAGTATAAATCAGACAATGCCACAGATTCCTGAGCAACAGTCAGGAAATGCGAGAACAGGAGAGCAAACAGAAAAACAATCGGGACAAATTTTTTCATGCTGTTTTATTTTAGAAAGATTATTTGTAAAAAGTATAAGAATATGTGTCTTCAATTGTAGTTGAGTTTAATGACGCAGGCATAATATGTCGTTTGCTGATCAGTTTTCCCGTATCATCGTACCTGAACTCTTCTGATGCTCCATTTGTACGGTTCACGCTTTGTAAATCACCAGACGTCCCATACGAATAGTGAATATTGCCATCATTCTCAATAAATGATCCGGATGGAGATATTTTTTCTACTTCATCCACCGGATTTCCATTTGCATCATAGCTGATCGATCTGTCAGAAAAAACGGATTCAGGATGTTGGGAATCTCCACCAACTATCTTTTCAACTTGTCTGGTTATTCTTCCCTGATTATCGTATTCATTGGAGATGATTTTTTTTGAAATCGATTCTCCTTTCTGCATTGATTCAATTTCCGTCTTTATTAATTTGCCTGACTCAGAATATTCATATGCATACTGTACATCCAGCTTCTGAATTGTTTCTTTTGTGAGCAAACCATTGTTGTATTCCTTCAGAAAATCGATTGTGTCAAATTCATTCAGTTCATAATTTTTTTCAATTCGTTGAACAAGTTCCCCCATCGAATTACAGCTAAATGTATATTCCATAATTTTCTTTCCTGAAGAATCTGAAATGAGTTCATTCAAAAGCAATCCATTCTTATCAAAATAAAATACATGTGTGCCGCCACGAATTTTATTCTGGTGTATTGTTTTCACAGTGACGGATTCGACTTTCTGTGCCTTGATCCACTGTTTATTGTAAGTAAAATTGAAGAACGCATTTTCATCATTGATTTTTTGCGCAAAAATACTTTGACTGAAAATTAATGTGAAGAAAATGAATAACAAATGTTTCATAATGATCTGAATTTATTAAGAAATGATTCAAGGAATCGAATGCCATTAAAAATCAGTAAATAAATGTAAGAAATATCGGGCGCCACTCAAGAATTATTTCGTTTGCCCGCCTTCAAATTTGCCGTATTCTTCATCCACCGGCTCCCACAATTCAACTTTATTTCCTTCGTTATCCAAAATGTGAATGAATTTACCATAATTGTAGCTTTCCATTGTGTCCACCATCACGACTCCTGTTTGCTTAAATTCCCTGATCAATGCTTCCAGATTGTCGACTCGATAATTGATCATGAAATCCTGCTTTTCTGATCCGAAATATTTCGTGGATTCAACAAATGGACTCCATTGAGTATATCCTTTCTTCGTGGAATCCGCACCCTGATACCACACAAAATTGGTCCCGTACTTGTCGGTCTGCAAGCCCAGATTGTTTTTATACCATTCTTTCAGTTTCCCCGGATCTTTGCATTTGAAAAATATTCCACCGATTCCGGTAACTTTTTTAAACGCTTTCACATCATCGGATTTACTTTCCATCATGGCTCTGAATGCAAAGCCAAAACCAAACGAAGAAATCAATAACAAAATAAGCAGGGAGAATTTTTTCATGGTAGAGGTTTTGGAGAATGGTTATCTAATCACTTTTAATCTGAGATCAATGGAATCATTCTAAAGCACGGTTGCAATATCATTGTTTTTACACGAGATGCTGAAAGTAAGAATTATACCTGGAATTTGAATCTATAATCTACAAAGCTGATTATTTCATTACCAATAAAAACCCGGAACATATTTCCACGCCAGTCGAAGAAATATATTCCGGATGAATATATCCGATATCAGCAAAAACTACATCGCCAACAATTCGTCGAGGTTGTCGTGCGCCATTGCAAATCCTTCTTTGAAACCCATCTCTATAATAGTTTTCATGTCGGCTTCGCTTTTGTATAAAATTTCAATCACCACTTTTGTACCTGTTGCAGAAGACTGAAAAAGATTCTTCCAGGACATTTTCGGTAAATCATTATTTTCATTTCCGTTCTCATCACAAAATGTATCGCGGGCATCAAATCGTTTTTCAATTTCTATGTTTGAATAATCAATACGCGCCCACATCCTTGTTCCATCCGGACCAACCATGGAATAATGCCAATGTCCACCATCTTTGAAATTCATCGACTTGGTTTCAGCTTTCCATGGTTTAGGTGCCCACCATTTATCAAGCAAATCTTTTTGTGTCCATGCCGCCCATACACGGGAAACCGGCGCAGCAAATTCCCGCTCAACAATCATTTTCTTTTGACTCGCGTCCACTACATACTTTGTTTCGATTTTTGTTGTCATGACTTTCTTTTTTTAGATTTTGTTTCTACTGATTGTAAGAGTTCGTCCAACTGGTCAAACCGGGAATTCCATAATTTCCTGAATGGCGCCAGCCAGTTATCCACTTCTTTCATTTTACCTGGATTAAAGTGATAATAAATCTCCCGTCCTGCCTGCTCTTGTTTCACAAGACTGCATTCGGAAAGTATTTTGATGTGATTCGAAACAGCCTGGCGACTGGTGTTGAAATGCTCGGCCAAAGCGTTTGGTGTCATGGCTTGCAATGCAAGCAAACCCAGAATCGCTCTGCGGGTTGGATCAGCTATCGCCTGAAATACATCTCTTCTCATGGGTCGTTTTAATGTGCAATCGATCGTTTGCAAATATATACGCAAACGATCGATTGCGCAATAGTATAACAAAATTTATTTTCCCATAATTCCGGTCAAAAACACTGTTTGTGGAAATTTCAGCTAACGATAGCGCTACAAAGAATCAAATAAGAGCAATAATTCCCGTGGAAAAAGGTCGGGTTTGCGGAAGACAGTACTTAATCCGGATAAAGATCTTTCAAATATGCAATAGAATGATCTACCAGTTTTTTCAAAACATCCTCATTGATGTCTTCCAGTTTTTGAACGTACACACATCCGCCTCCGAGTTTATGTTTACCAAGCTTCTTCAGCAAATCCGCTTTTGATTTCACATTCGAGAGATATAAAGTAATCGCGTTCGCACGCGGGCTCAATCCAACCAATGGCGCGTCCCCTTCTCTTCCACTGTCATATTTATAATGATAACTTCCAAAACCAACAATTGCCGAACCCCACATCTTTGGTTTCATCTTCGTATGTTTCGAAATCAAATTGACAAGGGACAGACAATCTTTTTTCTTCCGCTCATCTTTTATTGTCTTCAGGAATTCTGCGATGCTTTCTTTCGTTTCGGTTGTTTTATTTGCTTTTGCCATGGTGATTTTTCCTGTGTTACATTCACTCTTATTTGTGTTTCAATTCTGGCTGTTCTTATTTCTTTTCCCGAACGTACAATCTGTACCAACGAAGATTCAGAATTACTATCAAAATAAGAAAAATGATTTGTATAAGTATCAGGTAGAAGGTAATTGAAACCTGTAAATGCAACCGCGCGAGAACAAAAAACAGGATGGCTGTTAAAACGAACAGGCCTTGTGTTTCCTTTTTCAGTTTTATATAATGTTTGGGGTATTGCAGAAATGCCAGCAAGGCGCTAACTCCAAGGAGAAATAAACTGAGCGAATATCCGAATGTACACACTACTTCTGCATGATGATCCGGCTGACTTCCTCCTGTAAATACACTGCGGAAAGCAGCTCCCAGCAGCACAAGCCCAAGGAGAGTCGGGATATACAATATTTCAAGAAGGCTTGCTTTAATGAATCCGCTTTTGCAATTCCGATCGGAGACGAGTGTGAAAAATAACCACCACAATGAAAATACAATCCCGATACCCAATCCGAAGTTTATCCAGATCATACCATTCAGTTCATTCAATGATTTTGTACCACTGATCACTCCCAGCACCACTTCACCGAAAATAATAATAGTAAACAAACCGAGTCTTTCAGTCATGCTGGAAGAAAGATTCAGCTCCATGGTTTTTCTCTTTAATACTGTTTGTGTAATAAACGGAGGCAGGTAATTCAACACAAGCGTGAGATAAAAGATCGGCCTTACATACTCCTGTTCAACGAACAAAGAAACAAACATTAATGCCAGAGAAAGTAAATACAAAACCGTATACGGAGCATTCAATTTACGATGCGCTTTATCATAGATTCCCACACTCCACCATAAATAGGTAATGTAAAACTGCATAATCATTACAACTATTGTAGAGTTGAAAATAAAATTTGTCATGGAAGTGTTTAGCGTAATAACAAGAGCCGCTACAATCATCATTTGCCATAAGGTCATCAATTTTGTCCGCAGTCCGGTTGTTCCGTGCAAATCGTGATACAAGCTTCCGTTCAGCCATCCCCAAAAAATCATGGTGAACAAATAAAAAAAGTCGAGCATACCGGCAAAATTTAGATGCTCCGATACATGATGAGTAATGGTGGCAATTGCTATGACATAAATCAAATCGTAGAACAACTCCAGCCAGCTGATTTTTCTTTCCTCAAAATCGGTGCTGAACTTCTTTGGCGCTCCCCACCAGGTATATTGATCATTCGTCTTTTTAGTTTCCATCTTTTTTTATCCATTGATAAATAAATTCCACTACTTCTTCCCATCCTTGTTCAGCACAAATAAAATGACTTCTGCCTTCAAATACTTTCAGATCAACTCTGCTGTTGGGATCTGTATATGAATGCGCAATTTTAGCAGTAAATGCAGCCGGAAAAATAGCGTCGTTCCCTCCGGCAATAAATAACAATGGTACATGCGATTTGCTGAAGTTGATTTTTTCAAAAGAAGTCAGTAAAGTATCGCGGGCGATTTTTCTGCTTTCGGGAACTGCGAAGATTTCATAAAAAGCATCACTCTCTGCCTGAGAATAATTGTTGAAGAAGGCTCTATGGTACCAGTCTTTACTGCCCATGAACGGACTGTTTCCTTTGATAAAATTCACTACCGGCCATACAATCTTCACTGTTTGAAAAGGGGCAATAATATTTTTAGGCGGAGCGCCATCAATACTTATTCCCGCCTCCACTTTTCCGAGCTCTACAAGTTTCTGTACAACAAGTCCTGCAAGTGAATGCCCGATCACAATTGGTTTTTCAGGTAATGAATCAATCAGTTGCACAATATTGAACACCACTTTTTCGAATCCCGTCTTCACAAGATCCGGATGAATATTTTGTCTTAATTCTGAAGGTACTCCTTCATGTCCGGGATTTGCCGGAGCATACACCCGGTATCCTTTGGTTTCAAAATATTTTTTCCACTCTGCCCAGCTAGTGTTGTTTACAAACAGGCCGTGAATAAGAATAATGGTTTTTGATTTCATAATCTGAAAGATTGCCTCCGTTAAAATTTCCTTTTGAAAATGTTGCATTAAAATACAACTTTATCAGATTCATTGAAATCTATTCACATGCCAAGTTTGAAGAGGTTGATGTGTTGGCCTTCCGGACTCTTCAATGTAATGTTTGAATTCGCTTTTGTATCGGTGATTTCCGTAATTCCCTGCTCCCGCAATGCAGCAATTTTATCTTGCATGTCTTTTGCAAAATAAGTAATCGCCGGATGTTCAAAATGATTGGTTTGATGCAAGCCAACAACAGCAAGTCCATCGGATGCTATCGCCCAGGGGTAGGGTGAACTGAATTTGGAAAGAGTTTTAAATCCCAGTTTTTCCCAAAAGGAAACGGATGCATCAAGATTTTTCACAGGATGCGCGAATTCTCCGAACATTCCACAGGTTTTATTTACATACTTTTCCGGCTTCATGTAATCCTCCTGCGGCATTGTGAGCATCGTAGGGCCGGGAGGTTGAGTAAATCCATCAACAAAACTGACGATGGAAATTGTTAATCCGTCCGGCGACTGAAAAAGATAACGACGAACCATGTTGTTCGGTGTAGGCATCTCCTGCACATTGATCATTTCTTTCTTCAATTCATCTACTACTCTTTCAATTTCTTTTGAATAATAGGTCAATGCGATATAAGGTTTTTTATCCTGACGTAGCATCATTAACAATGCACCATCTGAGATTTGTATCAGCGGAAACGGAAAATCACTTCGGAACAATTCCTGAAAACCAAGCTTTTTATAAAATGCCGCGGACAATTCCAGATCCGGTGTTGTGATTGTAATGGCTGTGACTTCTCCTAATTTAGGTGTGGGTAATGAAATCATTTTTCTGTATTTAATAATATTGTGTGAGAATGGCTTGTTGTTATTATTTATTTCGAATCAGTGCTTTCTTGTTATCCTTTTTTGGATCATCTTTCTCAACATTGACTTGATTTGTATCCTTCAATGATGTTAGGCTTGAACAAATATAATCGAATCTCATATTGAACAATTGTTGTTTTAATGGAAAATTAAAAATTCTAAGGGTTCAAAGAATTGAAAAGTTTGAAACGATATTTAACCTACCCAACTTAAAACCTTCTCTTGACTCCTATTTGTAAATAAAAAGGAATCATCGGTGACGATTTGAAATCCTGGGTTTTCAATTTTCCAAGCCTTACACTGAAGTCGTTCTTTTTAACTGATACACCTGTCTGTATTCCGTAAAAAAAGTTACCTCCGGTTGGTACATACCATCCGTTCAGGGAAGTTGGCATATATTCTTTTGTTTCAGGACTGCTCTTAATATGTGTCGCTATCGCTTTATCGAAACCAAATTCTCCGGCCGCATACCAGCCTTGTTTGTAATATCCAATTTCACCTGAAAATTCACTGCCAAAATTCAGCATTCTTGTAAAATTATTTTCATAGCGTCTGAATACTCCTGCTATTTTCAAGGTCCCGGAAAAATTTCCCAGTCTGAATAATTCTGTTTGTCCACCTACTTTCACTTTAAAATCATCCAAAAGATTTTTTCCAAGAGGTAATGAGAATTCTGTATTCAATACAACCGGTAATTTTGTTTTCAGTTTCGTGCCGTATCCGATTCCTATAGTGGAACCAAAGTCCCAGCCTACATTCAGATTTACAAACCGCGCTTGTTCATCCGGGAGATTTCTCCAATTTATATTTTGAGCGGAAGATGATTTGATAAATAATGAAAGTGCAATCGCACAAATGATGAAGATGAATTTTTTCATGTTTGATTTATTTTAAGTTGTTGAAATAGTTTAATACCATCGGACGAAAATTATTCCAAGCGAAATACACGATTTCATGTCCGGTTCCGCGCACCATTTCAAGGTGCACATTTGGATAAGCTGCCGCCACTTCTCTGGCATGTTGTTCTCCATAAGAAGTATTCAATTCGCTGTAGACAAATAAAACAGGTGTTGTGTACTGATGCAGATTTTGTGTGAAATCAAATCCGTCCTTCGCGGCATCTTCATTCATCTTGTTGAAGATTGCTGAACCGAAACGCCAGAATGGATAAGATCCCGCATTCCCCTGCGTATTTCCCGGAGCATAACCACTCGCAGAGAGAATTGCGAGTTTGTAATCCGCCAACTCATGATCATTTTCATCTGAATTGATAAACTGATCTGTATATGTCGCGTCATTCACTGTTTCGCCAAGAACATTTGATTGTCTTGACTTCTGTACATACGCTTTTGTTTGTTCCCAGGTAAATCCTCCCGGTTCAGCCAGCACCACTCCTGCAATCTGCGTCGGATATGTGTTAATGTATTCCGTCGCCAACATTGCTCCCCAGGAATGTCCCAGTAAAAACACTTTCTGATTCGCTGATCTTTTGTAATGTTGAATCACTGCCGAGAGATCATCGATCGTTTGTTGAATGTGCAGTGAGCTCTTGGGGTGCCGTCTCGACAAACCTGTATTCCGTTGATCGTAAAAGACAACGAAATAACCTTCATTGGCCAGGTCTTTGGCGTTCAGTAGTGAACGATAATCAACTCCCGGACCTCCATGCAGTACTACTATCATTGCACTGTCAGGATTGCCGTAGCTTTCCGAATGCAAATGCGTGTCACTGATATAAATTGATGGAAGAGACGAGTCTTCATCTACTGTTTTCGGAACTAAATCCTTTGGTGTGAGTTCCTTTTCGCAGCTTGCAAGGAATGATCCTGCGAGCAATGCCATGCTTACTAATTTGATTCTTGTTTTCATTTTGCTGTGTTTAAATTTTTCTGCAAAAATGAAGACAAGCACATGGCGCATCGCCCCGGCTTACAAGTTCGGCGTCCTTCCTTACAGGGAAGTACGAGTTCTCAAATGATTCTTTGTTTTTGGGGGAATTTTGAGGATGAAAAAAAATCAGACGTCTTTTACTCCTAATTGTTCAAGATATTCTGAAGGGGATTGTCCTGTCGTTTTTCTAAAATATTTGTTAAAAGAAGACTTGGAATTAAATCCACATTCATTCGCAAGTCCTAAAAGTGTGAACTTTTGATTTCCCGGATTTGAAATCAAACGTTTAAATTCTTCTGTTCTCAGTGTATTGATAAAATCATAAAAATTCTTTCCCTCCCTGTCGTTGATAATCTGCGATAAATAATTCGGATGAGTGTTCAACTTTTTGGCAAGCTCGGTCAGAGTCAGCTCACTGTCCTTGTACACCTTATCTATATTGACTAAATGCCGGAGTTTTTGATGCAAATCATTAGCTGCTTCGCTGCTCAGTCCGGATTTCGAATACTTACGTCTTCCTCCGGACGATTTGTCAAATGTTTCTTCAATGGACCCTCCTTCAGTAATACTTTCCGGGATTCCCATTCCTTCATTTGCAGAAAAATTTTCATTGTTGTTCAACGAAACCGTGTCGCCATTGTCACGGACAGTAAATTGTTGCTGTTGCGTAAAAATTCCGACCTGTTTGATTCCGAAGTATCCGATAAAGCCGATAAAAAATACGGATGCTGTAAATGTAAATTCATCATTTCCACTTAATACTATAATCCAGATGATCGCGATGCAATACATCAGGTAATTAAGCCAGTCGAGGTTGATTTTATCCGTGTTGCTGAATTGATTCAGAATCGTTCGTTTGTGTTTTTTCAAAATACTGCGCGTCCATACGATATATCCAAAACCCGAAACAATGATGGATACAAGTAAAAGAAGCAGAAAGGTTTCGTGACCCTTTCCCTTACTTTGAAAAATAGAAATCTTTTCTTCCGCCGGCATGCTCATAAACGGAATCAGCCAGAGATAAACGATCACAACAGGAATAAAATGAATCCAGATCAAGGATCGCTGTTTGGGTAATCTGTTTGTAATAGCCGCAGCATACAAATACAAAAACGGTCCGTGCAATAATGGAAAAGGAAATTGCAACCCGATCAGAAATGGATACTCATACAAACGACCGGTGAAAGAAAGGTAAAAAAATCCAAGGTGCGTTCCAATCACCAATAGCCATACAAAAAGAATTTTATCCGCGAAGGATTTGTTCTTTTTACTAATCAATAAAAAACTGAGAAAGAAGGCAAGACTAATGCCTGCAATGTAAAGCATAGACTAAGTGATCGTTCGCAATGGAGAGACGAGCAAGTGATGCCGGATATCCTTATCCGCAAACCGGGTTAGGTAATATGTTTTTTTGACGGAATGTATAGAATGTGCAAAGAACTAGATCAATATTCCGGAATAAAACATCATCCAATTTTTCCGGGCTGAGGAATCAACCGAAGATAGGGTTTCACCGCTTTCCATCCTTGAGGATATTTTTCTTTTGCTTCCGCATCGGATACTGATGTAACAATTATTACATCTTCTCCATTCTGCCAATTGGCCGGGGTAGCTACTTTGTGCGCCGCAGTGAGTTGCATGGAATCGAGCACACGCAGAATTTCATTGAAATTCCTTCCTGTAGTCATCGGATACGTAAGCTGCAATTTGATTTTTTTATCCGGACCTATAACAAAAACGGAACGAACTGTCTGGTTGTTTACTGCTGTCCTTCCTTCAGAAGAAGATGCTTCATCCGCAGGAAGCATATCGTACAATTTCGCGATTGCCAGAGTAGGATCGCCAATCATAGGATAACTAACGGCCGCTCCTTGTGTTTCTTCAATGTCCTTTTCCCATTTCAGGTGGCTATCAACCGGATCTACACTCAGTCCGATAATTTTGCAATTCCGTTTTGCAAATTCCGGTGCGATCCTGGCCATATAACCAAGTTCAGTTGTGCACACAGGAGTAAAATCTTTGGGATGCGAGAAAAGCATTGCCCAGCCATCGCCAATCCATTCGTGGAAATGAATTTTTCCTTGTGTTGTGTCAGCAGTAAAGTCCGGTGCTGTGTCATTTAATCGAAGTGCCATGGGTATCTTTTTTTTGTATGATTATTTTAGCTTAAACGTATTTTTTTCCGGCATTAGTTGTGAACAATTTAGCAAATATTTGACACTTGCCGTTGAAGTAACAACCTGGATGTAAAAATTAACCAATTCATGAAATTTTATATGAGTGTTGTACTATAATTTTTTCAATAAACACGCGGCCCATTCCTGCATGTTCTCAATATTGTTTTTTGAAAATTTTCTCAGTATGATGGGTTTGTCCTCCACCTTTTCGGGATCCGACTTTTCAGTAAGTCTCAAGTGGCTTTGCATGTAAATAGAGTCAAGTGCAATTTTTGATAACTGGTCAAGGTCGCTTTTTTGCAATTCATAAAAACTTATTGTCTGTCCTTTAATTCCATTATAGTCACTCAAACAAGTAGATTCAATTTTATTTCCATTTGATAAATAAAAAATTATCTGGTCGCCTTTTTTAAAATCAGTTGACTCTTTAAAATGGTCCTTGCTGGTCCAGACATAAAAATATGGCCGGTTATCCGCTTTGACAAAACTCGCAAATGCAATAAATCCAAACGGAACTTCATAAATACTACTTGGTTTGGATGTGTACGTAATCCCGGCTGGTTCCATAATTGTAAATTGTATTCTTAGCATTTTGCTTAGCCATCCGATGTGCTTAGGGTTACCCTCACATTGTGCATATGAATTTGAACAGAAACACAGAATTAATTGTCCTATCACGATTGGAAGAAAAATTCGTTTCATAATGTATGTCTTTATTGAGTTAGAGATTCGAATAGTCTGAACACAAATTAAAAATATAATTCACTGGTATATTCACACTCCGCTGAATAAGCTTTCCATCTCAAACAAAAACTATAATTCGGCCAAATTATAAATCCGCATTTGCCAAACTAAAACTATAAATTAAACATGTATAACTACTCTCCTGATAAAAATTTAACAGTCCTATTGCATTCAAATCTATTGAACCGCATACGTTGCTCGCATCATGTCCTCAAGTACTTTGACATCTATGTCTTCCAGTTTATTAATATACAAACATCCAACTCCGGTTTTGTGTTTTCCCAATTTTTTCAATGATGCGCTATGCAATTTATCATTCAGAAAAACATAAATTGAAAAATTCGTTTTTCTCGGAGAAAAGCCAAGTTTAAACCATTCCACTTTTCTTCCGGAAGCCGGACTCTCATAAATTTTTTTTCCAAAACCAATGAGCGAACTTCCCCACATGACGGGTTTTTCCTTGCTCACTTTTTGCATGAGTTTAAGTATAATCAGACTGTCTTTCCTTTTTTGTTCATCTTTCAATCCCGCAAGGAAATCGTCCACACTCAGAGTGTTTGCTTTCGTTTTGAGGTCCGCTAATTTGGCCATTGGGAATTCCTGCCTGAAGTAATAAAATAGTAGAATCCGGAATTTCTCCGTTTATCCTTTAACCTTTCTTTTTCATGAACAAGATACCAATAATCAGCAACCAGATCAACCACAAAGTGCTGCCGATAAATCCTGCCATTCCCCATACCGGAAATCCGGGAATGACTGTCTGAAACAGCTCCGCTTGTGCACACAAATAAATCGCCGAGCTGATCAATCCCAATGTGCCAACCCATGAAGGAAAAAATTTATTTCCGGAACAAACCAGAGAAATGATGACTGTCCAGGTGATTGTAAAGAGTTGTCCAAGATGTTCGCCCAATACCACTCCGCCGTATTGGTGAATCGTTTTGAATGCAATAATGGCGGCGGATTTTGTTGCTTCATCCGTCGCGGAAACAAATGCATTTGCCAGAACAGGAACTACAAATGTCCAGCGTAACAAACCAATCATCTGAACAATTAATCCGATCACACCGATGTTTGTCGCGACTCTGATCCATGCACTGTATTTTTCAAGCTGCTGTCCGCTCAGAATATAAGCCGGCAACAAGGGAATTCCGGTGACAGCAAAGCAAAACCATGTCCAGATCAACGTATTTCCGCATTCATGAAATTTTATCAAAATGGCAGACGTATCCTGACGAAGGATCATCGGGTATTCAAAAATTATGGTGAGTACCGTATAAGGAATGAAGAGAGCTATTGCTCCGACAATGAAAAAAATTCCAATCAATTTGTTTGTATGCATAGAATGAAGCTTTAAAATATTTATTTGCCCTTCTTCTCCGAAATATCAATTCCTTTGTTTTTTCCAGTCCATAAATAAATAAATTCCCCACAAAACTTCTGTAATTTGAAGTGCAGCGTATCCTGTGGATAGTTCCCATCCGAAATATGGCAATCCGGATTGTACGCGTACATATACCAGCGCGAATAATGCAGCCGGAATGAGTCCGAGCAAACGCAACCACTGCGGATAGAGATTGCACCAGAACATAAAAATAAATGCCGGAATCATCGGGATTACCATTGTGATTCCTCTGTCGGCATTGATTCCGGCCTTGCTTAACGTAGCCAATGAAATTCCGTGTGTAATTCCGAAAAGTATATAGGCAGATGCCGCGACGTGCTGTGCTCTCAGTCCTGTATATCGTGCAGCCATCACCGAAGCGGAAATCGCAAATGCATTCGCCAATTGATAGTTCAGTAATTCCGCGGGTGAATTTTGACAGAAGACATATCCGATGATGGTGAATAAAAAATTAAATACATAACCAATCAGAATAATATAGACAAGGCTCTTATTTTCGAATTCGTTTTTGTTCATAACAGGAAATCTGATAAAGCAGGGAATGATGAAACAATCATGAGATTTCAAATATACCTGAATGTTGTTTCATGATCAACATAAATAATTGCCATATTAAATAATGGCATTGTCATAAATGTCAACAAAAAAGCGGGCCGGTAAAATTCACCGGCCCGCCAAAAAAAACCGGAAGCCTTTCTTAATAATGGAAACGCAATGAAAGGAACAGGTTTCGACCCGGGCCATTGATACCGCTGGCAAATGTTCTGTATTGTGTATCAAAAATATTGTCGACACCGGCTTGCACAGTCAGCAATCGATGTACTTTATAACCTGCATGGAAATTAAGTGTGTACCATGCCGGCATCCCGTCGGGAGTTGCATATTGTTCATTGTCTTCTCCGTTCGGATAATAATCCTTCATCTTCTTCCAGCCATTGTAATTGATAAAAAAATCAGAGCTGAATTTGTTGTATTCGTAATGCAACTGAAATCTTCCGACTATAGGTGGAATATGATCGAGCGGAAAATCGGATGAATCTGTTTTAATGCGGCCGTAAGTATAATTCAGGTTGATACTCATCCGCAAATGCTCGCTGCATTGAGAACTGATGCCGGAAGAAAATCCATAGATGAATGCTTTGCCTTTATTCTGATTCGCGAACACACGACTCATGCTGCCATCGTACAAAATAGAATCCTGACCATTGAATTGAAATACATCTGTTACAATCGCATCTGTAAATTGCGTATAGTAAATCGCATTTTCCCAACTGGTTTTTCCATTGTAAATTTTAGTGATGCCGATTTCTGTATTGATGGTTTTCTCCGGTTTCAGATCTTCGTTCGGTACAATCACCGCGCCCGGAGCGGATTCAAATACTTTGCTCAGATCATCCATATTCGGAGCACGAAATCCTGTAGACAGTAGCAAAGATAATTTCAGATCGTCGGATGGTGTATGAATAAGTCCGACACTACCGGAATATACAAGGTTACTCTGATCCGCTTTGGTGAAAGGCAAATGGAAGAATGAAGAATCCTTGATCGTGGAATGCAGAGAAATCATTCCGACACGGATGCCATCAGTAAGCGACACAGTATTGTTGATTTTCCAGGTGTGAGAAAAATATACTGCCGCATTAGTCATGGAATTATCTCCGTCAGGATAACGCGTATCCAGTGGCGTTTCCGAACCATCGACTATATTCTCTTCCGTCGCTGTTGACTTGAGCGTGTTGTATTGCGCATCCAGACCAAAACGCAGAGTGTGTTTGTTCGCGGTTCTTTTGAAATCGGCATTGAATCCGATTACATTTACTTTTTCCACTCTGTGTTGTAAATGATCGTTGTTGAAACGGCGGGTGTGACGACTTTCTTCGATGTTCTGCAAATTCAAACCAATGTGCACATCCTGGAATTTTGCAGAAGCATTGTTGAACTGCATGTCGTATGCTCCCAACAGTCGGGTTTGCGGACCGTAATACCATTCCGCGTAACGCAATCCGCTACCGCCCGGATCAGTGAGACGGTCATAGCGGGGAACATTACTTGAGTTGGAATACTGAATATTTAATCCGTGGACCAAATGATCATTTTGACGATAGGCGAATTTCTGTGTGATATCATACTGAGAATATCCGCTCTGTACCTGTAAATACCTGTCGCTGTTTTTCACCAGCGAGTCTTTGCCGTTGATGCGTTCCACATAATAAGGCCTTTCTCCGAAGGAAGCACCATAATATGGATTTTGATTTTCTCCTCCTCTTGAATCATCGAATACGGTGTAGGTGAATGACGTGAGAGACGCGAGTTTTTTTCCTCCGATATTAAAATCGAAATGGCCGACCCAATCATCATTTCCCATTCCATAATGTGTGAACGCGTTAACTTTCAGATTACTCTTTCCACTCTCTGAAGAAAAAGCCGGTTTACGTGTGTAGAGATGAATGACGCCACCAAGTGCATCGCTGCCGTACATCGTGGAAGCAGGACCATACAGAATTTCGATTCTGTCGAGTGAGCTGTTGTCGATAGTTACGATGTTTTGCAAATGTCCCGCGCGGTAGATGATATTGTTCATGCGCACACCGTCAATCACGAGCAAAATCCGGTTGGCTTCAAAACCGCGAAGGACCGGACTGCCGCCACCAAGCTGACTTTTTTGGACGGAAATATTTCCGGTGTTCGCGATCACATCGGCTGTTGACAAAGCGTGGAGGTCTGCGATTTGAGTCGCGTTCAAAATCTGTACCTGTTGCGCGACATCGCGTTTGGATTCTCCTGTTTTGTTCGCACTGATGGTGACTTCGTTAAGAGAAATATTTTTTGTTGAATCGGGGGTAGTGTTTTGTGCAAATGAAGGGGATGTTAGTGTGATCAGCAATGCAAGGATCGCCAACTGATTTTTTTTCATTGGAATTTTGTGTTAGGAATAAATAGAAAAACAGGAAGTACAGCGAAGCGTTATGCTCCGGTCTTCGAATTCAATTCAGGAAATCGCAGAGTCAGAAAAGTTCCGGAGGCGGAGAGGAAATTTCAGAAAAACAGATAGTTGTTTGTTCACTCAACGTCTGGTAAACAGTGTGCTGTTCGCTATTCAGAATAAAATGTTGTTGTGATGAAGCAAGGTAATTCAGCGTGAGTAGTTTTTGGAGTTGGGGAGGAATATTACTTTGTTCCTTCTCATCAGCACCGGACATGGCCGCCATCATTTCGAGGATTCCCTCTTCCGCGCTGTCATTGAGTACAGAAAGTTCAACAGTATTCCCGTAAATGCGGACGGTTTTGTAATCATACAATTTACCATTGTATTTCATTTCCGAATTACTGATTCTGCACCGGTTAAATTCAGGAATGCTGAGAATCAGTTTTTCAAAACCTGCTACTGAATTGTTTTGCAGAAGCAGCAATTCCTGCTGGGTGTTACATTGCCGGTATTGATGTAAAATGATCAGGCCTCCCGCCTGAAGAAAGAGAACAAAAAGAAGCAGAATGGATACGAGGCCTTTCAATCGCATATTTTCTGCTGTAAAAATATAATTTTTCGGATACAAAGGCGATTTTCAGGAACTTAATCATGAAAAAAAGAAGTGACGGGTGAAAAGTACACGCGCTTGGAGGAATCATTTTGTGCAGGCAATATCGTGAGGGGACTTTGCAGAGCTGAACATTCAACAATATACTTCGGGGAATATATCGATCACAAACTGTTTTGCCAGAGCTAACGTGAAGAATTGTTTGTGGCGGAATATTTATCGATAAACTTGTTTATCAGAATAAATAACTAAGGCTTCCCTTTACAAATACCGGAGTTCCGGGAGTGAAGTGCAATTCGGAAACAGAATTCATTTCATTAGCCAGTCTGCTCTCTGTATCAAACTGTGCCTGGTTCCATTTTGTGTTCATGATATTTTCAATCGTCAGGCCAATGGTCCACTTTGTCCATTTGTATTGCGATACAGCATCCAGTAAAAAGTATCCTTTTGCAACAACTGTATTGGTTTCATTGGCCGGACGTGAATCAATTGTTCTGTAACGAAGACTAAAATTTATTCCCTGATCTTTCTTGTAGGTGATTCCGCCAGTACTGGTAAGACGGGGAGACAATGGAATTTCATTGGCATTCAACGGGGCGCCGATAAGTTTTCCCTGAGAAATATTTATATCGACATCTGCAAACACCCGCGATGAAATTTCTGCCCGGATGCTAAAGTCTGTTCCGTACCGTTGCGTCGGATAATTTGTTTCTACAGTCCCTTCGTCTCCGACATATACAAGTTCACTTTCCAGGTGCAGACTCCATAAAGCGATATTCACCAGAAAGCGTTTGGAAAAAGCAAACTCTGATCCCGCTTCATAACCGATGGCTTTGGGTAAGGTATTTTTAACCCGGTTAAGCACAACAGCTCTTGCGTCATTTGAATGAAATCCAATTCCTGAATGAATAAAAAATCGGAGAGAAGAATTTACAACATAATCCAAATTGAGTTTTGGACTAACACGTGCAATTGATTTTGTCCCTGAATAATCAGTTCCACGATCATCTTTGAAATGGAATTGAAAATAATCAAACCGAACACCGCTTTCCATACTCCAGTGACTGCTGAGCTGCGCGACCGAATTCCAATAAGCGTTCAGGTTATGTTCCTGCATAATTCCGGAAACTATTGTATCCAGCGTCACCCTTTTTTCGGAATGCATGAGCGCAAGCACCGAATGATCGGTTCTTGAACCGATTCCAAATTGTGTTTCAAGAGGAACTTTTCCAAGACTGTAATTTTTGTCTATCGTTCCTTTGTATCCGATAATATTCCGATCATCGTGCTGATGAATTTCGTCACCATGAACCGGATCATTCAGAAAAAAAGTAAAGTTTGAAAATAAATCGAAGTCATATTTTACATAATAAATCTGATTTCTTATCGTGTAGTCATTCCTCAGAATACTGCTAAGGCTTGTATTCACATTTGTACGACTGGTTTTTCCTCCTTCAGAAGGATCCACACTCCCATATCGGCTGATCTGCCCGTTTTCAATAAGGCGTTCCGGGATTTGTCCGGAAGCATCCCATTGAGCGGAAAAAGTAGATGCATCGAAAGAGAAGAATTGTTTTTTATTCAGCCAACCTGAATATTTTCCAAATAAATTATAACGACCAAAGTTCTGTTTATGATCAAAATATGAGTTTGTGAATACGTATTCTGCGGCGATGAATGCATTTTCCTGTTCTTTGGAAAGCAGATGTTTTTCTTTTAGAAGATTGATTCCTGTATACAATCTATATGTATCAAAAAACCCTGCTTCTGCTTTCAGTTCATTTTTCTTCAATGTATTTTTTGTAAAAAACTCTCCGGTACCTGCGGTGGAGAAGTCGCCGAATTTCGTAGTGTACGGGCCTTTGTATACTCGCAGCCGATCAATGGTTTCCGGAATGACAAAATGAAAATCAGCATAGCCTTGTCCATGCGCATGCGACACCATGTTTACCGGCATTCCATCCACGGATATATAAAAGTCGGTTCCATGATCACAGTCGAATCCACGCAAAAATATTTGTTCCGCTTTTCCTCCGCCGGCATGCTGCGCAATGAACAATCCGGGAACCAAACGCAAAAAATCCTGCGAAGAGGCAACCGGACGTAGTGCTAAATCAATATCTGAAACATTGAGCGATTGTGTCAGTCCTTTTCCCCGTGCAACAGTGATTTCAGAAAGTGAAACAGTTGCCGCATTCAGTGAAATGGATACTTCGTGATCCTGATCGATTTTTATACTGTCAACAAGTGATACAAAACCCAGACAGGATATTTTTACTGAATAATCTGATGGTGGCAGGTTTTTTATTTCGAATCGTCCAAACTGATCTGTAGGAGCAAAATATGTTCCATTGTTCAACGAAACCACAGCACCGACTATCGCCTGGTGTGTTTCGTTGTCTGTTACATGGCCAAAATATCTGAATGCACTAACCGCATGTACATAACAGTTCATTAAAAGTGCCAGAAGGAATATGAGGAGGGTACGTATATATTTTTTCATCTTTGAACTATTTATTTCAGTTACATTCTTTCAATTGCCCAAAATGTTGCGATGACAGCTATTCCCAAAGAAACCGGTTCAACTATTCTTGCGCGATACCAGACTTTTTCTGAAAAGTGTTTTACACATAGCATATATGCAAGCAGAATAATTACAATCTGTCCAAGTTCTACTCCAATATTAAATGACAGGAGCGCGAAAGCAAAACCACTTTGCGGTAATCCAATTTCTTGCAAAGCGCCTGCGAAACCACAACCATGCAGTAATCCAAAACAAAAGACGATACCTATTCTCCACCACCTGAGTTCTTTCAATAATACATTTTCTATTCCTACGAAAACAATTGAAATCGCGATGAGCGGTTCAATGATTCCACTAATGGGATGAATAATTCCTGTCATTGCCAAACCCAAAGTGAGTGTATGTGCAATGGTAAATGTTGTAGCCTGCCAAAGAATATCAGTGAGTTTCGGACTCAATAAAAACAAACCAAGAATAAACAGCACATGATCGTAGCCCTTGGGTAAAATATGTGTGAAGCCAAGACTAAAATATGTCCAGCCGATTTGCGTGCGGGATAGATTTTCAAGGTCGGCGCTGATTGCGTGCGCATCAACAGCGGTGAATGCAACGGTTAAAAGGAGCGTAACGAACAGGCATGAGAATGTATTCCGATGGTGAATAAAATATTTCATGTTCAGCTGTTCTGTTTAGGGTGCTTCTATTTATTTGCAAGAAGTATTTTATCCTCCCAGAGTAATGATGGACTCAAAAACGGATTCATAGTGAGTGACGCTCTTATCAGTTTTTCTCCTTCAATATTTTCTCCGGTTCTCTTTTTAATCAATCCTGCCTGATACATTAATACAGGTTGTACGCAATTTGTGGCCAATGCTTTATTGATATACCTGTTTGCTTCAACATAATTTCCCATTTTGAAATACACCCAGGCAAGTGTTTGATTTACTTCAATGTTTTCCGGACGACGGTTGTATTCGATTATTGCATGCTGCAAAGCACGACTGTAATCATACAAGTCAAGATAAACGAGCGCCAATTCTTTGTCGGCATAATGACCGTGTACTTTAGCGCTTTCATCACCTCCAGATCCTGCAAGACATTCCAGTTCTTTTTCAGCACATCGCGCGGCTGCATCCTGCCGGTTGCTGATTCGAAATAAATCCGTGAGTTCGTGATAAAAGGAAGCATCCGGAATAAGTTGTATGGCTTGTTCAAAATATTTTTGCGCGGCGAAATAATTGTTTTTTGCTTTTTCTATTCTCCCAAGTCCCGCATACGCGAAAGCAAACGTTGGTCGGTTGTAAACGGAATTTTTATAACAATTTTGCGCTTGAAACAAGTCTCCTGAACTTTCATACAAATGTCCGAGTTGAACACGACACCATTCTGTTTGTTCTAATCCGGGATAACCGGCTTCCACTGCCATTTTCATCGCGTCAATTGCCCCATTTATATCACCGTGAATTTCTCTCAGGTAAGAGATCCGTGAATAGGATCTTATATCCGGACGGATACTCACCATAGTATCGGCATAGCGAATTGCTTTTTGATAATTGCCTAATTCAAGATTTGCATCTGTAAGGACTCCATATGCCGAAACGAGATAAGGATTTAATTCCCTTGCTTTTTCTCCCGGAGCAATTGCTTCGGTAAAATGATGCTGAGAAAGTAATACTGTTGCTTTTGCACACAATGCTTCGGCGTTGTTGGGTTCTTTGTTGAGCAGATCATCAAGAAGTTCTAATGTGGCAGAATCATAGTAAGCGTGATCACCTGTGATTCGACCCTCTTGTATGTATGCATACGCAAGTTTTAATCGTGTCTTCTGATCTTCCGGATGATCCGCTAATACAAGCAGCATGTTATCGATGGCTTGTTGAGTTCCGGCCCATTCTGTTGAGAGAGACAATTCGCCATTTCTCAATTTCAACGGTACAATTTGTTCCGGTGTCCGGTAACGAAAAATCAATGCAAGAAGTGCAGAGCAAAATATAAGCAGACTTGTGTAGGTTATTTTCCTTTTCATGTGATTGGATTTTAAAATAAACGACGGAGCTTTACAGAGCCCCGCCGTTTTCAACCATCATTATTTAACCACACTCAATTTAAGCGATTGCACAGTCTGATCATTGTTGGATAGTGTCGCATAGTATACTCCTGCGGCATTCTTTCCTGTTGACCATTTCACTTCAAAAGTTCCGGGATCTTTCATTTCATTGTTTACCGGTACTGAAACGATTTTTCCTGTTGCGTCAAAAATTTTAATTGTCACTCTCATTTTCCCGCCAACACGGTAACGGATATTCATCACCTCACTGGTTGGGTTCGGATAACTTGTCATCAACAGATCCGGAGCTCCGACATTGAGTGTTCCATTTGGATCTATTGCCGTAAGCACGTAACCACCAGTGCACAGATCGTAACCGCTCCAGGGTAATTGTACATATGGAAATGATGTGCGGAAGTTGGTGTCATTTTGCTCGATACCGGTTGTGTATCCCAAAACACCGAGTAATTTCGGAGTGAGAGGGCTGTTGCCTATAACGTAATCATCGTACCATAAGCCTACTGCTGCAAGAGCAGCACCACTTACTGCCTGCAATTCAATCCGTGTAACATCATCTTCCAGACGACGACCATTCGGGAAACCATCCATGTTCGGAATAAATTCAAGATTGGTATTCGTATTGAAGCGAGGATCAGTTAAGCCAAGGACAGCGGCATTGATAATACCTTCTGAACTGAAATCAGGAGATGTGCGGTCTGTTACAGGCACGGCCATATTCAGACGTAACATATCACCAAAAGTCGGGAGGAAGTTGTTGATGAATGGTTTTCCCGCAGTAAGCGGATTACCCGCTGTTTTTCCTGTGGCCAGTTGATAGGGGGCAAGGTTCGGTACACCTGTGTAGAAAATCGGAAGCAAGTCGGCAGAACGTGGTTTGCCCTGACGCAATAAATATTTTCCGAAGATAGCAGTGTCCAATGCCGTTCCTGTTGTTGCCGCATTTCCGTAAAGCACATACAAACCATCGTGAGTATTACCAAAATCGACATTCCCTAAAAGTGTCGGGGATGCATGTTGAATACGCAAAGCACTCATTGCAGGAACAGCTCCACCGAATAAGTTGTCATCCATGTACAGGCCCAATTCCGGATTACAGAAGTAATCGTCGAAATAAGTGCTGTCCTGATATGGAGTGAGTGAATTCCAAAAATCTTTCATGCCAATTGGAATCACTGCTTCGTTGGTTAGTGGCATCCCGAGACGCGAAACCTGCACCCAGTTTCCGGAATGTGTTTCTGTTCCGTCGCCGTTGAGAGTTCGCAATTGTGGACGACTTGCAGATGCCCACACACCGATTACAAATTCCGGGTCAAGAATGTTGGTTGCCTGTGTTACATCTTTGTTGTCTTTTTGAAGAGCACTAATCGGTGCTTTGATCGCAATCACATGTACATTTTTGCATTTCAATCCATCCTTCGGCGCATCTACACCGGTACCTCCGGCGCGTGTTTGTCCAAGATCAAAAATACCACCGAGGTCCACGAAGAAAGGATCATCTGCCGGTCCGCAGTAAATCGTTTCGCCTGTACTTGCTGTCGTGACAGCGGCATTGAACAAGGTTTCATAGTCCGGAGCATTTAAACCGGCTCCACCGGTGATAGAACGCGGACCAATGTTCGCGGGAGGAACGATACCATTGCTTACAATAGTTGTGAAAGCGCCACCAGCAATACTTTTCTCAGCTGTATAGGTCGTCTTCAGATTTTCTTGTCCTAGACGAATGTTGAAAAAAGTGGTCGGGTCCTGATTGACTTTTGTAAAAGTGAAACGATATGTAATGTCATCACCAGGTGTGGCCGGGTTGTTTTTAATATGCACTTCGTAACGAACATTTTCTCCGAAAGAAAAATAATTCGGTCCGCCTTGTGGCAATTCTGCCGGTACATAATTGGAAAGAATAGTAACGGAATTGGTATCATCCGGACTGCGAAATACATATAAGTCTGTATTGTCTGCAACCGGATCATTGGCGATAAGCGGGGCTTCGCGGTGACTGGAAGCCTGAAGTCGATAAGTCCGGAAACCTGTGATACCTGCGGCAATCAAAGCAGTACCTATGAATGCCATTTTCATAACACGTTTGGTAGATTTTTTCATTTGTGTAAATTTTATGGGGTAATTTGATCGAGGCTGTGCGAAGCCGGCCGGTCTTCACATAACAAAAACACCTACGGAATTTATGGGCTTGTCAGATTTCGGAAAATGAAAAAAAAGTCAGGAGGCTTGAAAATGAGGAAAAAAACTAAGCCAACTCAAAAGATCCGATTTGATTTCCGGATAAAATAAATGGCAAAATAGTGTACTGCTGTGATGTCGGTACTTCTGATTTCTGTCGAACGGAGATCTTTGAAACTAATTTTCCCAGATTTCTTATTCCTGCTTCCTTCCTACTCTTAACAAAATAGGAAAGTCAATTTTTTTTTCCTCCGCGTCATTCCAGTATGCACTGAGTTGTGGGAGCAGAACATCCACCGGGTTCACTCCATTCGCTTTTTCGTAGTGCTTTACTGCAGACCAGGTTTTAAGGTAACCAATAAAATGTTCCAGATCCCATTGCAGGCTATTCTTAAATTCAGGAACCAATGATTCAGTAAATGGAAAAGGAATCGTTTTATATTGTTCATCAATATACTTTCTTTCCGGATCCCAGAACGGGCCCACAATACGGGTATAGAAATCTGAAATGATCCTGTCGATCTCCGGGCTCACTACCGGACGGTCGTAACCAATGACTGCAAAAACTCCGTTATCGCGCAACACACGATTCACTTCATCATAGAACAAATCAAAATCAAACCAGTGAATTGCTTGTGCTACTACGATCAAATCGAAAATATCATCGGGATAATCCGTATTCTCGGCAGCCTGCATGCTGTATTCAACTTTTTCATCAGCCTTTGCTTTGCTCAACTGCGCTTCACTGATGTCTGAAGCAAACACTCTCTCAAAATACGGAGCAAGCTGTATCGCTATCTGACCAGTACCGGTGCCACAATCCCAAACCGTTCTTCGTTCTTTCACTGAGGAAAGAATATAATCGAGCAATTCAGCCGGATAAGCAGGTCGATATGCCGCATACTGTTCCGGTTGAATAGAAAAAACATTTTTCATCAGCGAGTGTTTAGGATAATTCAAATAAAAATAATTTCATCCGTTATTGAAAAAAATAAAAATACTAATTCCTTAGCATCTTTCCCAATACCGGATGAAATTACCTATACCTCCGCAATTGCAGCATCCACAAATTGGAAACTGTCGGATGAAAATCCTACTATACCAATCATACTTCAGTTTACGAAATAACTGAACCGAAATCCCTGCGGAATATACCGTTCTTTATTCGTATTAATATTGAGGAATGGTAACACTTATTTTTTCCTGGCTGTTGTCACCAGTGCCTGAATCGGAATGCTCAGATTTTTCTTTCCAAACAGTGAGGCGATTTCTTCCGTCAATTGTTCAATCATCACCGGCAACACACTTGCGTTTCTTTCAACAATGGCTGTATGTATCGGAGATCCCTGCAACAGACCCATGGCTGCTTCCCCTGCAGTTTTGCTTTCACCATACAGCTTGAGCAACTCAATACTCACATTGTGAAACAGTGCCTCATCCAGCTCTTCGTGAATCTTGTGCTCATTAAAATACGAGAATGGAATTTTATAAAATCCAGGAGTGTCCATCGGAAAATAACGCGTAACCAATTCGTCCGTCACACGAGCGACAGGATTATTTCGCAGCTGATCCCAGGAAGCGAAAATCAATGTACCTCCGGGTTTCAATACACGCAACGCTTCGGTGAATGCCTGGTGACGATCCGAGAAAAACATAACACCGAATTGTATCACCACCACATCAAAGCAACTGTCTCTGAACGGCAACTCCACCGCGTCTACCACTTTCCAGTCAATACCTTCCAGGTCACGCAAAGAATGCTTCGCATATTCAAGCATAGCCGGATTGATATCCGTGGCAACGATTCTTCCTCCCGGAGAAATTGCAAAAGGCAAATACTTTGTCAGTCTGCCTGTACCGCAGGCAAGTTCAAGAACGGAAGAAGGCTGAAGTTCCTTGACGCGGTTAGAAATGTTTTTAGCAAAAGGTTCAAAGAAAAGTGGTCCGAGGTACTTTTCATAGTTCATAGGGATGCTTCCTGAAAAAGCAATACTTGTTTCTTGGATCATGATTGAGAGTTTTAAAATTTATGCCGACAAATGTAGCGGGTCCCCTCCTGGCGATGTTTTTCTTATAGGTTCAGTTATTGTGCTGAAACGTCCAGAAATATTTTTACCCTTCCGCCATTTTCACAGAAGCCGGTGTAACACCAAAATGCTGACGGAAAGATTTGCTGAAATGCGAAAGATTTTCAAACCCGCTTTCAAATGCCACCTCTCCGACTGATTTCTCCGAACTGCGCAGGAGCATATTTGCATGCTCAAGTCTTCTCGTAGCAATCCATTTTCCCGGAGTGGTATTAAACACTTTGCTAAAATCCCGTTTGAAAGCCGACAAACTCCTGTTACACAATTGAGCATATTGTTCCAGACTCAGATTGTAACAGAAATTGTCTTCCATAATTCTCTCCAATGAAACAGCGGAAGGTTCATTGATGAGCGCGCAAAAATAAGCCATCGCTTCCCGGTTCGCCGGATTTCCGGAAACATTCAACAGGAGCTCTTTGAATTTTAATTCCAACAAAGATTTATCCGGCATCGGAAACTGTGAAAAGTACGGAATGATGCTATGGAAAAAGCCCGCCAGCGTTGGATTGTTTTCAATTACAATTATTGGCGAATATGCAGCTTTCTCTACGCGCGGGCGAGTACCCGCCTGCTTCATTGTTTCACAAATAAATTCATCCGAAACAAAAAACAGGATCACACAAAATTGAGCATCAAAAAACTGTTCAACCAGGCTCGCACCCTTTCGTACAAAGACACAACTGTCTTTCACCAATTCGTATGAACCTGTTGGTGTATGCCAGATTTTTTTTCCATCCAATACATACACAAAATAGTTGTGATGCGACCAGAGATCCTGCATCCTGTTCTCCAGCGGGCAATTAAATTCCGCTACCAGCGATTCATCACAGGAAAGCTGCCTGTATTTTTGTGGCTGGGTAATGACAACATCGTAAAAGTTATACATGAAGAAAAGAATGAGGGTCGACAAAATTAAGAATTCTGATTCAGAAATTAAGCAATGATCTTTGATTACAGTGAACAATCCGTTCTATCCGCGTTTTTTATCCTTTTTTAAAGAATAAACAAAGGATGCAAGGAAGTAAATTAACCGGAATCCGGATTATTTTATCCCCGTTTCAGTTGTGGTATATATCAACGGGTATATACTGTGAATAATTTATCTGAATTGAAAATGCTGACGGGCGAAATCACCGTATCCTTCATCGGAATCTGCTGTCCATATCTTTCCGCTAAAATTTTCTTCACGGGCTCAGAACTAAGATCAAAATCTTCTAATAACTGCAGTTTCCCTAAATCTACTCCTATAAGATGGTACATTTTCCAAACCAATTCGGAACAATACATTTCATCGTCAGTCCAACTGAATTTAGCATCATACTTTTTCCCGAGAAACCGGATATTCAAATTCATCAGTTCTTTGATCAACGCCTTTGATTTTTCATCCGATAATCCTGCAACACGCTTCACAATATATCGTCCGTCTCTTCCGCGCTTAACCCAAGTCTCGAGAGACGTTTGCCGTACAGTTGCTCCGGCTTCCAGTACTGAATAAGATTTTCCTGTTTGAAAAAGAATACCACAATGGCTCAGTTCGGAATTTGTGGCAAGCTCGATGGCAGTACTTTGCGGCGACATGGATGTTTGAAAAATGATATCACCACTTCGCAACTGATCGGTTGATAATGCAGCAGAAAATTGTTTCGTTGTTTCTGTTATTTCTACAGATTGTTTCGGACTTCTGTTTTGTTGTTCGAAATAGGAATAAGCAATCTGAATAGCTGCAGCTACACAACAAAATACTGTTACCGCTTTCCCGCTGATTTGCATTTCGATTTCAGGATGTGATCAGATGAAAATTGAAAAAGATGAGAGCAACATAACCACACGGTTTTTCTTTAAAACATATAACCAACCTTGAAACCAAGTGACAGATCCGGAACACCATAATTTCCTGCGCGGTCCCGGATCTCTCTTGAATTAGGGTCGATGCTGTAATACTCATCTTCCGGACGAATGCGTCCTGTTTGCTTAACATCTTTGATTCGCAATCCAAGACCACCATAAACATCCAGGATGAAATGCTTCAACACGGTGAGTTCAAATCCATATTTCACATTTATACCAAAACTTTTCTTCCGGACGAAATAATTCTCTTCATAAATATCCGTAGAATCCGTGCTATTCATAAACTGACCGCGCGTTTCATAATCGAGATTATTAAAAAAAATATTTCCCGCGAAATAGCTGTAGTATTTCTTTTCCTTTTCAGAATGATTGTATTTCCTGAACTCGAGCTTACTCTTGAAACCGCTTGCGGAAGAATTGGTCAGGTATTCTTTGCCGTATACCTGTCCGTAGCTTGCTTCCAAACTGTATTTGGGAGAAAGAAAATATTCAATTGCGAATTGTGTGGAGCGAAATGAAACCTCGTCGGTAAAACTCAGTGGAGCAATTTTAAAAATGAAAGTTCCTTTGCCTTTCGGCGTTTGCGAATTGACCGTCATTACAGTTAAAGAACAAATAAGAAAGAAAACCCAAATCGCTGTGTTCGAAATCGATTTCATCTGGCTGCAATTTATTCCTGATGAACAAATATAGCCATATTTTATCAGTTCAGATATTGGCGGCTTCATTCTTTATAGAGCCACAACTTTTTTGTTGCCAATATCGGCGAAGCATTTCAATGTGGTCAAATAATGAAAGAGTGTTTTTTCGGATAATTTAAATAGCCCCGGAATGCCAACTATATTTCCGTGGCTTAGAAAATGTTTTTAAGAAATAGTTGAGCAATTATGAATATTCAATTTTCTTCCAGCACAGCTTTCAATCTGCGCAAAGCCATTTTCCAGTTTTGCGAGTTCTGTTGTTTTGCCCGAAGAGATTTGTGATCTTCCTGCACAAGCGTAAGGACAGTCACATTGTTTTTCCGGGAAAGTTTGTATGTGAGCGTTACGTAGTCTTGGATTTCTTTTACCTTTCCAATCAGCGAACGAAAATAGGTGTACTTCAACAATTTTCTCTCTTCCACTTTCTGAAGTACTCCCTGGTCGTTAAATATTTTTCCTTCGTATTCTCCGGATAAAGAAATGGAATTTCCTTCGCGCCAGTCAGTGTGTACATCAGTGGCGAATAAATATTTCTCTATGAGCAACGGGTTTGTCAAAGCTTCCCACACATAAGCAGGAGCGGCATGCAGTCGTATCGACAACTTTGTCGTGAAGTTCTTTTTCATATTCTTATAAACGCCTCAACTCAGAAATTATTGAAGCATTTGGAACATGGAAGTGTCAGAAACTCCTTTCCTTTGTTAATTCTTGTTAATGATTCTGGAGAGATTCTTTGGGAGGAGAAATTAATTCATTCAAACTACAGATTTGTCTGCATTAATCATAAAGCGGAATACGCAAGAAACACCGCTCCGCTTTTATACACATTGCTCCCGATAAGATTTAAATTCAACTGACGTTTTATTCCCTGAAAAAGCGGAGTTCCTTTGCTCAAAATTATCGGATCAATCAGGAATTGGAATTCATCAATGAGTCCGGCTTCTGCAAGCTGATTCACAATGCTTCCGCTGCCGAGAATGGTGAGGTCATTTCCATTCGTCTTTTTCAGCTTACGTATTTCATCTACCATATCAGTATGAATAATCCTGCTGTTGTTCCATTCGGCTTTCTTCAACTTTTTGGAAATAACAATTTTTTCCGCGTCGTTCATTCCTTTCGCCACAACAGGATTGCTTGTCTGTGCCATCGCTGATGGCCAATAGTAGGCCATCATTTCGTAAGTCACTCTTCCGAAGATTAATGTGTTGTTTAATTTCAACATTCTTTCTGACATGTCAGCTTCTTCCTGCTCGTGTTTATGCCAACTGATGTCGTCGCCTTCGGCTTTGTACATTCCATTGAGTGTGATGAATGTGTAAGAGCTCAGTTTTCTCATGAGAATTTTTCTGTGTCAAGAATTTGTCAGGAAGCCGAAACCGGTTTTTTTTCATTGATCATTTTGTGATGAAAATAATATGCAGCCAATCCAACCAGAATAATTATTGACATAAAAACTCCGGCTTGTACTCCGCCACCTATACATAACAATGAATACAATGCTCCGACGAGATCGAAAATCAGACCGGCAAAAGCCCATTCTTTCAGACGTGGAATGCCCGGAATGAAAAGTACTACTGCTCCAATCAATTTTACGATTCCGATGAACGGAACAAAATACAAGGGATAACCAAGCTGATCGTGTATCAGGTTTACAGCATCCGGACTGCTAATAACATCAGGGATCGCGGAGAAAATCATAAATCCACCGAAGAGTACTGTTGTAATCCAATAGAATATTTTTGTTTTTTTCATAAATGAGAGTGTTGTGGTTTGTGTAAACAGATATCAGATAATGGCTTTAGTTTGCGAACAATTCAGCAGCCAATGATTTCCAAATTTGTCCGTGAGGTCTCCGAATATATTTCCCCTGAAAGTTTGTTCGGGAGGATGATCCTTCGTACCTCCATTTGATAATAAGTAATAACAACGATGCAAATCTTCTTCGCTTCCACATGTGAGCATGAGTGAAACCGCATTCCCTTTTCGCAGGCCTTTTTCGTCGACCATGTCGCTGGCCATAATGATAAGATTTCCGGAATGAAGGGAAGAATGCAGGATGACATGTTTCATGGCATGAGGCATTTTTTCCGAGAGCGGAGAATCGCCGACTGTCTGAAAAACCAACTCTCCTCCCAGGCATGCGTGATAAAAAGTCATCGCCTCCCGGCAATTTCCATTGAAGGTAAGATAAGGTACAATGAAAGATGTGAGACTTTGATTCCTGATCATAGGCTTAATTTATTAGCCTCTGGTCTCGGTGTATTTTTTGAAATTGTTCAGGATTGCCTGCCATCCGTTGCGTTGCATCTCGTGTGGATTCATCGACTCAGGATCAAAACTTTCGAGAACTTTTGTGCTGTTTCCATCCGGAATAAAGGTGATGTGAACTTTTCTTCCGTCTCCCATCGTGTAATCAATCTTCTCATTCAGTTTCACATCGTCATAAATTCCGCCGAAGTCAAATCCCATACTTCCATCTTTTGCTTCCATGCGGGTCGTGAATTTGCCGCCGGTTCTGACATCGTTCTCCGCACGTGGAGCGTGCCAGTCGTCGGATGCATTGCACCATTGTGTAATGTGTTCAGGTTGTGTCCAGAATTTCCATACTTTTTCTACCGGAGCGTTTATCAGAGCTTCAACTGTGATCATTTGTGTTTTAGTCGTGTTCATTTTTCTATTTTTTGGAGGTTTAGAGGTATTACAATTGAACGGTACAAAGATGCGGCAAGATAAGGAATGGAGTGAGTGGTAGAAATGTCAATTTTGGGGTTGATTACGACAAGAGCCTGGCTATATTTGTAATATGAAAACTGTTTCTATCCTGGTTCTGGAGACGTCCGTAATGGAAGCGATAGCGGATCCTCGTTATATGTTTACGGCAGTAAATGAATTCTTGACCTCCGCGGGAAAAGAACCTTTATTCAAAGTACAACTGGTTGGTTTAAAAAAAGACGTGTCTCTGATGAACGGTTTGGTTACCGTCCATCCGGATCTTTTATTGCATGAAGCGAAAAAATCGGATCTGATTTTTATTCCCTCGCTCAGTGGAGATTTGAAAAAAGCGGTGGAACTGAATCGGGAATTTATCCCATGGATTCTACAACAACATAAGAACGGAGCTGAAATCGCTTCTTTGTGTGTGGGTGCTTTCCTGATGGCATCAACCGGATTATTAAGTGGAAAAAAATGTTCCACACACTGGCTCTTCGCGAATGATTTCAGGGAAATGTTTCCTGATGTGGAGCTGGTGGACGGGAGTATTATCTCCGATGAAAACAGAATTTACTCGAGTGGTGGCGCGAATTCGTATTGGAACCTGTTGCTGTACCTCGTTGAAAAATATACCAACCGCGAAACCGCGATTCTTGCTTCCAAATTTTTCGCGATAGATATTGACCGTGACAGCCAGTCAAAATTCATGATGTTCAACGGGCAGCGAAATCACCGCGATGAGCAGATTATTAAGGCGCAGGATTTTATTGAAGTGAATTATCAGGAAAAAATTTCCCTGGACCAGTTGGCTGAACATGTGGCAATAGGAAGAAGAAGTTTTGAACGCCGATTTAAAAAGGCAACGAACAATACAGTGGTGGAATACATTCAACGTGTAAAAATAGAAGCCGCGAAAAGAACATTTGAATCAAGTCGGAAGAATATCAACGAAGTGATGTATGATGTTGGCTATACAGATACCAAAGCGTTCCGTGATGTGTTTAAAAAAATAACCGGCTTAACTCCGGTTGAATACCGGAACAAATACAACAAAGAGTGAGTTGAGTTGATTGAAGAAATTTAATTCTCCGTGGCATTTTTTCTTTGTGTCAGCACAACCGGACTGTGACCATACTGTTTTTTGAATGATTTGCTAAACGCGAAAGCATCAGCATAACCGGAAGCATAGGCGGCTTCACTTACACTCATTTTTTCCTCAGTGAGCAATGTACTTCCAAAGGCAAGTCGCTTTTGAATTATGTATTGGTGAGGACTGATCCCGAATGCGGATTTAAATGTTCTGTAAAAATGGTATTCCGATAAATTGCATTTTGAGGCAATGTCTGCGACGTGAATGTTTTGCAGATAGGCAGAGTCGATGTATTCTTTTCCCATAGACACTTTCCGGTATAATTCTTTTCGCGTCGTTCGCTTTACGCCTTTGATCGACTGCAACTCTTTGTAGACCGGAATATGATCGGCGAGCAAATGTTCGGCAAGCGTAAAATAAAACTCCCGGCTGAAGCGGATGGCGAGAGAATCTTCACGAAGCATTCGAAGGTCGAGTGAATGCAGCCATCTGCCTGTATGGGTATCGCTTCCGCGGAATTTGTTTTCAAGAAAATCAGGGGAATTAAAAAAGGTATCGAGTCCCGGATCAGCGATGAAAGTATCGGGTCTTCTGTAACTGGCAACAACTTCACTGAGTACGTCCGGTGCTACGTCAATACAAATACCTCTTACAGTGTTGTCAATTTCAACAAATCCTTCAGAGAAATGATTGGCCAGCAAATACTGTCCGTCTTCAACGGTATACTTATTTCCATTCACATGGTATTTTTCTGTTCCGCGACAGACATATTTAACAGAAAAGCTCCGGAATGGCGCTACACAATACAATTCGCTCAGAGTCGAAAAGTTGATCAGACAACTCATCCTGGGCAAAGCCCAGTCGCTGCTGCTGTTCACGGTGAAGACATTTTCCATGGCGAAAGAAATCGGATCAGGTAAATATATCCGATTTCAACACACCAAAATGTCAGCGCCTTGTAAACAGAATTTATTTAACAATCTTTAAGGTTTCGACCAGGCTTTCATTTTCATACACATTCAAAAAATACAATCCATGTGGCAGACTACCTGTTGTTGAAAATGGAATAGTTCCGGTGCCGATTGCGGATGAATAATAATTCTGTGTACACATTTTTTCTCCCAGAAGATTGACGAGTTCCGCACGAATTTTTGTCGCAGGATTTTTTGTTGCAAATGTCAGTTCGAAAGATTCTGCAAACGGATTAGGGAAAACGGAATATGATGAAGTGTGAGTCTGATGTTCCGCTACTCCGTTCACAAGATTCCAGTTGAGATAGGTTTGCAACAATGCCGTCACTACCGGGATAAGTCCCCAGGAATTGACTGTTGATTCATTGTTGAGAACAGAAATACTGATGTCAAAATCCGGGAAATACCAGGAGCTCGCGGAGTAGGTTAAGTCGCCACCGTGTCCGTAGGCTTCGTATCCGAGGAAAAATTTTCGCATGAGTCCAAGTCCGTAGGTAACGCTGCCGAGTCCGGGAGCAGTCACGGTAGTTTGAGCTTCCGCCATCATGGCTGGCGACAGAAGATCTCCCCGCATATAGGTGCGCATCCATTTCGACAAATCTGCCGCGTTGGAATAATAACAGCCTGCAGCGCCTCCGGCAGAGTTCAGCGAGAGAAGATTATAGTAAAAAGAATGCGCGTCGTCAGTTACGCCATCGCCGGTGATATCCATCCATGCGTGCGCAACCGGTGAGCTGACAGTTTCCCAGGATGGTGTGGCGATGGAATTCCATCCGAGCGGAATAAAAAATCTGTTGCGAAGTTCCATGTAAAACATGTAACCTGTTGCGCGACGGATAATCATCCCGAGAAGGAAATAATTGGTGTTACAATATTTCCAGGTTGTGCCGGGTTGAGCCAATGGCGGCTGAATGAAAGTAGTGATGAGATCTTTTGCATCCCAGATAGAATCCGGATCGTTTTGCAAAGTGGGGAAACATTGCGGATTGGTGAGCGCATCATAGAGCCCGCTTTCGTGACGCAGCAGTTGACGGATAGTGATGTTGGGATTGATGTATTGAATTGTATCCGTCCATTGGTACAAACTATCATCCAGGTTGAGTATGTGCTGATCGGCAAGTTGCAGGATACACGCCGCTGTTATCGTTTTGGTAACGCTTCCAATGAGATACACATCATCCGTGGTTACATTTCGTGGAGGATTGATGGATGAAATACCTGTAGCATGTTTCCAGTTGTAGTTGTTGGGCATCTGAAGTGCCGCATTGAGGGATTTGTTGTTCAACACGAGATGCATGCTGTCCAGTGTTCTGTCGAGCGCGGAATCAAGTGTAGCCGAAATACTTTGAGCAAAACCTGTTGAAAGTATGCACAGCAGACTTCCAACAAGCGGAATTCTGAGCAGAGTTGTTCTGTTTTTCATCTTCGGAAATTATCCTGACAAATTTAATGATGTCCGGAATGTGTCGTATGTCAAATCCTGCTCTTTGTGGCGTAGCTAGGACCTAATGCTTGGTACCAGGTATTAGGTATTAGGTATTAGGTACTAGGTATTAGGTATTAGGTATTAGGTACCAGGTAAGATGTAATACAATCTTCAGTCAACAGTCTTCAATTCAAAAATCTTCCAACCAGCTTTTCTTTTTCGGTTTCGAAGACGACGAGATAGATTCCGCGGGGAAGAGAGTGGGTGCTGAGTGATTTACTGAAATAAGGCGCATCGGTGGCCCCGTTTTCCTGGTATATGATTTTACCGTTG
>CALMQM010000012.1 GCA_937871435.1 uncultured Bacteroidota bacterium | reverse complement strand
CCACGCCTTTCGGCACCAGATCCTAAGTCTGGCGCGGCTGCCAATTACGCCACATGCGCATATTTTCCATGGAAGCATTTGAATCAAAACCGACCAATTTCGCTTCCGCGGCCAAAAAACAAAGAACGGGCTGTTTTTGGGAGCGCAAAGATAGTACTTTTTTGGGTGTCGCCCAACGGATCGAATATGGAATTTAGACAATCCGGTATCTAATTCGTCGTTAACATTAAATATGCGCTTTTTAAGGTCAAATCGGAAAGTGATACTCAGGGATGAAGAAATTATCCTGTCTTATCGCAAACATCCCGATCCTGATCTCATCGGAATACTCTTTGAACGCTATAGTCACCTTATTTTTTCTGTCTGCCTCAACTATCTCAGGGATGAAGAGGAATGCAAAGATGTAGTGCTCTCCATTTTTGAAAAACTAAATCAGGACCTGCTTCGATACGATATCAAACATTTTTCAAGCTGGTTACATACAGTCACCCGGAACAGATGTCTCAAAGAACTCAAAAGAAAAAATGCAATCGTGCCCATTTATAATGTAGAAAATGTTCAGGCTACACAAGAGACTATCGAGCATCATGATCTTACTGAAATTCATTTACCTCATTTGAATGAAGGAATGAATCAATTGAATGAAGCACAAAGAATATGTCTTCAAATGTTTTACATTGAAGAAAAAAGTTACAACCAAATATGTACAATGACCGGGTTTACTTTTAAACAGGTTAAAAGTCATATTCAAAACGGGAAGAGAAATTTAAAATTGTTTCTGGAAAAATTTAGTCATGACAAAGAACAATCATCCTTTCGATACTGAATGGCATCTCAGTCTGACTGAACTGCAGGAGTATTCCCGCGGCAAGCTTTCACGTGCGGATGAACATCGGATTGAATTACATCTGATGGAATGTCGTCTCTGTTCGGATGCTTTGAACGGACTTTCTGAATTGAAGGATCCGATGCGTCTCGTAAATATCACACGAGAACTGCATTCAAGAGCAAAACACAAAAATCAATACCGGAAGAAAATTTTCTCTTCGATTCAATTAGTGAGTATACTATTAATCCTGCTGCTTCTTATATTGATTGGATTTATCGGCGCATATTTCTTGTATGCCAAATAAATAACCCAATCAATTTTTCACAAACCGAATCAGTTTCGGGTAAGAAACATTCACCAACCGGATAAAATAAACTCCGGGCGCTTTGTCTTCAAATACAATAGTCCCTGTGTAGGCTGTACCATATTTGGGAATGGTTCCGTTTTTCACCACTTTACCCTGCAGATCGGTAATCTGAATTTGCAGTTGTGCAGGACCTGATATACCATCCACACCCAGTTTGATAAATTCTTCCACCGGATTTGGAGCCACATGAATCTTCACAGGATCAGAAGTAATTTGATTTACTCCGATCTGGATACCAACAATTGCCTGTAATGTATCCGAGCAATGATTCAAATCACGGACAATCAACTGGTAGGTTCCCGGAAGTAGTGAACTGAAGAAATTACCTGATACAAAAGGAGCTCCATTCAAACTGTACTCAAATGGCGCAGCACCTCCATTTGGATTTGCAAGGATGGAACCATCGCTTACACCTGCGGCGCTTGCATCCACCACATTGGAAGTTGCGGAAAGAGTGCACTGGAAGTCGGCACAAAATAAATGAGACTCTGAATAACCAAAATCTGTTAGTGTATTAGTGGATAAGATTACTCCGTCACTCCGTATCAATTTGAAATACCCTGGTGTTCCAAAGTTAAATCCATCGCCATAGGTATCATAAATCACAAATGTGTAACACGTATCTTCCATACAAAAATCCTGAGTATAGATGGATTGCGCGTTCGTAAAATTACCTCCACTTTGAATCACTGTTCCTGACGCGTCCATCAAATCCCAACTGGTTTCTTCAGGATAATCATCTGTCTTTAATTCCAGGGTTACAGTAATCCCCGGATTTATTCCGGTAATACTGGCATGTATTGTATCATTCGAATGCAGCTGATCCGGTTGTCCATTAGGATTACTCACAAAAATGGTAATCGAATTTGAACCATTGTTAATACTATTAACTGTAACTGTGAATGTATCAGTTTGTCCTGTAATCAATGATGCAACCTGATTATGTGTGACGACCGGATTTCCATTCAAAATATAATTAAGGTCCATTGATGTAATGGCTGTTGCTCCATCATTTCTGACAATAAACCGGATGTCTTTTGACGAACCGCATGACTGTACAGTCAAACCTTCAACACTCAACAAGTTGTTATCCAGATCTACCAAATGTGTTACATCCGCACGTAAAGTATCATTCTGTCGGTTCGCATCATTGGGAAGTGAAGTATAAGCCTGAATGGAATACGTTTGCCCGACGACTGAAAGATCAGCCGGTGTTACAAACGAATAATCAATAGAACTGTCAGGCAAAAGAGTCGCAGCAATTGTCTCTGTTACAACCGTTCCTAAATCGACACGGTAATGAACCTGGAAATTCGACTGGCTCTGACTTCCATTGTTGGTGATTCGCACTTTTACAGTTTCAGCAGAAGTCAATCCACCTGCGGAAACCGGACTGATAATTTGATTCATCGCAAGTTCATTGGAGTCCTTTGACATTTCAAATTTTACAATTCGAGTAGCCCATTCAAACTGACCCATGTATTCGCCGGTAAACCAAAAAGTGCCGGTCTCAACAGGATCTGTCGACATTTCAGAATAGTCTCCCCATCTGCCTCCACCAAATCCTCCAAGTCCGGTTGCTATTTGAACTTCATTGTATGTCATTTGTCCCGGAGGGTCACTTGGATTCCGTGCAATGATTCTCAATGAAGGATAGATTGACGAACTGGAAACACTATACCCTAATGCAATATGTCCATTGGCATCCTGCGCGATACTTCCCATGAATCGATAATCTGCATCAGGGCTTACAGTCCCTTCCTGGTATACAGACCAGGGGTTAGTTCCATCTTTTCTTAGCTCATACCATCGGATACCGGAGGAGTTTCCTGTACCATCCGGATCAATCACATGGTTACAAACCATCGATTCATATGTCCCAAAATTCCGGTATTGAACCCTGTGCATCAGAATCTGTTGGATTACATCAATGCTTCCTCCGCTTGGCTGGGGGGCACAATATCCCGGACACACATCACTATCAAATGCTGTTACATTCAAATTGCTTGGGCCCGTTAACACTGAACTTCCGGGATTCGACCAATTCACTGATAATTCCCAAATTTCAAGGTGATCAGTCCCTCCACTCCATGCATCATCGTACATTCTTAAGATATAAGCAGGACTTCCTATTGGAGGAGGAATGCTTCCTTCCCAATCTGCTCCGGATGCCAATTGAAATCCAAGTGCACTAAATCCGGGAACAGTCCATCGAAGTAATTGTGTTGTCTGTACACCATTCAACATATCTGACCGATTCAAAGCGTAAATGGGCGAACCGCCGCTACCCTCATTTGAACAGAAATAGTATGCATCGTGCCAGATAAAATATTTAGGATAATCAGGCAGACCCGGTGTTTGAAAATCATAAACATAATAATTGCCGAGCGGATCACTTGTTTCAGAAATGGCAATGAGTACATCACTGAAAGAAATGGAAAGCTCAGAAATCATCCATCGATCTGCAGATTCATCATACATCACAATCGGATCACCCAATCCGGTTGTTCCAAATTGTGTCCAGAAAGTATTACATGTTGCAGGACCATACAAGGATACTCCCTGCTTATCAAAAATTTGAAACAAAGTTCCATTCCCGCCATTAGTCATTTGAATATATTCATTCTTCCCAATTTCTCCACATGGATCAGGAGGGTAAACATTGGGATCACTCAAACCTTCAATGGTAAAAATGGTATCTATATCCTGATTTGTTCTTACCGGAACACGATTTAGCAAAGGATCTTTACCCGACGGTAATGCATTCGGATTGATACTTGGATTGTATTCTTTTTCATTAAAAATTTCCCGCGCGTGTTTCAATTTTTTTGAAGGTCGGGATGACAAGATGGGTTGTGTGTATTTTAACGCTTTGGTCTTACCAAGTAAACGTACCTGTGAAACCTGAGGCGAGTAAACATTTTTGGTTAGTAAGGCTGGATTGATTTGCGAAAATGCATCAATGAAGATGACAAAGAAGAAAGCACACAAGAAGAGTTTTCTCATAACCAGATTGGGTTGAATTATTAGAACAATTAAATGTAGAAAATTTGAATTCACATTTCACAAAACAGGATATAAATCATCCCTTCTCTTGAAAAATGACAATAAAAGACTTACAATTTGACAATCTTCAGGGAAATAAAAACAAGCAGGTATTCTTACATTTGTCAAAATAACTCAATCTTCCATGTTTAGCATTAATCCCAAAGAGCTTAAGACAAGTGTTTTTCACAGTTATATGCTTGCATCCATTGCGCCCAGACCCATTGCTTTTGCAAGTACTGTTGATAAGAACGGGAATCCAAATCTAAGCCCCTTCAGCTTTTTCAATGCATTCGGAAGCAATCCTCCGATCGTTGTATTTTCTCCCGCTCGCCGGGTGAGGGATAATACTATCAAGCATACACTTGAAAATATTTATGAAACAATGGAAGTTGTCATCAACGTGGTAAATTATTCTATGGTCCATCAGATGTCGCTTTCAAGTACGGAATATCCAAAGGGAATTAATGAATTTGTCAAATCCGGCTTCACTCCGCTTGCATCTGAATTGGTCCGGCCTTTCAGAGTAAAAGAATCACCCGTGCAAATGGAATGCAAAGTCCTCGAAGTAAAAGAGACCGGTACAGAAGGTGGTGCTGCAAACCTGATCATTTGTGAAATCCTGAGAATGCATATTGACGAATCGGTACTGACACCGGAAAATAAAATCGACATTCATAAAATTGACCTTGTTGCAAGGATGGGCGGAGATTTCTACTGCCGGGCATCAGGTGCCGCGATTTTTGAAGTCGCAAAACCAAACAGTTCACTTGGTATCGGGTACGATCAGATTCCGGAATTGATCCGAAACAGTTCTGTACTTACCGGCAATAATCTCGGTCAACTCGGAAATGTTCATCAACTGCCGGATCAGGATAGTATTGCAGAATACAAAAGAAAAGATTTCATGCAGGAATTATTTAATCACTATAGTAAAAATCCGGACCAACTGCGGAATAAAATTCACGAACTCGCAAAAACTTTATTGGACAAAGGTCATGTTGATGATGCCTGGAAAGTTTTACTCTCAGGAAATATGTAAGTCTGAATATCAAGAGTATAAGTTTCGCAAAACGGTTACATTTATATGAAAGGAACAGTATTGTTTGCAGGTTCAGAACCGGTTTTTTTCTTGCTTTAATATATTTGTATATTTGACAACCAGCCTTTCAACTCGTTTGTCCATCTCATGGGATTTGTTGCCAGTCTAATCATTTCAGTATTACAAAAACATTGGTATATCCCACTGGCGGTTTTTCTGCTGGAATGGATCATGCTTCGTTTCTTTGTTCATTTGTCTTACTCCAAAGCTTTTTTAATCGCCCTCACAGGAAATGTGATCGCATTTGTATCCACCTTGATTCTCAGCTCCGCTTTCACTACAGTTAGTATCTCTTTTATGATGATGTTCATTTTAGTCGGCTCAACACTTACAGAGGTATTACTAACCAGTGCATTGTTTAAAATTCCGGTAAAGAATTTCCTTGTTCCTTTAGGATTGGGCAATGTGATTTCAGCGATTGCCTTATGGGCGGTCCTTCCACCTATCAGCTGAGTTTTATCCACCTTCTTTTTTTTCCGATGTTCGAGATTTCTATTCTCCCGAAGCCGGATTGTGACTGTATAAGATGACAACCAAATCCAGTACAATGCAACTGGCCAAATTTTCATACATGCATACAGTTGACAAACAGAATTTCTTCAATGTGATTGACGTTTTAAAATTTGAATGCCTCATCACAGACAGAAGAAATTCCTTATAACATACTCGTGATGAATTTGATTTCATCATTCATCTGTACAAAGTAATTCAAAAAAAAATCCCCCGAAACCGGGGGATTTTTCTGTGTTTATGTGTTGGTTAAAAAAGTCCGTTTACTTCCGCATTGATCCTGTTGATGATCTTACCTAAATCTTCAGGATTATCAGCAAAGTTCAAATCATCGATATCTATGACAAGCAATTTTCCCTGATCATAAGTAGAAATCCATGCTTCATATCTTTCATTGAGTCGTTTAAGATAATCAATACGAATAGAGTTCTCGTAATCACGGCCGCGGCGGGCAATCTGATTCACAAGAGTTGGAACACTACCACGTAAATAAATCAACAAATCCGGAGGAGAAACAAATTTATTCATGAGATTAAACAAACTTTGATAGTTGTTAAAATCCCGTGTGGTCATCAATCCCATAGCATGAAGATTTGGCGCAAAAATATTCGCATCTTCATAAATTGTTCTGTCCTGAATTACAGTTTTTCCGCTTTGGCGAATTTTGGTAATTTGTTCGAAACGCGAATTCAAAAAATAGATCTGCAGGTTGAATGACCAACGTTGCATGTCATCATAAAAATCATTGAGGTACGGATTGTCATCCACATCTTCATAATGCGGTTCCCATTTCAGGTTTTTCGCAAGTAAAGTGGCAAGTGTGGTTTTACCGGCACCAATATTTCCAGCGATAGCAATATGCAATGGCGCCAATTGTTTCTTGGTGGGTGAATATTTTTCTGCTGACTTCACAGTAGATGTTTTTGGAGAAGGGGTTTTCACGGCAGCTTTAGAAGCTGGTTTTACTGTGCTGTTTTTTTGCGTAATGGGTTTGGAAGCCATGTTTTCTTGAGAAGTTAATTTGTTGATACAAACTGCAGCGAAGCTAAAAAGAATAAAAACTCAATGAACCACTTGTTAATAAATAAAGTTGATGCATTTCAATCCGGGCAGAAAGTATGGAATCCTGTGCCGGTAAAATGATAGATCGCTCGGAAAGTGTTTTCAGGTGAAACGCCTTATAGCTTCCTTCCTGAAAATACAACAACTCATTTTCAATGATCTGAAAATTTGACAAGCCTTTCAATGGAATATTTTTATAATAGGTTCCATACCTGTCGAATACCAGAATACCCTGAGAAGGATCGTTCAGATAGACAAATCCATCCGCCTCGATCAAAAAATTTGGCAACAATTTGCCTGCCGACCATTTACGTACATCACCACTTTGAGAGGCAATTTGCAAGTCAAGTGTCACTTTCTTTAGCTGGTAATCCTGCAAATCAAAAATCCAATAACCATCTACAAAAGAATGACAAGCGAGTGATGCTTGTGAAATTCCCAATGCACGGAGATTTATTGTTGATTGAACTGCCAGCGAAGAATTGAGCATAACAATTCGACCGAAATCAGGATAGAATAATTCTATTTTCATGGGATTACCTACATCCACAGATCGCAACTCCCCCAGATTTTTTTCACTGTAATTTGCTTTCGGTTTACCTGAAGCATCAAACTCCAATAACTGATTTTCAACAATTACGAAAACATTTCCGAGATTATCGGTTGTCATCGCTTTCACATGGTTGAATGGAATTTGATGTAACAACACATAATCCGAAGGCGTAAATGCCACGCAGATAAAAAAAGTAAAAAGCAAAAGAAGCTTCTTCATTGATTCAGGAGACTTTCATTTGTCGCAATACTTCGGAAATTTCATCCATGAATTCCCGGTCATTGCATAAACGCGGAACTTTATGTTGTCCTCCCAGTTTGCCTTTTTGTTTCAACCAGGCATAAAATGTTCCCTGTGGGATTTGTCTGACAACCGGAAAACTCAGGGCCATGTCTTTGTACCGCTTTGCTTCATAATCTGAATTCAGCGATTTTAAAGCTGTATCCAAAACATCAGTAAAATATTCAAGACTGAGAGGTGCTTTCTCAAATTCAATCATCCATTCATGTGCACCATTATTTCCGGTAGAGAAGTACACAGGAGCTACCGTGTAATCTCTGACTAATGCGCCTGTTTTTTCACAGGCTATACGTATTGCGTTGTCCGAATTTTCAATGATTACCTCTTCACCAAATGCATTAATAAATAATTTGGTACGGCCGGTAACTTTAATACGATACGGATCTTTACTTGTAAACTTAATTGTGTCGCCTATCACATATCTCCATAGTCCGGCATTTGTAGAAATTACTACTGCATAATTCTTATTCAACTCCACCTGTTCCAACTGGATCGTTTGCGGATCCTCTTTACCATATTCCGTAAGCGGCATAAATTCGTAAAAGACTCCGTAATCCAACATCAACAACATTTCGTCGGATCTCAATTTATCCTGGATACCAAAAAATCCTTCAGAAGCATTATAGGTTTCCAAATAATTAAATTGATCGGAAGGAATCAATTGCCTGAATTGATCACGGTAAGGAGTGAAACTCACAGCTCCATGAATAAACAATTCAAGGTTTGGCCATACTTCAAGTAAATTTTGCTTTCCGGTTACTTCAAGTATTCTTCGCGCAAGTACAAGTGTCCATGTAGGTACGCCACTGATATTGGTTACATTTTCCGGAATCGTAGCCTGCACCATCTTTTCAATTTTTTCCTCCCAATTATCCATCAATGCAATGGATAATTCAGGGATACGAATCCACTGAGCCCAGAATGGCAGATTTTGCATGAGGATTGCTGAGATATCTCCATGAAACGAATCTATGCTGTCAATATTTAATTGATGGCTTCCTCCCAATGTTAATCCTTTTCCGGAGAAAATCCGTGATTCAGGATTGTTGTTGCAATAGATCGCCAGCATGTCCTTTCCTCCTTTGAAATGACATTCTTCCATTGCTTCCTGACTTACCGGAATGAATTTACTTTTTCCGGCAGTCGTCCCGGAAGATTTTGCAAACCATTTAATATCTGTCGGCCACAGAATATTTTGTTCTCCTTTCATCAGTCGCTGAATGAAAGGACTCAGTGATTCATAATTTTGTACCGGAACCCGATTCTTAAAATCCTCAACAGTTCGGATCGAACGGTAATCAAAACTCTGTCCCCATTCTGTAGACTTTGCCGCTTCCACTAATTTTCCAAACCAATCCTGCTGCACTTCATGAGGATATTTCACAAAGAGTTCAATCTGGTGGATACGCTGTTTCATGAGCCAGCTCATGATTGAATTCAGAATGGCCATGGAGAGTTTGTTAGAACAAAATGAAGAATTACATTAGAATGTATCACGGATGAAATGGTTCAGGCAGAAACTGCTTCCATATCTTTATTGATCTTTTTCACCAGACCCTGCAACACTTTTCCGGGACCTACTTCAATGAAATGCGTGGCTCCGTCGACTATCATGTTCTGTATAGTTTGAGTCCATCGAACCGGGCCTGTGAGTTGAGCAACAAGATTCGCTTTAATTTCTTCCGGTGATGAAACAGGCATTGCATTTACATTCTGGTAAACAGGACAAATCGGGGATGAAAAATGAGTACTGCTGATTGCTTCCGCCAACTCAGCTCTTGCAGGTTCCATCAAAGGGGAATGGAATGCTCCTCCGACAGGCAATAACAAAGCACGCTTTGCGCCGGCTGCTTTCATTTTTTCACAGGCTATGTTTACGCCATCAATAGAACCTGAAATAACCAATTGCCCGGGACAATTGTAATTGGCAGCTACGACGATATTTCCGGAAGCAGAAACTTCAGCACAAATATCTTCCACCACTTTGTCATCCAGATTTAATATCGCAGCCATTGTTGAAGGCTGTTTTTCACATGCTTTTTGCATTGCAAATGCGCGGGCTTTCACAAGCTTCAATCCATCCACAAACGTGAGCGCACGATTTGCAACAAGAGAAGAAAATTCTCCCAGGGAATGTCCTGCTACCATATCAGGATGAAAATCATTTCCCATGGTTTTTGCAAGAATCACTGAATGCAGAAAAATCGATGGCTGTGTGACGCGTGTTTGTTTGAGATCTTCATCCGTACCTGCAAACATGAGGTCTGTAATTCGAAATCCCAGAATCTCATTTGCCTGTTCAAACATTTCTTTGGCTTCAGAATGTGATTCGTATAATTCTTTGCCCATTCCAACAAACTGAGAACCTTGTCCGGGAAAAAGATAAGCGCGTTTCATAATTTTTCGTTTTGGCTAATATCAGTAAAAACATCAAATGTTCAGCTGATTTATTTTACAATATACTAATTTTCTAATTGGCTTGTTGCCAGAATTTTTTCCAAAAAAAAAGCCCCGGATAATCCGGGGCTTCTAAAATATTTTGCAGATTTTAATTCCTGCGACCGCCAAAAATGCGAAGAAGGGCAAGGAACAAATTGATGAAATCAAGATAAAGTGTAAGCGCACCAAGGATGCTCAGTTTTGCAGCAGTCTCAGAACCACCTTCAATATTAGCTCCTATGTTTTTTAGTTTTTGAACATCGTAAGCTGTCAATCCTGTGAATACAATCACTGCAATAAAACTGATTGCATATCCCAGTCCGTCACTCTTCATAAACATGTTCACCAAACTTGCGATCACAATTCCAATCAGGGCCATGATAAGAATGTTTCCCATTTTAGTCAGATCAGTCTTGGTAGTATAACCAAGTACTGCCATCGTTCCGAACATAGCCGCGCTGATAAAGAAAACCTGGTAAATCAGACCATGTGTATAAGCCATAAAAATAAAGCTAAGGCTGATTCCCATAATTACCGAATACAGAAGAAATACTCCGGTGAGTGCCGTAGATGAAAGTCGGTTGAAACCTAATCCCATAAGCAATACAAATCCGAGAGGAGCAAACATTACCAGATAGCCAAGACCGGAGAGTCCGCCTTTCTCGGCATCAATCAGGTAACTCATGTAAGCCATATTGGTACCAAATACATAACTGGTGATGGCTGAAATGGCAAGAGCAATTCCCATCCAGGAAAATACGCTCGACATAAATGTTTTGGCGATCGGCTGCTGTCCAACCCGGGGTTGTTGCACCGCATTGAAATTCCAATTGCTATTGTTGTTTTCCATATCTTAAATTGAATTATTTAGACAAATGTACGTATTTCAGATGAGTCCTGAGAACGAGATCTCTGAGAGTTTATTATGCGCATCCGACAGTCAAAAATCCTGCCTTTAATACCACTCATGAAAGTTTGGCAGAAATAAGCCGGATGAATTCTCCTCTCGTTCTTTCGTTTTCAAATTCACCGGTGAAAGCTGAAGTGGTGGCAACAGAATTTTGTTTCTGAATCCCCCGCATGAGCATACACAGGTGTTTTGCTTCTATAACGACCGCTACTCCAAGAGGTTTCAGGGTATCCTGAATACAATCGCGTATTTCAGTAGTAAGCCGCTCCTGCACCTGCAACCTTCTCGCAAAAGCATCCACAATTCTGGGAATCTTACTTAACCCGACAATACAACCATTCGGAATGTATGCAACATGGGCTTTCCCAAAAAAAGGCAAAAGATGATGTTCACACATCGAATAAATTTCAATGTCCTTCACAATTACCATTTGCTTGTAATCATCATGAAACAATGCTGATTTCAAAATAGCTGCAGGATCCAGATCATAACCATGCGTCAAAAACTGCATGGCTTTAGCTGCACGCTCAGGAGTTTTAATCAACCCGTCACGGGAAACATCTTCACCAATTAAACCAATTGTCGAAGCATAATTTTTTGAAATTTTCTCTACCAGATGTGGATTGTACTTGTCGATTTTGGAATAACCATCCATCTCATTCTCTTCCACCATTTCATTGTCTATTGTCATAGGAATAATTTTAATTGCCAAAATATTCTACACTGTTTTTATCGGTTTCCTGGATTTTAATGCTGTGCAACAAGCATCCGAGTTCCCGGACCGGACCTTCAAGCTGTTTCCAGATTTCAACCGCCAAAACTTCCGTTGAACTGAATTTACCCCGCATAAAATCAACGTCCATGTCCAGATTCTTGTGATCAATTTTATCCAAAACAAATTTTTTCAGCAATACACTTATTTCAGCCAAATTGGCAACAAAACCTGTCTCCGGGTTAATCTCCCCCTTCACTGTCACCCACAATTGATAATTGTGACCATGCCAATTTGGATTGGAACATTTCCCGAATACCTCAGCATTCTTTTCATTACTCCAGTCGGGACGGGACAATTTGTGAGCGGCACTAAATGTTTCTTTTCTAGTTATATAAACCATTGTATGTGTAAAATGTTTGCAAAGATACAAGATTCATCAGACAGGATAGGAAAACAGAGCCCTATCTTTACACCATGAAAATACTGCTTGTTTCCGCTACCGAAAATGAAATGGGCTCATTGGAAACCGCCTGGTTTCGAAAAAACCAGGTTGACAGATTAATTACAGGCGTAGGTATGGTAGCCACAACATATTCCCTGACCCGTGAATTGCAACAAAAATCTTATGATCTGGCCGTTAACATAGGCCTGGCCGGAAGTTTCGATCGTAACATCCCGATCGGAGAAGTGGTGCGTGTAACAGAAGATATTTTTTCAGAGCTCGGTGCTGAAGATGGTGAAGAATTTCTCACATTGAAAGAGATGGGATTAGATAGCACCGATATTCTGATCAATCTGGATGAAGGACAAAATAATTTATTCAATTCCTTCCGAAAAGTTCGCGGGATCACAGTGAATACAGTGCATGGAAACACAAACTCCATCCGCAAAGTTCATGATAGACTCCATCCGCAAGTTGAAACAATGGAAGGAGCTGCCTTTTTCTATGTGTGTGGCAAAGAAGGAATTCCATCCGTTCAACTTAGAGCAATTTCAAATTATGTAGAAAAAAGAAACAAGGATGCATGGGATATTCCGCTAGCCCTGGGTAAACTAAATAGCATCGTCGCGGATTTATTGGAAAAAATCTGACATCAATACCAATGCCTCAACTGAAAGAAATCAGAATCGGTTATTCTCCTTGTCCAAATGATACATTCATTTTTGATGCTCTTGTGCATCAAAAAATTGACACGCGTGGCCTGACATTTCTTCCTGTACTTGAAGACGTAGAAAATCTCAACCAAAAAGCGTTTCGGTCGGAATTGGAAGTTACGAAGCTGAGTTTTCATGCATACTCGCAGGTGATGAAGGAATACCAATTGCTCACCTCCGGAAGTGCTTTGGGAAAAGGAGTTGGCCCACTTTTTATCTCACGTTCAAAATGCGAAAATCCCGAACGTGATTTCAAGACCGTTGCAATACCCGGTAAAAATACTACTGCCAATTTTTTATTTAGTATTTTTTATCCAAACACGAAGTCAAAAGTGGAAATGCTGTTCTCGGATATTGAAGGCGCTGTGATAAAAGGTTCAGTTGATGCCGGTGTAATTATTCACGAAAACAGATTCACCTATGAGCAAAAAGGATTGATAAAAATCGCAGACCTTGGTGACTTGTGGGAAAAAACAACAGGGCAACCTATCCCGTTAGGTGGAATTGCGGTGAAGAGAAATATGGAACCTGACACCAAACTTCTTATCAATCGTTTAGTTCGAGAAAGCATAGAATTCGCTTTCGCTCATCCTCAATCAAGTGCTGATTATGTAAAATTTCATGCTCAGGAAATGAATCCGGAAGTAAGACAGAAACATATTCAGCTTTATGTAAATCAATATTCTGTTGATCTGGGTGAAGAAGGTAAAGAAGCAATCCACCTGCTTTTCCAAAAAGGAAAAGATTTAGGTCTCCTGCAGGCAGAATCCATTGATCTGTTTGTAGAATAATTCAAATTGAAAATTAAGGCATAGTCCTTACCTTGTTCCTCTGTTTAGCTCACATCCTATGATCGTTGTAACCGGTGCAGCCGGATTTATCGGAAGTTGTCTTGTTTCCCGCCTCTTGCAGGAAGGTTATAAGGACATTGTTGTAGTTGATGATTTCTCCAATCATCAAAAAGATCAAAATCTGGCTGGTAAGAACGTAAGCGCTAAAGTTGACAGAAAGGATTTTATAAACTGGCTGAATAACAACCATCGTTTTGTACAAATTGTCTTTCATATCGGTGCGCGTACAGACACTACCGAATTCAACAAAGAGATTTTCGACGAGCTCAATCTGAATTATTCAAAAGCTGTATGGAATGCCTGCGTGGAATTTGGTTTGCCGCTTGTGTACGCTTCTTCCGCCGCGACATATGGAGATGGCGCATTTGGCTATAAGGATGATCATGCTTTGATTGAGAAATTAGTTCCTCTTAATCCTTATGGTGATTCGAAAAATGATTTTGATAAATGGGCATTGAAACAAGATCGAAAACCATTTTTCTGGGCAGGTCTGAAGTTTTTCAATGTGTATGGCCCGAACGAATACCACAAAGGACGTATGGCTTCCGTTATCTTTCATGCTTACAATCAGATTCAGAAAACGGGAAGCATGAAACTGTTTCGTTCTCACAGACCGGATTTCCGGGACGGTGAACAATTACGCGATTTTGTATATGTTAAAGATGTGTGCGACGTTTGTCTTTTTCTTTTGAATCACAGAAAAAATTCCGGTATCTATAATCTCGGTTCCGGTAAAGCACGAACATTTCTTTCATTAGTAAACAATACCTTCCTGGCCCTGGGTAAAAAACCTGAAATTAACTTTATAGATACTCCTGAAGATATCCGCGACAAATATCAATATTACACAGAAGCTGATATGAGTAAACTGAAAAGTATTGGTTACGAAAAAGCTTTCACCACACTTGAAGAAGGAATCAATGATTATGTAAAAAATTACCTTCTGCAACAGAAGTATTTTTAAGCTGAGCTAAAGCCAACTTACTCTTTCACAATTTTCATTTCATCAATCAATCTTCTACAACCACCATATTTGTCAATCACAAAGAGTATAAAACGAATATCGACAACAATATTCCTGCTCAAATCAGGATTGTATACATAATCACTCATAATCCCTTCGGATATCCTGTCAAAATTAAGTCCGATTAATTGCCCTTTCGCATTGATAACCGGACTCCCGGAATTTCCTCCTGAAGTGTGATTGGATGCAAGAAAATTTACCGGCACCGTTCCGTTTTCTCCGTAGTCACCATAGTCTTTTTTCACAAACAATTCTTTCAAACGCGTAGGTACAATAAATTCTTCTTTGTTTTTTCCTTCCTTTTCAATCAAACCATCAAGAGTTGTCTGGAAGGTATACTCAATTCCATCAGCAGGTCGCAGGCCTTCAACCTTGCCATAACTTACTCTTAATGTCAGATTCGCATCCGGATATAATATTTTAGATGCGCTGAACTCCATAATCCCTTTCATAAATTTCCTCTGGAGAGTATTGGTTTCTTTGATGAATTCATCGTAACCCGACTGAACTTTGTTTTTCTGGAATGCAAAAATATCTTGCATAAATTTCCAGGCAGGATCGCGTTCCAGCTTTTTGCACTTTGCCAAATCAAAATTGGACAACAATTCACTCAACTTTTCTTTCTGAAGAAATATTGATTTGCTAAATAATTTATGGGAATACTCCTGAAAACTTCCATTGTATTCAGAGTAGATTCGTTTCAGAAAATCCGGACAAAGTGAATCAGGCAAATTTCGATAGCACAATCGCAACATTTCGGAACAATTCCTTTCATCCACTTTGGCTGAATAATTTTTCATTGCTGAAGCATAGTTCAATCGCAGTTTATCAGCCAGTTCCTGAATCAGTTTTTCATCTCTCACATCTTTGTGACTCGATTCAACAAGTGTTCTGTACGCGGCAACATAATTTACCAGTTCAATTCCTAACATCGCTTCAGAAACATAATCGTTCAGTAAACTAAAAGATTTACCCTTTTCATATTGCAAATCAAAATTATTCAGCAACTGTCCGTATTCTGATTTTCTCTCCTCCTTTTCTGAAACCCAGGACGTGAACTCTCTTTCAAACTGCTTTTTAATTTGAACTGCTTTGAATTTCTTCAATCCTTCTACCTCACCTTTCCATTTTTTATAATAGTTTGCCAATGTTTTGTACTTACTGGAATACTGAAGAAACACAGTATCATTGGCTATCATTTCTTCATTCCATATCTTCAATCGCTCTTCCCGTATTTTCACTTTGTTCGGATTTGTCTGTGAACAGATCATTTCCAAAGCAGCTGATGGGATGTATTCACTTGTCTTTCCGGGAAATCCCATCACAAGTGTAAAGTCGTCTTGTTTTATTCCTGAATCATTTATCGAAAAAAATTTCCTCGGATGAAAAGGTACATTTTCAGTCGAATAATCTGCCGGTTGATTTTCTTTATTCGCATAGATCCTGAATACTGAAAAATCAGATTCATGTCGTGGCCATGTCCAGTTATCGGTTTCACCGCCGTATTTTCCCAAAGCTAATGGAGGAGCCCCTACAAATCGGATATCTTTGAAAACTTCTGTAACAAACAGATAATACTCATTTCCGGAAAAGAAGGATTTGATTATTGCTTTGTAATGAGTGCCCTTGACAGTCTTCGCTTCCAGACTATCAGACAGATTTTTCACAATTGTCTTTCTTTGTTCTTCTGATAAAGTATCAGAAAGAAATGACAGGATTTGAGAACTAACATTTTCAATTCTGATGATGAATGTAACAGTTAGTCCCGGACAAGGTATTTCTTCATTCAGACTTTTCGCCCAGAAGCCATCCTGGAGATAATTCTTCTCAATGCTGCTGAGAGACTGAATTTGACTGAACCCACAATGATGATTTGTTAATAACAAACTTTGATTGGAAATTATTCCGCCGGCGCAGCCGCCTCCAAATTGTACTACTGCATCTTTCAAACTTTCATGATTCACACTGTATATATCTTCTGCGGAGATTTTCATTCCGAGAGATTTCATATCCGATTCATTGAGTTCTGATAAAAGATTGGGAAGCCACAAGCCTTCTCTTGCACTAAGATTTTTTCCGGAAAGAAAGAAAAAAGATAAACAAAGAACATAACGTTTAAAAGCCGGTAGTATGTTGATCATTTCCTGTAATATTATTCCGGTTTACTAAAACCAATTGGCGGAAAAGTACTTTGTTATTCTCAGAATCAAAGATAAAAGTTACGTTCCAGTTTAAACAGAATGTAAAAGGAAAAGCAAAAAAAAAGTCTGCCCGAAGGCAGACTAGCATTTAAGTTTTATCGGTTATTTTTCTTCTAAAATAGTCAGCTCCCGTTGAATATCCAGTAGCGTAGATTTGATTCGTTCGAAAGAACTCTTCATTGCCATTTTGTCTACGAAGTCGTCACCGAATGGAATTTCAGGAGTTGAAGAGAATGGTACATTCACCGGATTATCGCTCAACTGATCAGTTTCAATTTCATTCAAGCTGATCGTCTCTTCATCTTTCAGACGGCTTTTCATTTCCTTTAATTCAGTTTTAGCTCCCTTCAGAGTAAAACCCTTTTCCTTCACCAGATGGTATATCTTTTTGAAATTCTCTATATCACTATGTGTATAAAGACGATTTCCTTTTTTATTGGTTGCTGGTTTAATGATATCAAATTCCTTAGACCAAAAACGAATGTGTGAAGTATTCACATCAAACATGGAAGCAACTTCACCAATGGTGTAGTATAATTTCTCTATTTCCTTCTCTTTGTAGGGCATAACCAGATCAAAATCTTGTGTACGAATATAGCAATTTATTCAAACATAGGAAAAAGTTGAATTTGGGTTATAAACAGGCGGAAGTTAATTCAGGTTATGCCCATGTATTCAATCTCAAAATGAGATCCATTCTGAAAATTGGAAAATAATCAGTCAAATGACTGACCTGCACGACTTGAGATTTCAAGCATGCGTTCGTATTCTTCAGGACTCAGGTCGCTATAGTAAAAGTTCACAGGATTAACAGGGTTGCCATTTTTCCGCACTTCATAATGAAGATGCGGACCGGTGGATGTGCCGGAATTTCCAACATAACCAATGAGATCCCCACGATTGATCTTTTGTCCTGGTCGAACGATAATTCTACTCATGTGACCATATAATGTCTCGTACCCATAGCCGTGGTTGATGATCACATTATTACCGTATCCTCTTCCATCGAACTCAACTTTGGTCACACTGCCGTTTCCGGTAGCATGGATTTCGGTTCCCACCGGTGAAGTGAAATCCATTCCGGTATGCATTTTCACCGTCTTATAAATCGGATGCACACGCATTCCATAACCGGATGCGACACGAGTGAGATCTTTGTTTGCTACAGGTTGAATGGCGGGAATAGAAGAAAGCATGGTGGCTTTGTTCTTCACCAGCTCCCAGACTTCATCATAACTCTTCGATTGAACATACAATTGTTTTGAAAGCTTGTCGATTTTTCTGGTTACATCCACAATCAAATCGGAATTGTAATTATCACGCAGTGCTTTATAACGATCCACTCCACCATAGCCGGCTTCCCGGATGCTCGCGGGGATAGGTTCGGCTTCAAAAATTACGCGGTAAATTGTATTGTCACGTTCCTGGATATCACTCAATACAGCATCAATTTGCTCGGATCTTTGCTTGAGTAATTCTAACTGATATGTTGTTTCATCCAGTTGCCGGCGTAACCTTTTCTCTTTCGGAGAATCGAAAAAATTGTAGGCAAACAACATGATCAAAGCTCCAAATACAACAGCTGTAGCCAACCAACCCAGAACGCGGAGCAAGCGCTTTCTCCAGGTAATGACTACCCTCTCATACTTGAGACTGTGTGTGTTGAAATGGTATTTTACGTTTGCCATTTTTTCGCAGGTACAGGATTCCTGATTATCTTCGCAACAATAAAAATCAGTGCAAATATAAGCTCCCGGGCTATTTATCCCAACAAATCAGATTATGACTTCAGCTGAAATCAGAACCGCTTTTCTGGAATTTTTCAAGTCAAAAGGACATCAAATCGTCCCTTCGGCACCTATGGTGGTGAAGAACGATCCTACCCTTATGTTTACAAATGCCGGAATGAACCAGTTCAAAGATATTTTCCTGGGGAATAGTCCTGTAAAGTACAAACGAATTGCCAATACTCAAAAGTGCCTCCGTGTATCCGGAAAACACAATGATCTTGAAGAAGTTGGTATTGATACGTATCACCATACAATGTTCGAGATGTTGGGAAACTGGTCATTTGGTGATTATTTTAAAAAAGATGCGATTGCCTGGAGCTGGGAATTGCTTACTGAAATATACAAGCTCCCGAAAGACCGCTTATATGTTACAGTCTTTGAAGGCGACCCGAAAGAAAAGTTAGCATTTGATCAGGAAAGTTTTGACTGCTGGAAAAATGTCATTGCCGAAGATCGAATTCTGCGTGGCAATAAGAAAGATAATTTTTGGGAAATGGGCGACCAGGGTCCTTGTGGTCCATGCACTGAAATTCACATTGACCTGCGTTCAGATAAAGAGCGACAAGAACTGGATGGTAAATCTCTTGTAAATGCAAGTCATCCGCAGGTGATTGAGATCTGGAATAATGTGTTCATGGAATTTAACAGGAAAGCAGACGGTAGTCTGGAAGTTCTTCCTGCACAACATGTGGATACAGGAATGGGCTTTGAACGATTGTGTATGGCTTTGCAGGGAAAGACTTCCAATTATGACACTGATGTATTCCAGCCGTTAATTCAATTCATTGCTGCTCGTGCAGGTGTGAAATACGGTTCCAATGAAAAAACCGATATCGCGATGCGTGTGATGGTGGATCATATCCGTGCAATTACTTTTGCAATCGGAGATGGTCAACTTCCCGGGAACAACAAAGCTGGCTATGTGATCAGACGAATTCTGCGACGTGCTGTGCGTTACGCATTCACATTCCTCAATTTCAAAGAACCCTTCCTCAATAAACTGGTTCCACTGCTCGCAGATCAGTTCAAAGATGTTTTCCCGGAAGTGAAATCCCAACAGGATTTTATTCAAAGAGTAGTACACGAAGAAGAACAGGGTTTCTTGCGTACGCTTGAGACAGGGATTCGCAGGTTTGAGGATAATAAAAACAAGAACATCTCCGGAGAATTCGCTTTCGAGTTATATGACACTTTTGGATTCCCAATTGATCTGACTCAATTGATGGCAAGGGAAAAAGGAATGGATGTCGACATGAATGGTTTTCATGCCTGTCTTGAGCAACAGAAAGAACGATCAAGAGCTGCTTCCGCAATTGATACAGACGATTGGGTAGTTCTTCGTGAAGAAGGAGATGTTGAATTTGTTGGCTACGATGAACTGGAATGCGATTGCCACATACTTCGTTACAGGAAAGTTAAATCAAAAAACAAAGAGCAATTTCAGCTGGTGTTAAATAAAACTCCTTTCTATGCTGAAAGCGGTGGACAAGTCGGAGATACAGGAACATTGACTTCAGCGAATGAGAAAGTAACTATTACAGACACACAGAAAGAAAACAACCTGATTATTCAGTTTTGTGATCGCTTGCCTGAAGATTTAATGGCAGAATTCCATGCTACTGTGAACAGGGAAAACAGAAGAATGATTACAAATAATCACTCTGCTACTCACCTGATGCATTCTGCTTTGAAAAGAGTCCTTGGTGACCATGTAAATCAGAAAGGCTCCCTTGTAAATACAGAGCATACCCGATTCGACTTTTCTCATTTTACGAAAGTAACCGATGAAGAAATTGCCCGCATTGAACAAATGGTCAATGAAAAGATCCGTGAAAACATTCGACTGGAAGAACAAAGAAATGTTCCTGTTCAAAAGGCAATGGAAATGGGAGCTACGGCTTTGTTCGGAGAGAAATACGGAGAGTATGTACGGGTCATAACTTTTGATCCAAATTTTTCACGTGAGTTGTGTGGAGGTACACACGTCTCTTCCACCGGTCAGATAGGATTGTTCAAGATTATTTCTGAAGGCGCCGTAGCTGCCGGCGTTCGTCGTATTGAAGCAATTACTGCCGATAAAGCTGACGCATATTACAAGTTGCAGGAAGAAAAACTTTCCCGCCTCAATGAAATTCTGAAGAATCCGAAAGATCTGACTGAGCGCGTGAAACAACTGCTGGATGAAAACAATTCCTTACAGGAGAAAATGAATCAATTCATCAATCAAAAAGCACAAGGAGTTAAAAACGAATTGATTACGAAAAGCAAATCTGTGAACGGAATCAATGTGATCGTTGACAAGCTTGATCTTCCAACTGCAGACTCTATCAAGAATATTTCTTTTGAACTGAAAAATCAAATCGACAATTTATTTTTCCTTGCCGGAGCAGAGATTGACGGAAAAGCTCATTTATCGCTGATCATTTCAGAGCATCTCATCAAAGAAAAAAACCTGAACGCGATGAATATCATTCGCGAATTGAGTAAAGAAATTCAGGGTGGTGGTGGTGGCCAGCCTTTCTATGCCACTGCAGGAGGGAAAAATCCCGAGGGTATTGACAGGGCGTTGGAGAAAGGGCGGAGTATGATTTCAGGATTAAATTAATTTCTATATTCTCGTTCAATAACATGAACCGAAAATAGCCTGATCAATAAAAGTCATACTCATACCGTGTTCCAAAGTGTTTATCTCCGCCACCACGGGATGTATCTATTTCAAAAGTTTGCTCTGCAGTAAGGTTACCTTCATCATCATACTCGTAGATGTTTTTTTTCAATAACATTCCGCTTCCATCATACAACTCCTGTGTAATCAGTCTATCTTGTTCATCATAGGAATAGCGGACAGATTTTGAATAAAAATCCTTGTAATGTCTCTCCGTCACATTGCCTCTGTCATCATATACAGTATTTACAGCAGCAATTAATTTACCTTCCGGAGTTGTTTGAACAGAGGATATCTCTTTCCCTTTATCATTCATCTTAATCACTGTTCTGGATTTCATTTTTCCGTCAGGATGATATTCCACTTCTTCCACTTCATTTGATGATGAATTAATCAAAAAAGAAAGACGCTCCACAACTTTACCGTTTTTATCAATACGGGTACGCTCAATCAAACTTCCTTTGTCATCATATTTCATTTCCTCCCGAACATCAAAATCACCTTCTTCGTCGTATCGCTTTATTTCGATAATGTTTTCCTTTTCATCATACACATATTCCGAGCGTTCACCTGCATCATCTCCATAGTATTTCACTTCTTCCAGAGCCAGTCCTTTTTCATTTCTCTTCAGAACACGGCGTTCAGTGACATCTTCAACAGCAAATAATAATACGTGCTCTTCCAGCTTTCCCTGAGGGGAGTAGGTGTAGGTATTTCTCTCCTCCAATTCTCCTTCCTGATCAAATTTGGATTCCGACAAAACATTTCCATTTGCATCCATTTCAACAACCAGTTCCAAAAATTCCTCATCAGCCTCCTTCATTAATTCAGAGAAACTGTAATTCTTGTAACGCTGGGTAAATCGTCGGACTGTTTTGATTTTTGCTGACATATACAACTTTATTTATGCAAATGATTTCACTTCTTTTTCAGTGATCTTCTTGTCTGACAAGATAACTAATCGCTCGACCACATTTCGTAATTCCCGGATATTTCCTGTCCATGATTTTGCCTGCAAGGCAGAAAATGCGTCAGATGAAAACGATTTCAAAGGCATCCCATAATCTTCACAAATCTCTTTCACAAAATGTTCTGCAAGAACCGGAATGTCTTCTTTTCGTTCATTCAAAGCAGGTACATGAATAACAATAACACTCAATCGGTGATATAAATCTTCCCTGAAATTTCCTTTTTCAATTTCTGCTTTCAGATCCTTATTCGTAGCGGCAAGAACTCGCGGACTGACCTGAATTTCCTTTTCACCTCCTACTCTTGTAATTTTATTTTCCTGCAATGCTCTCAATACTTTAGCCTGAGCTGACAAACTCATATCCCCTATTTCATCCAGAAATAATGTGCCTCCATTTGCTTGTTCAAACTTCCCGATTCTCTGTTTAATTGCGGATGTGAATGCTCCTTTTTCATGACCGAATAATTCGCTTTCGATCAGCTCTGATGGAATCGCTGCGCAGTTTACTTCCACCAGAGGTCCGGAATTTCTCTGACTTTTTTCATGAATCCAACGGGCAACCAATTCTTTTCCGGTTCCATTCCCGCCTGTAATTAATACTCGTGCTTCAGTCGGAGCCACACGATCAATCATACTGCGAATCTGATCTATAGCTCCGGATTTCCCGATCATTTCACGTGTTTTGAATACTTTTCTTTTCAATGTCTTTGTCTCACTGATAAGAGAAGATCTGTCCATTGCGTTACGGATCGTCACCAAGAGGCGATTAAGATCTGGTGGCTTACTGATGTAATCATAAGCTCCTTTCTTGATTGCATCCACTGCTGTTTCGATGGTACCATGACCGGAAATCATGACAACCGGCAAATCAGGATTCAACTCCTGTAATTTAGCCAACACTTCTATGCCATCCATTTTTGGCATCTTGATATCACAAAGAACAAGATCATAATTCCCGCTCTCGGCCTTTTTTAATCCTTCAGTACCATCCGCTGCTTCATCCACTTCTATTTTTTCATATTGAAGAATATCCCGCAACGTATTGCGGATAGCCTTTTCATCATCAATGATCAGTATTTTGGACATAGGATAGATTCAGGAATGAAGGTGCGAAAATACAAAATCATCATGAAAGAAGATTGAAACTTTAGTCCAGCCAAATCAGGAATAGTTTTTTTTGTTGTCCGGATTAACAGGAGTGCAAACTAAGAATTCAGACACTTCCACAATGCTCCTTCCTGTAGTGAATAAGAAGAAAGCTTCATCTCTTTGAATTCGTATACATGTAAAATATAATTCGTGACAATACTGGCGAGCACAATCATATCTACTCTCATTTTTAACAGACCCTTCATGGACATTCGTTCTTCACGTGACGATACGATCAATCGTTGATGCAATTCAAAATACTGTTTTAAGTCGAATGTATAAGAACAGGATGACAAATCCGGCAATTTTCCTGTTTGCCATAAACTGATCATTTCAGCATATGATTCGAATGAACCGGATGAGCCGATGATGCAACTCACCGGATATTCTCTGAGCGCTATGGGTAACTCGGCTAATTCACGTCGAAGGAAATCCTCAATGTCCTGAATTTGATCATGACTGATAGGATCCGAAGGCTGGTAAACATCCAGCAGTCTGGCTACTCCGATATTATAACTTCTTTTCCAGAAAATTGATTCCTTATTGCCAATGACAAACTCAATGCTGCCACCACCGATATCCATCATCAAAACAGGGCTATCAGTTAACGGTACACACTGACGGATTCCATAATAAATCAACTCCGCTTCTTGTTCGCCGGAAATGACTGAAATTTGAATTCCAGTAGTCTCATAAATTCTTTTCACAAAAAGTGCCCCATTGTCAGAACTCCGGACAGCTGAAGTAGCATATCCATGAATCTGATCTACATCGAAGGTTTTAATTTGATTTGCAAATTCTGCAACAGCTTTTATTCCCCTTTCGAATGGTTGTTCAGCGATATGATTTCTGCCAATTGCTCCTTCACCGAGTTTTACAACACTTTTCGCCTGCAGCAATACCTGATAGGAACCATCAGGAGCAGACTCTACAATCAGCAAATGAAAAGTATTTGTACCAAGATCGAGAATAGCATGCCTCATAGAATTTTGTCAAGCACGATTATATTCTTCAAAGAAACACAATTCAGTTCTTTTACAAAGAAAATTCTTACACCAGATCAGTTGTGATAGCGAAGCCACTTCCACATCTCGCGGTAGCTGACTTTTTTCCCATACATCAAAATTCCGGTCCTGTATATTTTACCTGCAAGCCAGGTGGTGAACAGGAATCCAAGAATCAACAACACCATAGACAATAAAATCTGGTAAGCAGGTACCCCAAATGGAATTCGCACCATCATTACAATCGGTGAAGTAAAAGGAATTATTGAAAACCAAAACGCAACATTTCCCTGTGGATTATTGATCACATTTATAGCGGCAACATATGCGATAATCAATGGAATAGTCACCGGCAACATAAATTGTTGTGTATCCGTTTCCGAATCTACAGCAGCGCCGATAGCAGCGAACAAAGCACTGTACAACAAGTAGCCCGCAAGAAAATAGAATATAAACATACCAATCAGCAAGGGGAAATTAATGGTGGACATCATTTCAGACAACTGGAAACCAGCTGAGCCTTCTTGTTCCTGTAACTGTTGTTGCAACATCTGATTGCCCTGCATTCCAGGTTGCACTTTCATCATGGTTTCTATTTTTTCTTTCTCTGATTTACCATTTAGCATCACTGACGTCACACCCCCATAAACCATAAAACTCAGCACCACCCAAAGCAGAAATTGTGTCAGACCGACCAGCGCTACACCAACAATTTTTCCCATCATCAACTGAAAGGGTTTAACAGAAGAGATAATCACTTCTACAATTCGACTGGTTTTCTCTTCCATCACACCTCGCATGACCATTGCTCCGTAGATAAAAATGAAGAGGTAAATAAGTAGGCCTCCTGCAAACCCCAAACCGGAAGTAAGAGGTGTACTTGTTTCCTTATTCTTCATGTCACGTGTTCTGATGTCAACATCAGTACGAATAGCTTTCAATTTAGCCTCATCAATTCCGGCTTCCACATATTTGTAGGTATTAATTTCTTTTTCAATAGTAAATTTGATTTTAGAAATTACATCCAGGCCGGGCTGAGATTCAGAATAAAAGGTTACGGCCTTTTCAAGCAAGGCAATATTCGCTGTAGCCGGTATATACAACACGCCGAATAATCCTTGTGATTTGCTTTTCTGCCTCAGACTGTCAACAGGTTCATTCGAATACACAAAATGCATCCTTTCGTTGTCTTTGAACTTATCCTGAAACAAATGAGAATCATCAATGACCGCGATAGTTTTCATTTCCGTGTCTACCTTATCGAGCATAAACGCTACAACGAAAATTCCTCCCATCAGTAATGGGCCGAGTATGGTCATCAGCAGAAATGATTTTTTCCGGATACGGGTCAGGTATTCTCTTCTGATAACTAATATTATTTTATTCATACTTTTTTATTGAATAAGGTCGTTGAATTGATGAGGACTAAATTCAAAAAGATTTATGCAGCATTTATTTTCTCTCCTTGCGAACTTGCTTCGCTTACTTTCTGAATAAAGATATCATTCATCCCGGGTATTATTTCTTTGAAGCCAAGAATCTGCACATGCGGAATCAGCAATTGCAACAATTCGTTTGTTGAATGATTTCCCAGCATCCGGACCTGAGCTATTTGATGATCTGATTCTTCTTTTAAATCCATCAATTCAAATCCAGTCCATAAAGCATTTGTAAATCCGATTTTGTTTCCGACGAATTGAATCTCAAATGCATTTGACTTATACATTTTTCTGACATCTTTTACAGCGCCTTCAAGAATTACCTCGGCATTGTTGATGAGAGCGATATGACTGCATAACTCTTCAACACTTTCCATTCTGTGCGTCGAAAGAACAATAGTAACTCCTTTGTTTTTCAATTCGAGCAATTCATTTTTTATTAACTCAGCATTAATTGGATCAAAACCGGTGAATGGTTCATCCAGAATTAAAAAGGTCGGTTCATGCAAAATAGTAGTGATAAACTGCACCTTCTGAGCCATCCCTTTTGATAATTCTTCAACTTTCTTCTTCCACCATGTTTGAATTTCAAATTTCTCAAACCAATACTTCAGTTTTTTCATGGCCTCCGCTCTCGACAAACCTTTTAATTGAGCAAGGTAGAGGGCCTGTTCACCTACTTCCATCTTTTTATACAATCCCCTTTCTTCAGGAAGATATCCCATGTGGGCAATGTGGTGTTCATTCAGCGGTTGGCCATTAAACAAAATTCTGCCGCTATCAGGAGCGGTGATTTGTGTGATAATTCTGATCAGAGAAGTCTTACCTGCACCATTTGGTCCAAGCAATCCAAAGACACTTTGTTGAGGAATATGCAAAGTGACATTATTCAGTGCGACATGATTTGCATATCGCTTGGTGACATTTTCAATTTCAATGATATTCATAGGAAAGATATTGACCAAAAATAAGAATCCCCGGCTGAATACAGCCGGGGATTGAAAATTTATTCATGAATCAGGAATGAAAAAATTCCTTCATTTTGTCATAGAAACTTTTATCGCCTTTTCCGGGATTCGGTTTGAAATTCGGTGAATTGCGGAAATGATCCAACATCTTTTTTTCTTCTGAAGACAGATGTTGTGGCGTCCATACGTTAATGTTCACGAGCAAATCCCCTCTTCCATAACTGTTCACAGAAGGAAGTCCTTTACCCTTGAGTCGCAATACTTTCCCGGCTTGAGTTCCCGCTTCAATTTTGACTTTCGCCTTTCCTTCCAAAGTCGGTATTTCAACAGAAATTCCTAATGCAGCGTCAGCAAAATTGAGATACAAATCGTGCAATAAATGATTTCCATCCCGTTGAAAATGCGGATGCGGAGCTTCTTCTATCACCACCAGCAAATCGCCTGCAATTCCACCTCTTTCGGCTGCATTCCCTCTACCACTAACAGTGAGTTGCATTCCCTCTCCTACTCCTGCAGGTATATTGATTGAGATAACTTCCTCCCCTCTTTGCACACCCGAACCTGAACACGACTTGCATTTGTTAGCAATTGTTTGTCCTTCTCCGTGACAAGTCGGGCAGGTTGTGGTTGTACGCATTTGTCCGATAAACGTACTTGTTACCCGATGAACCTGACCTGTACCGGAACATGTAGTACAACGATGAAATGAACCACCGTCCTGAGCTCCTGAACCTTTGCAAGTGGAACAAGGGACAAGCTTGTTCACTTTAATTTTCTTTTCTACTCCATGCGCAATCTCTTCGAGTGTCAACGTAACTTTTATTCTCAGGTTGGTTCCTCGATTCACTCTTCGTCCACCCCCTCCTCTGTTGCCTCCAAAAAAACTTTCGAATGGACTGCCTTCTGATCCAAAAATATCTCCGAAATGTGAGAAGATATCTTCCATATTCATTCCACCACTTTGTCCTCCATATCCTCCGGGAGCCTGATGACCGAATTGATCATAGCGTTGTCTTTTCTCCGCATTGCTCAATACTTCATATGCTTCCGCAGCTTCCTTGAATTTATCTTCCGCTTCTTTATTGCCCGGATTTTTATCAGGATGGAATTTCAGAGCCATCTGCCGGTAAGCCTTTTTTATCTCGGCTTCTGTAGCTCCTTTTTGAACTCCTAATATTTCGTAGTAATCTCTTTTAGACATGATTCTTTATTCTGGTAAATATGCAAAGCTCTAAATCAGCCGGAAGGTATTGAAACAGGATGAATCAGTTTCCAACTATCACTTTTGCATGGCGAATTACTTTATCATTGAGGTAATAGCCCTTTTCTATTTCATCTATTACTTTCCCCTTCATATCCTCCGACGGAGCAGGCACATTTGTAATGGCATCATGGAGATCCGCGTCAAAAATTTTTCCGATGGACTCCATCGCTTTTAATCCTTTCGCTTCCGTGGTGGATTTAATTTTATTATAGATCAATTGTATCCCTGCTTTGATGGATTCTGTTTGAGGGTCTTCCGGTATTGATTTCAATGCACGTTCAAAATCATCGATTACCGGAATGATGGAAAGAAAGATCTCTGAACCTGCCATTTTCATTTGTTCCACTTTCTCCCTTGCCACTCGTTTTTTATAATTGTCGAACTCGGAGAATAAACGGAGTAGACGATCTTTCGTTTCTGATAACTCTGCTTCGAGTTTCGCTACAGGATCCGACTCCTCTTTTTCTGCATCCGGTAAAGCTGCTTCTTCAGCCGGTTTTTCATCCTGGTGAATATCCACCGGTATAGTCTTTTCTTCTGAATTTGGATCTACTGACTTATTCATATCGTCTTTTGGATTCTTTGATTGATTCTTTGTAAAAATTTTCCGAAAATTCACGGTTTTCTGGGTTCTCAAGGATTTTGCCATCAGGGGCTGAAAAGCCAAATTGTCAGCCTATAAATGAAAAGACAGAAGAACATTTGTTCTTCTGTCTTTCATCCGGTAATAGTCGGAATTATTTAGTTATCAATTTCTCCAATTGCTGTTCCAATATAGCTCCTCTGAGGTCTTTCGAAATAATTACTCCTCGTTCATCAATCAGCCAATTGGTTGGGATGGATTGAACTCCGTACAGTTTTGCTGCATCTGAATACCACCATTTGAGATCACTCACATGATTAGGCCATTCTAAACCATCCTGTTTAATCGCATTCATCCACGGGTCTTTCGATTTATCCAATGAAACACTGTAAATTGTAAATCCTTTTGCTTTGCTGAACTTGGCGTTTTTATACTTCTGATACGCCTTAACAACATTGGGATTTTCCATTCTGCATGGTCCACACCAGGATGCCCAAAAGTCAATGAGAACAATTTTACCTTTCAAAGAAGAAAGTGGCAGAACCTTGCCTTCCGGGGTGGTCAGCTTAATTTCCGGAGCCATATTTCCTATTTCAGTACCTACCGGAAGTTGTTGAGCTTTCAATGCAGAAAACCCTGAACAGAGAAGAATGAAAACTAAAAGTGCTGTTTTTTTCATTTTTTTGATTTGTTGGAGCCTCGATTTGACAAGAATCCTGCCAATTGCTACGCAAATATAATTATTTCTCTGTGAAAATCTGCATTATACCCGGGTGATGCTTGCTCCGAGAGCATTCAAACGCTCATCTATACGCTGATATCCTCTGTCGATTTGTTCAATGTTGTGGATGACACTTTTGCCCTTGGCAGACATAGCAGCAATCAACAAAGCAACCCCGGCACGAATATCAGGAGATGTCATTTGAATGGCACGTAAAGGAAACTTTCGGTTCAGCCCGATCACAGTAGCCCGGTGTGGATCACAGAGAATTATCTGTGCTCCCATATCAATCAGCTTATCGACGAAGAACAAACGGCTTTCAAACATCTTCTGATGAATCAGAACAGTTCCGTTTGCCTGCGTTGCTGTAACAAGAATCACACTTAATAAGTCAGGAGTAAAACCCGGCCAGATTGCATCTGCAACTGTTAGAATGGAACCGTCAATAAATGTGTCGATTTCATAGTGTTCCTGACGAGGGATAAGCAAATCTTCGCCCTTCCGTTCCATCCGGATTCCCATTCTTTCGAATACACCAGGAATGACTCCCAGATTTTCATAACTCACATCTTTAATTGTGATCTCTGATTTGGTCATTGCAGCTAAGCCGATAAATGATCCGATCTCAATCATATCCGGAAGCAGTTTATGTTCCGTACCTTTCAAACGATTCACACCTTCAATTTCAAGCAAGTTAGATCCAATGCCGGAAATCTTGGCTCCCATTCTATTGAGCATCTTACAGAGCTGTTGCAGATAAGGCTCACAGGCTGCATTGTAAATGGTGGTCTTACCTTCGGCAAGTACTGCTGCCATAACAATGTTAGCTGTACCTGTTACTGATGCTTCATCCAGCAACATGTAACAACCTTTCAGCTTCTTCGCTTTGACGTTATAGAAATTATCCTTGTCGTTGTATTCGAACTCTGCTCCGAGACTTTGAAAACCGATAAAGTGCGTATCCAATCTCCTTCTTCCGATTTTATCGCCGCCCGGTTTGGGGATTTTAGCTTTCCCGAAGCGAGCAAGTAAAGGTCCTACAATCATGATTGAACCGCGAAGTTCAGCGGATTGCTTTTTGAAATCGGCGGTGTCCAGAAAATCCAGATTGATATTTTTCGCTTCAAAAGTAAATTCTCCTTTAAGCACACCTACCTGCTCTACATGGACACCAAGATGCTGCAACAGTTCTATGAGTTTATTTACATCCCGTATATCCGGAATGTTCTTGATGGTCACCTTTTCTTCAGTCAGTAATGTCGCGCAGATGATCTGCAAAGCTTCGTTCTTTGCCCCTTGCGGAATAATCTCACCATGTAATTCCAATCCTCCAACTACTTCAAAACTATTACCCATTCGTGTCTTTTTTTCTTTTTATTTTCAAAAAATCAGTCAAAATGAACCCTTTATTTTGACTCTTAATTTCACTACGAAATAAGAGAGGCAAAGGGAAAGAGTGTGAAATAAATTTAAAAGTTTTGAACATACATAAATGAAAAACGCCGGAAGTCCGGCGTTTGAATTTCATTTAGGTGAAAGAGAATCAGGAGTTCTCTTCCTTTACGGGAATTCTCACCTTTTCTTTACGCAGCATCCTTGAATGCAACGTAATGTTTTTATCAAAGAGAAAGCGAAAGAATAATGATGTCCAGGAACGGTGAGCCTTTAAAGGTTCATAGTACTCAGGCGCTTTTCCTTTAATCTCAGGTAATTTATTCCATGGTACAGAAGGAAAATCATGGTGCTCATTGTGAAAACCAACATTGAACGCAACATTATTCAATGGTCCATAATAGCTGTATGTCTCCTGCTTTTCATCCAATGTCAGATAATGTTCCTGTATCCATCTGGCACCCAATGGATGCAACCCGACAGAAAAGAAAAAACTCAGAAGCAAAAACAAAAAAGCCTGCGGTCCCCACAGGATCCAGATAGCCGCATCAAATGCAAATTGCACCAACCAGTTGGTCACAATCCAGCTGTCAACAGGTTTGATTGTTTTCAGCCTGAAAGTACGGATCAATTGAAAGAACGGAAATAAAAAAAGCCAGAGTGCCTTGCTGAAAAAATTGTTTCCGAAAATTCTTGCCTCCCAGAAATCCGGCAGATCTGCATCCCAATCATGATGGCCCTGATAGCTGTGATGCATAAGATGATAGCGGGTAAATGAGACCGCGCTGGGTAAACCATGTGGCAAATTGGCAATGATGGAAGCAATATAATTCCAGCTTTTCTTTTTGAACAAAAGATTGTGCGAACATTCATGGATCAGCACAAACAAAGCATGGTTGTAAAAAGCACCCACACAATAAGCAACGAGCAACATGAGCCACCAGGATGAATCTTTCAACAACCACGACAATGTGATCATTGAACCCACACAAAACAAAATGGCAAGAATTGTATATGGGTTTTTCCCAATCAATTGTCTGACATCCGGATGCTTTGCAAGAATTTGTTTCGTACGTGCTTTATGTGGTTCCGGCTCTTCGGAAAAACTGAATGATTTACTTGATGCCATTGATTAAGACTAATTGGAAATCATTTTTGAGAGAATAAAAATAATGGGAGAGTGAATAATCTTTTACTTACGCTTGCCTTTTCCTTTGATCATTCTCTTGTTTTTATTCTTAAGATTATTTTCACGCTGCATTTTCTCTTTGTTCATAGCTAAGATTTCTGCCGTGTGATTAAGTTTCGCGGATTCATGCAAACGCAGGTTTCCTTTTGATAAATCGTCAAGGTGTTTAAGAATGGTGGAATCATCCACGGTATCTTTATTCCAGGTCAGATAAGACATCTTCATGAAATTTGCCAGATTTTGAGTAATCTGATCTTTTCTGGGGCTGTCTTCCATTTCAGCAATTTTCCGAATCATCGCTTCCATTACTTTCCCGTAATACTTGAATTTAATATCACCACCTGGATATTGCAATTGTCTCGGTTTAGCCTTCACAACATCTTTTGAAGGAATAGGAAAGGGAGAATCTACGTCAAGTTGAAAATCGGATAGGATGAACAAATGATCCCACAATTTATGTTTGTAATCAACAAGCTCTCTCACTTGTGGATTAAGGCTGGCCATTGCAGTAACAATAGCTTGTGCAGCCCGGTTCCTTGCGTCCCTGTCTTCGATAGTCACCGCATAAGTGACCATATTGCGGATATTTCTGCCATATTCTGAAATTGGCAACAATTCACGCTGACTGTTGTAATCCATACCGGCACTCCAGTCCACTGAGGAACTTTTCTTTTGTGTTTTTGACATGTATAAAAATTAAAGGGAATTCTTCGCTATGGTTCTATGCATCCTAAAAACAAACCTGTGCGATTTTATTGGTTACGCGAACAAATATATTCAAAACAACCTCATCCTCCAATGATCTTTAATTTTGCATACTTCAAAAGGAGTTGTTTTTGACCAAAACCCTGAAAAAACACAGTCGCTTTGAGGTCAGATGCGTTTCCTTCCACTAAAAGCACTTTTCCCAATCCAAATCGCTGATGTTCAACCTGCATTCCGGCCTGAATGGACATAGCATCATCCGATTCAAAAATGTCGTCACTACCCGACTCAATCTTTTTTAAGTGAGGTGCAGGAGTTTTTGGTGCGAAAGCCTGTTTCTTCACCGGTCGCGGGTCCCATCTTTCCTCCATGTGTTGATCAAAGAACAAATTGCCATGATGCTTGTGTGTCTGACCACCTGTTTCTTCCACAAATTCCGGATCAATTTCTTCTATAAAACGGCTGGGTTCGCAATTCACAAGATTGCCCCATTTATACCTTGAATTCGCAAAAGAAATCGTCAGCTTTTTTTCAGCCCTCGTGATCGCTACATAGAACAACCTTCTCTCTTCTTCCAGATCTTCCCTTGAATCCATGGACATTTGTGAGGGAAATAAATTTTCTTCCAATCCAACAATGTACACAGCTGGAAACTCAAGACCTTTTGCAGCATGAATGGTCATCATACTTACTTTGTCATCATTTTCCGGATCGTCATCATCAGAATCAGTAAGCAATGCAATATCCTGCATAAAAGCGTCCAATGTTCTTATAGCATCCCGATCCTGATTTACTTCTTCGTCCCCACGCGGTGTAATGCTCCTTCCTGTGTCCACAAATTCACGGATACCATTAAGCAATTCCTGAACGTTTTCGTATCGACTCAATCCTTCCGGCGTTTTGTCTGAATACAATTCACGCAATAGTCCTGTTGAAGTTGATATTCCGGAGGCCAGTTCAAATGCGTTTTCTGTCTTCAGCCGAACTGTAAAACTTTTGATCATGGTTACAAAATCCTGAATGCGCCCAAGCGTACCGCTGTTGAATGCGCATGGATTCTGAAACGGATCTTCGATGATTTGCCACATAGTTTTATCCATACTTGCGGCAGTGATCAGCATTTTTTCAATGGTTGTCTTACCAATTCCTCTCGCAGGAACATTAATAATTCGTTTCAGTGCTTCTTCGTCATTGGGATTAATAGTCAGACGAAAATAAGCCAGCAGGTCTTTAATCTCTTTTCTCTTATAGAATGACAGACCGCCATAAATCCTGTACTGAATATTCATTTTCCGTAACGCTTCTTCCATTGCTCTTGATTGAGCATTGGTACGATACAGAATCGCAAAATCTTTATTCCTCCATTGCCGGTTAACTTTTGTTTCAAAAATAGAACTGGCAACAAGTACACCTTCTTCATTGTCACTCAGTGCACGCATGAGAGAAATCTTCTCTCCCATATCATTTTCTGTCCAGACATTTTTTTTGAGTTGGCTTTTGTTTTTGTCGATCACACTATTCGCTGCATGAACGATGTTTTTAGTCGATCGGTAATTCTGCTCGAGCTTGAAAACTCTCAGATCCGGGAAATCTCTTTCAAAAGAAAGTATGTTTTGAATGTTTGCTCCGCGAAACGCGTAAATCGATTGTGCATCATCCCCAACCACACATATATTTTCAAATGCCGCCGACAGTTTTTTCAACACAGCGTATTGTGCGAAATTTGTATCCTGAAACTCATCTACCAGAATGTATCTGAACTTGTGCTGGTATTTATGCAAAACATCCGGATACTTTGACAACAGGAGATACATATTGAAAAGCAAATCATCGAAGTCCATTCCGGACGCTTTGAAACATCGCTTGACATACAACTCATACAACTGTCCTATTTTCGGTCTGCCGCTGGAATGATCATCACTGACGAAACTCGGGTTGTCCTGATATTCTTTCCATGAATACAAATTGTTTTTCGCAGCTGAAATTCTGTTCAATACAACATCTGGTTTGTAAATCTTGTCGTCCAATCCTTGTTCACGTACGATGTCCTTTAATAAGCTCTTAGAATCATCGGTATCATAAATAGTGAAGTTGGATGGAAAGCCAAGTTTTTCTGATTCGATGCGAAGGATTTTTGCAAACACCGCATGGAACGTACCCATCCATAAGTTTTTTGCTTCTGTTCCCGCTATGCGTTCAATCCTTTCACGCATTTCCCGGGCAGCCTTGTTGGTAAACGTGAGAGACAGGATATGAAATGCGTCTACTTTTTTTTCGAGTAGATGCGCAATACGATACGTTAATACTCTTGTTTTCCCTGAACCCGCACCGGCAATAATCATGATCGGTCCATCGGTATGAACCACCGCGGCTTTTTGAGCTTCATTCAGTTCTTCCAAATAATCTTTCTTCATCGCAACCCTTCAATTTTATTTTGCATGGATCCATCGGTGTGCATCCATTCATAAGTGAATTCTCAAAAATACTTCTTTTCAACCATGATCGTTTTGATTCACTGCGATATTTTCAACCGGTCGTATTCGGATATATAATTGGCTAATGAGCAGGACAAAATCTTTTACAATGCTTACTCGATCATAAGAACAGGTCTGTTTCAAATGACAATGCTTCACGAAACATCTGAATTATTCAAATGACCAAGAATGGCGATTTTATGCCATTGTTCGCCAAATTGTAAATTACTGAAAACCTGGCCATTATTGGCCCAACGAACTGAGAAAATAAGCTCAAAGTATTTGGTTTTCTCCCTGAATTGGTGCATCTTTGCGCTCCTTTTAAAAGAACGTAAGGAGATCGTTCATCTGTCTTGGTCGACAGTAAGGAATTCACAAACCATCAAATTGCTCAAAAGATGCCAGTAAAAATCAGATTATCACGTCACGGTAAGAAGCACCAGGCTTATTACCACATCGTGGTAGCAGATAGTCGTGCTCCCAGAGATGGTAAATTTATCGAAGTAATCGGTAATTACAATCCCAACACGAATCCTGCAACCATTCAAATCGACAATGACAAAGCCCTCACATGGCTTAAAAACGGTGCTCAACCTACCGATACATGTCGTGCGATTTTATCTTACAAAGGAGTATTGTTCCGCAGCCACCTCGACAGAGGGGTAGCAAAAGGTGCAATCACTCAGGAAGCAGCCGATGCCAAATATACTGCATGGCTGGAATCAAAAAATAACAAGATTGAAGAGAAACGATCTCGTGTGAAGAATGAATCTGTGAAAGAACGTGAAGCACGTCTTTCCGATGAAGCGAAAAAGAAAGAGGCGAAACTCGAATCCATCCGTGTGAAAAATACACCTCCACCTGCTGAAGCTTCAGATGAACCTGAAGGTGAAGCACCGGCAGGAGAAGCTTCTTCAGAAGCATAATCAGAATGTCTTTAAAAATCCGTCCGGCTATTCCCGGGCGGATTTTTCTTTTTTAACCGATTTGACTCAATGAAGATACCGAAACTCACACCGGTAGGATTTATAAGCAAAGTGCACGGCTACAAAGGCCAGGTAATTCTGGCATTGGAACATTGTGCACCATCGGCCATACAAAAAGCAGCTTTTCTTTTCATTGAAATGGATGGATTGCCGGTTCCATTTCCGGTACAGGAATTCACGGAAAAAGGAGATGATATACTCCTGAAGTTAGAACTGATTGATTCGGATACAGAAGCTAAAAAAATAGTCAGACAAACAGTTTTTGCCGAAAAGCTGCATATCCGGGAAGATGTGGAACTCGACTGGCCGGATTTGGTTGGTTTTATTGCAACCGATCAGAGTTTCGGATTGCTCGGTATGATTGAAGAAGTTGAAGAATTACCAATGCAATGGATCGCACATTGTCATGTAAACGGAAAAGAATTGTTATTCCCTCTTAATGAGCAGGTACTCGTTGAAATAAACGAAGAGAAAAAAGAACTTTTGCTCAATTTACCGGAAGGTTTAATCCAGGTCTATCTGGAAATGTAATTACCCGGAACTGTTAAATCACTTCGCTCTTGCATTTACTGAACTGAATAAATTCTTATCTTGGAGGTAAGAAATGTATGAGCGATACCACTTTTCGTTTCCGTCAGTTCACTGTTCATCAGGAAAAATGCGCCATGAAGGTAGGCACAGATGCTGTACTGCTGGGTTCATGGGTGCAAACTCTTGATGCAATCCGGATCCTTGATATCGGCACCGGGACTGGTCTGATTGCTCTCATGCTTGCACAGAAATCCGATGCTGTTATTGATGCAATGGATGTGGATGAAGGCGCCTTTTTACAAGCCAAAGAAAATTTCAGAATTTCTCCCTGGTTTAACCGATTGCACATTTACCACCAGAGTTTTCAGGATTATGTATCAGAAAAAAGAGGGAAATATGATCTCATTGTTTCCAATCCACCCTATTTCCAGCATGCATCCAAACCTTCTCATGAATCACGCATCAACGCAAGGCACAATGATCTGTTGTCCTTTTCTGAACTGATCAACGGAGTAAAAGAATTGCTCAGCATCAACGGACGATTCTGTGTTATTTTACCTTACAAAGAAGGAATGGAATTCATGGATCAGGCACACATGCAAGGTTTGTTTTGTCATCACATCGTGCGCGTGAAAACGAAAGCATCAAAACCGGAAAAAAGACTCATGCTTGAGTTTGGTTTTCGTTTCGGTTTGCTGACGGAAGAAGAACTGATTATTCAGGAAGAAGATAATTCTTTTACTGATGATTACGTTCATCTCACGAGTGAATATTACATGAACCTCAAATCAGCTCCTTCGTCTGCTCCTTGAAAACAATGCCGTATTTCGACAATTCACGTAATACAGGCTGATAGATTTCCTGAAGAACCGGTACCTGGATACCATTTAATTTGATCTCTCCTTTCAGAATACATCGGGCTGCAATAGCCACAGGTAAACCAACTGTTTTTGCCATTCCTGTATAGACTGAATTTTCCCCCTTCACTACAAGGGAGGAAGTGTGCACATAATTTTTTGAATTAAGTGTATATCCGAACAGATGTTGCATAACGATGAGATCTTTATCCGATTCTTTCAACTTCCATTTTTCTTCCAACAACTGCTGCAGAATCTGAGCCGGACTCGCATTCTTCATACGGATTGGGCTATCGCTAAAAATTCCTGTCCATTCAATATCATCCAAAATGGGATCAGTCACATTCATTTGCATGAAAGCGGCCACACGCTCCCTCACAGTTTTCCCTTTCACAGATTTTGGAAGAAATGCTTCTACAAAAGACTTGTATGTGAGATGCTCTGAATCTTCGATCTGGTATCCATCATCCGTCAACCCGAGCTGAACAAAGACATTCCATTTTTTACAAAAACCTTGCTGACGTAAAGTTCCACGTAGCAATGTCGGAATAGAATTGAGTCCGTAAATTTTTCTGTATGCAAGAGAATCTCTGTTAGCATAACCATCGAAGGAACCATGTCCTTCCACTAAAAATGATTCTGCATTGGAGAAAAGTCTGCTGTAAGGAATATACTTGTACTGTCCGTCTTCGATGTATTTGGCTGTACCCTGACCTGCAAGAATTACATTTCTTGGATTCCAGGAAAATTTATATCCCCATGGATTATCATTGGATTCAGGGGCTACGAGTCCACCGGTGAAGGATTTAAAAAAATTTAATCGGGCTCCTTTTTCCTGCAATTCATGAATAACCTTCATTGCACTCATGTGATCAATCCCGGGATCCAATCCGCATTCATTCAAAATGATTATGTCGTTCTGCCTTGCTTCTGAATCCAGATCATGCATCTCTTTTGTTACATAGGATGCTGTCACAAGATTTTTTTTCTGTTTCACACATTCCAACGCAACAGGCAGATGCATATGAGCAGGCAACATAGAAATAACAAGATCAGCTCTGGATACTTCGCCTGATAAAAGTGCATCGTTGTGCATGTCAAATTCTATGGCCCTTCCGGCCGGGTGACCCTTTATCTTTTCCTTTGCGTTCTGAATTGAAACATCAGCAACAGTGAGTGTCCAGTCACCCTCTTTAGCATGTTCCAGCAGATAGTTGATTAAATACGACGAGGAACGTCCCGCTCCGATCAGAAAAACATTGCGCATACATCAATATTTGGTGCGAAGGTACATTTCCCATTCAAATTTCCCTGATTTTCATAAACAGCTTTCTCTCTAAGCACCATCTAATTAACAGGGATGTCTTGGTATTCTCTGGGATTCCGTCAAAACAAAAATTCTCAAAATGGTATATTTGCAGGAATTCTGGCACGATGTTAGAGTTCGCGAAATCAAACCTATCCTTTATTTATTCAACAATCCATACCCTATGAAACGAATCTTGTCTTTATCAGGATTGATGGTTCTCCTCACCATCAGTGTTATTGCTCAGACTAACAATGCCATTTTATTTACAGAGAATGGAGAAAAATTTCAGGTGATTTTGAATGGCGTTCTGCAAAATGCCACTCCTGAAACGAATGTAAAAATCTCCGGATTGAATGCCCCAAACTACAAGTGCCGTATTATGTTTGCGGATACAAAACTTGGTTACCTTGACTGGAATTTATATTTCAATGAGATGGGTTATGAAGCGACTTACACGATCAAGCAAAATAAAAAAGGAGAATATGTCACCCGTTATGTTAGTGCAGTTCCTTTGGCTCAGGCTCCGGCAAGTGCACCTTCACAAACCGTAGTGGTATATTCAACAACTCCGCCACCTTCAGCAGTCACTACGACTACTGTTCAACATTCACAAACAACTACCACAACAGGAAATGGATCGAATGGTGACAATGTGAACCTGAACATGGGAATCAACGTCGGAGATCAGGGTGGAAATATCAGCATCAATGCTTCCGGAATGGGAATGAATGGCGTTGAATCTGAATCCAGCACCACCACCACTACTACCACTACTCATTCTGTCACAACTACCAGTACGAGCAGCAATGTTCCACCCGGAAATACAGTCGTCGTTGCAGAACCTGCAACTGTGGTGTATGTGAATGGTTACAATGGTCCTGTTGGCTGTCCAATGCCAATGTCTTCAGGTGATTTCAGCAGCATGAAAGAAACCATTCGTTCCAAAGATTTCGAAAACACAAAACTTACTATTGCAAAACAAGTATTGCAAAACAATTGTCTTACCGCATCTCAGGTGAGAGAAGTTTTAGGTCTTTTTGATTTTGAAAACACAAAGCTTGAGTATGCTAAATATGCCTATGCTCATACCTACGATATTGGAAATTACTATAAAGTAAATGACGCATTTGAGTTTGAAAGCTCGGTTGACGATCTCAATAAATACATCAGTAAATAATTTTATTCATTCACAAAGAGCTCTCATCGGAGGGCTCTTTTTTTACACACACTCATGCAAAAAATATTTTTCATCTCCGGAACATTACTCGGTGCTCTGGCTGTAATTCTTGGTGCTTTTGGTGCACATGCATTGAAAGCGCGACTTTCCCCGGATGCACTTCAGATTTTTGAAACAGGAGTCAGATACCAGTTCTATCATGCCTTTGCCTTAATTCTTCTGGTACTTGTATCTCCTAAAATACAATCAACCTATCTGACCTATTCAGGAATCTGTTTTCTGTTTGGCGTATTGTTTTTTTCAGGCTCATTGTATCTCTTATCTATGCGTGAATTATTAGGCATTGATAGCTGGAAATCTGTGCTTGGCCCGATTACGCCCCTTGGCGGTCTGTCATTCATCATGGGTTGGATTTTTATGCTGGCCGCAGCATTGAAATCCAGACTTTAATTATATGATATTTATCATGTGTCAGGTTTGCAATGAAAAAATATCATGTTTATTAAAGTTTATCAATGAATTTTAGAAAAAACAACAAATGCAATAATTCAAAAACAAAAAGCAAAAAGGAGAATTTCTAAATCAACAGCACCTGTGTAAAAACGGAAATAATTCCCGGAGTATTTAGTCAGATTAATTGTACATTTCACTCAACATTCAGCTGAAACCTATGCAACTTAAAAACCATCTCATATCTTTTCTGTTCATCTTTCTTGTATCCATTGCCTCATGTAAAAATCACAAGGATGCAACGAAAACCGCTGAGTCAACCTCTCCATCAGAAAATGAAGCAAAGGCACAGTCTGCCCCGCAAGGAGTCGTGGATAGTGCTGCAGTTTTACCTGATAGCCTGAAGGCGGATAATTACCGGCTGATTGTTGTCTTTTTCTCAATCGGAATGGGAACTGACGGTCCTAACCTTCTAAAGTTTGAAGAAAGCATCGGTGAGTACAGCAAGGAAATCGGGAAAAATTTTGATTATGAAAGAACCAATTGGGGACGGGAAGGTGAGACCGATTTCTGTCTGCGTTTGAATGAATTAAGCAGCTCCCAACAGGCTGAATTTGTCGCCAGAACGAGAGAATTACTGAAAACGGCTAAGTGGGTGAATATCTACGAGAATAAACCCTGTCAGCATAAACGCAAGCGTTGAATTCGGGAAATAGATAAATTTTCGCTTACTTTGCGCCATAAATTCCCAACCTACAAACCACTTGATCATGAATGAATTCGGATTAAAAGCGAAGGATGCAACCGTCGCTGATCTGGGCTTAAAGCATTTTTCTGACGCGTATTGGAATCTAAGCCCGGCAGAATTGGTTGAAGAAACAATTATTCGCGGCGAAGGAATGCTCACCGATACCGGCGCCCTCGCTGTTGATACAGGTAAATTTACAGGACGTTCTCCAAAAGATAAATTTATAGTATGCGATGAGAAGACTGAAAAAGCAGTCTGGTGGGGAGACATCAACATTAAATTCGATCCTGAAAAATTCGATCGCTTGTATGAAAAAGTTACTTCTTATTTTCAGGGAAAAACTTTGTATGTACGCGATGCCTATGCGTGTGCTGATCCAAAATACAGATTAAATATTCGTGTTGTCACGGAATCACCATGGCAGAATCTTTTTGCAAACAATTTATTTCTTCGTCCTTCTAACGAAGAAATTTTAAAGATGACAAAATCCGACTGGACCATTCTTTGTGCTCCGGGATTTCACGCCGATCCAAAACTGGATGGTACTCGTCAGAGCAATTTTGCCATCGTTAATTTCACCAAGAAGATTATTCTCATTGGCGGTACCGGTTATACCGGAGAAATCAAAAAAGGAATTTTTTCAGTTCTGAATTTTGTTTTACCGCACGAAAAAAATGTTCTCTCCATGCATTGCTCCGCTAATATCGGACCGGCAGGAGACACTGCAATTTTCTTTGGTCTGTCCGGAACAGGAAAAACAACTCTTTCTGCAGATCCGAATCGTGGACTTATCGGAGATGATGAACATGGTTGGGCGGAAGATACAGTGTTTAATTTTGAAGGTGGATGTTACGCGAAGTGTGTAAATCTCACCAAAGAAAAAGAACCTCAGATTTTCAGTGCTATTCGTTTCGGTGCTCTTGTTGAGAACATTGAATTCTATGAAGGAACAACGAAGGTTGATTACGACAATATCAGCAAAACTGAGAATACACGTGTTGCTTATCCGATTGATCACATTGAGAATGCGGTTGAACCTTCTGTAGCAGGAATACCAAAAAATATTTTCTTCCTCACCTGTGATGCATTCGGTGTATTGCCTCCAATTTCAAAGCTGGATGCGGGACAAGCTATGTATCATTTTATTTCAGGATACACTGCGAAGGTTGCAGGGACGGAAGTTGGAATCACTGAACCTACAACTACTTTTTCAGCATGTTTCGGTAAAGCATTCCTTCCTTTGCATCCAACAAAATATGCTGAATTGTTGGGTGAAAAACTGAAAAAACATAAAGTGAATGTTTGGCTGGTAAATACAGGCTGGTCAGGCGGTTCTTATGGAGTTGGTTCACGGATGAAACTTTCATTCACACGCGCCATGATCACTGCAGCACTGAATGGCGAACTTGATAAAGTTGATTACAACACAATGCCTGTCTTCGGATTGGCTATGCCGAAATCCTGTCCGGGTGTTCCATCTGAAATTCTCAATCCACGAAATACCTGGAATGACAAGAACGAATTTGATGCGAAGGCGCAAACACTTGCAGCTTCGTTCGTGAAGAATTTCGCTCAATATGCAGAGTATGCGAATGATGAAATTCTGAACGCAGCGCCAAAGCTGGTTGTGAACGCTTAATTCGAAAAGAATATAAAAACCTTCCTTAAAGAGGAAGGTTTTTTTTGCCCTATAACCTGTCAACACAAGTTTCTACTGATCATTCACATGGAATTGTTTTTCATTTCAGAGATACATTTACAGGAACCCTTTAGTTTACCTGAAGAAGAAAGTAAACACCTCTACAAGGTACTCAGACACGTAGCAGGTGATCACATTCGAATCACAGATGGTTCCGGAAAATATTATACGGCTGTTATCGATTCCATTAGTCAGAAACAATGCACGATTCATATTCTCCGGGAAGAAAATACCGGGATTTCCAGATCTTACCATTTACATGTCGCGATAGCGCCAACAAAGAATAATGAACGATTCGAATGGTTTCTGGAGAAAGGGACAGAAATCGGAATGGATGAAATTACGCCTCTGATTTGCCGGCATTCCGAACGACGTGAATTGAAGACTGAACGCATGAATAAAATTCTCATTGCTGCGTTAAAGCAATGTGGTACAGGAAAGCTACCCTTGATGAATGAAATCACAGACTTCCGTAAATTTCTCGAGAAGAATAATGAGGCACAAAAATTCATTTGTACAATGGGAGCACAGGAATACATTGGCATGAAAATTATTCCAGGTAAAAATGCGGTCGTTCTCATAGGACCTGAAGGGGACTTTCATCAAAGTGAAATTGATCAGGCAATGGAATATGGATTTATACCTGTATCTTTAGGTCATTCCCGTTTGCGTACTGAAACAGCTGCATTGATGACCTGTGCAATATTTGCAAATGTGAACACCATACAAGGGAATAAAATCTAATTCCTTCTTAATCTGATATGAAAAGAATTCTTCTTCTTTTTAGTCTCGTTTATAGCCTGAAGTCCATTGCGGGAGATCCTTCGTATAAAATTGGTTTGTTAAAATACAATGGTGGTGGAGACTGGTACGCCAACCTTGAAACATCTTTGCCCAACCTTATAAAATTTTGCAATCAGAACCTGAACACAAATATTCAGCCTGAACAAGGAATTGTAGAAGTAGGCAGTCCGGAATTGTTCGACTATCCGTTTGTTCACATGACCGGACATGGTAATTGGGTTTTGTCGAATGATGAAGCGTCTAATCTCAGAAAATATTTGATCGCAGGAGGATTTCTCCACATAGATGATAACTATGGAATAGATCCATTTGTCAGACCACAAATGAAAAAAGTATTTCCCGAACTTGATTTTGTTGAACTTCCATTTTCTCATCCCATTTATCATCAAAAATTTGATTTTCCTGATGGATTGCCGAAAATTCATGAACACGATGGAAAACCGGCACAAGGTTTTGGATTAATCTACGAGGGACGTTTGGTTTGTTTTTATTCCTATGAATGCGATTTAGGTGATGGATGGGAAGACTATGAAGTCCACAAAGATTCTCCGGAATTACATCAAAAGGCGCTTAAAATGGGAGCCAACATATTGTCTTACATTTTCAATCAGCCTTGATTTTTCATTGTAAACTGATTCATACCATTGAATCAGATGTTCAGCCATCTATTCCCAATTTAAGAATTTTGCACCTAAAATTTCCAGAATTCAGGTTGACTCCTATTTAAATTTTCAGTTCCTTGCCTCTCCAATAATTCCTGAACATTTTCCCTCCTTTTTATGGATTTTCTTATAGAGCATTACCCTGATTTACAAAATCTGTCAAACTACTTTTATAGAATTGAACAAATTGCTGATTACTTGGGAATTGAAGTTGATGATTTGGTCTCGGATTCCGGAAGATTTCCTGAACCGACTAAATTCACATCGAAACAAAATCAGTTCGTTAAAAAAGATTATTACAATGCACTGATAATGGTCCGTAATTCAAGGATGTCAAAAGAGAAAAAGGATCAATCGGCTGATCTTACAATTGTGTTTAATGGGATTGGAGAAAATCAGGATTCATTTTTATAGTGATTAATAATATTACGAAGATTGCCTTTCAAAAAAAGAACAGGCAGACTTCGGTCCGTCAACAATTTTTTTTAAAAAATTCTTCAGGAAAGAATTGGATTTTTCGGCAACGTTTCAACTACAAAACCATCCTCTTTCATACTTTGAAGACATGCAGCAGATGGTGCTGTTTTAAAAATGATGAAAGTGATCATCGTTGGGAAAAAATATCCGAGCCGAACCTTTTTCTCATGTGAACGCATAAACGCATACGTTTTTCTGTAGATAGGGCCATGGTCTGACAACATCTCTTCTCCTGCTCCATCGATGTAGGTGTCATTGAATCCTTTCCATGCAATAGCAGGAAGGTTGAGCCCAATCGCGACTTTTTTTAATTCGTGATAATTTAAAGTAAAAATAAAATTGCCTGCCTGTTCATAAAACGCTGAGTAGTCCAGCGCTGGTTTAACGGGTTTTCTAAGCAGATTTTTGACTGACTTAATCGTAGTTCTGAGGAACCAGAAAAATCCATTTCCCAGAGTCATATCCGGAAGTGAAATCGTATCCTGATCATTCGGCTCAATAAATACAATAGCGTTTTTTGAGGTCCTCAACATTTCATACAATGCAATATAAGGTCTTGGAAAATGATGATATGCTTCTTTACACAGGGAAAAATCGAATTCATCATCCTTAAAACTGAGTCTTTCAGCATTCTCCAATTGATACTTTTTTATAAAACCAACCTCTAATGCTTTTTCGAAACTCGGGTTGTTCAAATCAGTTGCCAATGCATCTCCACCATGTGAAAGAATAAAATTGGCATCCTTTCCAAAATTTCCATCACCTACTGTCAACCATTTTGCATTGGGATAATTTTTCAGAAGAGGGAGTAATGTATTGTACATTCTTTCATGGCGCCAGTAATCTACTGATTGTTTATTCATGACGCTGTCTACAGCTTTTCCTTCAAATTTTCTACCGTCCTGATGCGCTTTATAACTTGATTCCTGAAACTGAGACATAGTTTTGACTTGATAGATTTCCGGTCAAATTGTGACCTGGGATTGAATACTAAAATTAAACTTTACGATCTCATCGCTCGAAATGTGAGAGATGATTATTCTGAATAGGGATTGAAATTATACAGAATAGGCAACATTATCAAGGCAGGTATCATATTATTGGCGAATACAAAAATCCCTGATGCAGATAGCCGGATTGAGAAGGCTGGATAAATGAAAATCGCCTCTGTAAGATCAGGATATTTGAGTATCCTGAAATACAGAGGCGATTTATTTTGTCGTCCGAAAATTTCCGGACGAACAATTTTATTGTTTACTGGATAGCAGCTTTGAATGAAGAATCATTAAACCATTTAATGAATTCACGATCTTCTGCAGCCATCGCTTTCATTGTAGCATCTTTCTCAACTGAGCTCTTCAGGTTAGCAACAACACCGGAAGCATCACCTTTACGTGCAGAGATAATTGCTTTGAGGTAGTAACCGGCTGCTGTTTCTTTATCAGGAGAAGCATCAATAGTTGACATCGCTCCGTCTTTATCACCTGAAAGCAGTTTAGCAAGAGCAGCGTTGAAGCTGTTTGTGTTTGAATAATTGCTCACAGCAGAACCATAGTTACCATTGCGGATATCAAGGATACCCTGATTTTGGTTGACTTCTGGACCTGCTCCGGCAGCAGCGGCATACATCATTGTAGCGTTTGCACGATCTCCTTTACGGCTATAACAAGCACCGAGGTTATTTTTCACGGTAGTATTGCCAGCAGAAAGTTGATCTGCTTTTGTGAATTCAGTCATTGCACCGTCGATATCTCCGCTCATGAACAACATTGTACCAACGTTGTTCGCTGCACGCCATTCTTGCGGATACAAACGTTCAGCAGTTCTGTAGATGCTCAATTTTTCAGCATTATCCTGAGTTAATGTAGCAGCATACAGGATTTCCTCCACGCTAAGGGAATCTGGAGTGCTGGATTTAGCTAATGCAGAAATTTGTTCATCAGAGCGACCTGTTTTCTCACCATTCAAAGTGATTGCAGAACGACGCAGTTTTGGCAACACGCCTTCAGCAATTTCTGTGTAGGCTTTGCCCATCTTTTTAATTTCCATTTCACGAGCTTCTGCATCAGAATTAGATGATACGATACGTAAGATCATGTCTTTTTGAGCCATGTCAGAAGACTGCATCAATTGTTGGAATCCACCCCAGTCTTCATTTGTGTTGCTTGTTGCAAAAAATGAACTGTCAGGGCTGATTTTCATTTTGAGTTTTTTGAAAACACCGCTGAGGTATTTAGCAGAAGCTTTCGCACGATTCACAGAAAGATCAGCATTGATTTTCTCTGTTCCATCAGGAGAAGCATAACCCATGATGCTGATACCTTTCAGGCTGTATGGAGCCATTGTCATTGCTTTCACAGCACTGTCAAGGTTATTGAATTCAGCTTTGTTGCTGATGTTGCACTGCTTCACTTTGAAATTCTGGTTCACTGTGGAAGTGTTGATCAGGTAGTACATAGTACCTGCATAAGTTGCAGGAGTAATGCGCTGAAACTGATCTTTACCTGAAATCACTTGCTCATCAGATCTAACCAGCAAAGGAGTAACGATAGTTCCATCGGCAATCTTCATTGAACCGAGGTCTTTCGTAGTCTTTCCTTTTGTACCGGAAGCTTTAATCATCACATCCGCTGCTTTCATGTCAGCAGTGTAAGCGATTTTGTCGCTATATGTGAAGCTGCCACCTGTCTTGTAATTTACTTTGTTGCCGGCAGTTGTTGATTTTTCACCAACATTTGTCACCGACTTGAAAGGATGGTCAGCAGTGGATGATTTAACAGATGGTGTAACAGTCGCATCCACCTTCTTTGCAAAATACTTTGCAGGGTAGGTTCCTTTGATAGCAATAGCAACACTGTCGCCATGCAATTCAAGTGGATTTGGAGTTACTTCATATTTGACCTGGTTGAAATTCTTCGCCATTTTGCCAAGTCCATTACAACCAGCCACCGCGAAGCCGAGCAGGATGTAGGATAATGTTCTAAACTTATTCATTTGCGTGTGAGGATAAAAGGTGTTTAGGTGATTTTTGAGTCGCAATATTAGGATATTTTTTTTGATAGGAAAGCGTTGTTAATTAATTTTTTGCAGCTCTTTTTCGCTCATTTTCATCCAACAATATTTTTCGCATGCGGAGAGCTTTCGGAGTCACCTCCAGGTATTCGTCTTTCTCGATGTATTCCATTGCTTCTTCCAATGAGAAATTGATCTTTGGAGTGATACGAACATTTTCATCACTGCCTGATGCGCGCATGTTTGTAAGCTGTTTTGCTCTTGTCACATTGATCACTAAATCACCCGGACGAATGCTTTCTCCAATCACCTGACCGGCATAGACTTCTTCACCCGGTTCAACAAAAAATCGTCCTCTGTCTTGTAATTTATCAATTGAATACGCAGTAGATTTTCCTTTATCCATGGAGAGTAAAACTCCATTGATACGAGCAGGAATATCCCCTTTCCATGGTTCATAAGATTTGAATCTGTGTGCAATAACAGCTTCTCCTTGAGTTGCCGTTAAGAGATTGTTTCTCAGACCGATAATTCCTCGAGCCGGAATTCCGAACTCTAAATGAAGAACATCGCCTTTCGGTTCCATGATCAGCAACTCACCTTTTCTTTGTGTTACCTGATCAATAACAGAACCTGAAAATTGTTCAGGAACATTTACTGTCAGCATTTCAATAGGTTCACATCTAACTCCATCGATTTGCTTAATGATAACCTGTGGCTGACCAACCTGCAATTCATAACCTTCTCTGCGCATCGTTTCAATCAGAATTGAAAGGTGCAGAATTCCGCGACCATACACATTGTATGCATCAGGAGAACCGGTTTCTTCCACACGCAAAGCAAGATTTTTTTCTATCTCTTTATACAAGCGATCACGAAGATGTCTTGATGTGACAAATTTTCCTTCTTTTCCGAAAAATGGTGAATTGTTAATTGTAAAGAGCATACTCATTGTGGGCTCATCCACTGCAATCGTTGGCAATGCTTCAGGATTTTCGAAATCGGCAACTGTATCACCAATGTCAAAATTTTCCAAACCCACAATCGCGCAAATATCTCCTGCATTCACAGTTTCCTGTTTGCTCCTTCCAAGACCTTCGAAACTGTGTAATTCTTTTACACGTGATTTTACAATACTTCCATCTCTTTTTACGAGAGAAACCGGCATGCTTTCACGCATAGATCCACGGGAGACACGTCCTATCGCAATTCGACCAACAAACGAAGAGTAATCAAGTGAAGTGATCAACATTTGCGGAGTACCTGCTTTTACATTCGCAGCAGGAATATGCTCAATGATGGCATCAAGCAATGGTGTGATGTCTTCAGTTGGTTTGTTATAATCTGTACTCATCCATCCTTGCTTGGAAGAACCATACAGAGTAGGGAAATTTAGCTGATCTTCTGTTGCAGACAGATTGAAAAACAAATCGAAGATCTGCTCATGCACCTCTTCCGGTCTGCAATTTTCTTTGTCAACTTTATTGATAACCACAATTGGTTTTAAACCTAAAGCCAAAGCTTTTTGTGTCACAAATCTTGTCTGTGGCATAGGTCCTTCGAATGCATCAACCAAAAGCAAAACACCATCTGCCATTGTCAATACCCGTTCTACTTCACCGCCGAAATCAGCGTGACCAGGTGTATCAATAATATTGATCTTAATTCCTTTGTATCGGATAGATACATTTTTTGCAACGATTGTAATGCCTCGTTCACGCTCCAGATCATTGTTATCAAGAATCAATTCACCAGTATGCTGGTTGTCCCTGAATAATTTCGCCTGATGAAGCATTTTGTCAACCAATGTTGTTTTGCCATGGTCAACGTGAGCAATAATTGCAATATTTCTGATTTCCATATAGTTAGTGCATTTCGAGGAGGTTCCGAAAGCGGGCGCAAAGATAGGTTTATTAATGAGAAATCCTCAGAAGAATGTATCTGCGTTCAAGAAATATTTAACTCTTCAAACTCTGGATGAAAAATGAAGAAATGAAATCTCCAATTCGAAAGTATCAGAATTCTCAATTCAGGAAAACTACGAATTGTTTGTTTTACAAAGATTCCACCTGATGGAAAAAATCGAATAGTAATTCATCGACACTAGTATGAATTCATTTATCCTGGAAAATCTTTGCACAAATAGAATTCAAAATACCAGTTGTTTCCTGTTAAAAAATTCCTGAAATTGATTTTTTCTTTAATTAAACTCAATCACGATCTTAATTTCTCTCGGGTTGTTCATCATATTCTGAAGAATACTGTGGAAAAGTTATGAATTCAAACTTCAGAAAATTTTCAGAGATTGATTTTTAGGCTGCAATGAAGAAGTGCATTCAAACCTGACATCTATTTTTTATATTCGCTTCTCAATCCATCAACATGCGATCACTCTACCTCAGCCTCCTCCTCCTTTGCTATTCTTTTATCTGTACTTCCCAAACATTTAACGGTACAGGTGGGCACCTACCAGACTATACCGGAGTTGCTATTCCTGTTTACCTTCCTTGTGTCGTCAGTGGTTTACCTAATAGCATTGACAGTGTACAATTCGGCCTGGAACGTGTATGCATAGATATCACACATACTTATGACAGGGATCTCGAAATTCAGTTGATGAGTCCTGATAGTATGATGATTATGTTGTCAAACAGAAATGGAGATGGTGATGATAATTTCACAGGAACATGCTTTCGCGGACATACCGCAAACCAATTATTAAGTGATCCCGGAAATAATCCTCCTTTTACAGGTGAATATGATCCTGATGGTGATCTTGCCCTGTATAATGACGGAAGAGATCCGAATGGAACATGGTATCTGGTTGTAACAGATCTGGCCGGTTCTGACAGCGGCGATGTAAATTCTTTCTCAATTACTTTTGGCTCGAGTCCTACAAGCCATTCCATCATGCCGTGTAGCCGGCAGGATGCAACAAGGTGTCAGTGTCCTGATGGTTCACAGGATTGTGATCTGATCCCGGATATGACAGCTTCAGCACAGGCAATACTGGATGGTTCATATGAAGTTACAGATACTTTGTATGTGAACAATGCTACACCAAATATTGGCTGGGGTCCATTGGAGATACATGGTATCAACACATGTTATTGTGATACTGTGCTCGTATCTTGTTCAACTCCTGTTTGTCCGAATGGCCAGCCACCCAAACAATTAGTGGAACAAACAATTTACCATAAAACAAATGGCGCTATCACAACCTACAACAGACCTGCGGGAACTATGACCTATCATCCACAACACGGACATATTCATTTAGATGGATGGGCAGAGTATACATTAAGACAACCGATGATCGGGAAACAACCGTATGAGTGGCCGGTAGTTGGTACAGGAAACAAACAAAGTTATTGTCTTGTCAATCTGGGTCAATGTACTGATGGAAATGGATACTGTGTCGATACCACAGGCAATATTTTAGGACGAGATAGTTTTCCAAATTATGGACTCGGAACAGTAACAGGATGTACAACAGATCAGGGAATTTATGTTGGTTATCTTGATATTTATTCTGCAGCATTATATGGACAATGGATTACCCTTGACAGCGTATGCAATGGCGACTACTATGTTGTTTCATTTACAGATCCAAACAACTGGATTCTTGAAATGAATGACAGTAACAACTGGGCGGCTGTTCCGTGGTCTCTTACACATCAGCTCAATCTACCATTCCCGACAGTGAATTTCACCTATACCGCTAATGCAAACACCGTTAACTTTACCAATACAACAACAGATTTTGATTCACTTGTCTGGGATTTTGGTGATGGGGATAGCAGCACGCTTTTGAACCCGGTTCATGTTTACAGTTCAACGGGAACTTACAACGTAGTATTGACGGCATACAACAGATGCGGGTTTCATCAGCAAGTTCAATCGTTTTCCATCACACTCACAGGTATTTCAAAAGTAGAACCTGAAGATATTTTTGCATACAAAGTGTACCCTAATCCGACTAAAGAAGTAATCAATATTGATTTTAGTCTTGCACAAAAAGTTCCTGTGAAAATTGAGGTAAGGGATGCAATAGGTCGTTTAGTCTATTCTCCTGAAAATACCACCTTGAATATGGGAAGTCATCATTACCAATTCAATTTTGAGGATTTGGGCTTGCAACGTGGAATTTATTTTATCAGTCTGTTGACAAATGATAAAGCCCTGTACAAACGCATTTCTTTTGTGAAGGATTAATATCGTTTTCGGCTCAATTCAAGAATTATTGAAGATACTGATGCTTGTAATTCAGTTTTTCAAAATGACTGATTAAAGAATTGTGCCCATTTCCAATGGATTGAGCATTTTGAAGCTCAAACAGATATGTTGGATCAAAATACTGCCAGAATTTGCATTTTTAAGGGTTTCGTTTACCTTTGCAGCCCTCGAAAAATCAGATTGATATGGAAAATTTCATTTATGTAATACCTGTACTGGGGCTCATCGGATTGCTCTTCATGTTTGTGAAGTCATCCTGGGTTGTGAAACAAGATGCAGGTGATTCTAAAATGCAAGGTATCGCGACTGCAATTGCAGAAGGTGCGATGGCATTTTTAAAATCAGAATACAGAATCCTCGCTATATATATGGTATTGGCAGGAACAGGTCTGGGAATTCTTTCTCAGGTTGTTCCGGATTCACATATTCTTATTGTTGTTTCTTTTGTTCTCGGTTGCTTTTTCAGTGCTATAGCCGGTTTCAGCGGGATGCGAATTGCAACAAAGGCCAATGTCAGAACTACACAAGCTGCCAGAACTTCACTTGCAAAAGCGTTGAAAGTTTCATTCAACGGAGGACTTGTGATGGGTCTTGGTGTTGCCGGTCTTGCAGTATTGGGATTAAGCTTGCTGTTCATTTTCCTCTTCCAGTTTTTCATGGGCGGACAAATGACCGGATATGAGCATATGACCCGTGTACTGGAAGTACTCGCCGGATTTTCTGTTGGTGCTGAATCCATCGCGCTCTTCGCTCGTGTTGGTGGAGGTATCTATACAAAGGCAGCCGACGTTGGTGCTGACCTTGTCGGAAAAGTAGAAGCGGGAATTCCTGAAGACGATCCAAGAAACCCTGCAACAATTGCGGATAATGTTGGAGATAACGTTGGAGACGTAGCCGGAATGGGTGCCGATCTTTTTGGCTCTTATGTCGCTACTGTTCTTGCTTCAATGGTACTTGGAAACTACATCATTCGTGATATGGGTGGAATTCAGGATGCATTTAGCGGAATTGGTCCCATTCTTTTACCGCTCGCAATTGCCGGAGTTGGTATTATCGCTTCCATCTTTGGATCTTTCCTTGTGAATGTGAAAGATTCTGATCAAGCCAATACTGATTCTGTTCAAAAAGCTCTCAACAGAGGTAACTGGTTCTCCATCCTGATCGCATTGATTGCTTCATATTTTTTAATTCAAATGATGTTGCCTGCGAGTATCACTATGAGTGTTTTTAATGCAGGACAATTCACTAATCTTACTACCACTTCAATGAATGTATTCTGGGCAGTTGTGATCGGAATGTTTGTTGGTGCTGCTATTTCTTATATCACTGAATACTTTACCGGACTTGGAAAAAAACCTGTTCTCTCTATTGTACAAAAATCCGCGACCGGTGCTGCAACGAACATCATTGCAGGATTAGGTTCCGGAATGATGTCTACCGCCCTTCCTGTGATTTTGTTTGCCGGAGCGATCTGGGGAGCCTATTCATTGGCCGGATTTTATGGAGTTGGAATTGCCGCATCTGCAATGATGGCTACCACAGCCATGCAACTCGCGATTGATGCTTTTGGTCCTATTGCTGACAATGCAGGTGGAATTGCTGAAATGAGTGAGCTTCCTTCAGAAGTACGTGAGAAAACTGATATCCTTGACTCAGTAGGTAACACAACTGCAGCTATTGGAAAAGGATTTGCCATTGCTTCGGCGGCACTTACTGCTCTTGCTTTGTTTGCAGCGTATGTTACTCTTACAGGAATTCAGGGGATAAATATTTTTGACGCGAAAGTTTTGGCCGCATTGTTCATCGGAGGAATGATACCTGTAGTATTTTCTGCTCTCGCGATGAATTCAGTAGGTAAAGCTGCGATGGACATGGTGAATGAAGTTCGACGCCAGTTCAAAGAAATTCCCGGAATCATGGATGGTACCGGCAAACCAAATTACAGCCGCTGTGTCGAAATTTCGACCAAGGCCGCTTTGCGAGAAATGATGTTACCTGGCGTTATCACAATCGTGACTCCGATTATCATTGGTTTAGTGATGGGCGCAGAAGCATTGGGAGCTTATATGGCAGGTGTAACTGTGAGTGGTGTGCTCTGGGCAATATTCCAGAACAATGCCGGTGGAGCCTGGGACAATGCGAAAAAGTCTTTTGAAAAAGGAGTTGAGATTAACGGTCAAACCTATTATAAAAAATCTGAACCTCACAAAGCCGCAGTTGTAGGTGATACTGTTGGTGATCCTTTTAAAGATACATCTGGTCCTTCCATGAATATCCTTATCAAACTTTCTTCACTGGTAGGATTGACTATTGCTCCATTGATTGCGCTACATAGTAATGATTCAGGTGGTGCGATGATGGATAAAAACTGTTGCGCAGGTAAACAAATGGAATGTCACATGGGCGCGGAAATGGGCTGCACAATGGACTCAGCCGGAAATTGTCTCGTTGATTCTGCGACTTGTGCACAGTGGATGGCAGAAGGAAAATGCGACAGCAGCGATTGTCTCAAGATGGAAAATGGTATGTGTACCGTTCGTCATGAGGCAGCGATGAAATGCTGCGAAATGAATATGGAAAATGGCCATTCATGTGCCGGAATGGGACATGCAAAAAACTGCGATCAGGCTTGTATGGACGCTTGTAAGAAGAGCGGAATGGAATGCAAAGGAGGTGATGCTTGTATGAAAATGTCAGCTGGTCATCAATGTTCCAACGGTTGCTCACAGGAATGCATGGAAAAATGCAAAGAGAATGGCATGAATTGCGAAGGAAAAGCAAAAGATTGTTGTAAAAAATAAATCTCTTCAAACAAAAAAAATCCCGCGTCTTCAACAAGAGCGGGATTTTTTTTTGAAATATTCTCTAAATCCGGAAGACCTGAAATTTTAAGATGAATGGATCAATCTGCATTGAATAAGGATCGGACCAAATACTAAAGGGAAATTATACACGTTCAAGAGTGATGAAAGAATAATCGTATTCGTTTTTTTCATCTGCTTTAAATTCCATTCGTTCCGTTTCTTTCCACTCCTTTGGATTCAGGAGTGGGAAGTGAGTATCACCATCAAGAACATGATGCACTTTCGTCATGTAAATTTTGTTCACTTTCGAAAGCGCCTCACGGAACACTACTCCTCCACCAAAAATAAAAACTTCCGAATCATTCATGGCAAGATCCAAAGCTTCGGAGAGTGATGCTACTATTTTGCAACCTTCAGCTTTATATTCCGGATTACCACTGATTACTACGTTCACTCGACCGGGCAAGGGACGTCCTATACTTTCATAGGTCTTTCTGCCCATGATTATATGATGTCCCATCGTAAGTCCTTTCACGCGTTTTAAATCAGCCGAAAGTTTCCAGGGCAATTGATTGTTCACGCCTACTACATTGTTTTCTGAGAGCGCGACGATAATTGAAAGTGACATATTGTTTGTTGAATGAATCAAAATCAAAAATAAGCTGTCAGACTGCTACTGCTGCTTTGATGGGCGGATGCGGATTGTAATTGACCACCTCCAAATCTTCAAATTTGAAATCGAAAATATTTTTCACGGCAGGATTCAATTTCAATCCAGGCAATGGTCTGCAATCACGTGATAAAAGCAAATTCACCTGATCAAAATGGTTGCTGTAAATATGAGCGTCACCAAAGGTGTGAATGAATTCGCCGGGTTGCAAATCACAAACCTGTGCAACCATCATGGTGAGTGCCGCATAAGAAGCGATGTTGAATGGAACACCGAGAAAGATGTCAGCACTTCGTTGATACAACTGACACGATAACTTACGATCACTTACATAAAACTGAAAAAAAGCATGACAAGGAGGCAACTTCATGTTGTTGATTTCCGCCACATTCCAGGCACTAACTATCAGTCTCCTTGAATCAGGTGATTTTTTAATCTGTTGAATAACGTTACTTATCTGATCAATGTGGCCTCCACCCGGAGTTGGCCAACTCCTCCACTGTGATCCGTAAACAGGACCGAGATTTCCTTTTTCATCCGCCCATTCATCCCAGATACTTACACCATTGTCTTTCAGATATTGAATATTTGTATCTCCCTTCAGAAACCATAACAGTTCATGAAAGATAGATTTAGTGTGTAGCTTCTTTGTTGTCAGCAGAGGAAAACCCTTTTGCAAATCAAAACGCATCTGGTATCCGAAAACACTACGCGTGCCTGTTCCTGTACGGTCGCTTTTATCAGTGCCGTGCTCCATTACATGGCGCAAAAGGTCGTGAAATTGTTTCATGCGGAATGATCTTTATGCTGTAAAGTTAGAGGAAAATTCCTGACGAAAACCCGCTGTTGACAAACAGAAAAACTGTTGAAAAAACAATTTTGTTAATTCAAAGACTTTTCACTTATCTTTCGATTTAAATATTTCAAAACAATCCATATGAGCATCAGGTTTCGGTTGATCGTTATGAATTTTATGCAATTTTTTGTCTGGGGCTCCTGGCTGATTTCAATTGGTGGTTATCTGGGGGGGACATTGCATTTCAGCGGGGTTCAAATAGGCGCTGTATTTTCAACCCTTGGTATTGCCTCTTTGTTCATGCCGGCTATCATGGGAATCATCGCGGATAAATGGATGAATGCTGAAAGAGTGTTAGGACTCTGTCACATAATCGGCGCCGGTCTTTTGTTTTGGGCTTCTACGATCACAGATCCGAATCTTTTTTTCTGGGCCATGTTACTCAACTCGATGTTCTACATGCCCACCATTGCTTTGAACAACACCGTATCCTATATCGTACTCGAAGAATCGAATTACAATATCGTGAAGGACTTCCCTCCGATCCGGGTTTGGGGAACAATCGGATTCATTGCTGCCATGTGGACTGTAGATATGTTTGGATGGAAGTCTAATAACATGCAATTGATATTTAGCAGTGTTTCTGCGTTGGCTTTGGGATTATATGCCTTCACTATTCCTGCATGTAAACCGGTGAAATCAGTAAAAGAAAAATCACTGTTTGCTTCTCTTGGCCTGGATGCTTTCGTATTACTTAAGCAGAAAAAGATGTTTATCTTCTTTCTGTTCGCCATGTTTCTTGGCGCAGCATTGCAAATCACGAATGCATTCGGAGGTTCATTTCTGGAAAGCTTTCAGGTAACTCATCCGGATTCATTTGGTGTCAGACACCCGATTCTGCTCCTATCAATTTCGCAGATATCTGAAACACTGTTCATCCTTACAATTCCATTCTTCCTGCACAAATTCGGAATTAAGAAAGTTATGCTGATCAGTATATTCGCGTGGGTTTTCCGATTTGGTTTATTTGCAATCGGTGATCCGGGAACCGGATTGCCATTGCTCGTACTCTCGATGATCATCTACGGAATGGCATTTGACTTTTTCAATATCTCCGGTTCTTTGTTCGTGGAACAGGAGGTGCAGGCTAACATTCGTGCAAGTGCTCAGGGATTATTCATGTTCATGACCAATGGTCTGGGAGCGATGATAGGAGGATATTGCAGTGGTTTGGTGGTGGATCATTTTACGGTCAACGGCATTAGCAATTGGCCAAATATCTGGTTCGCTTTTGCCGGTTACGCGTTGGTTCTGGGCATCCTGTTTCCGTTCGTTTTCAAATACGAACACAAGCCGATACCTGTCGGCGCAGTGAAACACTAATAAATAGAAATTGGATTTTTATAAGCTGAGCGGCTGAAATAATTCGAAAAAAAATTAATTACTTTTTCGCTTATTCAGCTCATCCCTGATTCTGGAAGCACGCTCATACGCTTCTTCATCGAGAGCTTTCTTCAACATTTCTTTTAATTCGTCTGTACTTGCTGTCGAAAGTTCGTTTTCAGAAAGCTTGGTAGCAGATGTAGGAATTTGTTTTTCCACTTGTTCTTCAATGCCTTCTATAGGTGCATTTTCTTCCAGAACAATTCCTGCTGTTGAAAGTATGAATTCGTAAGTATAAATCGGACAACCAAATCGTACGGCGATCGCTATGGCATCACTGGTTCGCGCATCTATTTCCATTTTTTTGTCGCCATTGTTGCAAACCAGCTTGGCATAAAAAACTCCTTCAAGAAGATTGAAAATAATCACTTCCTCCACTTCTATTTCAAACGACTGAGCAAGGCTTTTGAACAGATCATGAGTGAGAGGTCTGGTGGGAGTCATGTTTTCAAGCTCTATTGCGATTGCCTGAGCTTCAAAAGCGCCAATGATAATGGGGAGTCTGCGTTTCCCTTTTTCTTCTCCAAGTACGAGTGCATAAGCACCGGATTGAGTCTGGCTGTAGGAAAGGCCGATAATTTCAAGTTTAATCTTTTTCATATTCAATTCCGGGAACCTGGCTTTCGTCCTTCTTCCTTTTCTTTATCGAAAATAAAAAAATATTGTTTCGCTTACTATTTATTTATCAGTTTTGACCAGCTTTAAATGCTTTCGCAGCTTCGATCAATTTAGGAACTACTTCAAATGCGTCTCCGACAATTCCATAATCCGCAGCTTTGAAGAACGGAGCTTCAGGGTCTTTATTGACCACCACAATTACTTTGGAACTGCTTACACCGGCCAGATGCTGGATAGCTCCTGAAATACCGATGGCGATGTATAGATTCGGACTGATAGCAATCCCAGTCTGACCCACGTGTTCAGAGTGTGGTCTCCATCCAGCATCAGAAACAGGTTTACTGCAGGCAGTAGCAGCTCCGAGCACATTTGCAAGTTCTTCAATCATGCCCCAATTTTCAGGGCCTTTCATTCCACGACCAGCTGATACTACCAACTCTGCATCCGGGAGTGAAACTTTATCTGTTGATCTTTTTACATCCTTAATTGTCACAACTAAATCACGGGGACTTAGCTGAGCATCGAAAGTTGAAATTGCAGGAGATGCAGCAGACTCTACAACTTTATAGCTGTTTGGAATCATGCTGATCACTTTTACATCTGATGTGATATCAACAAAAGCAAATGCTTTTCCTGAAAATGCTCCTTTCTTTACTATGAATCCTCCGTCCATTTTTGGCAGGTCGATTACATTGTCTGCTAATCCTGCATCCAGCTTAATTGCCACACGGGGGGCTATTCCCTTACCGGAGAAACTCGCAGACATAACAACAATTTTCGCATTCTCGGCTTTAGCTGCCTGAGCGATTACTGTTGCATACGGTTGAACATTCATGCTGTCGAGTTGCGCACCGCTTGCTTTCAACACTTTTCCTGCTCCGTATTTTCCGGCTTTTGCGAGCTCGTCATCCGAAACATTACCAATAGATAAAGCAACTAATGGTAAATTTTGCTTTTGCGCAATCGCGGCTGCAAATGAAATCACTTCGAAGGTGGATTTCTTGAATTTGCCCTGAACGTTTTCTATGAATACTAAAACTGACATTTCTTTTTTATTTACCGGTTGATCAATTCAACGATTAATTCAGATTACTTTTTTTTCTTCTCGTATGATATCGAATAATTTTCCTGCATCTTCTGCTGCAATCAATTTCACGGAACTTCTTGGAACCGGCTTGTCGAAACTTTGCACCTGAGTATATTGAGGCACATCAACAGGTTCAATAACGGACAAAGGTTTAGTTCTTGCAGACATGATTCCGCGCATGTTTGGAATTTTCCATTCCGCCATACCTTCTGAAGCACCTGCTACCAATGGAAGTGGTGCCGATAAAATTTCTTTACCGCCTTCAATTTCCTGCTCCAATGTGGCAGTAGTTCCTTCAATACTGAGGCTTTTTGCAAACAAGATACAAGGTATATCAAGAAGTTCTGCAACCATTGCGGGTACTGAAGAACCATTGGAATCGCTGGATTCGCGACCACATAAAATTAAATCGAAAGAATTTTTCTTCACGTATTCGGCAATTTGTTTTGCCACAAAATATCCGTCTCTTGGTTTGGCATTCACACGAACAGCATCGCTGGCTCCAATGGCGAGAGCTTTACGAATTGTTGGTTCAGTAGAAGCATCACCGATGTTAATTACCGTTACCGAACCACCACCTGCAGTGAGATCAACTGCTTTGGAAAGAGCAATTTCATCGTATGGATTCAAAATGAAAGTCACACCCGTAGAAACAAATTCTTTATTATCCGGAGTGAAATTGATTTTCGCTGTGGTGTCAGGGACATTGGCGATACAAACTAAGATTTTCATAAGAGTACTGAATTATAGTGTTGAACGAAGCGAAAAAAAACTGATTTCAAATTCACAAATTGCAAAAGAAAGAAGGAAGCAGTTACGGATGTATCTGAATGACATTGCCAGGAAGGTTGCTTTCAGGATTCTCAGTCTTTGTATCTTCGCAGGAACCAATTTTGTTGATTTTGGCGCGAAGATAAAGAAATAATCAACCCTAATTTACCTTGTTTATAACCTGTGATGGACAGAATTGAATTGCTAAAGAGATACTTGCAGGAAGATCCCGATGATTCATTCAGTTGGTATGCTTTAGCACTGGAATACATCCGTTTAAATGATTTGCCTACAGCTCAAAAAATTCTTTCTGACCTTACTAAAAGAGACCCGGATTATCTTCCGACCTATTATCAATTGGCTAGAGTGTGTGAACAAAGCTCACAGACTGAACTTGCAATCAAAGTTTATGAAAAGGGAAAAGAGGTTGCTCGCAATGCGAAGAACCAACACACTTTCAATGAGTTAGAAACAGCATTAAGACTCTTGAAAGAGGAGGATGAAGAAGAAGAATGATCGGGATTTTTCTACCTTTGCAATCCTTTTAACCTGCTTGAAAGGAATACATTAAAAACAATTTTGCTCAGATTATTATCCCCAGAAGATATTTGATTCCATATGAGAGAAGTACAATTTCGAGAAGCACTTAGAGAAGCGATGACAGAAGAAATGCGCCGTGATGAACGGGTGTTTCTGATGGGAGAAGAAGTTGCACAATACAATGGCGCCTATAAGGTAAGCCAGGGAATGCTGGACGAATTTGGTCCTAAACGAATCATTGACACGCCCATCGCTGAACTTGGTTTTGCAGGTATAGGGGTTGGCGCTGCGATGAATGGACTACGGCCAATCATTGAATTTATGACTTTCAATTTTTCTCTGGTTGCGATCGATCAGGTCATTAATTCCGCCGCGAAAATGATGAGTATGAGTGGCGGTCAGTACACTGTTCCAATTGTATTCCGCGGACCAACTGCCTCTGCCGGAATGTTGAGTTCTCAGCATTCTCAGGCTTTTGAAAACTGGTATGCAAACTGTCCCGGATTAAAAGTACTTGTCCCAAGCAATCCGGCTGATGCTAAAGGTTTGCTTAAATCAGCCATTCGCGATAACGATCCTTGCATTTTCATGGAAAGCGAACAGATGTATGGTGACAAAGGAATGATTCCTGATGGAGAATATTTGATACCAATTGGTGTTGCTGATGTGAAACGTGCAGGAACAGATGTAACCATTGTATCATTTGGAAAAATGATGAAGATAGCATTGAAAGCTGCTGAAGAACTTGCGAAGGACAGCATTAATGCTGAAGTGATAGATCTTAGAAGTGTGAGACCGATTGATTACAAAACCGTGATAGAATCAGTAAAGAAGACAAATCGTCTGGTTATCGTTGAAGAGTCCTGGCCATTGGCATCTATTGCAAGCGAAATCGCGTTCATGGTGCAGAAAAAAGCTTTTGATTATCTGGATGCTCCGGTGGTTCGGATTATGGGCGGAGATGTTCCATTGCCTTATGCCCCAACCCTGATTGAAGCTTATCTCCCGAATCCTGAAAGAGTTATTAAAGCCGTTAAGGAAGTGATGTACCTGGTTTAGTACAAGAAGTATCAGATATTGCTTTCAAATGTCTGAAAGATTCGATTTTCAACGTTTTAAAGGCTTTTCTTTTAAATTCACCAATTCACAAGGATAGCCGGCGGATTTGGTGTACCTTTGCCCCCTAATTTTTAAATACTTATCATGTTATCATTCCCCGAATTGGGGTTGGGCGAAAGAGTAATCAAAGCAATTGAAGCTCTCGGATTTCAGCAACCAACTCCGATTCAAGAACAAGCAATCCCCCTCCTTCTCGCTGATCATTCTGACTTTATTGGACTCGCACAAACCGGCACCGGAAAAACGGCAGCTTTTGGTTTACCATTGATAGAAAAAGTCGATTTTAATTCAAAGGAAACTCAGGCACTCATTCTTGCTCCTACAAGAGAACTGTGTGTGCAAATCACGGATGATTTAATCCGTTTTTCAAAGTTCACTTCAGGTGCCAATGTTGTGGCAGTATATGGCGGTGCCAGTATTTCAACACAAATGCGACAAATCAAGCGCGGTGCACAAATTGTTGTGGCAACACCCGGTCGTTTGATTGATCTCATCACTCGTAAAGCAATCGTGTTACAAACCGTTCGTTTTGTCGTCCTCGATGAAGCGGATGAGATGTTAAATATGGGTTTCCAGGAAGACATTGACGATATTCTATCGAATACTCCCGGAGATAAAAACGTTTGGCTTTTCTCGGCGACAATGCCTGCTGAAGTAAAAAGGATTTCTTCCAATTACATGAAGAATCCGAAAGAAATGACTGTCGGCAAACAGAATTCAAGTGCTGAAAATATTGAGCATCATTATTATGTTGTCCATGAACGGGACAGATACTCAGCTTTAAAACGAATTCTGGATTCTACTCCTGATATTTTCGGAGTTGTGTTCTGTCGTACCAAAATGGATACACAGAGGATCGCAGAAAATCTTGTCAAAGATGGATACAACGCGGACTCATTGCATGGTGATTTGAGCCAGCAACAACGCGACAAAGTAATGGGGCGTTACCGGAACCGCAGTTTGCAGGTTCTGGTTGCAACAGATGTAGCCGCCAGAGGTATTGATGTGAAAGATATTACACATGTGATACACTACCATTTGCCGGATGAAGTCGAAAACTATACTCACCGAAGCGGACGTACAGCGCGTGCAGGAAAATCAGGCATATCCATCGCGCTGGTGAATATCCGTGAAAAAGATAAAATCAGACAAATAGAAAAAAAGATCAACAGAAAATTTCATTTGTCAAAAGTGCCTGACGCCGGAGACATTGGTGAACAGAAACTGATGCATTTTGTGAAAAAAATTCACGATGCACAAGTCAATGAAAAAGTGATCGATAAATTTATCGGGCCCGCATTTGCTGAACTTGAAGACTTGAGCAAAGAAGATATCATTAAACGAATTGTGAGCATTGAATTCAGTCGATTCCTTGAAGACTACAGAAATGCACCGGATATTAATGTTGATCTGGCTCATCCCGGAAAATCCACTCAAGAGAGATACCGCAATGCAGGACCGCGTATGTTTATCAATCTTGGGACAGCAGACGGGTTTGACAAAGGAAGTATGCTTGGGTATTTGTTGGATGGAACAAATCTTGACAAATCCGCGATCGGAAAAATCGATTTAAAACCGGTGTATTCATTCATTGAATTTGAAGATGAAGCATCGCTGGAAAAAACATTGAATGCATTCGACGGTGAATTTTACAACGGACGTAAAGTGCGTGTAGACAGGTCCGGCGAGAAAGAAAAAAAGGATTTTAAGAAAGATCATAAAAAGGATTTCAACAAGGACTTTAAAAAAGACGGAAAAAGGGATTACAAGAAGGAAACTCGTGCTGAAATGGAAAATAAAGGAAAAAGAGGATGGGGAGAAAAACCTTCTAAGTCAACTGACGGAAAGAAAAAGAAATATAAATCTTCCTGGTAAGAATCATTCTAAATATTCCTGAACAATCCACGGTCGATTACTTCCTATGCAGGCTCTTTGGTTGTTCACTGCGATTGAGTATACTTGCAAATCCATAAAATCTCCAAGTATTGAGTAAATGTGTTGTTGTGTTTCTTTAATAACACATGATAAAATATGGACGACAAACTTTAAAAAAAAATGTCTACAATAAAATTCAGCGGCAACAGTTCAGCATTCTACAGTGACCTTAAAGCACGTGTGAATACATACTTTAAAGAAAAAAGTATCAGCACGCATGGAGATCACCGGAGTTTGATTAAAGTCATTGTGTTGATGACTTTATTTCTTGGTTGCTATCCATTATTAGTTTTTAATCTTCTTCCCGGTGCATGGTCAATCCTAGCATTGGTTGTTCTGGGATTGGTGACTGCAGCAATTGGATTTAATATCATGCACGATGGGGCACACGGAAGTTTGTCAAAAAGTCCATTCGTGAACAAACTCGCTGCATTGAGTTTAAATATGCTTGGAGCAAGTTCATTTCTGTGGAATATCAAACACAATGTTATTCACCACTCATTCACCAATGTAGATGATCATGACGACGACATTCTGAATGAACCATTTTTCAGAATGACCAAACGTCAGCCGAAACTGAGTGCTCACAAATACCAGCATCTTTATTTTCCAATTGCCTATGGACTGATGTATATTGCCTGGGTATTCTTTTTAGATTTCAAAAAATATTTTCAAAGAAGAATTGCTGACAGAGAAGATATTAAACTGACAGTTTCTCAACATATCGGTTTCTGGTTGACTAAAATCACCTACATATTTCTGTTCGTAGTTTTGCCACTTCAGTTCTATTCTCTTCCCGCGTATCTCTTCGGTTATTTTATTTATGCATTCACAACAGGACTTGTAACCAGTGTAGTGTTTCAGTTAGCACATACTGTCGAGGAAACAGATTTTATTTATCCGGAAAGTGAAGTTCACGTTCTTAATACAGACTGGGCAACACATCAGGTAAGAACTACTGCAAATTTTGCAACCAGAAATAAATTTGTAACATGGGCAGTAGGCGGTTTGAATTTTCAGGTCGAACATCACTTGTTTCCGAAGATTGCGCATGTTCACTATCCTGCTCTAAGTAAAATTGTAAAGGAAGTTTGTCAGAAATACAATTTGCCTTACCATGAACAGGCAACCGTAAGAGGAGCCATATTGTCTCATATTCGTTTTCTAAGAGACATGGGAAGAAGCTAAAAGATAAAAAAAGAGCCGGACACAACCGGCTCTTTTTTTTTACAAAGATTTCTGTCTGAATTTTTTTTCCTTTTTATTCAATGGTAAGCCTGCTGTCGTGGTCAATGTTCGTTCTTGGATCAAAATGAAATTCAAGAAATGTCGAACCTTCCAACTTCCCTTCCGCTTTTAATTTCACTCTACCCATTTCCGCATTCTGTTTATCGAATGCTTTAGCAGTGATTTCACCCGAAAAATCTTTATGGAAAATAACATAGATAGTGAGCTTGTTATCTGTTCCTCCTGAATCACTCGTCACAGTTGTTTTCCCGCATTCAATTCCTTTTTCTTTTAAGTTCTCAGAGATTTCAACTTTGGTGTCAAATGCCTTTTCAACACCGGATGAAACACCTTCAGTAAATTCGCCAATAGCCTGTCCGGTTACATCCCCGGCCTTGTTAATTTTATCCTTTACTGATTCTGAAGAACACGCACTGAATAAGAGCAATGAAATAAAAAACAATCTTTTCATATTCGGAATTTTCGGACAAAGGTATTGAAGATTGATATTCGGATTCATTTCTATTAGTTGTAAGCTGGCATCCACCTTTTTAAATGAGTTTTTGAAAAATTTGACATTTCTAAACTATACCCAGGGAATTATTAGGGGGGTGATCAAATTAAAATGCCAATTTTCTGTCTACTGGTAGTTTTTGTAAGAAAAACACAAAAGCACGCAGTTGAAGAAATTATTTCTTTGATTTTATTGAAAAAAACAAACATTTCAAGAATTTTAAATAAAAATTAAAATGTAAGATTTATAACCATTTTCACAAAAAACATACACTTTTTCTGGCCAACCCCCATGTTTTAAACAAAGATTGTTTAAAAAAATGTATTTTTTCTTGACAGACCCCCTATTTTTTCGATATGTTTGCAAAATAATTCCTAAAAATAGGAACTTTTCAAAAAACAATAAGTTTCACAGATCAGTAACACTCTTTATTCAAACAAAAAATGAGCAACATTCGATTTCGTGCCCTTGAAACGACTCTGGGTCGTTTGCCGGTAAAAGTGGTTCCTCCGGGAGGAAAAGTGAGTGACTTTTATGGTGTCAATGTTTTCAATCGCGAAGCCATGCAAAAATATCTTCCGCGTGATGCTTACAAAGCAGTAATTGCAGCAATCGAGCATGGTGTTCCAGTTGATCGCAAAATGGCGGACCTGATAGCACTCGGAATGAAAGATTGGGCGAGCAGCAAAGGCTGCACTTCTTATACACACTGGTTCCAGCCTCTTACCGGACTGACTGCAGAAAAGCATGATAGCTTTTTTGAATTAAGTGATGGAAAAGCAATCGAACATTTTTCAGGAAATGCACTGGCACAGCAAGAACCGGATGCTTCCAGTTTCCCAAGCGGCGGTATCCGGAATACTTTTGAAGCTCGAGGATATACAGCATGGGATCCAAGCTCTCCTGCTTTCATCATGGAAAGCACGAGCGGTAAAACTTTGTGTATTCCTACCATCTTCGTGTCATACACAGGAGAAACGCTGGATTACAAAGCCCCACTCCTCAAAGCATTGCATGCACTTGATAAAGCTGCTGTTGATGTGTGTCAATATTTCGACAAAGACATCACAAAGGTGATCGCAACATTGGGTATTGAACAGGAATATTTCCTGGTTGATACTGCATTATTGAATTCACGTCCTGATATGCTTACAACGGGCAGAACTCTGTTCGGACATTCTCCTGCAAAAGGACAGCAATTGGAAGATCATTATTTCGGATCTATTCCGGAACGTGTGTATGCATTCATGCAGGACATGGAAACAGAAGCATACAAGCTGGGAATTCCTCTGAAGACTCGTCACAATGAGGTAGCACCAAGTCAGTTTGAATGTGCTCCGGTTTTCGAGGAAATCAATCTTGCGGTTGACCACAACGCGTTGTTGATGGATCTGATGGAAAAGGTTGCTCGTCGCCACAACTTCAAAGTGTTGTTGCATGAAAAACCATATGCCGGAATAAATGGAAGTGGAAAGCACAACAACTGGAGTATGGGAACTAATACCGGTAAAAACTTATTGAGTCCGGGCAGTACTCCAAAGAGCAATTTAATGTTCCTCACATTCTTTGTGAATACTATCAAAGCTGTGCATGATCATGCTGATCTCATGCGTGCAAGTATTGCTTCTGCAAGCAATGATCACCGCCTTGGAGCAAATGAAGCACCGCCTGCGATCATGTCTATCTTCCTTGGAAGTCAGTTGAGCAATGTGTTGGACGAAATCGAGCAAAAAGTCAACGAGAAGAAAATGACAGCGGATGAGAAAACCGCATTGAAACTCGATATCGGCAAAATCCCGGAAATTCTCCTCGACAACACCGATCGAAACAGAACGTCTCCATTCGCATTTACCGGAAATAAATTTGAGTTCCGTGCAGTAGGTTCTTCCGCGAATTGTTCAAATGCCATGATGGTGTTGAATACAATTATGGCAAACCAATTGCGCAAGTTCAAAAAAGAGGTGGATACACTGATCGACAAGGGAACTAAAAAAGATGAAGCTATTTTGAAAGTACTTCGTCAGTACATTGTGGATTCGAAGAATATCCGTTTTGAAGGAAATGGCTACGGAGATGAGTGGGTGAAAGAAGCCAAGAAGCGCGGTTTGTCAAACCTGACAACTACTCCGCCGGCGCTTGATGCCTACGTAAGCAAAAGCTCATTGAAACTGTTCGAAGAAGTGGGCATTTTCAGTCACAGAGAAGTAGAAGCCAGACATGAAATTTTACTGGAAACTTATATCAAGAAAATCCAGATTGAATCACGTGTGATGGGAGATTTGGCAATCAACCATATTATACCTGCAGCGATTCGTTATCAGACAGTTCTTGCAAAAAATGTGGAAGGTCTCAAGAATATCGGCATGAAAACCGACAGCATGTCGATGCAGATGGATATGATCAAAGAGATTTCCGAACATTTGAACATGATCAAATCAAACGTTGACAATATGATTGAGGCGAGAAAGAAAGCCAACAAAATTGAAAACGTACGCGCTAAAGCGGTTGCTTATTGTGATGAAGTGCGTTCTTATTTTGATGTCATTCGTTACCATGTCGATAAACTTGAAATCATGGTGGATGATGAACTGTGGCCACTTGCAAAGTATCGTGAGTTGGTAATGATCCGATAATCTTTTCCACAAGTAAAGAGTAAAAGTGGCCGTTTCAACGGTCACTTTTTTTTTAACCAATTGTTAGTTCTTAGGATAGAATTCTCTTAAAAATTGGTACTAAATCCTATTCAAAAGTTTCCATTACAAGCATCGTCATAGTGCAAAACAGCACCTCTGTCAATGAGCAGCACAATATCCTGGGTTGACTCACGAACACTTAATAGCTATCTCACTAAATCACAGCACAATGTGATAAAATCCTGTCACAGGAACCTGCGATGAATTAAATGATCGAATTTATGGCTTTCTCATTGTTAAATAGTTGAAATTTAGCATCAATTTCTACCTTTGTTATCCAGAAAAATCTTGTTTTCTTTGCCTGTAAAGGGAATTCATTTTCGCTTTCAGCCATTAATCCAAATCGTTCGATGAGACTATTCAAAAGATTCTTTTTTATCCTGCTTTTAGCAAGTATCTCTCAGGCTTCCATAGCCCAGCGTGGACCCAGCTTTCAGGCAGAACAAGCCTTCAACAAAGGCGATTATTATGATGCCGCAGCTCTTTACAAGAAGGCTTTCACCAAGGAAAAGAATAAAGTTAAACGCGCTGAGATCATCTATAAAGTTGCTGAATCATATCGCCTGACGAACGATTTTAAAAATCAGGAAGTCTGGTATGCGAAAGCGATTAAAGCCAATTTTAAAGATCCGGAAGCCATTGTTCATTATGCGGATGCATTGAAAGTGAACGGAAAATACGACGAAGCGATCGTTCAGTACACAAATTTTCAAAAAGCGAGTCCGGGTGATCCAAGAGGCGAATTGGGCATTTCATCTTGTCAGCAGGCACAAAAGTGGAAAGATAAACCTACCCGTTATCGCGTAGAAAATGTTCCTGCTATTAACACAAAGTATTCTGATTTCGGAGCGAATTATTCTAACAAAGATCACAGACACATCATCTACACTTCAGCTCGTCAGGAATCAATGGGAAAAAGTGATGACGGAGGAACAGGAGAAAAATTTCAGGATTTATTTGAAGCGACCGTTGACAAAAAAGGGAAATGGAGTTCTCCTAAACCACTACTTGAACCCATTAATACAGGCGGAAATGATGGAAGCGCTACCATTAACAGCAAAGGTGTAGACATGTTCTTCACGCGTTGTGATGTTGAGCGTGGTAAAATGGGCGGTTGTGAAATTTATTTTACAAAAAGAAAAGGTCAAACCTGGGATGAACCGAAATTGATTCCTCTTTCCGGAGATAGCTTTACAGTCGGTCAACCAAGTTTATCCGCGGATGAACAAACTCTTTATTTCGTTTCTGACATGCCGGGTGGACAAGGTGGCAAGGATATCTGGATGACGGTTTATGACAAGAAGAAGAAAGAATGGGGAGAACCTTCCAACCTCGGAAATAAAATCAATACGGCACAAGATGAAATGTTCCCGTCAATTACATCTGATGGAACTTTATATTTCGCATCCAAAGGTCATCCCGGAATGGGTGGCCTGGATATTTTCTCTTCCAAAGTAAGCGGAAGCGGCTGGGAACAACCTGTCAATCTTCGTTACCCTGTCAACACTTCCGCGGATGATTTTGCATTCATCGTGGATGAACTAACCGGTGATAAAGGTTTCCTCAGTTCGAACAGAGAAGGCGGTAAAGGGGGTGACGATATTTACACATGGCATTTGCCACCACTTATCTTCACTGTATCAGGACGTGTATTTGATGCAGATACGAAAGCGAATATTGAAGGCGCAAGTATTGAATTGTTTGGAAGTGATGGTACATCAATTCCGTTTAAAACAGATGCAACCGGTACTTATAAATTCGATCTGAAACCGGAAACTACTTACAAATTATCCGCAACGAATAAGAATTACCTCAATAAATACCTTGAAGTGTCCACTATTGGTCTGGAACAAAGCAAAGACTTTATCGGTGATTTTGATTTCGCTCTTCGTTCAATGCTTCGTTCAATTGAATTGCCGGACATCTATTACGATCTTGCAAAATGGGATCTTCGTCCTGAATCCAAAAAAGCTCTGGATGGACTTGTAGAAACCATGAATGAAAATCCGACAATTGTAATCGAACTCGGTTCACACACCGACTCGCGTCCTATTCCGATGACCAATGACACACTTTCACAACGTCGTGCTGAATCCGTTGTAAAATATTTGATCCAACACGGTATCGATGCAGAACGTCTGTATGCAAAAGGATATGGAGCCAATGAACCTCGTGTTCTTGATCGTGAAATCGGCAGTTTCAAAGCTGGTGATGTGATGACGGATGAATTTATCAGTAAATTGAAATCTACAAAAGTTAAGGAAGAAGCTCACCAGTTAAACCGTCGTACGGAGTTTAAAGTGTTGCGCACTAACTTCGTAAAAGGTCAATCTGCAATCGACAATATCAATGAGGCTCCATCAAAGACTCTGGTTGACTCGAGCAGTCTGAATGTAAAACCTCTCGAAGATGCATCTGTAGCTACAAAAGTTGAAGTGAAAGACGCACCGAATGCACAGGAAGCGAAAAAAGACAGTACACCGACTGTTGTAGAAAAGAGCGGTCCAGGTGAAATTTATATCTGCAAAAAAGGAGACACTTATACTTCGATTGCCAAGAAACACGGGATCACTGTGAAAGAACTGAAAGACCTGAATAGTCTGAAAGGTGAGCAGATTGACGATGGCATGGAATTAAAAGTTGATCTGAAGGGTGATTACTCAGAGTACGATAAAAAATTCTACACACTCAGTAAAGACGATAAAAAGTGGGCGGAGATCGCAAAGAAACTTGAAATGAAACCTGCTGATCTGAAGAAACTGAACAAAGGAGTTGGTGAGGATGAATTCCGCACCGGTAAGAAGATTCGCATCGCGAAGTAGCTACGTGATTCTGGCAAAGGCGTCTCGCACCTCGTGTGGCGGGACGCCTTTGTTTTTATCCATATGAATAATCAACAAATCCATCGTATCCACAAATCATCCAATGAATAAGGAATCGAAATACAGCAGTCGTGGTGTATCAGCCGCAAAGGAGGATGTCCACCACGCGATTCGCCATCTCGACAAAGGGCTTTTCCCGAAGGCTTTCTGTAAGATAGTTCCTGACACGCTGAGCGGTGATGATGATTACTGTATCGTGATGCATGCTGACGGAGCAGGAACAAAATCATCTCTTGCTTATGCCTACTGGAAAGAAACCGGCGATATGAGTGTTTGGAAAGGAATCGCACAAGATGCAATCGTCATGAATACAGATGATTTATTGTGTGTTGGAGCAACAGATAATATGCTGATTTCCTCTACGATTGGCAGAAATAAAAAATTGATTCCCGGCGAAGTGATTGCTGCTCTGATTGAAGGTACCGAAGAAATTCTTCAAATGTTGAGAGAACATGGAATGAATATTCATTCGACAGGAGGAGAAACTGCGGATGTCGGTGATTTGGTGAAAACGATTATTGTTGATTCTACTGTTACATGCAGAATGAAACGAAGTGATGTCATCTCGAATGACAGAATCGTTGCAGGTGATGTTATAGTTGGATTTGCATCATTCGGTCAGACCAGTTATGAATCTGAATATAACGGAGGAATGGGGAGCAATGGACTTACTTCGGCTCGTCATGATGTTTTCAACAAAGAGATTGCAAGAAAATATCCTGAAACGTATGACCTGAATCTGGATGATTCTGTGGTGTACACAGGGAGCAGAAAACTGACCGAACCGGTTTCCATCAGGGAAGTTTCCGGACTTGCAATGCATGCAGGAAAATTAGTTTTGAGTCCTACCAGGACATATGCTCCTCTTATCAAATCCATTCTTGATGAATACCGTAAAGAGATTCACGGAATGGTACACAACAGTGGTGGAGGGCAAACTAAAATAATGCACTTCATAGACAATCTGCATGTGATCAAAGACAATTTATTCCCAATTCCAACTTTGTTTGAATTGATCCGTCAAGAGAGCCATACTGAATGGAAAGAGATGTACCAGGTATTCAATATGGGACATCGCATGGAAATTTATTGTCGACCTGAACTTGCCGGGAAATTAATTCAAATGGCAAATTCATTTAATATCGAAGCAAGAATAGTCGGTCGGGTGGAATCATCAGACCATAAAAAATTAAGCATCCGAACTGAGGCCGGTGAGTTTGTTTATGAATAAGCAATCATCAATTCAATCCGGATTACTACTACATTTTACCAACAGAATTTAATACACAATGCTCTTAGATAAATTAGAAGCGATCAAACAGCGATTCGAGGATGTTGAAATGCAACTCAGTTCACCCGGAGTGATGAGTGATATGAAACGATTCGCACAGTTGAACAGAGAATACAAGGATTTGCAAAAAATCGTTGAGAAATATCATGTCTACAAAAATGTTCAAAGCAATTTAGAAAATGCCAAGAAGCTTGTAGCGAATGAAAAAGACGAAGAGTTTCGTGAATTGGCCAAATCTGAACTGGATGCATTGCAAAAAGAAAATGAAACTCTTGAAGAAGAAATAAAATTTCTGCTTGTTCCCGCGGATCCTGAAGACGGAAAAAATGCCATCATGGAAATTCGTGCGGGAACCGGTGGAGACGAGGCAAGTATTTTTGCAGGAGATCTATACCGTATGTACACGAAGTTTTGTGAACGAAAAGGATTCAGGATAGAACTGGTTGATATGACTGAAGGAACCGCAGGAGGATTCAAAGAAGTAATATTCAATGTGAGTGGTGATGGTGCATATGGAATTTTGAAATACGAAAGCGGAGTACACCGCGTTCAGCGTGTTCCACAAACCGAGACACAAGGAAGGGTACATACTTCAGCGGCAACAGTTGTGGTGCTTCCGGAGGCGGACGAGTTTGATGTGGAAATAAAAGCGAATGATATCCGTAAAGATTTATTTTGTAGTTCCGGTCCCGGCGGTCAATCCGTGAACACTACCTACTCAGCCGTACGTTTGACACACATTCCGACAGGAATTGTCGCGCAATGCCAGGATCAGAAGTCTCAGTTGAAGAATTACGACAAAGCCCTTGCCGTTCTGCGTTCACGCATCTATGAACTGGAGTACAATAAGCGAATGGAAGAAGAAGCAAAGAAACGAAAGACCATGGTTTCAAGTGGTGACAGATCCGCGAAAATCAGAACCTACAATTATCCTCAGAGTAGAATTACAGACCATCGCATCGGACTTACGATGTACAACCTTTCTTCATTTATGGAAGGAGATATTTATGAAATGATCGAAGGGCTGCAGGTAGCAGAAAATGCTGAGAGGCTGAAAGAAGGAGTTTCCTGAACCTTCAAAATTTTCAGTTGATTTTTCATTAACTTAGTATTCATATTATCTGGAAAAGATGGACAGAAGAAACTTTCTCCACCAATTTTCTGTAGGTACACTTGCTATGATGACGCTTTCTTCTTTCAAAAACGAGATGGATAATCTCGGTGCATCCGATAAGATGCCGGTGTTGTTTATCGGACATGGATCTCCGATGAACGCGATAGAAAACAATGAATTCAGTGAGGCATGGAAAGCAACAGCAAGTAAAATACCTGTTCCAAAAGCGATATTGTGTATCAGTGCACACTGGGAAACGAATGGGACAAAAGTGACTGCAATGCAAACTCCAAAGACCATTCATGATTTCGGTGGCTTTCCGCAGGAATTGTTCGACAAACAATATCCTGCTCCCGGCTCCCCTACTCTTGCGTCTGAAACAAAATCTTTAATCAAGAAAACGTCTGTAGAACTTGACATGGAATGGGGATTGGATCATGGCACATGGTCCGTACTCGCACCGATGTATCCGGAAGCAAAAATTCCGGTATATCAATTATCACTCGATTATACCAAGCCACCTGAATATCATTATGCATTGTCGAAAGAATTGTCCGCCCTTCGCCGGAAAGGTGTATTGATTATCGGCAGCGGAAATATTGTACATAATTTAGGAATGATTCAATGGTCGGATAAAGCGTTTGATTGGGCAATTGAATTTGATGCCATAGCCGCGAATCATATTGAAGAAGGAAACCATCAACCATTAATCAACTACAAGAATTTCGGAAAAGCTGCGACACTTTCTATTCCATCCAATGAACATTATTTACCCATGTTGTATGCTATCGCTTTGCAGGAAAAGAATGAGTCAGTTTCCTTTTTTGCCAACAAAACTACTATGGGTTCAATATCTATGAGGAGTATAAAAATCGGGTAAAAGTTTCTCGTTGATTATTGCACTTTGGCTTGACTGAACAAAGTCTGTTATTGAAGTGAGATTGATGCAATTTTTAACCACCCATGTCCTTGTATTAACCACTTTTTCAGGGTATTATACCTGCATCATTGGTGTATTCGACTCAATTCTTTAGGTTTGTCTCATGTTAACTGAAACTCGGAAAAAACCGGCTCATCCAATTGATCGAGATATTCTTTTGAAAGCGTATTCTTTGATGTGTACAGCAAGGGCGATGTCGGATCTTTATGAAGAAAAATCGCAGATTACACAGAAATATGTGCATGCAACTTCAAGGGGTCATGAAGCTATACAATTGGCTCTCGGTTTGCAATTAAAAGCGCAGGATTTTCTTTCCGCCTACTACCGTGATGATAGTATTTTGTTAGGAATAGGAATGCAACCATTTGAACTCATGTTGCAGTTACTGGCGAAAAGAGATGATCCATTTTCAGGAGGCAGAACGTATTACTGTCATCCCAGTTTGCGACGGGATGACATGCCAAAAATTCCACATCAAAGTTCCGCTACAGGAATGCAAGCCATTCCAACTACTGGCATCGCGATGGGGATTCAATATAGAGAAGCTACCGGCATGGATGATCCGAATGAAAAGGAAAAACCTGTTGTCGTTTGTTCAATGGGAGATGGTTCCATTACAGAAGGAGAAGTTGCGGAAGCCTTTCAGATGGCTGTATTAAAAAAAATGCCCATTCTATATTTCATCCAGGATAATGAGTGGGATATTTCTGCAAGTGCAAAAGAAATCAGAGCGATGGATGCTCCTGATTACGCGAAGGGATTCAAAGGGATGGAAGTTCGTTCCATCGATGGAACTGATTTCAATCAGTCTTATGAAACTGTAAGGGAAGTATTGGAAATTATCCGGAGGGAGCGCCGTCCTTTTATGATTCATGCTAAAGTACCATTGTTGGGTCATCATACATCAGGAGTTCGCAGAGAGTGGTACAGAGACGATTTGGAAGAACATAAACAACGTGATCCTCTTCCAAAATTTTACAAGAGCTTATTGAATGCAGGATTTACCGAGATTGAATTAAAAAATATTGAAGAAAAAGCGAAAATTCTTGTAGCCGCTGATTTCGAAAAAGCTATGAAATCAGAGGATCCACGTCCGGAAGATTTGTTCAATTATGATTTTGCTCCCACGCCGGTAACGATGGAAGCAGGAGTACGTGAACCAAAAGATAAAGAAAAGACATTGATGGTGGACTGCGCCTTATTTGCAGTTCAGGAATTAATGAACAAACACAAAGAATGTTTATTGTACGGACAGGATGTCGGAGGCAGATTGGGTGGAGTATTTCGCGAAGCGGCCACACTTGCACAAAAATTCGGAGACAAAAGAGTTTTTAATACACCAATACAAGAAGCCTTCATTGTAGGAAGCACAGTGGGAATGAGTGCTGTAGGATTGAAACCAATTGTTGAGGTTCAGTTTGCCGATTATATTTGGCCCGGACTGAATCAATTATTTACTGAGGTTAGTCGATCCTATTATCTGAGCAATGGCAAATGGCCAGTCAGTTGTATTCTGCGTGTTCCGATCGGAGCATATGGAAGCGGTGGTCCGTTTCATTCTTCAAGTGTAGAAAGTGTACTTAGCAATATTCGCGGGATCAAAATTGCTTATCCATCCAATGGAGCAGACTTAAAAGGTCTGATGAAAGCAGCTTATTATGATCCGAATCCGTGTGTGATCCTTGAACATAAAGGTTTGTACTGGTCCAAAATTAAAGGAACAGAAGATGCAAAATCTATAGAACCGGGAGAAGACTACATCTTACCTTTTGGAAAAGCAAATACCATTCTCAGTGCAGAACCGGGAACTTCTTCCTCATGTGCCGTTATTACTTATGGTATGGGTGTCTATTGGGCTAAAAGTGCAGCGAAAAATTTCCCCGGAAGAATTGAGATTTTAGATCTCCGTACTTTATTCCCTCTTGATGAGGAAGCAATATATAAAGCTGTACGAAAGCACAACCGTTGTCTGATTGTTACAGAGGAACCTGTCCACAACACATTTGCCCAAGCTCTTGCAGGATTGGTGTCAAAAAAATGTTTTGAGTCGCTGGATGCAGCCGTAGAAGTTGTAGGTTCTCAAGATATGCCTGCAATCCCACTGAATTCAATTCTGGAATTTGAAATGATTCCGAATGCTGATAAGGTGTCGAAGGCAATGGAAATGATGTTGGGTTATTAGGCGGCATTACTGGTTTCTGGTTTTTGGTTTCTGGTTTTTGGTTCCTGGTTTTTGGTTCTTGTTTTTGGAAAATATTTTTATTGGATCATTAATCAACAATTTAAAAAATGTTCAATCGGATACATCATGTTTCATTGATCTGTTCCGACTACGAACGATCCAAAAGATTTTATACTGAAGCTTTAGAATTAGAAATCATTCGCGAAGTTTTTCGCGAAGAGAGAAAATCCTATAAGCTCGATTTAGCGCTGAACGGATTTTATATCCTGGAATTATTTTCGTTTCCTGAACCACCACCCAGACTCACGCGCCCGGAGGCCTGTGGTCTGCGACATCTTGCATTTGAGGTGAATAATATTGATAAAGCGATTGATCGACTATTAGAAAAAGGTATTGTTGCAGAACCCATTCGTCAGGACGAACAAACCGGGAAACGTTTTTCATTTATTTCCGATCCCGATGGATTGCCGATTGAATTGTATGAAAAGTAAACCAATCACTTTTTCTCATCTCTCTTCCCCGATCCCATTCCCTGCAATTTAATTTCAGAATTAATACGCGTTACTGTTTCAGGTGTGAGACGGTCACCTACCGGATCCAGTAATTCTCTGCCGTTTGCACGCGGGTTTTTAATTTTCGGAGAAATAGGATAGGCATTCATTTCATCTGCAGGATATGGTTCCAGCATTCCGGTGATTTCGTTCAAATGTTCCGCCCTTAACCATCGACGTTCATCACTTTCATGCAAAATCACCGGTGAACGATGATGTGGTATCAATTGTAAAAGTTTATTTGGAACTGTAGTGATGATCGCGAATGACCGTGACACTTCCCCACTTTCAGGATCCGTCCACGTATCCCAGATTCCGGCAAGCGCAAACGGACGACGTGCTTTTAAATAAACAACAAAAGGTTTGTCCAGTCCTTCATTCGTACTTCCTTCAATAAATGCATCCGCAATAACCAGACAGCGCTGTGAACGGATCGGCTTACGAAATGAAGGTTTATTGATAATTCCTTTTCCGCCGTTGTAATTCGGATCATTTTCTTTATTTGAATCTCCTTCACTACGGGCATTGAACAAATAAATTTTCTTTTTCGCCCAAAAAGGAGTGAGACCAAACTGGATAAACTGCAACTCGTTTGGTTTGTCACTGCAAATAACAGGAGCAAGAGCACCGGGTCCAACATTGTAATTTGGAAACAACTCCGGTACCTTCTCAGGCGCCTTTACCTGAAATCGTTTTTCAATGACTTCAACGTTGGAAACTACTACGTAACGGCCGCACATCGTGGTTGTTGGTTGTTAGTTGTTAGTTGTTTGAAATCGAGATAAAAAAATCAGCTAAACTTCTTTTTACTCTTCAAATAAATTAAAATCACGAATCAGATTTTGTATAATATGTGGTTTAACTCACTGCTTTTTCCAGGATTTGTAGATATCCTGTTGGGTTGGTCTGTTCGCGGGCATTTCACGCAATGGCTCGCATGCGTGCAAGGTAGCGTACAATTGTGCAGGCAACTCCTGATATAGGGAAGTTCCTTTGGTCTTCCACTCTATCATCTCATCGCTTACATCTTTTATAATTTTTGCCGGATTACCGACTACTACTTTTCGTTCAGGTATTTGCATTCCTTCAGGAACGAAAGTCAATGCGCCAATAATGGAATTATCTCCAACCACAACATGATCCATAACAACTGCATTCATTCCAATCAAAACATTTTTGCCAATTGCCGCCCCGTGGATGATAGCTCCATGTCCAATATGAGCACCTTCCTTTAAAGTAATAGTAATCCCCGGAAACATGTGTATTGTACAATTCTCCTGCACATTGCAACCGTCTTCAATTATAATCCCACCCCAATCTCCTCGAATAGCAGCTCCAGGACCGATGTATACATTTTTACCAATTATAACATTACCGGTTACAGCCGCGAGCGGGTGCACAAAAGATGAAGCATGAACTACTGGAATGTATCCGTTAAATTCGTAAATCATTAAAGGCTGAATTAAATTTATAATTGGAATTCGTAATTATTCTTTTTGATTACACTTTTTCAATAATTGCAGCGTAACCTTGTCCGACACCAATACACATCGTAACCAGTGCATACCGGACATTTTGTTCATGCAACTCAAGTGCCGCTGATCCCATAATCCTTGCGCCACTCATTCCCAATGGATGCCCAAGCGCAATCGCTCCACCGTTTGGATTGATACGCGTATCCTTATCTGATAGTCCCCATGAACGAACACAAGCAAGCGACTGAGCAGCGAATGCTTCATTCAATTCAATGATTCCAATATCTTTCCAATTCAGTCCCGCTTTTTTTAATGCTTTGTTTGCTGCCTCAACCGGACCAATACCCATTATTCGGGGCTCCACTCCTACCGCTGCGGATGAAACTATTTTGGCTAATGGTTTAAGTGAATATTTTTTAATTGCCGAAGAGGATGCAAGCAGTAATGCGGCAGCGCCATCATTTAATCCGGAAGCATTTCCGGCAGTGACGGATCCTTCTTTTCGAAATGCAGCTTTTAGTTTCGCCAAACCTTCCATCGTTGTGTCAGGTTTGATGAATTCATCGTGCTCGAATTTCTTTACCTCTCCTTTTTTACCCGGAATTTCAACAGCAACAATTTCCTTCGCCAATCGTCCGCGGTCACGTGCAGCTTTTGCTTTCTGTTGACTCCAAACAGCAAATGCATCCTGATCTTCCCTGCTGATATGATCCCGTTCAGCCAGATTTTCCGCCGTCTCCCCCATAGCATCTGTCCCATACTTTTCTTTAAGTACCGGGTTGATGAATCTCCAACCAAAACTTGAATCAAACATTTGTGCATCTCGACCATAAGGCGTAGATGTTTTTGAAATAACCCAAGGCCCACGAGTCATATTTTCTACTCCACCGGCTACAACCAATTCAAGATCTCCTACCATGATTCCTCTGGATGCAGCAATGCATGCGGACAATCCTGAAGCACACAAACGATTGATTGTTTCCCCGGGAACATTGATCGGATAACCAGCCATAAGTAAAGCCATCCTTGACACATTGCGATTGTCTTCACCTGACTGATTCGCACATCCGAGAATAACATCGTCAATTCGTGTCGGATCGATGGATGCATTTCTCTTTAACAATTCCCTCAACACTATCACCGCCAGATCATCTGTGCGTACAGGTGCAAGGCTACCACCAAAACTTCCAATGGGTGTTCGAATAGTATCAATTATATATGCTTCGTTCATCATACAATTTTATGTAAAAGGTTCCACCAAACATTTTCAATTAAAATGTCTAATTATTTTTAAAGAGGAACCTTACAATTTCTTCATTAATTATTTCAATGTGTTCCATGTACCTCACCCGGCTCCCATTCCCTACTGGTTCTATAGACTGTACCCTTGAACAGAGCTACTGTTTTTCCGGTGTGATTACTCACTGTGATATAATATACGGCTATTTTATCTGTAAGTGATACTTCTTCAGCAACAGCTGTAATCTCTTCTCCTTCTCGTAGAGAAACTGTATGTGAAATGGAAGTCTCAACAGAAACACTTTTTCTTCCGTGGCTATTGGAGGCAAATGCCAGTGCACTATCTGCCAAAGAATAAGTAATTCCACCATGTGCGATAGAAAAACCATTGAGCATTTCTTTGCGAATTTTCATTTTAAGCACACAACGACCGGAAGCAATCTCTACTCTTTCGATTCCCAGCCACTGACTGAACCAATCATTTTCATACATTCTTCCAACAACTCTTTCGGCTAAAGTTTTTTCGGACATGAGTAAATTGATTTTAGTTCAGTATTTGGAAAGTATAATATGATAGCTCTTATCTTCTACGACGAGGAGTAGTACCGAACAAAGCACCCAGCAAGCCGCGTGTAACTTCACGAACGACGGTTTTGACAGTAGAATTATTTGCTACCGCGGAAATAGTATCTACAAGAGATGTTTGTGTCTCGTCCTGTTTTTTATCTTTTCTTTCTGGTTTGTCAGAAGTTTCGGGTTCTGTGTTGTCCCCTTTCAACTTCCGGTTCAACATTTCATATGCGCTGTCACGATCAATTTCTTCATTGTATTCCGAATAAATACCGGATGACTGAACAATTGCATCCTGCTCTTCAGAAGTAAGAACATCCATTCTTGATCTTGGTGCACAAAGCAGCGTATGAGCAAGCGGTGTTGGCGCTCCTTTTTCATTCAACACCGTAACCAGGGCCTCTCCGATACCAAGTTCCGTCAATAATGATTCTGTGTCATAGAAGTCTGTGGAAGGATAATTTTCTGCAACCAATTTGATGTCCTTTCTGTCCTTCGCAGTGAATGCCCGCATAGCATGTTGAAACTTAGCGCCGAGCTGACTCAAAATTTCATCCGGAATATCTCCCGGAATCTGAGTACAGAAGTAAATTCCAACACCTTTTGAACGAATTAATTTGATTACCGTTTCCAACTGGCTGAGCAGAGTTTTTGTTGCTTCTCTGAAAATTAAATGTGCTTCATCAATAAAGATGACCAGTTTAGGAGCGGCTTTATCTCCTAATTCAGGAAATTTTGCATACACCTCCGCGAGCAGACACAACATGAATGTCGAAAACAATTTCGGTTTATCCTGCATGTCACATAATCTCACAACATTGATGAAACCTTGTTCATCTTTTTTTCTCAGTAAATCTTCTACATCAAAAGACTTCTCTCCGAAAAATTTATCAGCGCCTTGTTGTTCCAGTTCAAGCAATTTTCTCATGATCACACCGACTGTAGCCGGGCTCACCTGACCATATGCGCTCATTTCACTTTTCCCATCCGTAGAAATATATTGGAGGGCCTGTCTGAAATCTTTGATATCGAGTAAAGGAAGTTTTTTGTCATCACAGTATTTAAATACGATGGTCACCACTCCTTGTTGATTTTCATTCAACTCAAGAATTTTCGAAAAAAGCACCGGACCGAATTCCGAAACTGTCGCTCGCAAACGAAGACCTTTTTCATTGGAGATAGACATCAATTCTACAGGAAACTGGGTGGCTTTCCAGGTTGTTCCAATCACTGAATGCCTTGCGGTTATTTTAGGATTCTCGGTCCCGGGTCTTGCAATACCACTGAGATCGCCTTTTATGTCCATCAATAAAACATTGATGCCGTTTTCAGAAAGACTTTCTGCGAATTGCTGAATGGTTTTTGTCTTACCTGTTCCGGTTGCACCTGCGATCAAACCGTGTCTGTTCACGGTATTCAACGGAACTTTAACCTGTGCTCCGGCAACAGGTTGCTTTTCGTGAATGGCGGTGCCCAGCACAATACTTATACCTTCAAAAGTATAGCCTGTTGTGATGGCTGATTTTAATTCGTCAACTGACTTCATTCGGATTTACTCATTGGTTAAAAAATTAACGGAAGAGAGCTACGGATAATGATTCAATAAAATTTGGTATTTTCTTTCACCATTCTCTTCAGCAAAATGCTTGGTCGGTATCTTTCTTCTTCGTACTCACGATGCAATTCTTCCAGCACAGCAAGTACATTTTCCGCGCCCCATTCATCGCACCATTTTAATAATCCTTTTGGATAATTAACACCTTTTGTCATTGCTAAATCCAGATCATCACGGCTTGCAATTTTCAGATAAAAAGCGTCAACCGCTTCATTGATCAACATGGCAAGTACCCTATCTTTGATTTTTCTTCCAAGGAATTCATTTCGAAGAGGCTCAGGAAATTTATCATCATGTATATAATTATAATAACCATGACCGCTTTTCTTACCGTAACGTTTTGCTTCAACGAGACGCTTTTGAGTAAGTGAAGGTTTATAACGAGCATCATGAAAGAATTGCTTCCATACCGTTTCTGTGACCGTGTAATTAATATCATTCCCGATCATGTCCATCAGTTCAAACGGCCCCATCCTGAAGCCACCGAATTCTTTCAATGCCCAATCAATTGTTGCCAGTCCGGTTGTTCCTTCCGGCAATCCATTCCACTGTTCTTCATAAATCCGGATACTTTCACCGTAATAGGATCGAGCAACACGATTTACAATAAAACCGGGAGTATCTTTAACAATGACAGGAGACTTTTTCCAGGCTTGCATCAATTGCTTCAAATCAAAAAGTATGTCATTATCTGTCGCGAGTCCTGGAATAATTTCTACTAACGGCATCAATGGAGCAGGATTAAAGAAATGAAGTCCGGCAACACGTGATGGAATTCTTGAATTTCCCGCGACAGAAGTAATAGATAAAGAAGAAGTGTTACTTGCCAAAATACAATCGTCTGATACTACTTCTTCCATTTGACGAAACAACTCTTGTTTCACTTCAAGGTTCTCTATTATCGCTTCAATGATCAGATCGCATGGAAGCATTTCAGATAACGAAGCGGCATAGCTGATTCTTTGCTGAATTTGAATCGCCTCTTCCTCCGTGATTTTGGATTTATCTTTAAGTCTGGAAAGTGTTTTCTGCAATTCTGCAGATGATTTTTCCAGCATCTGAGAACTGGAATCAAAAAGTATTGTTCTGTGACCTGCTGAAGCAGCCACCTGAGCTATTCCACTGCCCATGGTTCCTGCTCCGATTATTCCAATGGTGGAAGTAGAGTTGATTTTTTTCATTGTTGAAAGAGCACAAAAATAGCAATATTTTGAAGGCTCTAAGGTTTCAAAACAGCCCTGGAACAGTCAGGAAATTACTAATTGTCAAGTCTTTGAGATAACCTATTCCGACAAAAGAAATTCACTAAAAGGTTTGTATTCAATAAGCAGAATCGTATATTTGCCATCCCAAAAATTAAATGCGGGAAAATCAAAGGTCGAATTCGCACTTAAAAAGTGCAAATTTTGAATAAAAATCAATATTTTAAGCGAAATACAGCACAATGGCAAATCATAAGTCATCCTTAAAGAGAATCCGTAACAGTGAATCAAAAAGACTGCGTAACCGTTACCAGGCAAAAACAATGAGAAATGCGATCAAAGCTTTCCTTTCATTGACTGATAAAAAAGCGGCATCTGCAGAACTCAGCAATCTTTCTTCAATGTTAGATCGTCTTGCTAAGAAGAGCGTGATTCACAAAAACAAAGCATCTAACCTGAAAAGTGAACTTGCTGTTCATCTTAATCACATTAAATAAGTTTTCGCTTTCTGCGTATATGAAGAGCCTCCCCATAAGGGAGGCTTTTTTTATTCATATAAGAACCATCATATTCAGAATGACACACAAGCTTCAATTCAGTTTCTTGCGGCTACAATCAGAAGAAATTGAATGGAAACAAAATTGCCAATTAAATCCTGGGCTGAAGAAGACCGACCGAGGGAAAAACTAATGCAAAAAGGAAAGCACTCATTGACGGACGCAGAATTACTCGCTATCCTGATTGGTTCAGGTAATTCGGAGGAAACAGCTGTAGAACTTTCGAGAAGAATACTTGCTCAGTCTGGTAACAGTTTGCTTGCATTAGGAAAAATGAATGCATCTGAACTCATGGAGTTCAAAGGGATTGGTGAAGCAAAAGCAATCACTATTGTTGCCGCAATGGAATTATCAAGAAGAAGAAAAGACACACAGGAAGCAGAGCTTGAAAAAATTTCATCGAGTAATGATATCGTAAGCATCTTCCAAAGTATGTTGGGGGATTTGCAGCACGAAGAATTCTGGGTGGTGTATCTCAACCGCGGGAATAAAATTCTTGCAAAAAAACAGCTGAGCAGTGGCGGCATGAGTGGCACCGTGGTGGATCCCAGAATGATATTTAAATCAGCGTTGGATCAAAAAGCTCAGGCACTGATTTTATGCCACAATCATCCTTCAGGCACCGCAAAACCGAGTGAAGCAGATATCAGACTTACTAAAAATATGGTGGAAGCAGGTAAAGTTCTGGAAATATCAGTACTCGATCACATCATCATTACTCAAAAGGCATTTTACAGTTTCGCGGACGAAGGAATGATGTGATAATGTTTTATTCTCGTTTGCTTCAGTCTAAGCCAAAACTATGCAGATGCTATTTTTTCTATGAATTTCTTTCCTTGAAATAAATCAAAATGACCTCTTTTTTCGTTAGAATTGCAATCCCAACACACAGATAGAGGAAAGCAACTCAAGGCTCCCTTCAATGTTTACCAATTTAAAATGTTGCTGATCTATACACCGGCTTCAGGACCCAGACTTCGCTACACATTTGATCTTGTGTTTCGTGAACTTATGGGTATTGACTATAAGATCACTCATTCGCAGGATGAATTTATTTTTCACACCGGAGCAAAATTGAATTATAGTGAAGCTCCAATTGGAAATGAATTGTTTATTTATGCCACGGGTTTTTTATTACAACGCGGAATTCGTGATCAACAACCAGCCATCTTCGACTGGATGGACACAAAGGCATTTTTTGCAACACATCCAAAATTCATTCTTCCCTTTGATCCATTCTCCTGCACATTTTATATGGTCAGCAGGTATGAAGAATACCTTCCACACAAACGCGATGAACACGACAGGTTTGATGCACATGAAAGCCTTGCCTGGCAAAAAGGTTTTTTACACAAACCTGTGGTCAATATTTATGCAAGTAAGCTCCGTGAAATTTTAATGCAACATTTTCCGGATTTGAAATTTCCTGAACGGAAATATCGCTATACATCAACAATAGATATAGACAATGCCTGGGCACACCTTGAAAAAGGGATTATGCGTACCGGAGGCGCTTTACTCAGAAGTCTGTCCCAATTTAACTTCAAAGAAATTTTCGATCGGCTGTCAGTTCTCGCGGGAAGAAAACAAGATCCATATGATACATACGAAAAATTATTCCAGATACAACAGAATTATCAACTCACGTGTATCTACTTTTTTCTTCTGGGCGATTATGGAGTAAATGATAAAAACGTTTCTGTGAGTCGGAAAGCTCTTCAATCATTGATCAAATCCATTGCCGATTACAATGAAGTGGGCATACATCCCTCCTATGCTTCCAATTCGCAACCTGAACGTTTGAAACTTGAACAATCCAGATTAAGAAAAGTGATTCGACGGGACGTTACAAAGAGCAGACAACATTTCCTGAAATTACAATTTCCTGCTACATACCGTCATCTGATCGACTGCGATATCACGGATGATTACACAATGGGATTTGCATCACAGATTGGTTTCAGGGCCGGTATTTGTTCTTCGTTTTTGTTTTATGATCTCGATAATGAACAAAGTACTTCACTCCGCATTCATCCGTTTGTTGTGATGGACGCAACACTTCGCTTTTATATGAAAATTCAGCCTGCTGAAGTACTTAGTTATGTGCTTCCTTTAATCAAAGAAGTGAAAGCAGTCAACGGTCATTTTATGTCGTTGTGGCACAATGAAACCATTTGCAACAGAAAACCATGGGAAGGATGGCAGGATGTATATGAAGAAGTTGTAAAGGCCGCACAGCCATAATTGAAAAGATGATTACTTATCTGACACACAAAGAGATTGACAAAGCAAAATGGGACGCTTGTATCAGGCAAAGCGAAAATGCCATCGTTTATGCTTACTCGTGGTACCTTGATATTGTTTCTCCAGGATGGTCAGCTTTGGTAGAAGATAATTATACAACAGTATTCCCGCTCACTCAAAGAAAGAAATTCGGATTTACATATTTGTTCCAACCGTCTTTCACACAACAACTCGGATTATTTACAAGTCAAAAAATAAAACAAGAATACCTGGAGAATTTTCTCAATGTGATTCCAACTGAATTCAGGTTAATTGAAATTCAATTGAACACCGCCAATTTACTTGATTTAAAAAATAAACAATTCGAAGTTTTCCCAAAACTGACCCATCATCTGAATTTGAATCAGAGTAAAGAAGAATTGTACAAAGGTTTTTCAGAAAACCTGAAACGAAATATTCGTAAAGCGGAAAAATCCGGTATTGCCATCAGCAGAGAAATAACTCCTGACACCATTATTTCATTGTTCCAATCTACAAGAGGAAAGGAATTTGCTTCGATGAAAGAAGGAGATTATCAAATCCTCCGTGACATATGTTCAACCGCTGCTAAAAAACAGTCTGTTGAATTGATTGGTGCGCAAAGTCCTGATGCTAAATTCATTGCGGGAGCTGTTTTTCTGCATACCGATTCAGGCTATATTTTCCTCTTCTCCGGTACTTCGCAGCATGCCCGGGAAACCGGTGCAATGAGCGCAGTCATTCAGCATTTTATCGAGTCGCATGCGGAAGAGAAAAAGATTCTCGATTTTGAAGGATCCATGGATCCCAATCTCGCACGTTTTTACAAGAGTTTCGGTTCGAAGGAAGTTGTATATTTACAGATTAGAAAAAATACCTTGCCGGCACTGATTCGCTGGATAAAAAACAAATGACATTTTGTGTATGGTAAATAATCTCAGTCTGTACAATTCCATCGTAAATCAATACATCTCCGAATTGAGAGATGTGCACATTCAACAGGACAGGATGCGATTCCGTAGAAATTTATCCAGACTGGGTGAAATTTTCGCGTATGAAATCAGCAAGACTTTTCCTTATGTGGAGCGGGAAGTCACGACACCTCTTGGAATTGCCAATGTACCGGTGCTTGCTGAACAACCGGTTATCGGAACTATTCTGCGAGCGGGTTTACCGTTGCATGAAGGTTTGTTAAATTATTTTGATCAGGGCGACAGTGCTTTCATCAGTGCATACAGAAAACATCACAAAGACGGAAGCTTTGAAATAAAATTGGAATATGTCGGAAGCCCTTCTCTCGACAACCGCATACTTATTTTGTCAGATCCAATGCTTGCAACAGGATCAAGTATTGTAGCCACTTACAAAGCACTGATGGAACGCGGTACACCCAAGCACACGCATATTGTAAGTGTACTTGCAAGCACACAAGGTGTGGAGTATGTAAAAGCACACATGTCAGAAAATGTAACCATCTGGTGTTCTGCCATTGATGAAGAGCTTACTTCACAATCTTACATCGTTCCGGGACTTGGTGATGCCGGGGATCTAGCTTACGGCGACAAGATGTAAATCGCAATCACTCACACAAAAATCAATTCCAAATTTCCTTTTGAAGCGTGGAGGAATTGCTCAAAATACTATCGCTCATCCTGATCAGCAGTGTAAAGTTTGCTGTTGGTCCTCCCATGGTGTATTTTAATGAAAAATATGATTTCACCTGGCTGGAAACGAATCTGTACTCCATTTTAGGTGGGATGATCGGAGTAATCATTTTCATGCATTTCAGTGAATGGCTGATTGAGTTATGGGATCGTGTCCGCTTGTTTTTTTTCAAACGTAAACAACGTCGGAATAATCTTTTCTCTCCACCGGTTGCCGATACTTCTGAGAATATTCAGATACATTATCAGTATGTAGACAGTACTTTGCCGGCAAGAAAAATATTTACTCCAAGGAACAGACGTATGGTGAAACTCTGGAGAACTTATGGGTTGATCGGCCTGGCCATACTCACACCTATCTTATTCTCTATTCCTCTTGGAACATTTTTCATGACGAGACTGGAAAAAAACAACCGAAAGATTTTGTTTTATATGTTCGTTTCCATCACAACCTGGTCATTGCTGATGACTACTGTATTTGAACTATTACATGTCCGATCATTCAATGAAATTATTAAATGAAATCCTACGTACATCTTTTTTTTGATCTGGACAATACACTCTGGGACTTTGAACGTAATTCGCGAGAGACTTTAACGGAATTGTTTCATGAATACAAATTAGAAAGTCTTGGCGTGAGTTCACTTGAACTCTTTCTCGAGAAATACAAAGAAAGAAATGCCATGATGTGGGATGAATACCGTCATGGAATTATTGACAAAGAGACTTTACGTGACAAACGGTTCGAACTCACATTCTGGGATCTGGGATTGGATTCCACAACAGCTCCGAAAGAATTGCCATCGGCATATCTGCAATTGAGCCCGCGGAAGACCCACCTTTTTCCTCATACACATGAAACACTTGCATACTTAAATAAGAAATACACTTTGCACATTATCACGAATGGCTTTGTGGAAGCACAGGAAATCAAACTGGATGCTTCTGACCTGACAAAATATTTCTCCGAAATAATTATCAGTGAACATACAGGATATAAAAAACCTGATATAAATATTTTTCTTTATTCTATGAATAAATCCGGAGCCAAAGCAGATGAGTGCCTCATGATCGGAGACGGATTAGAAATAGATATTGTTGGCGCAAGAAATGCCGGTTGGGACACGGTATATTTCAATCCTGAGCAAATACCACATCAGGAAGCTGTTACATTTGAAATCAGTCAGCTTTCCGAATTGCAATCATTTCTCTGAATCTTTGTCGTCCATACGCTTAATATTTAATGAAGCGTGCGGTAGTCTTGTGTCCATTTCCTGAATCTGTAACCACGAGCATATACAATCCTGCATTCAGGTTTGATACAGTGAGTTTGGCATTTTCACCGTACACTGTTTGCTCAATCACAAGTGATCCTTTGTAGTCAAAGATTTGGGCCAGCATCCGATCATGAACCGACTGATCGAATTCAATGTAGAGATCCTTTGAAGTCGGATTTGGATACAATCGGATTGAACCATCTGCTGCCACATGTACAGCCGGAATACCAACAGGAATGGTTTCTACAAGTGTGTTCAATGTTGTATTTGTCGCAACTGGAGAGTTGAAATCAAAATAAATATTTCCTGTGTTGGATAATTCATATGGAAGTTGCAATTGCTGATTTGGACGAATCCTGTACAATACATATCCATGGCTTCCGGTTTCATCTATGTTACTATCCGGCAACATAATTTGATCGAACCTGAAATCAACAACACGATTTGGATGAATCAAAACCTGAACAGGATGACTGCTTGACAGAAACTGGAAAGTATTCAAATCCAATCCTGAATCTATAGTATCCAGGATATGTACAAAATAGGCTGTATCATTTCCAGTATTTTGAAAGCGAATTTGATAAGTGAGAGGCATTCCAACGAGTGTATAGTTAGCTGCATCAATACCTTGAGGGTTCACACTCTTGTCGTTCGGATCATAAGAACAAGTTACAGTTTGTCTAAGTGTGTCAATTGATTCTGCTATACTATTTCCGCTGCCATCTCGGATTTCCATATGAAATGCCGTGGTAAGATGCGTTCCTGATATTGCAGGCATTTGTACATAGCAATTCAGCATGCCTGATCCAATCACAGGTAGAATTTGGAAAGACCAGGTGACAGTATCACCATTTACAGAAACAGGTGATGGTACAGAACTACTAAAATTCAGGTTACTGTCCATGACCATGGTAATGTATGCTGTTAAGGTATCAGTACTGTAGAAAGTATAATTAATTCTATAATCTCTTACCGTCAGACATCTTGGATTATCGGGAGCGATGCTGATTTCGCATGAAGCTTCAGGATGATTTGGTTTAATCCCGAAATCCAATCCATAAAAATCTCCTCCATTCACAGTAATATTTTGTGTCACCGGAACTGATGTAACGCTCCAATCAGAATCGAGGACACATGCAATTGTATACATTCCATTGTCAACAGGCAGGAAGTAGTTGCCATTATTGTCTGTAAATGTCACAATGCTATCCGGCAATAGTATAACACGTTTATTCGCAAGATATATTTCACCTGTGTTAAATACTCCATTAGAATCAAGATCAAGGAAAACACGACCTGAAGCAACATAACCAAAAATCTCAAATCCTGACATTAGAGTTAAGGAGTCGTTGAGCGCAGTCAGTCCGGCACGTACATTGTAAAATCCGGCGGGAGCTGTTGGAGGAACTACGAAATCCATTGATACATGGTCTGTATCAATATATGTCACGCTGGCAGCACCGACATTAAACTGAAATGAACCATTTGCTTCCTGGAAATTTATTGATGGGCTTGTTGAGTTGAGGAAATAGGCGTATTGTCCGGTTAATACAGCAGTAAGTTGCTCAGCCCTATTTGCCGAATTCGGTTGCATGGAAATCAATCCTCTGTAAGCACCTCCAGTAATCTGAAAGGCGTTAGACAATTTGAAGCATCCTTTGGAAGATGAAACATGTAAGTCATAAAAATTATTTCCGCCATAAATGGGCAGTAAGAATCCAATATCTAATTGCGTTGGTGAAATTAAAGTGTGAACTGAATCATGCACGGTTACATTTGGTCCTGAAAGCCAGATGCTGACATTAGTGCCTGATAAAATATCATCCAACCCCAATCCGGTAAGACGTGTCACAATATAAGAACCAGCTACACCTGTATTCACAGAAAGCGATTGTAGTAATCTGTCCACACCTCCACTCAATGAAACTGCGTTTGGTAAAGAATATGAATCACCGGCCAGAGAGTTCGCATACACAGCGTAAAATCCATTGGTTGCATTCGCAGGGAAACTAAAATTCACACTCATATGGTCCTCATCAGTCGGGTTCAATCCGGTAGCATAATATCGGTTGCAGGATGAATTTTCCAGATAGATACTACCGATTCCATTTTGTGGAGTTCCTGACATAAAATATAAATCCTGTCCCGTAACAACAGCACTCAGGATAGTTCCGGCATTTGCGGTATTCGGTGTTACTGATACTAAGTTTCGGGTAGAAGCAGAAATCACATGCACACTTTGTGATAACTTTAAACAACCGGCATTTCCGATTAATCGAATGTCATAATTCGCATCAATTGAATAACCAGGTACAAAGAAATCAACCGTTATAGTTGTTGCATTTACAACCACCACCGAAGTACCAGGGATAGAGACTGCCCCGTTTTCAAGTGATACCTGTGCATTTCCTGCAGCAAAAAATGATTGGAGATCTGTACCTGTTATCGTGGCATTGAGTGTGGCATTTTCATGCACCGTATCCGGGCTTACCGAAGTAAGTCCATAAGTCGTACCACCTGTAATATTGAATCCTCCGGATAAAAAATACTGACTCTGGTCATTTGTTATAATATGCAAGTCATATGAACCATTACCTAAAGCCGGGGGAATCGTAAAATCAACATTCAAATGCTCATCATCTATTACATTGATTGAAGAACCAACAGCATTCACACAATCATTATTCCCTAAATAAATAGAATTTATTCCCATTGGGCTGCCGTTCATAAATAGTGTATTCTGCCCTGTAATTACAGATGAAATAACATTTCCCGGGGTACCTGAGTTTGGAACAACACTCACTATTGTTTGTCCGAATGAAATGAAACTTAATAAATGAAAAAACAAAACAACGATAATAAAAGTTAATTTTCTCATATTATAAAATTTAATAATTTAAAATTTATCTTGCAAACTCAAGACTAAAGTAATCTTTTTAAAAATACCATGGCCAATAAAAGTGTTAAACTTTCAACTTCATCTTTTGCTTTTCTCTTTGGACTGATTTTATTTACCGTAATTCCTCTTTTACACTCTGAACTTTTACTTGACTATGACTTATTGCCAAAAACTATAGCGTTACTTGTATGGTCAATCCTTGTACTCCTTTTGATTTTATTAAGACCGCAACATTTTATTATTCCTTCTGGCACCGCTAACAAAGTTGTAATTACAAGTTTGGTATTATTTGCGGGCTGGATAGCTTTTTCAACATCTAAAAGTAAAAATCAAACGGAGGGTATTTTTGAAGCACTTCGATTGTTATTTTCCTTTGTCTTAACCATTCCCCTTATTGCTTTCGTCAATAATAAGCGTGTAAAGTTTAATTCTTTCAAATGGGTTAACGTCGCAATTGTACTTTTTTTACTATTCGGCTCTATCCAATTAATTGAAATGTTTATAAGACATATTCAAAAAGATGAATTATTTGTATTAGATTTTTCCATCAGATCAACTCTATCCAATAAAAATTTCTTCTCTGAAACTCTCCTCCTTTCGCTACCATTTTGTATCGGAGGTTACATTCTATCGACAGGAGTGTGGAAAAAAATCAGCCTTGTGTCAACTGCTTTATGTATCGTGTTTATTATCATTCTCCAAACACTCAGTGCCTGGATCGGATTACTTGTTTGTGCAAGCATCTTTGGAGCTTTCTTCGTGAAAGATAAGAGTATATTTTTCTTCAACAAGAGGTACGTAAATATCAGATTAATTCTGACATGTGGAGTGCTTTTATCAGTTATAATTATATGGATGTGTAGGGACTTATCACTTTTTCGTCCTATAAAAGAGAAGGTTCATTTTGCTTTAAACTATTTAAACTCAGACAAGACTCTTTCCGTTGAAGAAACGTCAGCAAATAGTCTATTCGAACGTCTATATCTCTGGAAGAATACAGGTAAATTAATCCATGAAAATACCTGGACCGGAATGGGTACTGCGAATTGGATATTATTCTGGCCTAAGTATGGAATCGGAGGAGCTTCTTACCTGAACTCGGGAGTAATGCACTATGAACATCCACACAATGAATTTTTATTCATCACTGCTGAACACGGATTAATAGGTTTAGGATTATTTCTTTTCATCTTTTTTTCGATTGTTTTTCATGGAATTGTTTCTTACAGAAAATCAAAAGATGATACACAAAGAAAAATAATATTCTTAATGTTACTTGGCTTGTTGGCTTTCTGTATTGTTTCTTGTTTTGGATATCCGCTGCATCGTCCTTATTCCGCTTTTCTATTAGCTTTAACAATTGGAACTCTTCTAGTTCATTCAGATGAACAGAGTGAAACAAATAGAAATAAATTAATAGAAAAAACTTCACTGACACTGTTGATTGCAATTTGTGTCTGGATGTTTTACATCTGTATCGACCGTTACAACGGTGAAGTTAATATGAGAAAAGCATTCAAAAGTCAAACCTCAGGCAATTTCCCCAGAATGTTAACAAACGTTCGTAAAGCAGAAAATGATTATTTTCAATTGGATCTGACCGGCACACCAATGAATTGGTATAAAGGTTTTGCACATTTTCATTCCGGCAATCCAGATTCTGCCTATTTTTATTTCAAAAAAGCTGAATTTCAAAACCCCTATCATGTACAAATTCTAAGTGATATTGGCGCCTGTCTGGAAAATAAGGGTAAACATGATGAAGCAATAGTTTATTTCAAAAAATTACTTACTATTATTCCCAATTATATTGAAGGAAAATTCAATCTGACTGTAGCTTATTACAATACAGGAAAAATAAATGAAGCCTACAATGAAATTCGCTCATTCACCTGGGATCAGGTTCAATATAAAACAGCCGCGACAGTAATAGCTAAAGCATATACCAGATCAGTCATAGACTCAACTGTCAGTGATATTCAAATTCGAAACAATTATTACAAATCGATTGAAAACAATGAAATTTTTTACAGACTTTTTCAATATTCACAACAATCTGAAACTGATTTTATGAAAGTACTTAAAGATTCCTGTTTCTCAACTTCTTTATAATTTTATTTATTCTAATTTACATCCCCTATGTACTATAAAAAGAACTCTCCAGGCTTTGTACGTACACTTTCAGAAAAATCAGATACCGGAATCTTATCCTTTCCGGAGTTCATTCTTGGAAACAAAATGAAATTCCTGTTCACTTTTGCATTAATGATTTCATTGCTATTGTTTGCCGATACGCTATTTGAAAAGTCAGAAAGCGAATTGCAGATTGCTATGAATGATTATGTTCTTCCAAATCTGCAAGGAGGAGTGGATGAAGCCGGTATGGCAATGATCCTGTCCAAATCCATTACTTCCGTTCGAATTCAACAAATAGTATTTTCAAAAGAGATGTTTGATCATCTCATCAAAACCTTTAATCTTTATGGACATTACAAAGTTCCTGAGAATTCACCATATGGTGAATCTATCGTTCGGAATAAAATCCGAAGCAATATGAATTACAAATTTGGAAACGGAGATATCATTTCAATACTCTTCCGCGATAAAGATGCGGTTTTTGCGGCTAATGTTGCCAATGAAATTGGCTCAAAGATTCAGGAGCTGAACCAAACTATCATGGTTAATTCTCTGAATAAAAAAGCCCGAATGAATGAAATGATATTAAATGAAATGACTTCAGAATACGAAAAAGCGAATACCAATTTAAAGCAATGTTTGTCGGAATTGAATGAAATCAGTCAAACAAATATTGCCAGAAACGACATAAGATGGACTTCTTCCGTGGACGACTTCAAATCACTGAGTAAAGAATTTTCTTCTAAATGGGACAATTTCATAACCTCCGATAAGATTTTCAAAATGATCTCGCAGACAAGCAATCAGCTTTTTCTTCCTGACATAAGAATCATTCAACCTGCAGTCCCGACAAAACCCGGAGCTGAATATCCATTTTGGTTGAAATATATCGGATTTATTTTGGTTTCAATAGTGTTGTCCATTTCTACCTTCTACCTTCTCTTTCATCTGCGATCCTTTATTCAAAAAGGATATCACTCATAGAATCCCGATTCAGGAATAAAATCCAAATGAAAAAAATAGTCAAAAAAAAAGCCTCCGATCGGGAGGCTTTTCTTTGAGAAAAATATTCTTACTTCTGCTGTGGAGTAGCTTGAGCTTTTGCAGGAGAAGTTTTCACTTCCGCTTTTTCCACCTTTGCTTCAGCACCAGCTTTGGCACATTCAGCTTTTTGTTCAGGTGTGCAGCTTTTTGCAGCTGTGTTGTTCTTACAACATGCTTTGTTTGCTTTTGCACAGCAAGCAGGAGTTTCTGATTTTACTTCTGATTTTGCAACAGATGTTTCTTTCTTTGCTTCAGGAGCAGAAGTTTTAGGAGTTTGAGCAGTGCTGACAAATGCAACAAAGCATACAAGAGACAAAATGGCGAGGAATTTCTTCATGATTAGATGATTGGATGTTACGATTTAGTATGTTAGAACAAATATACTGGTTTTTTATTGTCCATTTTTGGGTTAAAAGTGAGATTTCTTACAAACACCTCATTTTTTGCTAAAATTCAGTGTTTCATTTACACCTATATTCTTCAGTTTGATTGAAATTACAATTCCCCCATCCGGAATAAGGCTGTCTTATTCCGATATCATTATTAACAAAGTTTAATTTTCTATTTTTTTAAGCTGAAAAGCTATTTCGTACTTTCACAGCCGCCCATTATGGATATCAAAGAAAACATTAAAGTCGCGATAGGAAGTGTACGAAGTCAACTTTTACGAACTATTCTGACTGTACTCATCATTGCATTCGGAATTATTGCCTTGGTAGGTATGCTCACCGCTGTGGATGCGATCACAGGTTCGATTAGCGACAACTTTTCAAATATGGGAGCGAATTCCTTTTCCATACAGAATCGTGGAATGCACATCCGTGTTGGTAATAAAGGCAAACGTCCGAAACGATTCAAACCAATCGATTATCACCAGGCGATGCGCTTTGCAGAGGAATATCATTTCCCTGCAACCGTTTCGATTTCAACTACGGCTTCACGTATTTCCACGATTAAATTTAATGATAAAAAAACCAACCCTAATGTTCTCGTGATGGGTGGAAATGAAAATTACCTCATTACTACCGGCTATACAATCGATCGCGGACGAAATTTTTCACCGCAAGAAATTCAATTCGGTGCCAATGTAGTGATCATTGGAAAGGAGATTCAGGATAAACTTTTTCCAAACACAGATCCACTGGATCAAATCATATCTGTTGGAGTAATCAAATACAGGGTGATTGGTACGCTGAAAGAAAAAGGATCTTCAATGGGTTTCGGTGGTGACAAAGTATGTATACTCCCTTTGTTTAATGTGAAACAAAATTTCGGAAGACCTGATATGTCCTTCGCGATCAATGTGAGTGTGCAGGATATCGGAATGATGGAGCCTGCGGTAAGTGAGGCGACAGGTCTTTTTCGAATCATCCGCGGAGTCCATATCGGTGAAGAAGATTCGTTTGAAATTACGCAGAGCGACAGTCTGGCCAATATTTTTATTTCTCAAATTTCATTTCTGAAGTACATCGCCTTTATAATAAGTGCAATTACGTTGTTAGGTGCAGCCATCGGATTGATGAACATCATGCTTGTTTCTGTGACTGAAAGAACCAGAGAAATCGGAATTCGCAAAGCTATTGGCGCTACATCCGGTGCCATCCGACGTCAGTTTTTATTTGAAGCAATTTTGATCTGTCAAATGGGAGGAGTTCTGGGAGTGATTCTGGGAATCCTTTTCGGAAACTTGTTGTCGTTCCTTCTTGACTCGGGCTTCATCATACCGTGGGTCTGGATCATCACTGGAATTATAATCTGTTTTGTGGTAGGAATTCTTTCAGGGTATTATCCGGCATCCAAAGCTGCCAGGCTGGATCCGATTGAAGCCTTGCGTTACGAATAAGCATACTAAATCAAAACTGATTTTCTATTTTACAGGGCATAAAAAAAGCGTCAGATTAATCTGACGCTTTCATTTTTTAGTTCTGATAATTACTCAGCGATGACTTCAAAGTTTACTTTGGCCTTAACGTCTTTGTGGAGATTCACCACTGCTGAATAAGCGCCGAGGGATTTGATATGCTCGGTATCCAGATGAATTTTCTTGCGGTCAACAATTACACCATGCTTTGACAATGCATCAGCAAGTTGTAATGCAGTAACAGAACCATAGATTTTACCGCTTTCACCAACTTTAGCACCAATCTTCAGTGTAATAGATTCAAGTTGCTTAGCAACTGATTCAGCATCACCTTTAATTTTCTGTGCTTTGTGGGCGCGTTGCTTTTGAGTTTCAGCAAGCACTTTGCGGTTCTCTTCATTCGCAATAATAGCAAGGCTACGCGGAATGAGGTAGTTGCGTGCATAACCGGGGCGAACCTTTACGATTTCGTCTGCATAGCCCAGGTTGTCCATGTCTTGTTTTAAGATAACTTCCATTGCTCAGCCTCCTTATTATTTTAAAAGATCAGATACATAAGGCATCAATGCCAGATGGCGTGCCCTTTTAATTGCCTGGCCAACATGACGCTGATATTTCAGCGATGTGCCTGTTAAGCGACGGGGAAGAATTTTACCCTGCTCGTTCACGAGTTTAAGTAAAAAGTTCGCGTCTTTGTAGTCGATATACTTGATCCCGTTTTTCTTAAAACGGCAGTATTTCTTTTTGCTGGTGTCAACCGTAGGTGGGTTGAGGTACCTTACTTCGTTAGATTGTGATGCCATCGTGTTCAGGGTTTAAGAGGCTTTTTCTTCTTCTTTTTTCAACGCAGCGTTTTTGCGTTTCTTTTCATTGTAAGCGACAGCGTGTCTGTCCAGTTTCACAGTGAGGAAGCGCATTAAACGTTCGTCGCGTTTGTACTCCGTTTCAAGCTTGTTAATAAGCTCTCCCGGTGCCTTGAACTCGATCAGATAATAAAACCCGGTATTTTTCTTCTGGATCGGGTAAGCCAGTTTGCGCAATCCCCAGTTGTTCTCATGAACAATTTCGGAACCGTTGTCGGTGAGGATTTTCTTGAATTTAGTGACTGTATCCATCATCTGTTCCTCCGAAAGAACAGGCGTCATGATGAAAACCGTCTCATACTGATTTGACATGTTTGATTTTAGGTTTTACGGAGTTTTTTAATGGGCTGCAAAGATAATTAAAACAGCCTGATATCCAAGAAAGAATCAAGAATATCTTCAACTTTGCCTTGTTTGAAGATTCATTGTCAAAAAAAAACGATATATATTTTCAACAGATGTTGATAACTTCTTGACATGAGTGCGGGATAGGTTATCTTTGCGTACGCATTCTCCTCAATGATTTCAGGAAAGCACCAAAAGGTCAAATTCAGGTAATTTTGGCCCTTTTGAAACTTCTCCGGTAGTTGAAAATTCCAATCAACAGCCGGATTGGTGGCATTTGCCCTGAAAATCATATTATTTTATTATGTCTACAAAGCTCACATCGTATTCTCAGGGTCATTGGCAGGAAGGTACCGGAAAGGGTACTTTATTATATCATGCGGTCACGGGCGAGGAACTTTTCAGTGCAAATAGTGAGGGTTTGGATTTCAAAGGTATGCTGGAATATAGCAGGCGAAATGGAGGACCATTACTCAGAAAAATGACATTCCATGAGAGAGCGAGAATGCTTAAAGCTCTGGCATTGTACCTGAACGAAAATAAGAAAGACTTATACACTTTGTCTGCTGCAACCGGAGCAACAAAAGCTGATTCCTGGGTGGATATAGACGGAGGAATTGGTAATCTTTTCGTGTATGCAAGTAAAGGGAGAAGAGAATTGCCTGATGAAACATTTTATGTGGATGGCGGGATGGAGAAAATCTCCAAGAATGGAACTTTTGCCGGACATCACATTTGTGTTCCCATGGAAGGTGTTGCTCTACACATCAATGCTTTCAATTTTCCTGTTTGGGGAATGCTTGAAAAAATTGCCGTGAACCTCCTTGCAGGTGTTCCTGCGATTGTAAAACCCGCGACATCCACAGCATATCTCACAGAACTCACAGTTAAACACATCATCCAGTCCGGAATTCTGCCCGAAGGTGCTTTGCAGTTAATCTGCGGATCAACAGGCAATATGTTTGAACACTTAACCTGTCAGGATGTAGTGACATTTACAGGTTCAGCACAAACAGGACGATTATTGAAAAGTCATCCTGCGATTGTTGAGAATTCCATTCGTTTCAATATGGAAGCTGATTCTCTCAATTGTTCTATCCTTGGAGAAGACGCCACACCGGATACGGAAGAATTCAAATTATTTATCAAAGAAGTAACCCGTGAGATGACTTCCAAAGCAGGACAAAAATGTACTGCCATAAGAAGGACTATTGTCCCGGAATCTTTAACTGAAGCGGTAATCAAAGCTCTTCAGGAAAGATTAAAGAGCAACATTATCGGAGATCCTGCAGTAGAAGGCGTTCGAATGGGTCCGCTGGCAAACAAAGGCCAGGTGAAAGATGTAAAGGAAAAAGTTCGTCAATTGATGAATTCCTGTGAAGTTGTTTATGGCGACATCGATTCAGTGGAAGTGGTTGGAGCCGATTCTGAACGCGGAGCATTCATGTCTTCAATGCTGATGTATTGCAAAGATGCTTTGAAGAAATCCGAACCTCACAGTATTGAAGCATTCGGCCCTGTCAACACAGTTATGAGTTATAAGAATGCAGATGAAGCAATAGAATTGGCGAAGATGGGCAAAGGAAGTTTGGTAGGATCTGTATTTACAGGTAGTGATTCTTTTGCAAAACAAATTGTACTCGGCTCTGCCTGCATGCACGGAAGAATGGTGATTATCAATAAAGAGTGTGCTGCTGAATCCACCGGTCATGGTTCTCCACTCGCCCACCTCGTTCATGGTGGACCTGGTCGTGCCGGCGGTGGTGAAGAGATGGGTGGAATTCGCGGAGTGCATCATTATATGCAACGTACAGCTTTGCAGGGATCACCAACAACCTTGACGAAAATTCTGAACACATATTTGCCAGGTGCAAAAACCCGAGAAGACGTAATTCATCCATTCAGAAAATACTTTGAAGAGATCGAGGTTGGAGATTCGTTACTCACCCACAAACGAACTGTTACTGAAGCAGACATTGTCAATTTTGCCGGTATCAGTGGTGATTACTTCTACGCGCACACCGATGAGACATCATTGGAAGGATCTGTATTTGAGAAAAGAGTTGCGCATGGATACTTTATCATTTCCGCAGCAGCAGGATTGTTTGTTGACCCGAAGAAAGGACCTGTCCTTGCTAATTATGGACTCGACAATCTTCGTTTCACTCAACCGGTTTATGTTGGAGACACGATCCAGGTCAGACTCACCTGTCAGCGTAAAACGAAAAAAGAAAACCGCGAAGGTCAGATTCCTCAAGGAGTTGTGGAATGGTATGTTGAAGTAACCAATCAGCGGGGCGAAACAGTTGCATTAGAAACAGTGCTGACTCTTGTCGCCTGTAAAGAGTGAATATAATAAAGGACTTTTAAGAGTCATCATCAGTTCCAAATCCATCAAGACCAACCACCTCACCACATAAAATTAACCGGCCATGTTACTCTATGACACACTTGAACGATTCGAAAAAAAATTCGGATATCTGAAGAAAAAAGGACTCCGGATCAATGGGCTCAAAATGGTTGATCCCAAACGAAAAAAACACGTGATTGATGTAAGTCGCCCGCTTGTATTTGACAATCGACTGCTCCCAAAAACATTCGAAGGTCTCGACGTGAAAGCGATTATTCATGGTGACCTTCCAATGGAATTCAACATTGACCGCACCAAACCGGATTGGCAAAAAATGCATTACATCTGGGCTCCTGAGCGATTTGAACATTTTGTTGACCGTTGCAGTTTAGAAATTAAAAAGCAACTGGGTAACCCCGCTATGTCTCGTGATGAAATGTTGAGTGCTTTGTGTTTTGGTGATTACGAAGCACACAAACTGAAAACTCAGCAAATGATCACGGAAGGGAAATTACCGGCATACGGTAAAAATTAATTCCATCAGAACATTCAAAGCCGGCTGCATATGCAGACGGCTTTTGTTTTTCTCAATTATTGAAATTCATTTTCATAAATACAGATTTATAATCTTACAGCATCCATTACAATGTCATCAGGAACCGTTCAATCATCTCTTCAGAACAACATTTCAACCATTACTTTTTTTCATCCTCAAAGTAATTCTATGCCGGGAGTATTGTTACGTTCACTTGCTGAAGAAATTGAAAAGGCCGGAAAAAATCCTGAGGTCAGAGTCATCTTATTGCAAAGCGAGGGAGAAAAATCATTTTGCGCCGGGGCATCGTTTGATGAACTGGTAGCGATCGACTCACTTGAAAAAGGAACAATTTTCTTTTCAGGATTCGCGGCTGTGATCAATGCGATACGCAAGGCTCCGAAATTTGTCCTTGCTCGTGTACAAGGAAAAGCTGTTGGCGGCGGAGTAGGAATTGCCTGCGCGGCAGATTATACTCTTGCAACAGATGTCGCCTCAGTGAAACTCAGTGAGCTCGCGGTAGGCATTGGACCATTTGTAGTCGGTCCGGCTGTAGAGAGAAAAATCGGAACTGCCGCATTCTCGATGATGTCAATCAATGCTACAGAATGGCAGAGTGCGGAATGGGCGAGAGAAAAAGGGATGTATACCTCGCTGTATCCAACGATTGAAGAATTAGACAAAGCAACAAAAGCATTGTCTGAAAAACTGGCATCCAGTAATCCGGATGCAATGCGTGAATTAAAAAGAGTTTTTTGGGAAGGGACTGATCACTGGGATCAATTACTTACTGAGCGGGCAGCGATAAGCGGAAAACTTGTGCTTTCAGAATTCACACGTAACTCCATCGCACAATTTAAAGCTGGCGCGAGATAAAAGTTGAGAAGTCTAACAGCATATTCAGGCAGATTTGCTGAAGTGAAGCTGTTAAATATTGATTCGAAACTTTTAAAATGAATAAGTGATTCCTCCCAGAACGTTGAATCGTTCTGAAGGATATTGGTACCAGGTATAATATTTCGCGAAACCAAGATTATTCAGGTTCACGAAAACAGAAAGAATTTTAGAATATCTGTATTCCAGTCCCAAATTACCATCCAGATAGCCATTTATTTTTTCAGATTTGTAACCGTTGCCTTCTTTGATACCGGCATACTGTACTCCATGAGCAAACAATGACGCATTTACAAGAATTTTATCCCGAAGATTGTATTTCGCTACAAACGAAATGATGGTTGCAGGACGATGCCATGCTTTCTGAAACTGATCAAGTGTATATGAATTTTGATCCAGATGTAATGAAAGGTTCAGTTTGTCATCTGACATAAAACCTATCTCAGCATGCAGGTTTAATATCTTCCCGTCATCCATCACATAATTAAACTTGTTGAAATATGTGCTGTCGTTCACAAAAAGAATCAGGTCTTCCACTTTTGAATACTTCGCCCAGGCGGTAAATGAAACGGTGCTGGAAAAATTTCCCTTCAGTCCTCCTGTAAGACTGATCAGGTTGATTGTATTAACCGGATGAATGGCGGAAGTGATAAATGGATTTTCATAGGAAAGAGTACGAAAATTATTTTTGGCAATATTTCCGTCAACATTTGCAAATACGGCAAGGATATGCTCAGCTATCGGCAATGAAAAATCTACACGTGGGAAAAAGTGAACATCTGTTCCGCGATTTTTTTCAACTTCCATCCGGCCTCCGACTACAAGATGTACTTTATCTTTATCAAAAATAAAAGCCGGTGAGATCCGGATGATGTTTCTTTTCAAATTACTGTTTAATGTAAGTACTTCATATTTTGCATCCGACTTACTAAAGTAGTTGAGTGAAGCATCAACACGCAGGTAAAAGTTATCCAGTTGCTTTCCGATGTTACCATTAAAAAGGAAGTCATTTTCTTTCACCTCAAAAAGATCATTGAAAGTGATGTAACCAACATGTGCACCATAATCAATGTGTCCCTTATTCAAATAATTACTTGTTATTCCGGCATTGAACGCGAATTCAGTAAAACGTTGCTTGGTATCCTTTTTATCAATGATAGTATCATCCGAATTGTAACCATAATAATGGATTACGTTTCTGTCAAAATTAATGTCTGCATCAAACGTGGCATTCTCGAGAAAATATTTTCCGTTCAATCCGGCAGTGTTCCTGCTAAAATCGGCTTCCCCCGCTCCTTTCAGACTGGGTGAACCGGAAAGATGCTTCATCGATAAACCCAACGCGCCTTTTTTTGAACGCAAAGAATTAATATATGCTTCACCGTTGTACGTTGTGTAATTGCCTATTCCAAGTTTAATCAGATTACGATACAACTTTTGCAGTTTCTCATCAGTAACTTTTACGGCTTTAATTGTGGCCGTTTCATAATTCGTTTCTATTTTTTTGGATACAGCATTGTATTTCATTGCCGGAGGATTCACTGTTGTAGTGTCTCCTTCAGGCAAATCGGAAATCTTGTATGACTCTGCAAGAACCGGTTTGTAATCTTTTACAATGATGTACTCTTTATTTCCCAGATCTTCCTTTTCTTTTCCATCCTGGGCGAAAAGAGTTGTTGTGGAAAGGAGTACACATGCTACACTCAAAAATTTATGCATTTTATTCATTTCGTTTGCGGTGAACTGGAGTATACTGATTGCAACGATTTATACTTTTTATTAAAAAACGGAGAGAAAATACTATTCCGAATATGCTCCTTTATCAATCGGAGTCTCTGTCAGAAATTATTTTTCCTCAGTTGAATCCGGTTCAACTGTTTCCGGAACAAGTTTTTTATCCATTAATTCTTTTTCTTTCTTTGACTCAGAGGCATTTATTGCATCCAATTTCTGCTTTGCAACTTCTTTCAAATCTTCCGAATCATTGGGGTCTTTCTGGAAGTTATCCACAATACTCTTGTAGGTTTCTCTTGCCTGGAAAGTATCGCGTTGAGCCAGATAATTATCGCCCAGAAGAATGAATCCTTTGGCGATCCAGAAATCATAAGATGGAACCTGATTCTGAATTTCGAAAATCAGTTTTTGACTTTCTTTGTAATTGTCCATTCTGAATTCGATCAACGCGAGATGGTATTTGCTTTCAGCTGTCATCTCACTGTTTGTTCTTTTTGCTACGATACTCAATTCAGATTTTGCACTGGCCATATCATTTTTCGCGAAATAAGATTTCCCTGCAATGAAATGTGCTTCAGTAATCAGATCTTTATCAGTAGCTCCTGAATTCAAAACCTTCTGTGAATTGCTGATAGCCTTATCATAGTCGTTTAATTTGTAACTGCATCTTAATTCACCGGCCTGAGCCGCCATGATGTTGTCTTTCACTTCCGCGGTTCCTTCTAGCATTTCAAAATTTGTCAACGCACGTTGATAATTTTTCAAACGATAGTTAATCTGTCCTGCGCTGAGCAATGATTTTTCGCTGAACTGATTTTTTGGCTGATTGTTTACGACTTCATATCCTTCCAATGCTTTTTCATATTGCTTGTTACGATACAGGCAGTCGGATTTATAGTATGAAGCATTAATCAGGAAAATCGCATTCGGGAATTTCTTCAAATACGCATCAAAATCCTTTACCGCATCATCACAGTTTCCTTGTGTATACCTTAATTCAGCGGCTTCATACATCAGAGAATCCTGGGCAGCTTTGGAAACATCAGCATTCGGAACATTCTGCGCGTAAGCCAGGTACTCATCAACCTTATTCTGACTCACTGAAATTTTTCTGATCTGTTCCAAAGCTTCATGTGATTCTGTTGTATTGGGGTATTTTTGAACTACCTTTTTATAGGCAGCCATCGCTTTATCGTCTTCTTTTTCGTTGTAATACACCAGAGCTTCGCCCAGCTCAGCTTTTTTCATATAGCTTCCGGAGGGATAATTGCGGATAATTTCCTGGTAATAATTCAACGCCTGCTCATTGTTTCCAATAATCAGACTAGCCTGAGCAGCTTCATACAATGCGTCATCGTAGTAAACTGATTTTGGATATTTATCAAAAAGCTTTTGAAGTGTGGCAACTTTTTCAGCCATTCTTCCCTGAATTCCAAGGATCACACCTTTCTGATAAATTCCGTAGTCACTGGCTTTTGCATTAGAACCAATCGCCTGATTGTAAAAATCTATCGCGCTTGCCTGATCTTTCAGCATGAAAAAACAATCCGCAATTCTCAACAAAGCATCTGTATATCTGGCATTATCAGTCTGAGATTTCTCCTTCACATATTTCCGGAATGCAGTTTGTGCAGCGGCATAATCTTCAGATTTAAATTTCGCATATCCGATGTTGTAGTTGGCGAGATTGTATTGTGACTGGGTGACAGCTGCCGGAGTGAGAATGTAATCATTGTAGGCTTTCGCAGCATTTTCAAAGTCATCCATTTTGTAATAGGTTTCTCCCATCCAATACAAAGCTTCTGCAACGAGGCCCTGATCTACCGGAGTGCCCACTGAAAGTTTGAACAGTCTGATCGCCTCTTTCAGATTATTATCCATGAAAAATTCAATCCCTCTGTAATAAGCGACCTTTTGGTAAGCTGCACGTATCGGTTGAGTTTTATTTTTGATGGCTTCTATGGAAGTCAATGCGTCCTTGTAATTCCTTGTGTTGGTATATATCCCTACCATCAATTCATTGGCTTCATCAAGATGAGCACTCTTTGGAAAACTTGTCGTAAAATTTCTGAATGCTTCGATTGCTACAGACTGATAACTCAATTCGTATGAAAGTTTCGCGAAATTAAATTGAGATTCTTCCTGAATCTCTGTATCGAAAGAACTTTGTGCGGCAGATTGATAAGCCGTTCTCGCACTTCTCTTGGCATTCGTTTTCAGGTAACAATCCGCCAAATGATAATAAGCACTTTGGGATAACTCATCAGCCGCAGTACATACTTTTTGAAAATAAGGAATAGCCTTTTCAAACTCCGAAGTCTTGTAATAGCAATAACCGAGTTGATAGTAATCGTTTCTGCCCACATTTCTGGAATTGCGTTCATAATCGACCAGGTAAGGGAGCGCTTCGTTGTATTTTCCTTTTCTGTAATAAGATTCCGCTACCATTCGACCGATTTCCATTCCATTCTTCGGTCCAACAGAATCCAATACTGTCGGAGCGAAGCGAAGTACCTCATCGTATTTACCCTGCTTGTAATAAATCTGTGTAATGTAATATGGAACTACCGGCGCAAAGGCTTCAGAATCTTTTAACTTTAAAAAACAATTCAGGGCTGTTTCATAATTTTCATTCACATAAGCCATGTGCGCATAATAATACTGCGCAGCTGTGGCATATTTACTTGTACCATCTTTTACTTCATAAAAAGCTTTGCTTGCTTTGTCGTAATCATTCGTCATGTAATACGAATAACCAAGTTTAAAATTCACTTCATCCCTTCGTTCCTGAGTAAGATCATTTTTATCGAGTTTCGAAAAAGTCTCAACTGCTTTTTTGAATTTCTTCTGCTTGAAATACAAGTTTCCAAGATGATAATTCGCTTCATCGTAATGAGGATTCTCCGGATACTCATTCATGAAATTGAGCATCAAATATTCAGCGTCTCTATGGAATAATTCCACAGCGCATCGGGCAGAATAAAAAGCTGCATTTCCCCTTGCTTCCAGGGAGAGTGGCGCTGTGCTTTCCAAAACTTTTTGAAATTCCCTTTGGGCAACGACGAATTTCTGCTTGTTAAATAATTCCATCCCCAACTGATAGCCTCGTTCAGGGTCTGTATAAATTGCAGTCTGCTGAGACAAGGCACGAATGGAAATGAACAGGAAGACCCAAAAAAGTCGTGTTGACATAATGTTTGGCGGGAATTTGTAAATGAAACGGGGTGTGAGCAAAATTATTGGAAACCATGCGGTAAGACCTTTTACAAGCGGTGTAGTTACCAACATAGTTTTAAACATGAGTAACCTATGCTATTGATTACCAGTATAAATTTTTTTCAAAGGATTATTCTGTCACATTTCTGTTCAACCAAATCTACCACATGAAAAAGCAATGGATATTTCATCTTTCGATCAATGCAATCTGCTTAATCCTTGCCCTAATGGCATGTAAAAAAGAAAAAACGACAGAACTGGAATTTGATACGCAGACTTCGAGAGACAATTCACTTGCGGAATCTACCTTCAATGATGTAAACAACATTGCGAATCAAGCCATTGAAAATGGTCAAAGTGGTCTGCTCACCTATCGGAATCAGGAAGACAATTCTCTGCTCAGTACTTGCGCAACAGTAACAGTCACACCGGATTCTTCCGGCCATGGAGGATCCCTTGATGTGGATTTTGGTCAGAGCAGTTGTTATTGTCGTGATTACAGATACCGCAGAGGGATAATTCATGTTGTTTACACAGGCGGATACAGGGATTCCGGAACAGTAATCACGACAACCTTCAATAATTATTATGTTGGTCGTGATTCATCCAACATGTTTAAAGTTACAGGGACTAAAACAGTTACAAATCGTGGTCACAACAATGACCAGCATTTGTGGTTCACAGTGAATGTAAGTGGTCAACTCGAAAACAGGAATGGTCAGATACTCAGTTGGTCATCTCAACGCCAGCGTGAATGGATTGCCGGCGAATCCACAAGTGGAATAAATGGTTGGCTGGACGATCAGTATTATATCACCGGAAGCGCTTCAGGAACAAATTTTGAGGGAAATACTTTTAGCGTCAACATCACCAAGAAATTATGGATAGCATTGGATTGCGGCTACGTTAAAGAAGGAATTTTCGAGCTCACACCCGGTGGTAAACCTACCCGGACTCTGGATTATGGAAACGGAGTATGCGATGACAGTGCCACTGTAACGGTGAATGGCTCCAGCTTCGGAATTCGCTTGCAGTAATTCACAACGGGTAAAAATTTATGTTGAAGAAAGGCTCTTTGGATAAAAACAAAGGGCCTTTTCTTTTGTTACTTTTGCACTATGTACATTTTAAAAATCAAAGGAACAGCGAAGATCCCGGATTATGTACAGTTGCGCGATGACAACTTTACCCTTCTCGCCTACTTCCGGGTAGATCGACCTGAAAAAGCTCTTAGTAAGGCCGGACTCGGTGAAAAAGAATCAGAGATTATCCAATTGATTCATCAAATGCCTTATGGAAAGATTCAAAAACTCGATTTATAAAAACGAGCTTTTGAACTACAGTTAATTTGAATCTAATTCGTCATGTCAGGTAACACATCCATCTCACTCCGAAATGTAAATATTTTCCAATCCAAACATTTGATTTTATCCAATGTAAATCTTGATCTGGAGAAGGGTGAATTTGCCTATATCATTGGTAAGACAGGTACCGGCAAAAGCAGTTTACTGAAAATGATCTACGGAGATCTTGAACTTGAGCAAGGTGACGCAACTGTTGCCGGTTTTAATTTGAACCATATCAGAGAAAACCAGATTCCTTTTCTGAGGAGAAAACTGGGGATTGTATTTCAGGATTTTCAATTATTGACAGATCGGACAGTGCATGCAAATTTATTGTTTGTTCTTCAGGCTACAGGATGGAAAGACAAAACAAAAATCGAAGAAAGAATAAAAGAAGTACTTGAAAAGGTAGTTCTTTCAACGAAAGGATTCAAAATGCCTCATGAACTTAGTGGCGGCGAACAACAACGAGTTGTGATAGCTCGCGCATTACTAAATGATCCTGAAATTATCCTTGCAGACGAACCAACGGGAAATCTCGATCCGGAAACTTCTGAAGGTATTATGCGTCTGCTTTTTGATATCAGTAAAAACGGTCGTGCTGTCCTAATGGCAACACATAACTATTCGATGATTGACAAATTTCCGGCGCGAATTATTAAGTGTGAAAACGGCCGTATTATCGATTCAAAAGTTCCACATGATCTTTTGTCCTGATCCGGATTAATTTCAGTTTTTTATAAAATAAGCGCTCTCAGTTTTCCCCGAATTGTATTGAATCTGTAAAAAGTAACAACCGGAATTTAATCCTGACACCTGTAGTTTTGGATTACCGAGTTTTCCATCCATCACCACTCTTCCACTCAGATCTATTACTCTGTAGTTTCCGGCAGCAGAAATATTCGTTTCAATAGTTATCGATTCTGTACACGGATTTGGTGAAATAACAATTCCACCAGCACCGGATTCCAATTGAATTGTATTCAAGAAGGCACCGCTTATCTGAAAAATCCCGAGTTGCGTCTCTTCCTGAAGTATGGCGAAATTATCGTAGTCATTTGCAAATACAAGATTGAGATTCCCGTTACTATCCAAATACTGAAACATTGCATGGTCTGCTGTATTACGCGAATCATTGTATAGGAGCGAATCAAGTGTTACGCCTGTGTTTGCGTCAATTCGCAAGACCATGATATCTTCATTCGGAATCATGTTATTAATATAACTGAAGTTCAACAGGAGATTTTCATTTGCATCAAAGAGCAAAGGAGATTTATTTTCGGCAGGATAGCGGGCTGGCGTGAGTGATCTGGAATAAATTAACTGGAAAAATGTGTCTGTTTTTACTAAATGCTCTGTTGATTGAATATAGTAATGCTGCTGATTGGGGCTTAATGCCAGATTTTTCAACCTCTCAAAAGTGATCACTCCGCTTCCAGAAACCGGACTTGAATTCCCGTTAATCAGATCAAGCCTTTTGAATTTGATTTCAGAAGTTCCGGAATCAAGGAACGCACAAATTAACTCATCCTGCTTTTGAAGATACACATGATTCTTTCCGACCAGATCAGGAAAAGTGAATTGCTGTAAAAAATTACCACTGCCTTTATTTAATTTACGAAAATGAGGAAGACGTATATCAGGTGAAATACTATTGTCAGTCACATATACGAGTGAAGAATCGGAACAAATAAATTGCTCCTCTGCGACTGAAACAAATGAGGAATCGTCTGTGCAGCTTCTCCATTGCTCTACACCATTAACTGAAAAACGATAAAGGCAAAGCGAATCAGACAATTGAGTAAAATAAATATCGCCTGTTGATGGATCCCGAAGTAATTTGGAGGGTTGTGTGTGCACATCAGAAACAAGAATTGAATTTCTCCAAATCTCCTGAAACTGATCATTAAAACCTTTCAATACAATTTTTGAATTTCCAAAATTATCCGAATAAGTTCCAAGACATGCATAGACTCCATTAGATTCAATAAATGAACCACCAAAAAAATAAGGTGTGTTCAATGTGTCATTTGTATAAATGTGATCAGAAAGATGTTGCCCGTTTACAGAATTCAACACATCGATATTAAAATAATTATCCTCCCAAAAACCAACTATTACAGAATCTCCTTTCTGTACAATTCCCATCGGAGTAGAGAACGTATGCGGAGCGATGCTATCGAAACAACAAAAATTGTCAATCCAGTTAATTTGCAATTGCGCAAATGAAAACTGATGAATAAAAAGGAAAACAAGAAAAAGATATCTTTTCATTTTGTATAAAAAATAATTCCTCTAAGCAATAACGCAATTACTTTATTCCCGGGAATAGTAAAGAACGCATCCTTTCAGCATTGACTGAATTGGAAAAATTATTTTCCAATATTTCTTTTCTCTTTTTCAAGCCGGAAAACTCCTTTGCTTTCATCACCTTTTTCAGAATCTTTTTCATTTCTTCGGTAGAATCGGCGATCAGACACAATGATTCCAATCCGGTATTGCTGACCATTGGAGAATTTACAATACAATGTCGCCCGCCAAACAAGGCTGCAAGTAATTTTAATTTAATTCCGGTCGACTGAAACGTTGGCAAGATATTGCATTGAGCTTCCGCGATCAGAGTTCTGATTTGCTCAGGGCTTTGATCAGACAGCAGGCTTACATTTTTACTCTCCCTGACCGCTTTACGTAAATCTTCAGATGGTTTGCTTCCGGCAATAATCAATTGAAATGGTAAATCGTTGAAAATTTTTCTCACCAGGTAAATTGCTGCTTCATTATTCTCTCCAACACCAAGATTTCCATGATAGAATGCGAACTCTCCTTTTCCCGGCTGAATATTCACCTCATCATAGGGATGAAAAGCGGGGACAAATTTTACTCCGGAATAAAGAGAAGATAAATAAATAGTATCATTCGGTGAAATAGCCGCAATACCCTGTGCATGACGAAGAATATTTTGATACTTCAACAGCTTGCCTGCTTCATTGTAGAAGTAATATCTTTTAAAAATGTTCTTTTCAACTGCCGCAAGTGAATCGTAGTAATCATGTTCCACATTGTGCGTTCTCACTACTTTGTGACGACTTGAAAATTCCGGATCAGACAAATAGAAAGTAGAATGCAATCCTTCGAAGAGAATAGGGAAATCATCTTTCAGCAAACGCTTTTTTAATTCTTCCGATTGTCTGCTCAACACAATATAGGGAAGTGTGTTGAAGAGCATGGACTTTGCATTTTGTCGTGTGTAATAATGTACCTCTTCACAATAGCGATTCAATTCCTTCTGAGGAGGACGACCATATTCAAAACAATGCAAATGAATTTTTACACCGGCAGCATGCAATGCTTTCACTTTATAAAATACATCAATCACACCACCATAATCGGCAGGATATGGAACATCAAAGCTGACAATATGTGCATGCATTTCAGATGACATCCTTATAAATTTCATATAGTCTGTTCACTTCATTTTCCCAGCACAATTCTTCAGATGCTTTTTTCAGATTTGCTTTCCACACAGCTCTCATTTCTGAATTTCCGGCGAGTTGCATCATTTGATCCGCTATTGCACGTGGTTCGTGAGAGCGCAGAATTTCTCCAATCGAATATCCATCAACAATTTTGCGAATTTCCGGAAGATCGGAAGCTAACACAGGAATCTCCGCCTGGATATAATCAAATAATTTATTCGGAAGAGAATATCTGTAATTGAGATTACTGTCCTTATCAAGCGACAAACCGAAGTCTGAATTGCTCGTATACACTCTAAGCTTTTCCATCGGTTGACGCGAAACGAAAAGCACTTTATCTTCTAAGCCAAGCCTTTTTTGTTCGGCTTTGAGAAAATCAATTACATCACCTGACCCTACAAAGAGCAGGAGAATTCCTTCTGTGTATTGCATTGCGGCAAGTACTTCTTCAGCGCCCCGATGAACATTTATTCCGGCACCCTGAAAAATAAAAATGGTTTTATCTTCCGGTAAGCCAAGTGATTTTCTGTCGGCATAAGTTGTTTGTGGAACCCTTCTGAATGGTACATTTCTGACTACGCCAACGACTTTGGTGTATTCCCGACTGTATATACCAGCGATAGATTCATTGACAGTATACATCTTTTGAATTCCGGGAAGTATCCATTTTTCTATTCTTTTCCAGATTCGTTGAACACGTGGCCTGGATACAAGTTCAGGCACTTCTGTAAAAATTTCATGGCTGTCGTAATACAATTTTACTTTCCTGAATTTACTGATGAAATAATTTGCAGGTAAGGTATCCAGATCATTTGCTACCAAAATTTCGGTAGGATGAAACAAGAGATAAAAAAATAGTCTTGTGTTATAGGCAGCATAAAAAAGCGGGCCTTTTTCCCACCAAAGCCGGAATCTCATACAATCATACTCCCTGTTCCCAAGCGGGAGGCTGTCCTTTTTCATTCTTCCTACCAAAGTGACCTTCAAACCCTTGCGATGCAGTGCCATGGCCGTTCGGTGAACTCGCTGATCTGTTGCCAGATCGTTGATTACAGACATAATTACGCGTTTGTGGGC
>CALMQM010000011.1 GCA_937871435.1 uncultured Bacteroidota bacterium | reverse complement strand
AGAATTCCGCCATACACAATGCGGTTCAGATCTTTGTTTTCCCACCAGACATTAAAATTTCTTTCGGCAAGTTCGAAAACGGGTAAAGGAAAAATATACCAGCGTTCGGCCAGAATGATGAACACTCGCAATGAACTACCTTCTCGCAACCAGGTGATGCGTGCGGAATTGAAAAGAGATGTGTTGAGGAGATTTTCTTCGCTTCTGCGCAGCAGTTTTTCTACAGAATAAACTTGCAGACTGTCAAATTTGCGGAATGTGAGTTCGCGAAGGATGACGTGTTCTTTGGTAATTTTGTTACCGATGATGACAATGTCATTCACGGTCACGAAGGAAGAATCTGTTTCAGAAAGACTGTCGGAGTAAGTTACTGTGGCAGGAACCGGCGGAGTTTGTGCTGAGGCGGAAAAGCAGCAAAGGATGCATGCAATCAGTAACCAATGACAGTTCATGGTTGCAGGCGTCTTCAACATTAAATACCAAGGTAATTCATCAGGGAATCGTAACGGGATTTCAGGTCATCCATAAATTCATTCTGATGATAGTGTTCCTTTACATAATACCCGTGACGATTGAATGATGCCAGGATGCGTGACAATTCACGCTGATTGATCTTGATGGTAATATCAATCATTTCATTCTCCGGATTAGGAGTAATGTAAGAGCTGATAATTTTTCCGTCTTCCGTTTCGATGATGTGCGCGATTTCACTGAGGCTATAACTTTTCGCTCCAACTTCAAGTACGATCACACCGTTGGCATCTTCAAAAATTCCGCTGTCGGAATAATGTTTCAGAATGTCTTGTAATGTCACAAGACCGATGTAATGATCGGCAGCATCCAGTACAGGAACGATTGTAAGCTTGTCTTTGGAAATAAGTTTTACAACCTCGAATACAGGTTGATTGTATCTGACAAAAGGCCGGATCAATGGAAGGTTATGATTTGCCAGAGGCTGATCGAGCGCGCTTAATTTGAGAATATCTTCCTCAGAGGCCAGACCGATATAATTCACGCCGTCTACCAAGGGAAGATGTTCCAGCCGGAATTCCTCCATCCAGTTGATTGCTTTCAATCCGCTATCACTGAGTTTGAGCGGAGGGAAGGAATCGTTTATCAGGTCTTTGGCAATCATTGTTTGTATTACGGTATTTTAGAAGGGAAGGTTTAGCGGGGTGCAAACATACATATTTTCATGAATTCGCTTCAACAGCCCCGCGGGAGAGGCAATTCAGGCCATTCGGAACGAATGACGAAGAAAAAAATACATTTTGGTTACATCTTGTAATTAAAACGTCTGCCTGCCTGTTTTGTTGTAATTTTGTGAACTTCTTACACTTTTGTGAAGAATCCTATGACCAGACTGAGTGTTAACATCAACAAAATAGCAACTCTGCGCAATGCCAGAGGAGGAAATAGTCCCGATCTGATAAAAGCAGCTGTGGATATACAGCGTTTTGGAGCGCAGGGAATTACTGTACATCCCCGCCCGGATGAGCGACACATTCG
>CALMQM010000010.1 GCA_937871435.1 uncultured Bacteroidota bacterium | reverse complement strand
ACACAATTCAGGGTTGCAGGAAAAGGCAAAGAAAAAATTTGCTTGTTTTTTAGAACGAAAATGACTTTTTATGAAAAAAAATATTTTGTTTAAGGAAAAAAATGATTTGAAAAAACTGTAAGGAGTAGAGCAAATTTTCTGTCAGCATATTAAAAAAAAGAACCTTCACAGATTTTGTGAAGGTTCTTACAAATGGGGGTTCGTAATTTTTTATGAATTTGCAAACACCAAATCTTCGGGTGTAATCACATTATTTTCTGACATGATTGCGGCGCGTTCAATAACCGCTTTTAATTCACGGATATTTCCTGGCCATTTGTAATCCATCAGGAATTTGGCGGCCTCTTTGGACAATGAAATTGGAGACATCTTATTCTCTTTACAAAACTCTGTGAGGAATGTCTTTGAGAGCAGGATAACATCGTCTCCGCGTTCATAGAGTGGTGGAAGCTGAATTAAAAATCCCTGAAGTCTGTAAAATAAATCTTCTCTAAAATTTCCTTCTTTGACTTCATGTGCCAGGTTTTTATTTGTCGCTGCAATTACGCGCACATCCAGCTTAATGGATTTATTGGAACCGATTCTTGTCACTTCTTTTTCCTGCAAAACACGCAGTAATTTTGTCTGCAGTGAAAGATCCATTTCTCCGATTTCATCGAGGAAAATTGTCCCTTCATTCGCCTCCTCAAATTTTCCAATGCGCTTGTCTCTTGCATCGGTAAAGGCTCCCTTTTCATGTCCGAACAATTCACTTTCAATCAGGTCGGCAGGAATTGCTCCCATATTTACTGTCACGAAAGGTTTTCTGGCTCTTGGTGAATTATAGTGAATGGAACGGGCTACAAGTTCTTTACCGGTACCGCTTTGGCCGGTAACCAAAACCATGATATTGCTTTTTTCCACTTTCTGAATCAAACGCAAAACACGAAAAACCGGTCCGCTGTTCCCCAGGATCGAAGTGTATTTATTTCTGTCAATAATCTGATCTTTCAGAGTCTCATTTTCCTGTTTCAGTTTTACTGTCTTACAGAGGTTCTTAACCGAGTTTTCCAGGTTCACCAGAGCATTATCATTCTTGATGATATAATCAACCGCGCCTTTTTGATAGGTTTCGATTACTACATCCAGTTTCTCCTGGCCCGATACCATGATACAATGAATATCCTGATTGTAATTTTTGATCTTTTCCATCAACTCAATCCCGTTCATTCCTGGAAGCAGGTAGTCAATAGATACAATATCAGGATTCTCATGCAAATGGTTCAAACATTCTTCAGGTGTGAGAAAATGAGTCACTTCCGCGAAGTCAAGTTTTTCCAGAGATTTCTTGATAAGGTTACCGAGGAACTGGTCGTCCTCCACTACAAAGATCTTCGTTGTTGCCATGGTTTTTAAACACTGTTGTGTGAATCTTTTTAGTTAAAATGAGGCTATTTTGTTGCATGTAAGGACATTTATTCAGCTACATTTATGCACTAAACCTTACAGTTTTTCGAATGAAGAGCCGCATTATTTTATGGGTTATCGTCCTTATTCTGGCAACGCCTTTGTGGATGAGAATAGCCTGGGAATTCAGCCCGAAAAAATCCCTCAATGTGATGATTGTGGATAAAACCGTGCTGAATAAAAACAGCTTTAAACACCGCTCCGTGAACTGGATTCTTGATTATGAAAAATACATCAAGCCGGACAGTAATTACTACGATATCAACAAAGACTATTTTGGTTTTTTTCCGGAAGAAGATGAGAAGTACAGTATCCGGGATTTCGAGAAATTAAATGATGCGGAACTGGACAGCCTGGTAAGTACTTATGATCTGGCATATTTTACTGATACATATGGCGTACTCGGAAATGAATGGTATCGTCACAGGGATGTCAATGAAAATTCTGAAAGTATCTATGGTGGAATGTCCGAAAAGGATTTACTTTTTCTAAAGAAAATGAAAGCAAGGCAGAAAGTAATTCTTGCTGAATTTAATTCAATTGCTTTTCCAACACCAGTGGATGTAAGACAAAATTTCGAAAAATTATTTGGAATTGAATGGACAGGATGGATGGCCAGATACATTGCATCACTCGATACAGTCAACAATCCTGACCTTCCGAAATGGATCGTAAAAACCTATAAGCAGGCACACAATGGGATCTGGAATTTTAAAAATCCGGGACTCCTGTTTATTCACGAAAGTGGTAAAGTACTTGTCATGGAAGAGGGGAGAGAGCTCACTGAAGCTGTTCCTAAAATATACACAGATATCAAATATCAAAATGATTACAATGTTCCTGCTGTTATGATTTATCCGTATTGGATGGATATCATGGTCAATAAAACCGATTCCAATGAAATCATGTCCAAGTACATCATCAACGCAACATCCGCAGGGTCATCCATCCTTTCTGAAAATGGTATTCCGAAAATATTTCCTTCAATCATCAGGCGCACAAAGGATTGTCGGTTTTATTATTTCTGTGGTGACTTTGCTGACAATCCAACCAAGTTCCGTTTCGCAAAATTATCCGGAATACCGGCACTGAAATTCCTACTGTACAACGCAGTGGATATTACCGACAGGAATCGGTTTTTCTGGGAGTTTTATCTTCCCTTGATGCAGAGAATTTTCAGAGAAACATATCTGATAGCCGGACCGCACAAATAAAAAGACCAGATCTTTCGATATACTGATCAAAGCTAACAATGTTTTTTTTAGCCGGTTGTTTTCTTTCTTGCAAAACCTGCACGGGTCATTTCTCCCCAGTTTTTTACACCGGTCATCAGATCAAGATTACCGCGAATAGCGTAATACACTGTCAATGGATGAATGATTACAGGTTCAATAAAGGCAGTACCAAGGAGCCGGAAAATATCTCTCTTCCGTTTGTATTGATGAAAAGACAATTCTTCAAAGAGAATGGCCGCAGTAGAGTACATGATCGCGAAAACATAGATCAGACAGAAAAGTGTAACGAATAATTCAACGTTCAGGATTCCGAGAAATGCCATCATTATGAGGTAAAGAAAAGCTGTCATCTCGACGATAGGAGCGAGCCATTCGAATAAAAACCAGAACGGCATGCTGATCATTCCTAAAAAATGATATTTCGGATTCAATATCAGTCTTCGGTGGATCCACAAAGTCTCCGCTGTTCCACGGGTCCAGCGGTTTCTTTGCTTACTCAGAATCTTTAAGGATGACGGTGCTTCTGTCCAACACAAAGGATCAGGCAAATACACCACTCTGTATTTTTCCTTTTTTTCTTCCATATAGCGGCGCATGCGTATCACCAACTCCATATCTTCTCCAACAGTACGGTGATTGTATCCCCCGCAATCAATGGCAATTTTTTTATCGAACATTCCGAACGCACCGGAAATAAGAATCAATCCATTGAGGCGACTCCACGCCATTCTACCGAGCAGAAAAGCACGAATATATTCCAATACCTGAATCCTGGGAATCATCTGATCCGGTAGGTTTACCCGAATAATTTTCCCTTCTTTCACTTCGCAGGAATTCGCGATTCGAACAACACCTCCCACAGCGATAACACGATCCTGTTCGGTTTGTTCCATGAAAGGCTTCACCATCTTCAACAGTGATTCGTATTCAAGAATACAGTCCACATCAATTGCCGCAAAAATTCCATAGCGGGAAATATTAATCCCGGCATTCAAAGCATCGGCTTTACCGCCGTTTACTTTGTCTACTACAGTGAGCCGGTTAAGAGATGGAATCCTGGATTTGTAAACTGCTACAATCGGTTTGGACTCCAGCTTTTGTTCAATAGCCACCGGAGCTGCTTCAAGTTCATACGCGTCAATCATGAGTTGAAGCGTATTGTCCTTGCTTCCGTCATTCACAATAATTACTTCAAAATTTACGTAGTGAATGTTAAGCAATGATCGTACGTTTTCTACAATCGTCAACGACTCATTGTATGCTGGCGCAATGATAGAAATACTGGGGGCGGAAGGAGCAGTGAGAATATCACGGTAATCAATAAAGCTATTGCGACGCATGTATCGCTTGATATCCATTGCCGAGAAAGTAGACAAAAGAAAATATGTTGCGAACAAAAGCCCGCTGTAGATCAGGATAAAATGATCCGCAAATTTTGTGAAATAATAAAAAACTAATCCCATCTATTAAAGTCGTTTATCCAACGCATGAAGAATAATCGATTGCAAGACCGGTTCCCCATGCTGCTGCATTTCCTTCACCTTTTGTTGTCCCAGAGGTGAAGTTACAAGCAGGGCACGAACAGCCTGAATAGCAAGTCTGTATTCTGTAATCGGTTGTTTCAGTATTTTTTCAAGCAGATGTGTTGATTTGTCTTTACCGATCACTTCCAGAGTTTTCAGGATTTCATGCTGAATCTCTGAAGTTTCAAGAGGGTAAAGAGTGATCAGATTTTCTTCCGAACTGTGTGCATTTAATTCTCGAAGCGCACGAATGGCGGCAAGACGAATGTATTCATCCGGATGATCAAGCATTTTAACCAAAACCGGGGCGGATTCCTGCTGACGGTAATAGCCAATCATCATGATACAAAAATGTATTACTGTTTTGTTTGGCGAATTCAGCCACATTGTGAAATCCGGAATTACCGGTTCCTTCATTCTGGTAAGCATCGCGTGAATGTTCGCTTTGTCCCAATCAGTGAGTGGTTCCGTTTCTTTTGACAGAAAAGAGAGAGGCTCCGAATCGCTGAGCTTCATCATGGCCACACGGGCTTCCATTCGCAGGATTTCATTCTTTGAATTCAAAAAACGGGAAAGCATCTTGTGTGCTTCCTGAACATTCATCAAAGCAAGTTCCCGCATCGCTTTCGCAACTATATGCCACTGCTTACTTTGCAATCGTTTGTATGCATCTTCATGAAACTGGAGGATAACGTATAATTTCTCAAGCCTCAATGCTGTTTCACCGGTAAAATTTGAATGCAAATGGATGATTTCATTATTCAGAACTTCGCGGTGGAATTGAATTTTCAGATCTGTTTCGTCAATCTGCTGAAACACGTCCGAATTCTCCATCCATTCATCATCATCAAAAAGTAGTTTGGTGAAAATAGGTTGATATTTTGTACGGAGATAATTGCGTTTGTTCTCGCGCTGTGTCTTGTAAATCCTGCTTCCGAGAATTACTCCCAACAGGACCACTATGATAAAAATGAATACCAGGGTGACACCAATCAATACCCGGATGGTCACAGGAAAACTGTATACATCCCTACTGAATTCATCAGCGGTGTATTGAAGATCTGTCCAGTCTATCTGTAATAAGTGTTTCAAGCTCTTTGCTTCTGATTGTCGGTTAATGAAGTTGAGATATAACTTTCCTTTCGATCAGTTCAATTGTTTTTTAAGTTGTTCTAACTCATTCAGGATATTCTGCCTGCGTTCAGCAATATAGGATTTTAATCCGGGGATAAAATTACCCGGATCCAGAGGGTCTCCAATAGTAGCCGAAATGTTTGTGTCATAATCCGTATTGGAATACATTTTGTTCACATCCGCATACACCGAAACACGTATCCGCAAAGAAAGACTATCGATAATATGGTTCATTCTTTCCAGACTGAAATCTGTATTCAGAAGATTTTCTACGATGGATAAATATCTCTTTTGAATCAACTTATTCTTTCCTAAAGTATTTGTCAGCAGTGGGCGGGATCCTTTGTATGGAGTAGAGTCGGGGACCATAATACTCATACGATTAAGCTGAGGCAGATTCATGATCGGGTTCCATGCCGCGAAGGAATAGTTTCCGTCAAGTGAAATCCAGTTCCATTTGGAAGTAATACTGTCGTGATACACAAAAAAATTGTGAGGGTAAAACACATTGTATGCGTCAATGTTACCTATAAGATTGTTGATTGCCCATGCTTGTAAACAGGAATTCAATTCAAAATTAGATTCAAGTTTCTTCATATAATCCTCTTCACTCAGCATGCTGTCATTGATCACTTTGATAAATTTTACAAGATCACTCCAGTCATTTTTCGTTCTGTTTGTTTTTAAAATATAATTCGGCCAGTATTTGTCCTGATCATTTCCGAGGTAAACAAAATTGGCCATTGGTTCGCCCTGGTATAAGTTTCCTTTTGAATTATTGAAACGTGTTTCCAGGAAAACATTATCGATATTTTCATTGGCAAGATATAAGCCCCAGTATTTGTCGTTGACATACACCTTCGCGAATGTCGCACGTGGAGCAGGTAAGCCGTGCTTATTCAGCATGTCAAGATAAATCTTCTCACGGATCATTGTTGGATCCTTGAAATTGTTGGTAAGATTGAGATCTTCCAGCCCGTTAAAATTTTGCCCCTTGATAAATTTATCAAACTTTATCCGAAATGGTTTTTTCTTTCCGGGGTAAAATTCATAGGAGGATTCACCTTTAAACCTTAATCCGCAAGAGTAGAATTTTTTACCATCAACAATCACTGTTGCTTGCATGAATTGTGAAACTTCCAGAGAATCATTCAACTTCTTATAAATAGCAAGCGAATCCCAGTAATTACATTGAGAGAAATAAAGCTTAACAACATGAATGGAATCCTTCGCGAAAAATTCTTTACCGTAATCCTTCGGTTTCTTTTCGGGGGCAGACGGAGAAGTAGGTGTGACCGGCTTCTGTGCATTGGCGAAAGAAATTCCACTGATCACTGCTAACAGCAGAATGTACCGTAAACGAAACAGAAATTTCTTCATGAGAGGAAATTAAAATATTGTTTTAAGTATAATTCCTATTGAGATTCTTTGTTGAAAAGTAGAAGCACGAACTTCTTCTTTTGAATATCCCAGATCACCTTTGATCACCCATCGCCCGAATGCCAGACGTTGATACTCTATTCCTCCCTGCAATGATTTCAATCGTTGAATTCCGGCATCCGTAATTTTCCGTTCGTCAGGAGATTGCCCTTGTCCAAGTCGGATACCAAAATAATTGTCAGCATCACCGAAATAATTCCGGATGTTCAGAATTAATGTTTGAGAAGATTTTTTCAGAAAATCATTTGTCTCGATGGTGGACTTTGGAGTCAGGTATACACGCACCGAAAACCAGTAATTCCGGAAATAATTTCCAAGACTAGCTGTATAAATTTTTGTTCCCGGATTCGAGAATTGTAAATACCTGAAACCACCCGATAATTCAAACCCTGCAGGAATCTTCTGATAGATCTCCGCACCGGCACGGACTTCAGGAAAAATTTTGGAATCGGAAAAACCAACATTCAGATAGAAATAATTGGATTTTACAAAACGCAAATATCCGTCAACCTCTGATTGAAGTCCTTTCGTGTTGAACCGCTCAGCATACGTTGCACGATAGGCAATAGAACCAAAGGTGAAACTTCTGCCAATCTCTCCTGATGCAAGCTTCTGAGGTGAATTGTTCTTGTCAAAAAAATCTGTGTTGAAGGATAATTGAAATTTATTACTCAGCCTTGAATCCTTCATGCTATTCAGCATTTTCAAGGCTTCCTTGTTTCCGGGATTCAAATCCAAAATCCTGCGAAGAGTAAGAGAGGCGCTTTCCTCCAGATCCAGACGCAACTGCAATCTTGCTTTGCGCAGCATCAGGTCTTCAGATGTAGGATAATATCCCAATGCAATTTTCAAATAATCCGATGCAACCTTAAAATTCTCCGTCCACATTTCCACATCAATCAATGCTCCGAGTGCTTCAATATCATCTTCCTTCTCAATCAACACCCGACTGAATTCAGTACGCGCTTCTTCATACCGCTTGTCCCATGCATAGGTACGCCCCATGAATGTTCTAACATCATAATATCCCGGTTTCTTTTCCAGAATCTTTTGACAGATCCTTCTTGCCTGTGCATTGTTCCCCTGAAAACTAAAATCTCTTGCCTTCTTGAAAAGAGCATCGATGTTAGTTGTATCAGTTACCACAACAAGTGTATCAGTGCTTTTACTCTGAGCAAAAACATCACTTCGTCCCCAGAGTATCAGCGACAAAAAAAGAAAAAACAAATGTGGTCGTTTCAACGCAATCATAGAAAATTTGCCCGGTTCATTTGGATCAACGAACCTTTCGTTCGAAATCGGTAAATGCTCCGGAAAAGCTAAAGATTGTACGAAAATCGAAGGTTTTTGTTTGAAATTCAGGCTGATTTCATTAATAATTTTTTAACCCGAACTGACAGTTCATTCGGACTGAAAGGCTTGGTAATGAAGTCGTCAGCTCCGAGTTGAAATGCTTCCAAAACCGTTTTTTCCAACCCAATGGAAGATACAATGATAATGGGAGTGATCAGACCTAACTGTTTGCGAACCTGGTGGACAATCTCCAACCCGGTGAGGTAGGGCATCATGATATCGGTGATAATGATATCCGGACGAAGACCGGATATTTTTTCCAAAGCTTCTTTCCCGTCTTTGGCAAGGTGAACTTCATAGCCTTCTTTCTGAAGCTTGAATTCAACCATTTTCAAAACCATTTCATCGTCTTCGCAAACCAGTACTTTCATCGTTTTATTCTCTGGGAAAAGAAAGTGCCAAGATACTATTAAATTCCTATGAAAAGAGCGGAAAAAACACGCTTGAAAATTTGAAATCAGAAAAAAATACCAACAATTGATAATGAAAAAACCCTTCGAAAAAACTTCGAAGGGCTGGTAGATTTCATATAAATTTCAGAATGATTTTTCTGAAAATCAGACGGAATAGGAGTGAAGCTATAATCAGCTTATTTCATTCCCGTCAGTGCTGTTTTCAATTGTACAAAAACTGACTTTCCGACTTCCTGAATTTCTCCAACGAGCTCTTTCACCCGTTCAGGATTGGTATGTTCGTCACTCAGTTTTTCAATCTCTGCAAGCATCTTTTGAGTTTCAGGTAATCCGATATATCCAAAAGATGGCTTAATCCTGTGCGCGATTTGTTTCAGTTCTTCCCAGTTTTGTTGCTGAAATGATTCCTGCATTTTTTCCAAAGCAACAGGAGTCTTATTCAGAAACATTTCAATCATCTCTATAATAAATGACTCACTGCCTTCCGCGATCTGCTTCAGGTAACTGAGATTGATCTGGTGCTCAGGAATTACCGGCTCCACACGAGTGGATGGATTTTCAATTACAAGATCCGGTTTTTGTAATGAGTTCTTATGATCATCCTGTTCTGTACTTGAAACAGATCCTTTAATAGTGCGCATGTCGGAAGTTTGTTTTTCTCCTGAAAATTCTTCTTGTCTTCCTTCTAACGGTAAAGTATTGGATTTGGTTAGCTCCAGAATCTTCTTTTTTAATTCCAAAGGTTCAAACGGCTTGCTGATGTATTCATCCATTCCCGCTTCAAAGCATTTTTGACGCTCGTTTTGAGTTGCATGTGCTGTCATAGCCATAATTGGAATCTTTCTCAGCCCTTCCGGCAACTCTGTCCTGATCTTTTGAACAGCTGTATATCCATCCATTTCAGGCATTTGGATATCCATTAACACAAGATCGAAACTTGATTTTTGTAACTTCTCAATGGCAATTTTACCATTGTCGGCAAATTCTATCGGTGTTTCCCAATCAGCAAACAGTTTCTTTACAATAAGTTGGTTAATAGGATTGTCTTCAGCAACAAGGATCCGCAAATGTGAAGTGGTAGAACTGTCTTTTTCCTGTACCACCGGTGTCTCCAATTGTTTGGAGGTCGCGATGTCAAAACTCAGGTGGAAATAAAAAGTTGTCCCTGAGCCTACCTTACTGCGTACACCAATATTCCCTCCCTGTAATTCTATCAATCGTTTCACAATAGTTAATCCCAGTCCGGTTCCACCGAACTTTCTTGTTGTATCTGTTCCCGCTTGAGTGAAACTTTCAAAAATACTGTTCAAACTCCCTTCCGGAATTCCTATTCCACTGTCTTTGATTTCAAAATCAACTGTCACTTGCCCCTCCCTGCGACTCCTTAACTGAATACCCAAACTTACTTCCCCTTCGCTTGTGAATTTAATCGCGTTACTCATCAGGTTGTTCAGTATCTGACTCAGTCGGGTAGGGTCGCCACATAATGCTTCAGGCAAAGCAGGGTCCATTTTTGTAACAAGCCTGATCGATTTCTCGTCTGCTTTGGCCTGAAATAATTCCACCGCATGTCGGGCAAGATCCTGAATGCGGAATGGAACACTCTCAAAACTCATTTTCCCGGCTTCGATTTTTGACAAATCAAGAATATCATTAATGATCACCAACAAATTGTCTGAACATACTTTGATCGATTGGAGAAATCGCAGTTGTTCTTCGTTCAATTGGGAGTTAAGCAAAATCCGCGTCAGTCCTATGATTCCATTCATCGGTGTGCGAATCTCATGACTCATGTTGGCAAGGAACTGCTCTTTTAATTTCGCTGTTTCCTCCGCGAGAGTCATCGCTGTTTTCAGTTCTTCTTCTGCCAGTTTATGTCCGGTAATATCAGATGCTACACCGATTACTCCCGTTACACCGTTATCATCTGAATGAATTGGAGTGTAGAACAGCTCAAAAAATTTATTATCCATTTCCACTACCGAAGTTACCTCTTCACCTTGCATGGCTCTCTGGTAGTCTTCTACATGAATAGGAATTCCTTGAATGTCTTTAATGGTTTTACCGGTAACAGCTTCCTTATTGATACCCATCGACTCAAGACCTTTTCCTTCGAAAAGAGTAAACTGCTCTTTTTCGTCGATCGCGAAAAGTATAATCGGTGCATTCGCTACAACGGTTTTTAAACGCCTTTCAGTTTCCTTCAATTGCTGCTCCAGCAACAAGCGCTGTTTCTCCTGAGCTTTCAATGCAACCATGAATCGTACACTCTGCGCAATACCGTCTGCCGACAATAGACTCTTTGGAATATAATCATTCGCGCCATTCTTCATGGCTTCCACTGCAATTTTTTCATCACCCTGACTCGTCACAAGAATGATCGGAGACGTGTTTTTAGCCGCACGTATTTCTTTGAGAAGCTCCAATCCGGTTCCTCCAGGTAAATTGTAATCAAGGAAAATGCAATCGTATTCTTTTCCTGCAGCTGCTTCTTTTCCGCTTTCATGATCTTCCGCAAAATGCAAATCATGTTTCATTCCTGACCCAAGCAATGCACGCTTCATGATCATTCTGTCTAATTCATCATCCTCGACAACAAGGATTTGTAAAAGTTGTTCTGACATATTTCCGGTATTTTCAAAATGACATAAAAAGGGATTTCTCCCCTTATATGATTATCTGATACTAAAAACCGGAAAGATGGTTAACTAAAAATTCTGATGAATCTTACACAATTTTCATTCTTGGAAAATAATAATGATCTGAAAATAAAAACCGGATGTCTTGCTATTTCAATCCATCCGGTTTTCAATGTTTTCGCTACCTCTGCGTGAAAAAGAAATCTATCAGATTATAGAATTCCTGGACTGAATAAGGAGATTTTCCTGCTAAATAATCGTCGATAGCAAATGAAATTTCTTTCGGAGAAATGATTCCGTTTAAATCACGATCAAGTCTTCTGTAGAGAGATGGAATAATAGATACATCCGCCGGCATACCATTCGGTCTCACTCCATCGCGTTTTTCAATATTCGGATTTCTCTGTGTAAGTCGATCGTAACTCTGAATATACTCAATCAATGCCGGTAACGCTGCAAGAGAATCTTCTCTGAATTTTTTCTCAATCATCTCTTCAGTGATCGTCTCACCATCGGTATTCACCACTGCATCTTTCGCGGAATTAGGTTCTTTGTCCCTGTAATTTGGAATACCATCATCATCTGTATCCAAAGGCTTCCCATTATCCTTCACAGTATTGTTCATCGGAGTGGCGGAAGAATCATCCTGAACATCAGGTACTCCATCGTGATCCGCGTCTTCTACTGCGAGAGCATTGAAGTCAATATTCTCCACATCTTCTTTCCTGACGGTAGTTTTATGTTTGTTTTTTCTCGGTGTATCTCTGTCAGCACTCAGGTCATAACGAAATGAAACGGAAGTGTACACAACTTTATCATTCTTAGCATTTCCCTGACGTGTTCCACTGCTCTCTGTTGTAATTCCTTCTACTAAATCAGATTGAATAAAATGTACAACAGAACTGAAATGCATCGAACATCTGCTGGAAATTTTGAATCGGAATCCGGCCCCAACAGGAAATGCCCATGAACTCTGACGATACTTGCCGAAACCATCAATATTAGCATCACGCAAATCCGTTTCATAGGAATAATCCCTGTGCAATTTTACAGCGCGATAAGCAGCAGTATCATTTTCATCTACATCACGGATGGATCCGTCATTCCAGTAATGATAGGTATTCCCGTTCGCGTCTTTCATGTCTGCTTTTGCATGAAAAAATACATATTCTACTCCTGCAGTAACATATGGAATAATCACCTGGCGGTTGATGTTTCTCAGAATTAAATCATAACGAAACATCACTCCTTCAGAAACCATGGAAGAATTGAAATTCAGCGTACGCTGCAATGACTTTTCTTCGCCAAGTATTCTTCCTGAAAGAATAAAAGCCGCGATAGAAAATCTGTTGCTGCTGTGATGCTGAACCTCCAGTTGAAATCCGGATCGCGCTGTGAATGGTTGGTTGAGATGTGTGTAACCAACATCCCCGATAAAATTCAATACACCCTGACCAAGACTGATTACCGGCAAACGATTGACTTTTTCTACACTCGAATCCGCTTCATTTTGTGCCCGGACTTCCTGATGTAAACTGCAGAAACAGAACAGGAATATACCTGTGATAAATGTCAGATGTCTGGATTTATTCGGAAAGAAAATTTTCATTACAAAGTATAAGTTAATTCAAGCTGAACGGAAGCATTATTTATTGATTCACCTTTTTTGAATTCAGAGCTTCCTGAACCGGAATCCGCTGGCCATTGTCATAAGCCACAACAAAAGCATCGGATACTTTTGTGCTGGTCGCATTGCGAAAAGCTTTCGCCTGGTTGTAATCATTAAACGTTCCAACGAGATACTTTTTCCAGCCTTCATGCATCGATAAATCCACATTTTCCTGCCAGTTGTATTTTGCTGCAAACCATTTATTATCTCTTGCAGGACTTTTTCGTGTAGCTGAAATCTGAACTTTAAAATAAATACCATTCTGTGGCGCCGGAATATTTATTTCAGCTGCAGGAGCAACACCCGATTCCGTTGGTGTCGGTGATTTCGCGGTTTCAGAAGCAACCAGAGTTTCTATTATTGCATCCGCTGATGCGCTGGTAGTATTCTCACTTTGTGCCGGAGAATCAACTACGGTTTGTGATTGCCCTGAATTGGAAGCCAGCATTTGATCTCCGTAAACAAGCATGCCGTTAATATTCGGAGCAGGTTTTGGACTGCCTGCACTCACTTTGTATGAAATAGTAAATACTGAATCGGTTGGAAGTGATCCCCAGCTGAAAATTGCATCCTGTTCAGTGAATGAAAATTCCGCGCCATGTGTTTCAACAACTGATGCGGTAAATCCATCAGGAATATCATCGATAAATTTCGCGCTCCCGGTTTCCTGATGGGGATGAATGGTTAATTCTACCTGATATTCACCCTGATCAGGCGTTACAGCAATCAATTTTCTTTCAATCTCAGGTTTTGATTCTGTGAGAGCAGGAGCAAGGCTTGGATCCAGCACAACTGTAACCTGTTTCAGAGGATATTTTTCAGTTTTATCATCCTCGATATAGGACAACTCACCGTTAAAATATTTTTCACCATCAGCATTTGCATCAACATGAATTTTCATGCTCACTGTAAATTCTTTGTCTTCCGGTAAATTGATCCAGATAAATTTCACATAATCTTCTTCGAAAAGAAATTGTGCGTTCTTTGTTTCCATCGGTGTAACTGTAAGTCCTTGCGGAATGAAAACCTGGATTCTCGAAAATCCCGTCAATGCTCCTTTGCTAACCTTCATCTCATAGATGAAATCATCGCCTGGTCTTACTTTGGCCGGTGCTTGTGCATCTACTGTAATAGAATGCTCCGGTCCAAAAAAGTAGGACAGAATAAATAACATGGAAGCAGAGAGTAGGGCTGACAGTAATTTAATCATGATGTCTTGAATTAATGGCTCAAGATACTCAGACTAAAAGCTGCAAAAGGTTTGTTCCTGTGGCAGTTATCCAAACATAAATGTTGAAAACACAGGGCTCTGAATTGAGTTAAATTCATTCTTGTTAAACCGGCTGAATACCTTTCCCTGTGTGCTTTTCAGGCATCTGTTGGATACAAAAATGGTCAACCCGAAGCTTTAAATCGTGCTCCGAATTCCACCCTTTTTATCACTTGTCATCAAAAAAAAAGACCGGTTATTAGGCCGGTCTTTTGAAATGAAATTCCCTCGTTAAAAATTAGGTTTTAACAGATATCGGGAGTAAAACTCATTGATATGTTTTACCGCATGATCCGCATCTTCCGCAAGCATCAACAAATTGAGATCATTCGGGTCTATCATTTTCTCCTGTACAAGTGTAGTTTTTATCCAGTCGAATAATCCGCCCCAATATTCCTTTCCGGCCATTACAATCGGAAACTTCCCGATTTTCTTCGTTTGAATCAGCGTAAGTGCTTCGAACAGCTCATCCATGGTACCGAATCCGCCTGGAAGTACAACAAATCCCTGCGCGTATTTGATAAACATTAATTTGCGGACAAAGAAATAATCAAAGGTGATCAGTTTGTCACTGTCTATATACGGATTGGAAGACTGCTCAAAAGGTAATTCAATGTTCAATCCGACAGATTTCCCTCCTGCAGTTTTTGCTCCTTTATTGGCGGCTTCCATTATGCCAGGACCACCACCGGTAATTATACCGTATCCTTCTTTTGTGAGTTTGTATGCAATTTCTTCTGCAAGTTTATAATACTGATGTTCCGGTTTGGTTCTGGCGGAACCAAAGATGGAAACACAAGGTCCTATTTTACTTAACTTCTCAAAGCCATCAACAAACTCCGACATGATTTTAAATATTTGCCAGGTGTCATGGGCTTTAATTTCTTGCCAGTCTTTATCCGAAAAAGCTCTGCGGATTTTTAATTCGTCAAAATTCATTTGGTTCATTTAATTAGCTAAAACAATTTCTTACATACCATCTTCTGTTAAAGTCATAGCAGAAGAAAGCAAAATTGTCTTACGTTCATACTTGTTTAAGGTTTCCCAATGCTTCATATTCTAAAATTTCCTTCTTCAGAAACTCAGCGGTAATGCTCTTTTGGTTTTTAATGATCTCCCTGGGCGTTCCTTCAGCCACAATAGTCCCGCCTCGTTGCCCGCCTTCCGGTCCTAAGTCAATAATATGATCAGCGATTTTTATCACATCCATATTGTGTTCAATCACCAGAACTGTATTTCCTTTATCCACCAGTCGATTCAAAACATCGAGTAAAATTCGTACATCTTCGAAATGCAATCCTGTTGTTGGCTCGTCGAGAATATAAAAAGTATTCCCGGTATCACGTTTGCTTAATTCAGTTGCCAGCTTCACACGTTGCGCTTCGCCACCACTTAGAGTTGTGCTCTGTTGTCCTAATGTAATGTATCCCAAACCAACTTCTTCCAGTGTTTTGATCTTATGCAAAATATGCGGCATGTTGCTGAAAAATTCGACAGCCTGTTCAATGCTCATATCCAACACATCACTGATAGATTTTCCCCTGTATCTGATCTCGAGTGTTTCTCTGTTGTAACGTTTTCCTCTGCAGGTTTCACAATCAACATAAACATCCGGAAGGAAATTCATTTCAATAACTCTCATTCCGCCTCCCTGGCAGGTTTCACATCTTCCACCTTTGACATTGAAGGAAAAACGTCCCGGCTGATAACCACGAATAGCCGCTTCCGGCAACTGAGCAAATAAATTTCGAATGTCCGTAAACACTCCTGTATAAGTTGCAGGATTTGATCTCGGAGTTCTGCCAATTGGCGACTGATCAATTTCAATCACTTTGTCGATATGATTCAAACCTTGTATTCCGGAATAGGGAAGCGGCTTCTGATGCGCATCAAAAAAATGTTGGTTGAGAATAGGATAAAGCGTCTCATTAATCAAAGAAGATTTTCCGCTACCAGAAACTCCACTAACGACAACGAATTTTCCCAGTGGAATTTTCACATTTACATTCTTAAGATTATGTCCGGTAGCTCCCTTGAGCTCAAGAAACTTTCCACTTCCCTTGCGAAGTGTTGAAGGAATATGAATCTGTTTTGTCCCGTTTAAATAATCAGTGGTGAGACTTTTTTGATGCATGATTGAAGACGGAGTTCCCTGTGCGACTACTTTCCCTCCATGTGTACCTGCTCCGGGTCCCAGATCAATCACATAATCCGCGGCAAGAATTGTTTCTTTGTCGTGCTCTACAACAATGACCGTATTGCCTGTATCACGAAGATCCTGCAACGACTTAATCAATCGAACATTGTCGCGCTGATGCAATCCGATACTCGGTTCATCCAGAATGTACAACACACCCACAAGTTGTGATCCGATTTGTGTTGCAAGCCGGATCCGCTGTGATTCTCCGCCACTCAGCGTTTTACTGCTTCTGTTCAGAGTCAGATAATCCAAACCGACGTCCAGCAAAAATTGAATCCTTTTTCTGATTTCTTTGATTACTTCCTGGCCAATTTTTTTCTGTCTTGCACTCAGCTTCGTATCAAGATTCTCAAACCACTGACTCAATGCGAGCACATCCATACTCGCTAACTCGGCAATATTTTTATTGTTAATTTTAAAATTCAAAGCTTCGCTTTTCAACCTGGCACCATGACATTCCGGGCATTCAACCTGGAGCATGAAACTTTGAACCCACTTCTTCATGCTGTTGGAAGTGTTTTCGGTATCCTGATTTACGATGAAGTTTACAATCCCTTCGTATGTAATCGCATGATGATATGAATTTCCGCCTGCATAATCCATGGATACATTCAAAACATCTTCCGAACCATAAAGAATAATGTTCAATGATTCTTCAGGTATCTCAGCGATTGGCATCGTCAGATTGAAATTGTACTTTCTACCCAATGCTATCAACTGTTTGAAAATCCAGGTATCTCTTTGTGGACCCAATGGGGCGATCCCTCCTGATTTAATACTTTGCTTTGGGTCCGGAATAATGCTTTTTAAATCAATCTCCGAAATAGTCCCGAGTCCATTGCATTTTCTACATGCGCCATAGGGTGAATTGAATGAGAATGTATTGGGCTGCGGCTCGTCATACGATATTCCGGAAGTAGGACACATCAAATGTCGGCTGTAATAATGTTCCTTCTCTTTGTCTCCTTCTACCAACAGAATTGATCCTTTCCCCAGCTTCATGGCTAAAACAAGACTCTCATTCAACCGTTGACGGACCGACTCTGAAATTTCCATCCGGTCAATCAGTAATTCGATGTCATGAGTTTTATATCGATCCAGTTGCAATCCTTTTTTCAATTCAACCAATCGCCCATCTGTTCGAACCCGCAGGTAACCCTGTTGTATCAATTGTTCAAACAACTCACGGTAATGTCCTTTTCTTGCCTTTACCAAAGGGGCAAGCAGCATGATCTTTTTTCCATTAAACTTCTTAATGATTAAATCGATAATCTGATCATCACTAAGCTTAATCATCTTTTCTCCGGTCACATAAGAATAAGCTTCTGAGGCACGGGCATAAAGCAAACGCAGGAAATCATAAATCTCTGTTGTGGTGCCTACTGTTGACCGCGGATTCAGATTGGTAGTTTTCTGCTCAATGGAAATAACCGGACTCAATCCGCTTATCTTATCTACATCCGGACGTTCCATATTCCCCAAAAACTGCCGGGCATAGGCTGAAAAACTCTCTAAATATCGTC
>CALMQM010000009.1 GCA_937871435.1 uncultured Bacteroidota bacterium | reverse complement strand
GGGGAGGGTGTTTAATGCTGCTTCTTACAGATACGGATTTAACGGAAAAGAGTTGGATAAGGATATAACAGCACAAGATTATGACTACGGCATGCGAATATATGATGCACGAATTGGCAAATTCTTGAGTGTTGATCCGTTGACAAATGAATATCCTTGGTATACGCCATATCAATTTGCAGGTTGTAAACCAATTTTTGCCAAAGACTTAGACGGAGGTGAAGACACCCCATTTGATTTTAGCGAAGCTGATCGAAAAATACGTGAAGAATCTGCAAGGTTATTTAAAATTGATCCGGCATTATCAAAGCAATATCAATTAAGAGGTAATCTAATTGGTTTTTCAGTTGTGGGGGGAGCAATACTTTTGCCGTATGATTTATCAACGGGGGGAAACGTTACAAGAACTGTTTTTACGCTTTATACTACATCACAAATAGCTGGAGCAGCCGAACATAATAGAGCTACAACATCGGAAGGAAAGGCTGCGCAAGATTTAAGGTCGAAAACGGCGTTAGCAAATGCAATTATTGGATGGGGGGTTGGTAAAATAGTAGGAACTGCATTTACACCCTGGTTAAGGTCAACCAGAATTCCATTTAGGTCAGAGATATTTGATGAGGGGAATGCAATATTACAAAAGGCACAAAACGATGGAGTTAGAATAATTGTAGCACAAACTTCGGATGATCTAAAATATTTAGAAAGCATGGGTATGAAAGCCTCATATATGGAAGGGACAGATAATCAACCCGCTTCAATACTTGTGACTAAAAATGCAGGAAGGGCTGATCTTTTAGAAGAGGCTATACATCACCAGCAAACATTACAATATGGTGGAGAATATGTACAAATCCCTATAAATAAAGCTACTCTTGAAATAGAAGCACAAGATAAATTATTAACTATTGGAGGAAAAGAAGGATGGTCTGAATCGGAAATGAATTCAATAAAATCAGCGAAAGTTAAATGGGAAAATCATCTTAAAGAATTGCAGAAAAAAAAGTAGACATATGAGTGAAGCGAAAATCATTGACATCTTTCACACATCCATTGGATTAATTCTTCTTCTTGAATTTGATGAAATGTTTATTCCTAAGGCTGGAATGGTACTTAAAAATGGAGGTCAGGAAATTGAAATAAAAAGTGTTGCGTTTTCTCAACCAGTCCTTGAAGCTGCTTCGGGAAAACACTTATTTTCTTGTGCTGTTAATGTTGATGGAACTAATATAAAGAAAGGAGAGATTTGGCGTTTTGATTTGATTGCAACTTCCCATAACTAATATGATAAAAGTATGAATTCTCTTCAGCCGTTGACTTCTTAAGTAGCTCTTTATTTGTAAGAGTTTAAATTTTAGATTTTTGATAAACATACCGATTATCTAAAGAATATATTTTATTATCATTAAGGAATGAGGGATTTCCTTGACCCATCCAAGCATGTCAATAGCCAAGATTAATTGAGTTTATTAAAATAATTTATACTTCGGTTATTTTTTATCGTTAATAAAAGTACTTTGAATAATCGGCATTTCACTATCCGTTCGGAATGCAAATGCCGGGAAGGGTATTTAATGCTGCCTCCTATAGGTATGGATATAATGGGAAAGAAAATGATAACGAGGTAAAAGGGGCAGGCAATCAGCAGGACTACGGAATGAGAATTTATGATACACGAGTCGGAAGATTTTTGAGCATCGATCCAATACAAAGAGATTACCCTTGGTACACACCCTACCAATTTGCGGGAAATAACCCGATTAAGTTTATTGATATTGATGGTTTAGAACCCGGCGTAAAGGGTAAAGTAAGATCTGGAGATTTCAAATATACAAATGAACAACTGAAACAATCTTTGAATCTACGTTCCGCATCTATCCATTCCGGTATTTCAATTGATTATATGATTACAGCTGCTAGACAAGAGGGTTTATCTCTAACCATGTATGATGCTGATGGAGACAAAAGACGAGGCGGAAATGCAACCATTGGATTTGGCAGCTTAATTCACCTCGGTTCAATTGGTAATACTTACTATGATAAAGATGCATTGCAAAAGGAAACGAAATTCAAAAATGGCGTAACCTATGAACAAGCAGTAGATATGTTCATTCAGGAAACAAATGAAAATGCAAAGGATTTACAAAATTGGTTCTTACTATTTAAAATTGATAAATCAATCGTTGCTCAAACAGAAATGGATGTTATAGCTGATATTTATTTCAACTCTGGTACAAGTAATGTCAAAACTGCCCTCGGTATATATAAACTTAATGGTAAGCAAGGTTTGATTAATTGTATTAAAAATGGGACCATTAGTAGTGCCAGCGAAAAAAGAAAGAATTTCAGATTGCAAATATTAGAAAATGGAGTTTATGAAGCTGAAGATTCTTCCAAAAAAACTAGGCAGAAACCTCCTGAGGATATCATAAATTATGAGCAACCTGAAATTGAAAAAAACTATAAAAACTTAATTCCATTCCCTAACGTTCTTCCCTCATAAATAGACTTGATTATGAGAAAATTTTTATGTTTATTTTTCTTCTTTATTACAGTGGGTTGCAACAATTCAACTGATGATAAGAATTACAATCAAAAGAAAGGTGATGTGACAAATTATAGTGACAAGCAAGCAAACATTGGATTCATAGACAGATTAGATTCCACCCCTACTAAGTTTATGGATATGTTAATTGATTCAGGTATGAAAGATGGAATTGAAAACGATATTGCTTTAATAGAAAGCAGCATCGATAAAGTATGTGATTCAGCATTAATTTTTTTGGAAGCAGTTAAAGATACAGCTGTTTCATATGGGTTAATACAATCATTCAAATTGGAAAAAGCTACCTTTAAAAGTGACTTGTATAATGAAAGTCAATTTATTTTTATGTCTTATGGAAAACTTTCAACAGCCCATGAGGACAGACAAGCCGCCGCTAATGGGTACTATTATTTAGCTCTTAAAGAAAAAAATTACTTTTTGAGAAAAGTATACGAAAACGCTAAAGATAATTTAGAATTTCCTTAGTGCCTCCGTCTATAGATAAGTTTTAAAATAAGTTAGTAACTGTAATTAACAAACGCCTTTCTAATTAATGCACATTTCACTATCCGTTCGGAATGCAAATGCCTGGAAGGGTATCCAACACTGCATCCTACAGGTACGGCTTTAATGGAAAAGAGATTGATAGTGCAACGTACAGTCAAGGCAATGAATATGATTATGGATTTAGAATCTATAATCCGAGAATTGGAAAATTCTTAAGTGTAGATCCACTTACACCGAAATATCCTGAGCTTACACCCTATCAATTTGCAAGCAATTCTCCGATATCCGGCATTGATTTGGATGGGCTTGAATATTACTATGCAGCAGATGGCTCCCTGATTGCAAAATCAAGAGATAATAATACACAGGTACGGGTTATAAAATCTGAAGATGTAGCCAAAGTATGGCAACTTTTGAGAAGAAAAGAAGGCGCGAACACTATCGACTTAAATAAACTCAGCAGCTCAGTTGGAATAACAAATGAAGAATTGAATACAAGAGCTATGTTATACACCATACGAACTACTGAAGGTGCTGGAAGAACGAATCCGTATGATATTTTATTTAACGACAAAAAGTTTGGAGAAGGCATTGCTGACAAGGAAAAATATAAAGATCACCCTCATAAAACAACAACAAGATGGGGAATTACTTCTACTGCAGCAGGTGCATATCAGATTCTGGCAGGCACATACGATGAAGCAAAGAAGAAGATTAATATAGCAGACTTTACTCCTGAGTCTCAGGATAAAATAGCTGTTTGGCTTATTGATAGGAGAAAAGCATCTTTTAGCGTTCAGACCGGAGATTTGAATACAGCATTTAAATTACTGAAAAATGAATGGAGCTCCTTACCTGGGGCCTCTCAGGAAGGTTTATCTTTAGAACAAGCTAAAGAAGTTTTCAAACTTGGCCTGTCAAAAGAGTTGAACTTAAATTCTGAAATAGCAACACCACATGGACAATTACTAACAAAAAAATAGCATGAATTACAAAGTATTTATTTCAGCTTTTTTAGGCTTGCTTTTTTTATCGGCTTGCAAGTATCAGTCTAATGATAGGAATAGAAGAGATAGGGTTAATACTAATCAAAATATTATAGATGATACGGCAGTTTCTAAAATAATTACGATTAATGATAAACTTTTTGAACTTGAAACTAAAATATGTTATAAGAATCATAGTTTAAAAATAGTTACTCTTTGTCAACGAGATTCAGTTATACCAGAGGAAAGAAGTTTATTTAATCCCGTAGTAATAAGTCAAAAGCTTACTTTTTACAACAAGGATACTGTGTTAAAGAAGTTGGATTCCCCATGTAAAAAAGTGCGGCAAAAGATCAATAGCCTAGATTACTTGGAAATGCTTGATAACGTTATTTATCGCGTGCAAATAATCGGCTCTGAAAATTATTTCTACTATTTGAAAGGGTATGGTGGGTGCAATACTTGCGATGAATTTTTTGGTCTCTATGACTTAAATGGTGACTTATTATCCGTTGATTACGGATCAGTAAAAATTCTTTATAAAAACAATGAAGATATCCAATCGATTCTGAAAATCAATGGCGTGAAGGATTTTAACGATTCGAAGTATATACTTGAGGATGTCTCTTTTTATCCGGTTCATTATTAAAATATAATGGCATCTTACTAGGCTATAGTCACCTGATTAGGTAGTGAAAAAGTTGTTGTTAAGGAACGTGATTAAAACATCGGGAATTTAATAACATATCAAACTTTGAAATATCTATTTTTATTTTATTTTCCCATCATCTATTGTAAAAAACTAGTGATTGCTTAACGGTTTTTGAAAATAGTATTAATACTTAATAATCTGGAATTTCCACTTCAACCTTCAAGTTCTTTCTTCATTTTAAGTAACAACTTTTGTAGTTAAACAATTTATCTATAGGCATCTGCGGTTGTGTCACTCCCTTGTACTCTTACTCTTTCATGCTCCATTTTTAAGCCAAAACTTTTTCATTATTTTTTTATATGCCTATTTGAATGCAGGATTTTAATTTTTATATTGATAGTATTCACTAAATCTAAAAAACATATTATGAAGAAGACAATCTTTTCCATTATCACAGCCAGCCTGATCTTTTTGTTCCTTTCAACAAACGATGCTTCAGCACAATCGAATTGCTGCCCCTTACCCGACAGTTTACGTATTTCATCTGTAACAGATTCCATGGTTTGCTTTAGGTGGAAACTGTATGATTCCGTCCATATTGGATGTGACACACCAAAGGGTGCTGTATTACAATACCGCCCCATAGGTGCACCCAGTTGGACAACAGTATTAATCCATTACAGTGCCGGCCAGGTGTACATTACCAAATGCGATACTGTACGACCCTGCACTAACTACCAATGGAGAGTTAGAAATGCATGTGTACATGGTGATACTACGCTTACTGACTATGTAAAAGGCCCGGACTTTAAAAGTGGTTGTGACAGCACGAACAAATTGAAACACGCTGTTCAAAACAACGTGCGAATATTTCCCAACCCGGTTAAAGACAGGGTAACAATTACAGGTGATTATAAAGTGGGTGTCAAATTGCAGATAAATATAAGTTCTTTTGCAGGCCAGAAAGTAGTAAACGATTTTGTCGTTACCAGTAATGGTAAGTTGAACTATTCTGCTAACTTATCAGGACATGAAAAAGGAGTTTATTTTATTACAATAGTTGCGAATAATAAGGTTCAGAAACTGCAGTTTTTGAAAGAGTAAATAAATTATATTTAATAAATAAAGTAGGCTGTCTCAATCTATAGAGACAGCCTATTTTGTTGGTAACAGATGTACAAAACGTAAGTTGTATGAAGCGGTTAATCTGAAATGAACCTGCCTTTAAGAAGCCTGCGTAGTACTGGGACTAAAAAAGCCTACGGATCTACTAACTAACGCAAGTGATTTAATTCTATCATCTTTACGATGTTTTCAATTGTCGGGTTATCACCAAATAATTGCTTTATTACAGAAACGCTGTTATCAATATCTACCGAAATATTTTCCAATTCATATCCTTTTATGCTTTCGGGAGTCTTGGCAATTAAAATCATTAAAGACCGATTTTCATAGATCCCATAAAAAATCATTCTTTCTCTATTATCTCTTTTAGAAAAATCCTTATGGATAAAGTCCCTAAAGCCAATTTTCTGAAGTAGTTCTCGTTCAATCATAATTTATCATTTTTTAAAAAGCACATTAACATTCGTATACTCGCCATTAATTTTCTGAACATCTTCAAAAACAACCTTGCTATAACCTAAACGTTGTGCATTTTTCCCTGTAAAAGTACCGAGGGCGGCCTCCTCGAGAGTTTTACCGTCTTTTACTAGATTATTAAATGTTGTTAAATTGTCCCCCATAGCTCCTTTACTCCAAACTCCTGAAATGGATTTTATTTCACCGTACGAAGAGACTTTATTAAACAGAGCAATAAATACATCGTTTCCTCTTCCTTTTAAAGTTGTTCCTGTAGTTTTAATCCATAAGTTCAAAGTGTTGTTTGGTCCTAAACTGCCTCTTCCTGTGATTATGCCATTTCCATCTTTTACAACATCGTCGATCTCATTGTCTATTACCTCCAAAATATTTCCATTATTTTTACTTAGCTGCTTAGAAATTACAGTTTTTCCCATCAATGCTTTAGCATTTTGGGCCATTTGGTTTTCTAAAACATTCTCTCCTTTCAACGCCATAAATGCTTTTTCTCCCGAAGCATACATAACCCCATCAACAACTATTTCTGCGGCCGCAGTACTTCTGTTTTTAGGCAAATCAGGATTGTTATAATCCCTTCCTGTTCTAATTTCATACAAGCGCGCATTAAGTGCATAAAGGGGATTTATATTCTTATTGAACCAGTTTGCACCCTGTATATAAGTTTGAGGATCATTCAGCCAATCGATCAAATTTGCATTGCCCTTTAAAACATCATAAAATTTCACCCCTTCTAATCCATCGATATCTATCATCCATATGGGGTCGTTAGAACTAAACTGATATGGGGTAAGCATTGGGTATGATTTAGCCAATGGATCTACACTTAAGAATTTTCCAATTCTCGGATTATAGATTCTAAATCCATAGTCATACTCATTCCCTTGTCCGTAGGTTGTGCTGTCTATCTCTTTCCCGTTAAACCCATATCGATATGAGGCTGAGTTTGATATCCTTCCA
>CALMQM010000008.1 GCA_937871435.1 uncultured Bacteroidota bacterium | reverse complement strand
TAAAATACCAGGAAAGAGCATTGAATATAGCGGTGACATTTGACAATAGTCTGAGTGCAACCTGGAACAGTGCACGCACCACAGAGTGGAGTTATGTACAGGCAACAACGAATCCATCTATTCCTTATGCACATATCGTATTTACAGCAAAAGGAGACACAACATTAAATGGATATTCCAATGTCGACAGTTGGGGAATTAACAGATTCGGAGAAACATTCACAACGAATTATACCAGTCCGATTTTGTCGAATACATATTGCGGATTGTGGAGATTTAATTCTGGTGAATTGGTACATCACATCAACAGTTCTGTGTTTACACTTACACTGGGCCTGGATCAGAATGGAAATCCGACACCTTATGCTTGTGCATATGGCTATAAAGTTTCCTGGAATGTAAATGGAAATGCGAACAGTGTAATTCTAAGTTATTAAAAAGAAATTGATGAAATGACAGGGTCAAACCTGTTTTCTGCGAGGGCGTAGAAGGAGAAATTCTTTTACGCCCTTTTTATTTAGCCGTCTTCATATTTGGTTTTGAAATGAAATCAGATACATTTCATTGTGCCTCGTGATCAAATCGTTTATGCGTTTTTTCTCTGAAAAAAAGTGGTGAACAAATTGAATTTAAATCTTACACTTTCAATTTATTATTTCTGCAAGCCTTTTTCGGAATTCATTTACTTCATCTTCAGAATAGATTATATTATAAAATAGATCAAATTCAGGATTGTAAACCATTTTGAATGGAATTCTTTCGGTGTTTTTTAACATTGAAGAAAATAAAGATCCCTGAAGTTGGAAAATGAAAATGAAAGCGGGCCATTTCCTTACACGCTGTATAATCATCGGAATCCTTGTATTTTCGATGATCGATCCTATGCAGGCCGCAACGTATTATTCCAGACTTTCCGGATTAACTACGGCAGCAGCTTCGTGGAGTACTGTGGCGTTGGGAGGAATCGCCGCAGCATCAGCGCCCGGTAGTCTTGATGATGTTGTAATTGGAAATGGATATACCATGTCTACATCCGGCTTATTCAGCGTCAATTCAATTGTTGTTCAATCCGGTGGTACCATGACTGTGAATAGTTCATTCCGGGTCATCGGTCTTTGGGGTGCATCGGTCTCAAGCAATTCAGGTACCATCAGTGGTTCTGGTACTTTCACGTTGAATCCTTTGTTCGGTGGAACTTTTTCCAATAGCGGAACAATGAATGTTGGGACCTGGAGTACATTCAATTGTGACATGAGTAACTCCGGAACCATTACAGTCACGTCAATGACTTTGACGCTTTCCACTTTTGTCAATACCGGAACAGTAAACAACACCGGAAATCTTGTTTTAGCGAACTTATTGGGAGGAAGCAGCTGGACTAACATGAATGGTTCGACCCTGAATATTTCCGGAAATATTTCGTATTCGGGATCAGGAAATTCTTTTTCTGCATCTACTGCGAGTAATACTGTAAATTATTGTGCAGGCGGAACACAATCTGTTTTTTCTACAACCTACCATCACTTAAGTATTTCCGGAAGTGGAACAAAAACATTGAGCGGAGCGATTACAATAAACAAAAATCTTGATGTCTCCGGCTCCGCGATTCTTGCATGCAACACATATCAGATAACCGGAAATGCTACCGGAACTTTGACCATGGCAGCAGGTACAGGTTTGTATTTGGGAAATGCAGGAAGTGCTACCAATGTTTCATTTCCTACAGGATACACTACGGTAAATATTTCATTGAATAATACGAGCAATGTTGTTTACCAAAGTACAGGTGCGCAAACAGTTTCTTCAACACCTGCTTCATATGGACATCTGACTGTACAAGGAGGAGGAACCAAAACTCTTGCAGGAAATATTGTGGTGAATGGAGATGTGACCATCGCTGGATCAGCAGGACTGGATGTGAGTGCATCCAACTTTTCTATTGTAGCAAATAAAAACTGGGCAGTGACATCCAGTAAATCGCCGCCATTTACCGGTCGTTCCGGAACAGTAACTTTTTCCGGAAGCTCTTCATCCGATATCAGTTGTAGCGGAACAGAAACATTTTATTCATTGGTGATTAATAATCCGTATGGAGTAACAATGTCAAGTGGAACGAATCAGGTTTCGTCGGTGCTCACACTTACTTCCGGTGTGGTCAATCAGTTGGCTACACTTGAAATTCTTGCAGGAGCAGCTGTGACAGGTGCAAGCAACAACTCATACGTGGATGGATCGGTGAAGAAAACGGGAAACACAGCGTTTACTTTTCCGGTGGGTGCTGCGGGAGTATACAGCCCATTGGCAATTTCTGCACCTTCTGTTGTAACAGATCAGTTTACTGTCACCTATCGAAGTCAGGATCCAAATGGTGCATTTGATGTGACTCAGAAAGATGCTACACTCGCGAATATTAGTCGGTGTGAATACTGGAGTTTTAGCAGAAATTCCGGAACATCTTCGGTTACAGTCACTGCCGGATGGGGATTGAATAGTTGTAATGTGACTACTCCTACGGATATGCGTTTGGCAAGATGGGATGTTACAGAGGGAAAATGGAAAGATCATGGTAATGGTGGTGTAACGGGAACAATAAGTGCAGGGACAATTGTGTCCGCGTCTGCTTTAAGTAGTACAGGACCGATCACACTTGCTACAGTTAATTCAGTTGTCCTGCCAATTCACCTTGTCGATTTTCATTGTACATTGAAAGATGACAACAAAGTTCGGCTTAGCTGGACTACAGCTTCAGAAACAAACAATGATTTTTTCACTGTGGAAAAGTCAACTGATACTATACATTTCAAAGTAGTTGGGAATGTTCCCGGTGCTGGAAACAGTACGCAGTTGCTTTACTATTATCTGGATGATGAAACACAACCGAATCAATCCACATACTATCGATTGAAACAAACTGACTTTGATGGAAAGTCGGAGTATTCTGATATATGTGAAATATCAGTAGTTGAAAATCGCACCGAGCGATTGAGCTTATATCCGAATCCTGCTTCTGATTTGTTATTTGTCAAAAACAGTGAACGCACTCCTTCGAGGATAATATTGCGAGATCAATATGGAAAAGAAGTATTTGCCGGAGTGGTAAATATGAAAGAAGAAACGAAAATTGATTTGTCTGCTTTCAGCTCAGGATTGTATTACCTGCGTGCCATTTCAGAAGATGGTTATTCTTCCGATATCAGGTTGAGTGTAGAAAGATGAGAAAGCGATACCGGTCAATTTGCTTCAGGCATTCGTTTCAAAGTCTCAAGTAAGAACGACCAGAATTTTTGAACAGAACTTACCTGCACTTTTTCATCGGGAGAATGTGCACCTGTAATGTTCGGTCCGAATGAAATCATTTCCGTGTTGGGATAATTCGCGCCAATGATTCCGCATTCCAGTCCGGCATGACAAGCATTCACATGCGGTTTTTCTTTGTAACGTTCAACATACAATCCACTCATCAACTTTACGATAGAAGATTCAGGAGCGGGAGCCCATCCCGGATAACTGCCTGCAAAACTTATGTTTGCACCAATCAATTCGAAGGATGATTTGATTGCTTGTGCAAGATCCATTTTTTCGGAATCCACAGCGCTACGTGTCAGACACTGAATGCTGTAGCTTCCGTCTTTCACAAGAATGCGCGCGACATTGTTGGAAGTTTGCACGAGATCCTGGATGTCGGGGCTCATGCGGTAGATGCCATTTGGACAAGCATACACGCTTCGGATAAAATTTTTCTGAAGATCCAAGGTTATAACCAAAGCAGGATTATCTACTGTACTTGTTTCAATTACAAGGTTTGGATCTGTAGTATGATTTTCTTTTTTCAAAGTTTCAGCAAGGTCTTTCACCATTCCGGTGACTTGCGAAACCTGATTAGCCGGAACGCTAAGAACAGCAACAGATTCCCGTGGAATTGCATTTCGCAGACTCCCTCCGTCTATGCTGTTGATGCGTATTTCAACTCTTTCTGACAAGTTAGACAAGATGCGATTCATAATCTTGTTTGCGTTTCCACGACCTTTGTGTATGTCCATTCCGGAGTGTCCGCCTGTGAGTCCTTTGACATGAATTTTTAAACCACTGTTTCCTGCCGGGGATTTTTCTTCAGTATAGTTTCCGTTCGCAGTCACATCCACACCGCCGGCACAACCGATGGTTAGTTCACGATCATCTTCTGTGTCGAGGTTGAGCATCACTTTGGCGTTTAACAAACCACCTTTTAATCCGAGTGCTCCTGTCATGCCGGTTTCTTCATCAATGGTAAACAATGCTTCCAGTGCAGGATGGGGAATATCTTTTGATGACAGCAAAGCCATGATACACGCAACTCCGATTCCATTGTCAGCGCCAAGTGTGGTACCATTTGCCCGCACCCAATCACCGTCTACGATCATGTCAATTCCCTGTGTATCGAAATTAAAATTCGAAGAAGAATTTTTTTGATGCACCATATCCAGGTGACCTTGTAATGCGACGGTCATTCTGCTTTCCATTCCGGGTGTAGCAGGTTTTTTTATGATGACATTGCCTATGGAATCAACATGTGTTGGTAAACCCAGTTTCTCACCAAATGATTTTGCGAATTCAATCACCCTTTGCTCTTTTTTTGATGCTCTGGGAATAGCATTCAAATCGGCGAAATGATTCCATACTGATGTTGGTGCGAGAGATCGGATATCCTGTGACATAAAATTATTTTTTGCAAATGTATGAATAATTGGAAATGCCTGGTAGCCTGAGAATTTACTATTTTCTAATTGAATGTCTTAAGAATGAAATTCGTCTAAATGGAAATGCTAGATGTTTTCTTAAATCTTCTCTTCAGGAAATTCCCTGGAATGTTCTCGTAATCTGAAAATGGGGAAAAACATTTTCATACAAAAAAAGCTATTCAATCAAAATCAATACGTAAACGCTTTCTCCAATTCGGGATCTATTCCATTTTTATAATCATCGCTGAGTTTTTTTACAGGAATGTCAGGCAGAATTCCTGCCTTGACAGTTGCATCCAGATAAAAATCGTATTTGGAATAGGCTACTTTAATTTTTGTATGCTTCAGATCGAATGTATACACAGCTCCGGGATGATTTAAATCACCGCCGGTTTCTTCTCCAATCAATGTTGCTTTCAATTGGTTTTTCATTTCAAAAGTATTCCATATAGCGGCAGAGAAAGTACGTCTACCTATCAGTACTGCTGTCTTCTTGAGTTGACAAATACTGTCTCTGGCCATTGCTTTGATAAAAGGAGTAAACAACGGAACCCTGCCGCCGGAGTTATACCTCATATCAATGATAATTCTTTCGGGGTTTAAACGATGTATGTCTGCAAGTACAGTCTCCTGAAATTTAGCCATGGGCTTGTCAGGCATTTCAATACAACTTTGATATTGAATATAGATTGCTTTTTTATCTTCAATGTATTTGTACCAGTAATTTTGACTGTTGCCCGATCTCAACATGGGTTTTGCAGATTTAAAATACTGCATTTCCATACTGTACTGATTTTCTGTTGCCATCTTAAAATGTACAGTGTCTTTATCAACCAATAGAGTGAGAGGGACGGAGTCTTTTGACGATATCAGGTGCATACCGGCAAGATAATCTGCGACAGATAATATTCTCGGAAGTGAATATTTTATCCAGCTTTGGTTGTTCGCTCCAACAAGACAACGTAGTTTTTGTAACAATGTATCAATCGGCGTTTGTTCTACTTCAAGAATTCGTGCTCCTAAATAGCTGGAGTATTGAAAAGAAGTACCAATCAGAATTACGCCATCATCAAACATATTGACCATTAATGGCAGAAATTTATCTCTTGGTAAATCTACATTCGTATGCGGATCAAGAAGTAGTGCGTTCAATTTTAAAAAACCTACTTTCAATTCATCGATATTCATCTGAGGAGCACGTGATTGAAAAGCAGCAACGGAATCCAGAAACTGTTGCCTGGTTATGTAATTGAAAGGATGCGCATGATTTTTAATGATTTTATTCTTGTAGTCTTCAATATCAAGGATATAATCTTCTTTTGTAAGAGGTTTGGTGTCAGCAGCGATCGATTTATATGCGGAACAGATACAAAGGAAAAACAGCAGCACCGTCAATAATCCGGAAGGATAAAGTCCTCTGGAATGGAGAAGCCGGGACTTTTGCGAAAAAACAAACATAAAAACAGGTTACACAGTTGAATGATGCTAAGATAGTTTTTTAAACCGTTGTTCCAAATAATCCTTGTCGGTGCTGCCGGAGTACTTAAGTCATCGTGTTTTCTCTCCCATTGTTTCTAAACAACCCTTGATTTAGTCAGCAGAATACGTTAGGTTTGAGAAAATAAAACTCTGCCATCATGAAACTTCGCTCGTCTGCGTTCAGTATTTTGGTTTTCAGTATAAGTTTGATTTTACATTCCTGCGGTCTGAATTGTATAGAAGGTACGGGTGAAATGGTTTCAGACAAACGGCCAATTGACGGAGCGGAGGGTGTAGAATTGAATCTGGATGCTGACGTATCCATTGTGAAAGGTGATGTTGAAGTGATCAATATTGTCGCTCAACAGAATATTCTGGAGAAAATTAAAACAGATGTTGATGATGGAATAGTAAAAATAAGCAGCGAAGGATGCTTTGACAGCCACGAACCGATAAAAATTCTCGTGACTGTTCCGGATATTAAAAAGCTCGAATTAAATGGAAGCGGCAGAATCTGGGTTCCTGATACGTTTGCTGTTGATGAAGTTGAATTGGTAATGAATGGTTCCGGAACAATTGATGCGAAATTGATTGCTGCAAATATTGAATCTAAAGTACGCGGTTCCGGGAGAATTGTTCTTGCTGGTTCCGCGAATGTTCAATCCGCCGTCATAGCCGGATCGGGTGATATCCTGGGAGAAAAATTGCCATGCAATGAAGCGGAAGTTAAAATTGCCGGAAGCGGGAATGCTTCTGTTTACGCGATCAAAACCCTTGAGATCAAAATTGCAGGAAGCGGTACTGTGAAGTATAAGGGTAAACCGGAACTAAAATCCAATGTAACAGGTAGCGGAAAAGTAGTAGATGATAATTGATTTTTAACAATTCATTTCTTGAATTGTATTTTGTGTTTCAAGATTCCAAAATATTTTTGATAGTAGATTTTCTTTTTTTCCCAACTGAAAAAGCGAGACCCGCTGTTTTTACGATTTGCTTATTCCAATAACATCCTTGTAACGCTGATACAAATAGGACACAAGGATCAGGATTACTCCTAAACCGATGAAGGAAATGATTCGATGCAAAGTGTCAAGATAGGATAAGTCGTAGAAAAAAACTTTGGCAATTGTCAAACCGAACAAAACGATTGAAAGTACCCGAACATTTAACCGCTTTCTGTAAATTCCGATGACCATCAGTAACATTGAATATGCAAGCCAGGTAAATGAGATGGATAATTGTTGTTGATTTTTCCAGGTCTTTTTGTAAAGCATACTCATTACATCATATCCCGAAGCTTGTTGTTCAATTTTCAGATAGAAATAATCACGAACTTCTACAGTAAGCAATATGAACATTGTCGCCACGAGAGCAACGCGTAAAAAATCGGCAAGCTGATGCACTGAGAAGTTGATAGGATAAATATCTGTCCAACGCGATTGCAAAAACAAGCCGACTGAGAGTAATAACAAAGCGAGCATTCTGAATGTGAACAGCGGTTTATACAGAGCTATAGGTTCAAAATCATTCAATGCTGCCGGTAATGCAGACAGAGCAGATAAAGCCAAAAGAACCATTGCGCTCAGGAAAAGAGCGTTATCGTTTTTCTTTCTTCCTAAGAACCAGAGTACTATTGAAAGCAGCATCCATTCAGTTGCAAGAACAAAAATAGTATTGCGTTCTATCCACAAACTTTTTGGAAAATCAGCGATGAAACTTAACTGCTTTGAGTAATTGCTTGTTTCAATAGTCGCAAAGGCGAAAACAATTAAAACACAAATTAGGGAGAGCCCGTTTCGAATAGAAGTGGAGAATTTGTGATCAAGCTTCCTTGTCATCAACCTTGCGATGAATACACAGAGAAAAAGTATAAGTAGTGCTAATGCACGTTTGTTGAACAGAAAATGAAATCGTGTTACAGGAATTTCAAAACTGTCATTTATTACAAGGAAAGAAAACAAGCTCAGCAAAAGTACACCCAGACTGCTCATCAGCACAGTATTCATCCGTGTTCTGATAGCAATAATCAGAAGTAAGAAAAATTCAACACTCCATGCAATGGTCAATTCAAATTGTTCGAATTGAATAGAAGCGGAGACAACTGCGAGTAAAATTGATGAAAGCAAATAACGAATGTGTATGCCTGGTTCATCAGCGCGCTTGTTTCGGATGCGGAAGTAGAGTAACAAATAACACAGTCCGACAAATACCGTTACCAATCCCATCCACTTGTGATAATGTGGATTGATAATGTTGTAAAGAGAAATATAAAAAAATGCTCCATTCAAAACTGAAACAATCTGGTGATGTATTTGAATTGGAATTTCACGATTGTGGATTCGTCTGAGTTCGGCGAGCAGGAAGAGTGTCCAAAACAGAATCGTGAAACCTATCGTTACCCAAAGTGATTCCACTGTGTAATAATCTCCAAACCATAGAGTGAAAACTACAATAGTTGAAATTAACGACAAGGGTTCAATCAGGAACCAATTGTTTTTTTTCGCCGCTACGATCAGCAGGCCAAGATCAAGTAATGCTATGTAAGAGAACAGGCCAATTTCATTGGCTTCTCCTGTACTTAGTAAAAATGGAGTAAGGAATCCGCCCAGCCAGCCGAAAATTCCGATTACTTGTGAGTTGTATGAAAAAGCCTGCCAGAGTGTAATTGCAGTCACTGCTGACATCATGATCATCGCAACCAACTGTGGAACGAGATGATAAAAATTGAAAGCAGAGTAAACAGAAAGATAAAGAATTGCAATTCCTGAGCCTGCTAATCCCTGAGAGAAGATGTGAAAGTTTTTTTTCTTGAAATGATTTCCGGTTAATAGTAATGCAGCTCCGCTAACAATACCAATTGCCACACGCATGGTTTCCGTGATCCAATTATTGTCGAAAGCATATTTCAAAAAGAAACCAACGCCAATGATTAAAGCCAAAGCACCAATCCGATTGAGAATTTTCCCGCCAATGAATGCTTCCCATTCCGCATTGGTCCTGGCCGGCCTGAATGCATAGGGTGTAAATTCTTCTTTGATAGTTTCAGCAAAAGGCTTCTCAGGTTCTATTTTCTCTGGTTCCGGATGCGGAAGTGTTTGCTCAATCTCTGCCGAAATAATTTGTTCGGAGTTGACAACGGGTGCAGGGGGAATTATCTCAGTGGAGATTATTTCCTCCTGAACATTCCGGATTGGTGATTCTTTTTCCGTTTCACGTTGTGGCTCTTTGTTTTTAAATTTTGCTAATTCATCATTTAGATTTCTGATTGCCTTTTCCAGTCTTGAAATTTTGTCTTTCATTCCGATCGCGGAGAAGAATGAATATACCGAAGCAATAAACCAGGCAAACAACAGCAATCCGATTAATCCGATCATAGAAGGAAGAATTTAATGAAAGAATAAAATAACAAGCATAGGAGCACGGAGGTCCTTTGAACAAGCAATTTATAAAAAGATTTTAATGAATGAATTTCGCGCAGGTTCGTGCGGAATTTTCCAGACAAATGACAGTATACACACCATGTGACCAGTCGCTTGTTTCGATGGCGATCTCTGCGGAATTTGTTTTTCCACTGCTGTAAATCACTTCCCCGAGAGAGTTTACAATTTTTATCTCGTACATTTCACCGTTAACGGCATTTCTACGAAAATGCAAGCGTTCGAAAACAGGATTCGGGTACAAAAGAAAATTACCGGATTGAATAGTTGTAATACCGGTTGTAGCACAGTGTAAAATATTATGTGTAAGCGCGCCGAAGTTTTCTCTCAACAGAAATGTATAATTGCTAAAATCAGTAATTCCGGCTTGTGTAATTGTGTCGATATATTCCGTGAAACTGTTTCCGAGTTGAGCGAAGTAAACAACTGCGTTGTTCTCATTACTGATAGTGTCTCCCTGAGGCGATACAATTTGAACAGAAGGATAATTGACCTGTGTTACACCTCCATTAAAAACATTTACATGAATCAATGCAGGATTCACCGCGTCATACCAGATGCTATCTACACAAATGAGCGAATAGTCGATGACCGTATCCAGAGCCGGATTGTTAAATTTAGCAAGGGTGGTCAGGTTGTTGTCATCTTCAATAACATAAATTCCTGTTCCATCCGCCGCCACATCCCATGCATATTCACGACCTCCTGTATTCGCGTTGTAATATCCTGTCCAGTTTGGATGTCCCATCAAATCATAGGTAACAACCACCATGTCGTAGCCTGAAAAACCACTCAGACTTCCTGTTACTACCAATAAGTTGTTGTCAAAAATTTTCCCGCTGATTTGATAACTGTCCAAACCCTGCATGGACGATCGCCATAAAAATGTCCCGCCTGAGGAAAATTTATAGATACTATCCTGAATTCCCAACAACAACAAATCTCCGTTTTGGTCCATCAGAAAACCAAAGCCGGGATCCTGAAATGAAAGAGGAGTAGCGAAGTTGTCTCTTTGCCAGGAAAAATTTCCTGCACTATCAAATTTTGCCACTGCATAGTCGGGGTTTTGTGAAAGAAGAAAAATATTCCCCGAAGCATCACAGAGAATGTTTCTTGCCAAAATTGCCTGGGCTGAAAAATCAAATGTTCCGTCACTGTGATAACGAAACAATGTTTGCAATCCGGAAGTAAATGAAGAAACAACAATACGGGATGAATCATCTACTGCCATTGCATAGGCAGGTTGAGGATGTGACCACAACTCCGTTCCGCTGGTGTCGAATTTGGCGATGCCTGAACTGCTTTTCAAAAAAAGAAAATTGTTTTTTAAAATTACTACGTCAAAATAATCAGTTTGAAAAGCTGTTGTTGATGTGTGCTGCCATGCCAGTGAGCCATTAACATTTACTTTTATAAGGAGTGGTTGATACGAAAACGTACTCATCCACCCGCCGGCTATATAGCAATTCCCGGAATTGTCAAGACACATGTCAAAGCCTCGCGGTTGGCCAATTCCGCCATTGTCAAAAACAAATTGCCAGGTCATGTTTCCCAGAAAATCGAAACGTGTGAGATACACCTTGTTGATCACATTTCCTATAGTGATAGTATGAGAATAGGTGCTCAGGACATAGCAATTCCCGTTGATGTCATTCAATACTTTCACCGGAAAGACCGGATTGGTGTCCGGTTGAGCGTTCACAGTTCGGGTCCAGACAGGTGGAATAATTGCCAGTACTTGTGAGTTAAATAAACAAGAGTAGATTGCAAAATTCATTAAAAGTAAATTTCTAATCATAAGAAAGTCATTTGTAAATGTTCTGTTTTTAAGAAATTATTTATCTACCGAAAGTTTTAGTTGATATAAACTGTCTTTACTTTCTATACTCAGCAAATAAATTCCCTGACTTAAGCCGGGAATACTGAAAGTATTGGTTCCGGGAGACAATTCAGTACTTTTCTGGAATAAAATCTGACCAATTGAATTTTGAATTCTTACTATACCGAATATGTTTTTATTTGCATCAGTTTGGATTGTAAGCTGATTTGCAGAAACCGGATTTCCTGCCACCGCAAATACTGACTTGTCGATTTCATTCACATTATTCGTAGATGTGATGGATCCTTTTCTGTACCATACGGTACCGGATGCATTGTCTTGCCACACAACATGAATTTCATCTTTGTAAATATGAATATCGGCATTTTCGATGTTGCCAAGCGCAATAGTGTCAAATGTGTTGGTTGTGATAGTGTGAATATCCTGAGTGAATTTGAAAGCAAGCTGACCCTGACCATTAATCGACTGAGGCCAAACAATACCTACTGAAGAACCTTCTTGAGAAATGCGCGGGTAGTTTTGATTTGACAATCCGCTGAAATTACCAGTGAGTGGAATTACAGAGACGAATACCGGATTGCTGAGGTCTAATGAACTCAGATAGACGAGGGAATTACCTGTAGCTGCACTCATGAAAACGGTAAATAAACTGTCGCCGATAAGTACACCGTCAGGACCGGTAGCCGGACAAGCATTGATTACCCATCCGGTAGGGTCTGCTTCAAATCCGCTTAAGAAATTACTTCCTCCATCTGTGGAAAGACCTGCCCAGATGGTTCGAACATTGTTCAGGTTATCTCGGTAAAGCATGAGTGTTTTGTTGTTTCTATTGATCAGAGAAGCAGGACAACAATCGCAAACAGTTCCTCCGGAAAATCCGCTCGCTAAAACATCTTGTGAAAAACTCAGTCCATAGTCAGTTGATTTACTTACAACATACCTCGAATTAATAAATCCCGGATCGAATTTCATGAATGCCACCAATGGATTTCCGGATTGATCTGTTGACACAGTAGGGAATCGTGAAATACTGTCAGCGATAAAATCTACACGAACGGGTGTACTGAATGTAAAACCGGCGTCATATGAATGTGTGAGATAAATGTGATTGGTATCTTCCGGAGTATGCTTATACACCGCATAAATCGTGTCCCCAAATGATGTTATATCCGGACCTGCCCACGATGCTGTGAAGGCAGGTTGTGAAACAGGATTAAGTATGACAGGAGCAGTGAAATTTCCGCTACTCATTCTGCTGAAATAAACCGATTGACTGGAGGTTTTTCCCCATAAGATGACAGGATTCCCTGCTCTGTCTGTGCGGATTCTTGGATGGAGGTTTCCGTAATTGCTTCCTGCAACTTGTTGAGGCGAATCCCAAACGACAGTTTGTCCATTTGTTGCCATCAGTAAACAAAGAAAAAAACCAGAAATTAGAATGAGAGATTTCATGGAAGATTTATCGTTAACGATCGAAGGTGGATCAACTGTATGTTGAATTCAGTATTTCATGAAAGAGTAATTTTAATAATTGCTTCTTCAGGAAATAGCAAGTAACCTTCTGTGATAATTAATTTGTCCGAGATGATAACTTAAATGACCAAAAAGATGAACAAGCATATTTTCATTGGTCACGATTTTATCGTGTTTTTCAATAGGATAATTTTTATCCAGATCTTCCTGGTTGATATTGGAAAGAATTTTTATCACCAGAGATTTGGTATCATTGATTGCATCCAACAAATCTTTTTTGGAAATATTCTTCAATGTAAATTCTTTGTCACGCTCACGAACATATCCTGATTTACCCATGATAGCTCCGATAAAATGTCTGAGGTTTCCTATCAAATGAAGACAAAGATTTCCTGCTGAATTTGTGATTCCTTCTTTTACAATCCACAACTGTGATTCATTTTCATATAACTCGATTTCGGAATAGAGTTTATTTAAATCGCGTTCGAAAAATTCAAGGAGAGTTTCTTGTAGCATGGCAGGATATTTTGGGTTTTATTTAAAGGTCTTTTAAGTTTGTATTAGCACGATTTAACTGTCTGGTTGAGTTGAATAGGATAGTTTTGCAACAAACCTGATCCTATGAAAAAGTATCCTTCGCTGTTGTTCTTTTTTCTTGCCTGCATCACATACACAAACGCGGGTATTTGGTATGTTGATCCTGCCAAAGGGAGGGATTCGAATCCGGGAACGGAAAGTTTGCCACTTCATTCTCTTACCGCCGCATTAAAGATCGGAAATAATTCGGTGGAAAACAGTCCTGTTGTGATTCGTTTGTATCCGGGTTTGTATACTCTTGAGAACAGACTGGATATTCAGGCGAAATCTGCTTTGACAAACGAAAAAAGATACATTCTCGAAGCTGTTTACATGCCCGATGACACAGCCTGGCGCCCGGAGATGATGCCGGTGATTGCGTCTGTTGCAGATACATCTGAAAACTGGGGCTTTCCTTGCAGCGTTGGGATAATGGTGAGATCCAGTCATGTCAGTCTGAAAGGAATTAAATTCACAGGGAATCCTAATCCGAATCATGCCGGTTTTTATTATCCGGTGGGAAGGGAAGATACTGCTCTTTGGGATCTTGAAATTTCTCAATGTCTTTTTATCGGAGATCGTTTCTCTTCTCCTGTTCAATGTGGAATGTTAGTACACGGAAATGCCATCGTTGTGGATCATTGCGTGTTTTACAATTGCAGAAATGCCGTTGTGTACTGGCGTGTGGATTCCTTAAGAACAGGATGCGCATTCACTCATAACCTTGTGATTGGTGCTTATCAGGCAGCTGTATGGACAGCCATGCCGGATGCAGATTTTCAGTTTCATCACAACGTGATCACTAAAAGTAATTTTGCATGGATCAAAAATTTCTACAATCCTGCTTTATACTCTATTCATGATTGTGTTATTTCTGATAATGAACATTTCAGCGGAGAATGGCAAAGACCGGATACATTGGTAGAAAAGAAGTTTCCCTCTTCTGATCTGATTGAAAACTCCATCGACAGGAATTCTCATATCATCATGAGCAGAAGTTCTGTTTTATATATGCAGGATGAAATACCGCGTGATTTCATGAGTCTGCAGCCGGATTCTCCGGGTGAAAAGCTGGATGTGGGATTATTCAAAAGGAAAAAATGAAATCAGGAGAAATAAAAAAGGCAGCCGTTGAGCTGCCTTTTTTATTATGATTACAAATATTTTATTCCAGAGTAATCCTTGACTGTTGTTGAATATTTCCTGAGTCAACAATCAGTGTGTAAATTCCTCTTGCGAGATCATTCATGTCGATAGTGAGCAGATTTTCTCCGGCCACTGCCGTGAATTCCTGATTGCGAACGATACGACCTGTAAGATCTACCAACTGAACCCGTGTTGTTACCGATTGCTCTGCAGCGAATCGAATGTTGATTAACTGCGTGGCAGGATTAGGATACACAAGGAATTCGTTACTGTTGATAGAAGCAGACATACGAACCGGTGAAGGAGGAATTGTGATCATATCGGATACGGAATACGGTCCGGCAGGAACCCCATTGCAGATCGGACGAATTTGCCATTGGTAAACTGTATTTGGAGTGAGTCCGGTAAGTGTTGTACTTGTTACGCCGGGAGTTCCGAGAATTTTTTTCCACATGTAATTGGTCGTTCCAAAAATTGAGTAACGAACCAGGAAGCTGTCAGCTGTCACCAACGGTGTCCAGCTTACGGTTGCGCTTGTATTGTTCAACGGTGTGTTCGACAAACCATACGGAATACCGCAGGCAACCGCGCCACTCGATGTAGTGAATGTAGATGGGAAGCTATACCCGCTGCTGGCTCCGGTACAAATAGAGCTTATACGATACTGATAAGTTGTTGAAGGCAACAGTCCGCTGATGATTACGGAATTTCCGGAAGATCCTGGCTGATCGATGTATTGATAATTGGTTGTTCCGTTCACTGCATATCGAATGCGGAATGTATCCGCAGTCACAAAATTATCCCAGCTAACGAGCGCTGAGCTGTTGGTGATGTTACTTTCCGATAAACCATAGGGACGGAAGCATGAGATCGCGATGCTGAGCGTAGTGAAACTGGATACAGAACTGTAGCCTGAACTTACTCCGTTACAAATGGAAGCAACCTGGTAGTAGTAAAGTGTGTTTGGATTTAATCCGCTGAGGTTTCCACTTGTCGCAGTTCCGCCGGCTCCGTCAATATCCTTGTACTGGAATAACAGAGAATTGAATTCATGGTAGCGGATTCGGAATGTGTCGGCGACAACGTATGGCGACCAACTCACAGTAACTGTTGTATTGGTTGTATTCGATTGTGATAAACCAAATGGTTTGTTGCAATTTACCGGAGTTGGGTCAGTGGTGAATTGAATGGCCGGACTATATCCGACTCTGGATCCATTGCAAATTGCACCCACCTGTACGCTGTAAGTCGTCGCGGGATTCAGTCCGGTGATTGTGTAGGAATTTCCGAGTGCTCCATTACGATCCACATAACGGAAGCTTCCGCTTCCCAATTCGGTGTAACGAATCCTGAATGTATCGGCAGTGACATATGGCGTCCAGTCGATCTGCGCGGTAGTATTGGTCAGCGCGGGATTGGTAAGACCGTATGGACGAATACAAGGAACAGGAGTTACATCTGTAGTGAAGATGAAAGGTACGCTGTAACCGCTGCTTGTTCCGGAGCAAATGGAACTTACCTGAATCTGATAAGTCATTCCCGGATTCAGGTTGCTGAGAGAAACGAGACTACCATTGGATCCATCCGCGTCGATGTACAGGTAGTTTGTTGTTCCATCTTCTGAATAACGAACACGGAATGTATCCGCGAGAATGAAAGGAGTCCAGCTGAAATCAGCGGTGGTATTGATGATATTGGAAACATCGAGCTGGCCCGGAACAATGCAATTCACCGGAGTGAAATCAGTAGTGAAAGTGATAGGCAGAGAATAGGTGCTTGGTATTCCTGTGCAGCGTGTTGCCATCTCAACAGAATATTCTGTTCCGGGCAGCAATCCTGTTAAAGTTGCAAGGATCGGGTTACCGCTTCCGTTGATGTCTTTGTACAGATAATTTGTTGTACCATTTACTGCATAGCGAATCCGGAAAGTATCAGCAGTTTGAATATCCCAGGAGATATCTGCTGTGACATTCGTAATATTTCCAGCATTGACACCTGTTGGTACAGAACAGCTTCCGGGTATGCGAACCAGGAAACCATTTGTAAATACATTGTCAGATGGAATCATGATCCATGGCTGGAAAGGATCTATCGTGTAAGTGATCACGTGAACGTCATACCAACCCGGAGTTGCAAGAGCAGGAATTGTAAAATCGGTATACAATGAATCGGTGTAACCGGAAAAATCAGTGTAGATCTGGCTCACATCAAATGCATCGGTGAAGATCTGTGTTCCGTTTTGCTCCAGGTAAATATCTGTTGCGGAATTCGGAGGAGAAGCTGAAGTCAACACACCACTGGCCATTGTGATGGTAGTGGTAAGTGTAGTTCCCTGAAAAGCAAAATCAGGTCGAATGGTTGATACTTGAGCAGAAATACTCGCAGCAATGCAATAAAAGCTGAGAAGAAGTAAAAGACGTCTCATGGATGGTTGGTTTTATAGAATCATACGAAGATAATTGGAAATCACAAAGAAAAATTTAGAGCGAAAGGAATCTTTTTAACAAGCGTTTTCAGATTATTTTTTGCATTTTCAGAGGTAAATCGGGGAAAATATGATGAAATGACGAGGATTGATTTTATTTTAAATTACCAATGATGAATAATTGAGTTCAGCCTGTTTTTATACTGAAGAAATTATTCGATCGCTTCTGCTCAACAGGGGACCTTTAAAAACCTGTTTTTGATGATGTGCGCAGAGATTTTTTTACAATGCATTGCCGGAGGAAGGAAGACACTGTAATTAAGTATCAGACTGACGAACAACGGTCTGAAGCAAATAAGATCAAGCTTCGAAAATGTTTGTATGAAACGGAGAATAAAATTGACAGCACCCGAAAGAGGTTTTGAGTGGTGCCCAATAAGTAATCCAGCCCCGGGAGGAGGGAGGCCGGCCTGTGCGGGCCGACCGGATCACGGGTCAGGCAATGGATGCGGAGCCGGAACATCTCGCTCCAAATTCCATCATTGTATTTAATAAAATTCTTCCTCTCAAATTATTGCCGGATGTATGCACCGGAAAAGATGGATTGAATATATTGCAAACGAAATGTTGTTACGAATTCTCAATCAACCGTATCCGAAGGAATGGAAATCAGGCCATGGCATGCGCATGGCTCTGCTGAGTGGGTGCATTGTCTTCGTTTTTCTGTGGGTATTTGAACCGTTTGGAATTGTTCAGTCTCCGGTGAAAAATATTAATCTTTTCATGTTGGGTTACGGAATGGTGACCAGTCTGGTGGTGATTCTCTTTTTACCCTTGCCCTATATTTTTAAAAATTATTTCAATGAAGAAAACTGGACGGTTGGTAAAAATATCGGCTTTTTTGTTTTCAACTTTTTCTTTATCGGTATCGCGAATTTGTTGTATACGCATTTCGTTACATCGATGCCTTTGATGTGGGGAAGTTTTTTATTTTTTCAATTTGTAACTGTCGCTGTGGCTTTTGTTGTCGCTGGTATTGTAACTCTGATTAAATACAGTCGGCTTTTGCAGTTAAATACTGCAGAAGCGAAGCAAATTGAAGCGGAAGTGCAGCACATTCAGCAACCGTTGAGTCCGGGAGAAATTATTTTGGTTTCGGAAAATGAAAAAGATGAAGTGTTGAGGTTGGCTGAAAATAATCTCCTGTATATTGGATCAGCTGACAACTATTCCAAAGTTGTTTTTCTGGAAAATGCCAAAGTGAAATCACAATTGTTGCGTTCCAGTTTGAAGCGAACCGAAAGTCAGATTCACAATCCTTTTGTGTTTCGTTGTCACCGTTCATTTCTTGTCAATTTGTCCAATGTGGTTTCTGTATCCGGAAATTCACAAGGTTATCGTTTGCATCTGAAAAATTGCGAGGAAAGTATTCCTGTCGCCAGGAGGACCGGAGAAGAATTGCATCATCGCTTAAACAGTCTCTTTGCAAACAAGAATTAATACACTTGTGTCCGGATTGATGAGCAGATAAATTTTCATGTATCAAAGCCGGATGGAGTTGATTTTTCAGTCTGACTGTGTAAATTATCCGCTTAACGATTTAAAATCATCATGTCAAACATCCCGGTAGGCCTACCATTTGTCCCAAAACTTGTCTTTTATCCCAATTTCCGGCCATTGCTCCCAATTTTCATTGAACGGATTTTTAGTGATATACATTTGCTTCATAAAACAACAAAGCGTTCTTGAATAGAGATTCCTTCGAATGTCAACAGTACATTTCTTCAGGAGGATTTATCAAAGCCTTCAAAAACTTATAGATCATGACTCTGTTTAACTTCTTTCTGATCATTCACATCGTCTGCGGATTCACGGCATTTATTGTTGCACCGATAGCGATGGCAGTTAAAAAAGGCGGAGACGCTCATCGTCGTTGGGGAAAAGTGTTTTTTTGGGCGATGTGCGGTGTGAGCTTCGCTGCATTGATAATGGCGCCGATGCACAACAACTTGTTTTTGACTCTTGTTGCAGTTTTCTCCTTTTACCTGGCTTTCTCCGGGTACCGTGCCTTGTACCGGAAAAATCTGAAGAGCTGGCGCGAAGTGAAATTTATCGATTGGTTTGTGGTGTGTTTAAACGGAGTATTTTGTCTTGTTTTGATAATCATCGGCATTCAAAAATTGCCTGATGCGTTCGGAACAATTTCTATCGTTTTCGGAAGCATAGGATTGATCAATAGCAGCAGAGATCTGGTGTCTTTTATTCGTCCGCGCAATGTTAAAGGAAAATGGTTTTTCAGTCACATTGGAGGAATGATCGGAGCTTATATCGCGGCGGTGTCGGCCTTTTCCGCAGTCAACCTGAATTTTGAATGGCTCCCGGTGAGTATTCAATGGCTCTGGCCAACATTGATCGGAGTTCCGGCAATGTTATTCTGGATGCGTTCTTATCGCGCAAAATTTTCAAAGGGTAAATCCATTCGGGAAATGGCTGTGGTGAAAATCGGTCCACAAGAAGAACTTTGATTTTGTTGCAAATGTCCGTATTGCAATTCTTTGGCGGAAAATATACGGGAATTGACCGGCTATCTTTTTAGCATAAAATACAACAGTGATTTCTGAAGCCTATGAAACAGCTGTGGGATCGGGGCAGCATTTGCAAAAGGAATTGTACCTTTGTGGCATCTCAGAGCTTTATTTACAATGGACAAATTTTCCTACCTCGGAAATGCCGATGTGTCGCAGATTGAAGATCAATACCGACAATTTTTGAAGAACCCGGACTCAGTGCCGGAAAGTTGGAGGAAATTTTTTGAAGGTTTTGATTTTGCCCGTACAACTTACGATGTACCCGGAGCAGAAAAGGATGTGAAGGGAATTGTTCCGGAAAGTTTTCAAAAAGAATTTAATGTCATCAATCTGATTAACGGATACAGGAACCGCGGACATCTTTTTACCAAAACAAATCCTGTTCGTGAACGAAGACAATATACACCTACACTTGATCTTGAGAATTTTGGTTTGTCGAAAAATGATCTGGAGACAACTTTTCAGGCGGGATCACTCATTGGTATCGGAGCGGCGAAGTTAAAAGATATTGTCGCCCACATGGAGCAAACGTATTGTGCTTCTATTGGCGCGGAATACAAATACATCCGTACTCCGGAAATTGTCGACTGGCTGGAACAAAAGATGGAGAGGAGCAAAAACTCTATTGCTTTTTCCATTGAGAAGAAAAGAAGAATTCTCAGCAAGCTGAATGAGGCGGTCGCTTTTGAAAATTTTATTCACACCAAATTTGTCGGACAAAAAAGATTCTCACTCGAAGGATGTGAAACACTGATCCCTGCTTTGGACGCCATCATTGAAAGTGGTGCGGAACATGGCATTAAGGAATTTGTGATCGGGATGGCGCATCGCGGAAGACTGAATGTTCTGGCCAATATTCTGGGAAAGACCTACGAAGAAATTTTCGGTGAATTCGAAGGAACGGAATATGATGATATGGAATTTGCCGGAGATGTGAAATATCATCTTGGTTTCTCCAGTGATGTGCAGAGTGCAAGCGGAAAAAAAGTTCACCTGAGTGTTGCTCCGAATCCTTCACACCTGGAAACAGTGGATCCGGTGGTGGAAGGGATCGTGCGATCCAAGATTGACAATACGCCGGGAGGAAATGAAAATATCATCGCCCCAATCCTGATTCATGGTGATGCCGCGATTGCCGCGCAAGGTGTTGTGTACGAAGTCATCCAGATGTCTTTGCTCAAGGGCTACCGGACAGGAGGAACTATTCACCTTGTTACCAACAATCAAATCGGTTTTACTACAAATTATACAGACGGACGATCCAGTACCTATTGTACAGATGTCGCAAAGGTTACTTTATCGCCTGTTTTCCATGTCAATGCCGATGATGTAGAAGCTTTGGTATACACCATAGAATTGGCGATGGAATTCCGGCAGAAATTTCACCGCGATGTATTCATTGATATTCTTGGATACAGAAAATACGGACACAATGAAGGCGATGAACCCCGCTTCACACAACCGCTTCTGTACAAGGCAATAGCTGAACATCCGAATGCGCGTGAAGTATACAATGCCAAATTGTTGTCACAAGGCGAAGTGGAAGCAAATCTCGCGAGAGAACTGGAAAAGGAGTTCAAAGCGATGTTGCAGAAAAGTCTGGATACAGCCCGTCAGGAAAAGAGTAAGAAAAAAGTTACTCCTTATCTTGAAGGGACTTGGAAAGGACTGCGGATTTCGAATGAATCTGATTTTGATGAATCACCCTCAACAGGTGTAGAGGAGAAAAGCTTATCTGAGATTGGAATGAAAATATCCACGCTTCCGGCAGATAAAAAATTCTTCAGCAAAACTGTTCGTTTGTTTGAAGACAGAAAAAAACTTGTGTCGGAAGGCAAAGCGGATTGGGCTATGGCTGAATTGCTCGCCTATGGTTCATTGCTCAAAGAAGGATTTCCCATTCGCTTCAGCGGGCAGGATGTGGAACGGGGAACTTTTTCTCACCGTCATGCAGTAATCAGGGTGGAAGATTCAGAAGAGCAGTACACACCTTTATCAAACATTGATCCTAAGCAGGCGACATTTTCCATTTACAATTCACTGCTTTCTGAATATGCTGTGCTGGGATTTGAATACGGTTATGCAATGGCTTCACCGAATTCACTTGTGATCTGGGAAGCACAGTTTGGCGATTTCATGAATGGGGCTCAGATTGTCATAGATCAATATATCAGCAGCGCCGAAGACAAATGGAACAGGATGAACGGTATCGTGATGTTGCTTCCTCATGGTTACGAAGGACAGGGAGCGGAGCACAGCAGCGCAAGACTGGAACGTTTCCTGAATTTGTGTGCAGAGCACAATATGCAAGTGATAAATTGCACCACGCCTGCAAACTTCTTTCATGCATTGCGTCGTCAGTTGAAGAGACCGTTCCGTAAACCACTCGTTGTTTTTTCACCGAAGAGTTTGCTTCGTCATCCACGCTGTATTTCCTCACTGAGTGAATTGTCTTCCGGAAAATTCCGGGAAGTGATCGACGATTCATCTGCGGATCCAAAACAGATCGGAAAGGTTGTAGTGTGTTCCGGTAAAGTTTATTACGAATTGTTGGAGCAAAAAGAAAAAGACCAGGTGAATGACATCGCGCTCGTTCGTCTGGAACAATTCTATCCGCTACCGGCGAAACAGCTGAAAGAGTTGAAGAAGAAATACAACAAAGCGACGGAATGGATCTGGTTGCAGGAAGAACCTGTGAACATGGGTGCATGGTCGTATCTGTTGAGGACGGTGAAGGATATTCCGTTTACTGTGATTGCGCGTTCTGAAAGCGCGAGCCCTGCCACCGGATCACACAAAGCGCATGAAAGGGAGCAGAAAGAACTCATTCAAAAAGTATTCGAAAAAGTAGCAATCAATCACTAACCTCTTTGCGCTCTCTGCGCCTTTGCGGGAAATTCTATTCACGCAAAGGCGCATAGGGCGCAAGGGAAAAGTTAAACATATGTCAAAAGTAGAAATGAAAGTTCCCAGTCCGGGAGAATCAATCACAGAAGTTCAGATTGCACGTTGGATTTGTAAAGACGGAGCATATGTAGAGAAAGACGATGAGATTTGTGAAATTGATTCCGATAAAGCAACCCTGACACTGAATGCGGAAGCATCCGGGACGATTAAAATTCTGGTGAAGGAAGGGGAAACTGTGGCTGTTGGTGCTGTGGTTTGTTCAATTGATACGGAAGGCGTGGCGCAGGAAGTAAAAACTGCTGTAAAGGAAGCTGTAAAAACAGACACACCGAAATCCGCTCCGGCAACTATTCCTGCAGCGGCTCCGGTGCAAAGCACAGGATATGCCGCCGGTATCCCGTCTCCTGCAGCGGAAAAATTAATGAAAGAAAGAGGCCTTGCAGCTTCGCAAGTTCCGGCGAGTGGTAAAGGAGGAAGAATTACAAAAGGAGATGTATTGGAAGCTGCTTCGCGTCCTGCAGTTGCGATGATCAGTGATGCCGGCAACGGAACTTCTTCCCGTGAGGAGCGGAGAGAGAAGATGAGCATGCTCAGAAAAAAAGTTTCGGAGCGACTGGTAGCAGTGAAGCAGGAAACCGCGATGCTGACAACCTTCAACGAAGTGGATATGCTTCCGATTATGGAGATCCGGAAACAATACAAGGATAAGTTCAAAGAAACACACGGTGTGAATCTTGGATTCATGTCGTTTTTTACAAAAGCAGTATGTGAAGCACTGCAGGCTTTTCCTTCTGTGAACGCGAGAATTGACGGAGCGGAATTGGTGTACCACAATTATTGCGATATCGGAATCGCCGTGAGCGCGCCGAAAGGATTGATGGTACCGGTCATCCGCAACGCTGAATCGATGAGCCTCGCTCAAATCGAACGCAACGTAATGGATCTGGCAGGAAGAGCGAGAGACGGGAAAATCACAATTGATGAAATGACAGGCGGAACATTTACGATCACCAACGGAGGAGTTTTTGGATCGATGCTTTCAACACCAATTATCAATCCTCCCCAAAGCGCGATTTTGGGTATGCACAATATTGTCGAGCGTCCGGTAGCAATCAATGGCAAAGTGGAAATTCGCCCGATCATGTATGTCGCTTTGTCTTACGATCACCGCATTATCGATGGACGCGAATCAGTTGGCTTCCTCGTTAAAGTGAAACAAATGCTGGAAGAACCTGTGAAAATGTTGTTTCAGGGGAAAGATCCGGTTCAGACTTTGCTTGGATTATGAGGTGCTTCGCTCTGTATGCTTGCTATTTTGTATGTCGCGGGAATACGGAAAAATGATATTTTCATCAGGTTGTTATTCTTTTCATGCGTCGAGTTTTTCTTTCTTTCCCTGTAGCGGAAAAGTTAAGTAATCAGTTTCTTCACTTTGCCTATGCTCATCAACATCTGACCGGATTCAGATGGACGCGTGAAAATAATTTTCACATCACACTGTTTTTTATTGGTGAAGTAGAAGAGAGGAATATCCCTGAAATTTCCGTAAGATTAAAAAGGTTGCTTTCAAATCAAACAACTTTCGATCTGCATTTTGATCATTTTGAAATCAAGAAAGGAAAAGGATCACATGGAATTTTCTGGGCTCGTTTTCACAAACGGGATGAATTTTCCGCTCTTGCACGCAAAGTACAGGATGTAGTGAAGGAATTCATGACAATTCGTATTCAACATCCGGATCCAATTCCGCACATCACACTTGCTCGTGTAAAATTTTCAGGCACAGAACCTGCTCTTACAAATCCTCCTTTGCCGGAAACACAACGAATTGATCATGCGGAATTGTGGCAGACAGTACAAACAAATGAAGGCGTGAGATATGACTCGCTGTGCAGGTTTGATTTTATCACTGCCTGATTATTCGTTCAAAAAAAATGTGTAGGAGTATATTTTGGTTCTGCAGAAAAAAAGATTTTCTGTAGCTTCTGCAACTCAGGGAATGAAAATAAATTGATAGGATCAACCTTCTTCGGCTACTACTTCCTTTACTTCAGGAATAAATTGTTTCAACAGGTTTTCTATTCCTCCTTTGAGTGTTTGTGTGGACGAAGGACATCCGCTACACGAGCCTTTTAGTACAAGTGTGACAATTCCGGAATCAAAAGATTTGAAATGTATCGCTCCGCCATCTTGTTCAACAGCCGGTTTCACATATTCTTCCAGTGTTTCTATGATTTTAGTTTCAATGGCTGAAGCGGTTTTCGTTCTTTCAATTCTGCTGTCAGCGACCTGTCCTGTTGGTCCGGTAAAAACCGGTTGACCATTTTCCAGGTATGACTTGATAAACTCCCTCAATATACCCATGGTCTCCTGCCAGTCGACATCGGAGTTCTTTGTGAGGGTGATAAAATTGGTAGTAATGAAAACTCCGCAGATGCCAGAAAAATCAAACAATTGTTGTGCAAGCGGACAATTCACTGCCTGACTTTTTGAAGTATATTCCACACTACCTTCCTGCAATAAATATCTGTTCGCGACAAATTTTAACGCGGCGGGATTCGGCGTGGATTCCGCATAAACAGTAGTGACTTTTTTGATTTCCATTCTGGATGTAAAGGTACAATTAGTTTTTGAAGAGAGGGCCTCTATGAACAATGGATTTAGTTGGCAGACGGTAATTTAGGTTAAAAAGCATCAGGCAAATTCAGACCTTTTAGGTAATGGAGATTTCAAGATTAAACAACTTTTGTCCCTCGACCCTCGTCCCCCGTCCCTCGTCCCCCGTCCCTCGTCCCCCGTCCCTCGTCCCTCCTTCAATCCTATTTTCATTACTTTTAACCCTGAATTGAGCATATGCAAAAACAGACAGATTTCTTAATTATTGGAAGCGGGATTGCCGGTCTTACGTTTGCCTTAAAAGTTGCAGACCAAGGCAAGGTCATCATTATTACAAAAGCAAACGCGGAAGAATCCAACACAAAATATGCGCAGGGTGGAATAGCCGGTGTGATGCATGGTCCTGATACATTCGAAAAACACGTGCAGGATACATTGGAATGCGGAGCAGGTTTGTGCAACGAAAAAATTGTACGAATGGTGGTGACTGAAGGTGCCGACAGGATCCGCGAAATTATTGAATGGGGAACACGCTTCGATAGAAATGAACAGGGTGAATTTGATCTTGCCAAAGAAGGCGGACACAGTGAACATCGTGTGCTTCATTTCAAAGATGCAACAGGAAACGAGATTGAAAGGGCTTTACTCGCCCGTGTACACAGTCATCCCAACATTTCAATTTATACTCACTATTTCGCTGTCGATATCATCACTCAACATCATCTCGGAAAAGAAGTGATGCGAAGCACTCCGGACATCGAATGTTACGGAGCTTACGCTTTGAACCTGCAAACACGGGAAATAGAAACTATCCTCAGCAAAGTGACACTTGTCGCCACAGGTGGATCAGGACAGGTATACAAAGCCACCACCAATCCGGTGATTGCCACAGGTGATGGTATTGCTATGGTTTACCGTGCAAAAGGCCAGGTGAAGGACATGGAATTTATTCAGTTTCATCCGACAGCACTCTTTAATCCGGGTGAGCATCCTTCTTTTTTGATCACAGAAGCAGTTCGCGGTTTTGGTGGCATCCTGAAAACACAGGACGGCGATGAGTTCATGCACAAATACGATTCACGAAAATCACTTGCTCCGAGAGATATTGTTGCCCGTGCCATTGACAATGAAATGAAAGTACGCGGTGATGAATATGTGTATCTGGATTGCAGACATATTCCTTTTGATCAGTTCGTGGAACATTTTCCAAATATCAATCAGAAATGCAAAAGTATAGGCATTGATGTGACGAAGGATATGATTCCTGTTGTTCCTGCCGCTCATTACATTTGTGGAGGAATTGTGGTAGATGAATTCGCGAGAAGCAGCATTGGCAATTTGTATGCTGCAGGAGAATGTGCCTGCACAGGATTGCATGGCGCGAACAGACTGGCATCGAATTCTCTTCTCGAAGCCTTGGTGTTTGCACACAGAGCATCTCTTGATGCATTGATGGCTTTCAAAAAAAATAATTTTAATACGGAGGTTCCTGATTGGGATGCTGAAGGAACAACGCAACCAAACGAAATGGTTTTGATCACGCACAACCTGCGTGAATTGCAGGATGTGATGAGCAATTATGTCGGTATCGTTCGTTCCGATCAACGTTTGAAACGGGCACAAAACCGTTTACGGATAATTTACGGAGAAACAGAAGCTTTGTATGAGCGCACCATTTTGTCACCGAAAATCTGTGAGCTGCGCAACCTCATCACAGTTGCTTATCTCATCATTAAATTTGCAATGGACAGGAAGGAGAATGTCGGCTTACATTACAGCACCGACAATCCGGCCAGTACTTTACCAAAGAAGTAAAGGCGTTAAATATGATTTCTTCCCGTTCATCTCTTCGTGATAAAATTTTTTCTGTGAGCAAGGATACTTTCAGCGACCTGGCGTTGGAAGTATTCCGCTATCAGATGCTATGGAATCCGGTTTATGCGAACTATGTAAATTCGTTGAAGAAAAACCGTGCAACCATAGATACGATTGAACAAATTCCGTTTTTGCCGATAGAATTTTTCAAAAGTTTCAAAATATTGAGCGCTTATACCGATGCGGAAACTGTTTTCACCAGCAGCGGAACTTCCGGGATGGAAAGCAGCAGACATTATGTTCCTGATCCGGATTTGTATACTTCATCTTTTCGAAAAGCATTTGAACTATTCTATGGTTCACCGGCTGAGTATTGTGTGCTCGCCTTATTGCCTTCCTATTTGGAAAGAGAAGGTTCTTCACTCATTCTGATGGCAGAAGATCTCATCAAAAAAAGTGCTCATCCTCAAAGTGGTTTTTATCTGCGTCATTCAGAAGAGTTGAAAAACGTTTTGCTGAATTTGCTTGACAGCGGACAAAAAACTTTGTTACTCGGAGTAACATTTGCCCTGCTCGATTTTGCTGAACAATTTCCGCTGGATTTTCCGGAACTCATTGTTATGGAAACTGGTGGAATGAAAGGAAGAAAAAAAGAAATGGTGCGCGATGAAGTCCATCAGGTTCTGAAAAAAGGATTCGGCGTCCGCGCCATTCATTCAGAATACGGGATGACCGAATTGTTGTCGCAAGCCTATTCCAAAGGAGAAGGAATATTTGACTCTCCTCCCTGGATGAAAGTTCTCATCCGTGATCCGAATGATCCGCTGAGCCTCACCGGAAACGGGAAGACGGGAGGAATCAATGTCATTGATCTTGCAAACCTGGATTCCTGCGCGTTTATCGCGACACAGGATTTGGGAAAAACACATGCTAACGGAAGTTTCGAGGTTCTCGGCAGGTTTGATCACAGCGATATCCGGGGATGTAATCTATTGGTACTCTGAAGATCGAAGCAATTAAATTTCAAGCTGAAAAATTGTTCAGCCGGTAAAAAATCCTGTCCCGGAAATGCGGGCAATGATTACTTTTACAGCATTAAAAAAATATCAGAATGAGAGACAGGCGCCGTTTATTTATTATCATCACTTCAGTAGGAGTAGGTAGTTTGATCTCCCTGTATATTGTCAAACAACGACTCGGTAATCTGAAGCGGGATGATTATATTCAGTTAGGCTTCAATTTTTTCTTTGCCATCGCTGTGGTTGTCGGAATCGCGCTGCTTCTCCAACACATGAATAAAAATAATCCCAATGGACCGGGCAAATAAATCCGGATTTTAAAATTCGCTCTATTTGAGAACAACCAGGAAATAATTCTTCTTGCCTTTTTGTGCAAGAATGTATTTTCCTTTGATCGTATCGGCACTATCGAGGTTTCTGTTTTCACTTTCGACTTTTCCTTTGTTGATCAACACTCCGCCGCCCTGAATCATTTTCCTGGCTTCACCTCTGGAAGGAAAAATATTCGTTTTTTCTACAAGGAAATCGATCACATTGATTCCACCATCGAGAGCGGACTTTGGAAATTCTACCTGCGGCACACCATCAAATACTGAGAGCAGATCAGACTCGGATAAATTCATCAGTGCTTCCGCAGTACCTTTGCCGAACAATATTTCCGATGCTTCAATCGCTGCATTGTAATCTTTTTCAGAATGCACTCTGATGGTGATGTCTTTCGCCAATTCTTTCTGCAATAATCTCAGGTGAGGAGCTTTTTCATGTTCAGCTTCGAGAGCCTCTATTTCATCCTTCGTTTTCAAAGTGAAAATCCGGATGAAATTTTTAGAATCCTCATCTGCCGCATTAAGCCAGAACTGGTAGAACTGATACGGTGATGTCCGTTTTGCATCGAGCCACACATTCCCTCCTTCGGTCTTACCGAATTTGGTTCCATCCGCTTTCTTAATCAACGGAGTGGTGAGAGCAAAAGCTTCTCCGCTTTCTTTTCTGCGGATCAGTTCTGTTCCTGTCACGATATTTCCCCACTGATCGGAACCTCCCATTTGCAGACTTATGCCCATGTGTTTCCACAAATAGTAGAAATCATAGCCCTGAACAAGTTGATAAGAAAATTCTGTAAAAGACATACCGCTGTCAAGTCTTTTCTGTACAGAATCTTTCGCCATCATGTAATTGATGGTGATGTGTTTTCCGACATCACGGATAAATTCAAGGAAACTGAAATTTTTAAACCAGTCGTAATTGTTGACTATTTCAGCGGATTGTTCTCCACAATTGAAATCCAGAAATTTTTCCAGTTGTGCTTTCTGACAAGCCAGGTTGTGAGCAAGTATTTCTTCGTTGAGTAAATTCCTCTCCTGTGATTTCCCGCTCGGATCACCGACCATTCCGGTTGCGCCACCAACAAGAGCGATAGGTTTGTGTCCGCATTGTTGAAAATGAAGCAGCAACATCACCTGTACCAGATTGCCTACACCAAGTGAATCCGCTGTTGGGTCGAAGCCGATGTAACCTTTTGTCATCCCGGAGTTCAGCAATTCTTCCGTTCCCGGCATCACATCGTGTAGCATACCCCGCCATCTCAGCTCTTCAATAAAATTCTTCATAAACCTGATTTTGCGGCCAAAGATAGGCAGGACAATCATATGAATACAAAAATCTGCAGGAATCAGATAAAAAAGCTCATTCAAATGAGCATTTATCCTTGTTTTCAAAGGTGATTTCATACTATTTCATTTTCAAAACATTTCTCATCTTCGCGGGAAGATTATTCGCATGATTCTCGTTACCGGCGGAACCGGATTGGTAGGTTCACATATACTTTTGGAATTGACCCGAAAAGGGAAAAAATGCCGGACTTTACTCAGAAAAGAGAGCAGCACCGCTCTGGTTGAAAAATTGTTTGCTCCACATCCTGAATTATTGAAAAGTGTAGAATGGGTGGAAGGGGATGTGACTGATGTTTATTCCGTATTTGAATCGCTGGAAGGTGTGGAGGAAGTATACCATGCCGCGGCCATGATTTCGTTCGCGCCTTCCGAAGTGAAGCGGATGATGAAGGTAAATATCGAAGGCACTGCCAACATGGTGAACATGTCGCTCGAGAAAGGAGTGAAAAAGTTTTGTCACATCAGTTCTGTCGCTGCCTTGGGCCGAACCGCTGAAGGACAACAGATCGATGAGAAATCGGTCTGGAAAACGTCTTCGCTTAATTCGAATTACGCGATCAGTAAATATGGAGCAGAACGGGAAGTGTGGAGAGGAATAGAGGAGGGGTTGAACGTTGTTGTGCTCAATCCAACGATCATTCTCGGTCCGGGGGACTGGAACAAAGGAAGCGCGAAGATGATTCAGCAGGTTTGGAAAGGATTGCGATTTTATACACCCGGCTCAACAGGATTTGTGGATGTTCGGGATGTCGCGAAAGCTGCAGTGTTGCTGATGGAAAAAGACATTCACGCGCAGCGTTATATTCTGAATGCGGAAAATGTTTCCTATAAATATCTTTTTGAGACCATCGCTTCCAATTTACACAAACCACAGCCTTCCATTCGGGTGTCACCATTTTTGGGTGAAGTAGCCTGGAGAAGTATTGCGCTTGCGCATGTGTTCTCCAAAAACAAACCACTCATCACCAAAGAAACGAGCCGGAATGCTCAGCGACACTGGACTTATTCAAACGAAAAAATAATCCGTGAAACCGGCATGCGTTTTATTCCTGTGTCGGAATCTCTCGCGCACACCTGTGAAGTTTTTCTTGCGGAACAAAGGGGAAATAAGAACTAATCTTCATTTTTTTCATTTCAGCCGAATGTTGAAGGAAGCTAATTTTATTAGTCAAATCAAAAACAATTGATTTCAACAATAGAGGCAGATTTATTTTATTGTGATCGATATTTCAATAAAATGGAAATATGCTATCATAACGCAGATTCAAATCGATTATTCGAATATTATTTTTCCGGTAAATTGTTTTTTGCCATTGCTCAAGATTGCAGTATAAATTCCTTTTGCTTCGTTTTCTATTGTGAGATCAACATGGCTGTTGCCCGGATCAATAGAAATTAGTTTCAACAATGCTCCATTTTGCCCATACACTTTCAAGGTAAGAGATTTTTCTCCACGAAACTCTTCAGGAACCTGAATATTGCAAATCCCCTGATTTGGGTTTGCATAAATTAATAATGAATTGTTACGGCGTTCCGTGGTCTCGTGAATTTCAGTTAGAGCACTATGTTTAGCTATAAATAAGTCAGCTACTGCTCCTACAGAATTTAACGCAATGCCATTTAATGTAACTGTGTCATTAAATTTACCAATGCAAACAAGTTCATCTGAATTATCTTTAACAACAAAAAAACCTTTAGCCTCACCAAAATGGTCAGCTCCCAAACACAATCCATCTTTATTGAATCTTGAGATAAACATATCCTGATTATGTACAGTAGACATGTTCTGATTGCCAAAAGTAATGCTTCCGCTGAATGAACCTGTAACAACTATTTCAGAATCGCGAAATGATGTAAGATCGTTTATAAAATCATTCTCACCAGTGCTATGGCCTTGTTTTAACCAGTAGATGTTTCCATTACCATTTAACTTTGCTAAGAATAAATCTACCCCGGTGTTTGTTGATGATATCGTATCTATTGTCAAAGAATCCTCGAATTTGCCTCCGAAATAAATATCCTTATTATTGTCAATATAAATATAACCAATTTGATCAAATGCGGCAGATCCAATCTGTTTCGCCCACTTTACTTTACCTGTACTATCAATTCTTGTAATAAATCCATCAAAATCACCTTTCCCATTCAAAGAAATAGTATCAATGATCAAAGTATCACAATTAAAAATTCCTGATAAAACAATATCATCATCAATAAACGAAGCTTGAGTAAAGGATGAAGTAATTGGACTAATCATGGTTTTTGCCCACAAGCAATTTCCAACTGAATCAAACCTGGCAAGAAATTCACCGCGAGTAAGCAGATATGAATCGATAAACATTGTATCGTAGACTTCACCAGTGGTGTAAAGCAAACCATTGTGTAAATATGGGAATAACAGGGAATTTCTTGTATTCCCGATTTCTTTGCCCCAAATAAAATTTCCATTCAAATCAAGTTTTGCTAAAAAAGTATTAGAATCAGTGGTTGGCCCATTCAAAACAATAGTTGGACTTAGTATCATGTTTCCACAAAACGACCCTGCAATATATATACACTGATTTATCGTATCTATAGCACCTGACGAGAATTCCAATGAAGATATATCTGACCCATCGCCTCCAAATTTTTTTACCCAAATTACATCACCAAGTGTATTGTATTTGGCTATAAACATATCAGTAATTCCGATGGATTGCAAAGTGTCAGTTCCAAACGAAATACAATCCCTGAAATCTCCAACTACATAGGTATTAACTCCGTCTGTAAATGAGCTACTAATTGATAGTGGCCCATTTTGACAAACATTTTTTATTTGTTTTGCCCACTGCCAGGATTGGGAATAGC
>CALMQM010000007.1 GCA_937871435.1 uncultured Bacteroidota bacterium | reverse complement strand
ATCCTGATCACTAATCAGCCGGATGAAGATTTAAAATGTCAGTGCCTGCAGCGAGGAGCAGATTTTATCATTGATAAGTCAAACGAATTCGACCGAATACCAGAACTATTAAACTTCAGAAATCGCAGAGCTGAAGCATCCTAAAATTCCATGTATGCAAACAACTCCCCCGTACAATCAAATCTTTATTGTAGACGATACTGAAGTCGATTTATTTATCAGTAAAAAAATAATAGAAGCTGCAAATTTCGCACAAACAATTCAAACTTTCCAGTCGGGAGAAGATGCTCTGGAAGCTTTGAATAACAAAACAAAACAGGGCAATCAGTGGCCGGAACTTTTCTTTGTTGATATCCGGATGCCTGAAATGGATGGATTTGAATTCATCCTAAAAGCAGGAGCATTACAACCACAACACGAGAAATCGAAATTTGTCCTCATCACGACTGAGATCAGCGATGCAATTCGCAGAAAGGTAAATCAGTATGCGAAAATTTTTACTGTACTGAAAAAACCATTTTCAGTGGAAGATTTAAATAGCTTAACTTCTTTCTGAAAAGTAAATTTTTCTCAGACCTTTTTATCGTAATAAGGAACTGAAGGATCTGAGACAGATTCCTTTTGCTGCCAAAAAGCCAGAGTTACCACTTTCCCTGCTGGTGTTCTCAGGAGTCTTCCAAAAATAGCATTGGTTGCGTTGAACCGTACATCACTCACTCCGATTGTGAATGTTTCATTGATTACAGGTTCCACTGCTGCTTCCGTTGTAGCAGGCGCACTGCCCTTTGGTGGCGGACTTTTCACCACAACTACCGTGTATCCATTGTATTCGAGCAATGGTTTCAAAAAATCAACCCTTGCAGGAGAAGCATTCTTTTCCACCACAGCGCATTTTACACCGTCGAGATCCTCAAATAAGTGGTTTTGATTGATTGCCATTGAAAGTGGAATATAAGTCGATTATTGGGAGTTCGGAATCCTTTTAAAATTAAAGACCATGACTGAGTGATAAAATATACTCGTATAACCCGCCGGCAAAACCGGTGATTAAAATACCTACAACACAACAAATCAAAGCCAGACGTGATCCGAAATCTCCCTGAACTGAAGGCAGACTATTTTCATTTTTATCCATAAATACCGCACGTATAATCCGAAGGTAATAATAAAGTGAAATAATCATGTTCAGTGCTGCAATGGTGATCAGAAAGTAATTTCCTTTTGCAGCACCTGCAGTCAGCAGGAACATCTTTCCAAAAAATCCTGCTGTAGGTGGAATACCAGCGAGGGAAAATAAGGATAAGGCCAATACCCAACTCAGCATTGGATTGGTTTTATACATGCCTTTGTAATCGTCAACAGATTCACGACCTGTATGCGCAGAAATGAGCGAGATAACTCCGAATGCACCGAGGTTGGAAAAGATATAGATCAGGATAAAATAAATAGAAGATGCCATACCGGATTCCGAACTTCCGGATATACCAATCAGAATATAACCAACCTGAGCTATTGAGCTAAATGCGAGAAATCGTTTCATATTATTTTGTCTCAACGCAAACAGGTTCCCAACGATCATGGTAACAAGAGAAAGAACGACCAATCCATCATACCACACAGAGGCGATACCTCTGAAGGCAGTATACATAACGGATGCAAAGACAAATACCATTGAGCCTTTTGAAATCACACTCAAATAGGAAGTCACCGCCACCGGAGATCCTTCATAAACATCAGCTGTCCAGAGATGGAATGGTACAACAGATAATTTAAAGGCAAAGCCGGAAAAAATCATAATGAAAGCGAGCACCTGGAGTGGACTGCCATCAAAATTATAACTCGGACCACCAAGGGAAAATGTTCCGGTCATTCCATAAAACAAAGAAATTCCGAAGAGAAGAATTCCGGATGAAAACGCAGATGACATAATCATCTTCATAGCAGCTTCACTGGAATTCGCTTTTTCCAAATCGAAATTACACATTGCTGCCAAAGGAATTGTGGATAGTTCCAGACCGATATAGAACATCAATAAATTACCACTTGAAAGCATGAAAAACATTCCCATCAATGTTGAAATCATCAACATATAAAATTCAGGCAAATGTTTGTGGTTTTTCATCCAGGCAGAAGACTGGAGACAAATAATCCATGTACCCAAACTCAGTACATTTTTTTCAAAAACAAGTAATGAAGAATTCTGAAACATTCCACCGAACAATACACCTTCACGATTCAAGAACCACCCTGCAACAAAATTGATGAATAGTAAACCATTCATGAGACTGATCAAAGATGAATTCGTCATGGATTTACTGCCAATCTTCATGATCAGCAGAATCACCAGGATGAGACCAAGGATTAACTCATGCTTCAATAAAAACAAGAATTCCGTCATTCCAATTATTTTAATAAGGCAATACGACTTAATTGATTGTAGATGGCTTCAGTTCCAGGAGATACCAGGTCGTTTAACCAGAAAGGCATTACACCGATCGCAACAATTCCCGAAATCAATACAACTGCCGCAAGTTTTTCATTCCATTGTGCATCAGATAGTCCATTGAAGTTTTCATTTTTCACAGGACCCATGAGAGATTGACCGGTAGCTCTGAGAATATACACTGCAGTCACTACAATGGACATACAAGCAAGAATTGTAGCTACATGATAAAACAATCCGCTTCGTTCCCAGGATCCGACAAATACTGTCATCTCCGCGACAAATCCGCTGAAACCAGGGAGACCGAGGGAACACAAACCGGCGATAAAAAAAACAGTACTGATAAATGGCATCATCTTCATCAATCCACCAAGGTCTTTTACTGCTCGAGTATGTGTTCGTTCGTACAGCATCCCAATCGCAGCGAAGAATAGGGCTGTCATCAAACCATGTGAAACCATTTGCAATACCGCTCCGGTGATCGCGGTTTTTGTCATCATACCTATTCCAAGTAGTACAAATCCACAATGGCTTACGGAAGAATAAGCATTGATGTACTTCAGATCCGTTTGCATCATCGTCGCAAATGCTCCATAGATGATGGCAATCGCTGCCAACAGTACGATGTATCCTGAATAATAATGCGCCGCTTCAGGCATCAGATAAGTGGCCACACGCAAACAGCCATAGCCGCCGAGCTTCATAGAGATCCCGGCGAGAAACATAGATGCAGCTGTAGGAGCTGATGAATGTCCATCAGGAACCCATGTGTGAAATGGAAATATTGCAGTGAATACGCCGAAACCTATGAACAGGAAAGGAAAGAAAATCTTTTGGACATATTCAGGAATGTGGAATGTGCTCAGATTAACCAGATCAAAAGAGCCTCCTGAGCTAAAATACATGCCCAGTATTCCCACAAGCACAAGCGCCGAACCGCCCATGAGCATTAGTGCAAGTTTGTTTGCACTGTATTCCTTTTTTCCACTGCCCCAGATTCCGATCAACAGATATTTCGGAATCACTGCGACTTCAAGAAAGAAGAAGAGCAGGAAAAGATCCAGTGATATAAAAAACCCATAAGCTCCGGCACTGAGAATAATCAACAAGAGGAAAAATTCTTTTGTCATTTTTTCTACTTTCCAGGATACCAACACGCCTGCAAAAACCACAAAAGCTGTCAGTAAAATCATCGCAACGGAGATGCCATCTACTCCCAGGTGAAAATTGATATGTAGTGCAGGAAACCAGGATGCGTTGGATTCAAATAAGAATGGCGCATTATTTCCCACATTCCGCTCACTCAAAAAATTCTGCAATAGCACCAGAGATAATATCAATTGCAAACCAGAACCAAGCATAGCAATCATCCGCGTCAATTTAACAGGACTCAAGGCTATAATTAATGCTGTGAGAAGAGGTAATGCAACGAGTATTGTAAGTACCATATACTTTTCTTAATGAATCCAGATATAAATAAACAACAGGGCCAGACCGATGACACCACTCAGGAAATAGGCAGCATAATTTTGTACGCGTCCGGATTGAATTCCACTGATCGAAAATGAAAATACCTGCGCCGCTGCACCGAAGGTATTCATCAATCCATCTACAATATTTCTGTCAAACCATGCAGCAGGCCTTCCGATCAGATTAAAGATGATTTTCTTTGTGATGAACAAATAAATTTCATCAATATAAAATTTCGACCGGATAGTACGAAAGACGGAACCGAGAGCACTGCTAATACGGTCAGGATAATTGCTGACTGATTTATAGAATACAAAAGCCAGAACTATTCCTGCCAGAGACAGGGACACAGGCAGCACACTGAATCCGGGATGCATTTCGGAAACCAACGCTTTTCCATCACTTGAAATGTATTCACCGAATGGGATCCATCCTGCAGACAATGCAAGGACACCCAGCACGCTCAAAGGAAATAACATGGAAGCCGGCCCTTCTCCGTGATGCGCATGACCATGATCGTCGTATGTTTTATTCCAGAAGATAGAAAAGTAGAGACGGAACATGTAGAATGCGGTAATACCGGCAGTCACCAATGCAACATAGTAAATCAGCGGATTTGAATGAAATGCCGCTAATAGAATTTCTTCTTTACTAAAGAATCCTGAGAATGGAGGAAGACCTGCGATTGCCAGACAAGCCACAAGAAAAGTAATATGCGTGACCGGAAGTTTGCTTCTGAGACCACCCATATCTTTCATTTCGTTACTGTGCACATAGTGAATCACTGTTCCTGCACCCAGGAAAAGCAGCGCTTTAAACATCGCATGGGTGAAGAGGTGAAACATTGACGCTGTGTAGCCAAGTCCGGATTCACCACCATATCCTGACACACCCAAAGCGAACATCATGTATCCGATTTGTGACATCGTGGAATACGCAAGCACTCGTTTGATATCTGTTTGTGTACAGGCAATCAATGCGGCAAACAAAGAAGACAATGCGCCGGTATATGCGACAATACTGAGCGCGGACGGACAACTTATTGAAAAAACCGGAAACAATCTCGCGACCAGGTAAACGCCTGCCACAACCATAGTCGCCGCGTGAATGAGCGCGGAAACCGGTGTAGGACCTTCCATGGCATCAGGCAACCAGATATGCAATGGAAACATCGCGGATTTTCCTGCTCCGCCAATAAATACCAGAGTCAACCCCCAGGTTAAAGCTGAAATACCCAGGAAACCTGCAGTTGAAGCTGATTGAGCAAAAGGAGAAGTTGTGACCGTTAACCGTTCTATCATTGTCACAAAATCGAGTGTTTGAGAATAGTATGATAGCACCAGGATTCCAATCAGGAAGCCAAGATCAGCAAAACGGGTTACGATGAATGCCTTTTTAGCGGCAGCAACGGCTGAAGGTTTATTGTAATAATATCCGATCAACAGGAACGACGACACACCAACCAATTCCCAAAAAATATACGTCTGGAAAATATTGGTTGCAAGAACAAGGCCGAGCATGGAGAATGTAAAGAGCGATAAGAACGAATAATACGTTGCGTATCTCTCCTCCCCTTTCATATAGCCAAGACTAAAGATGTGTACCATCAGACTAACGAATGTTACGACAACGATCATCATTACAGAAATCGGGTCGAGTAAAATGCCCATGTTGATGGAAAGTGTCTCGCTTAACTTCAGCCAGGATATTTGAAATGGAATCACAGTTGTATATGCGTCTCCCGATTTTCCAAAACCGAAGAAATAATTGTAGGCAGTGAGCAAACTGATGCCAGCCGACACCGCAAGCGAAAGAGTACCAATGATACCGGAGAAACTTCCAATGTATTTCCTTCCAAACATTCCCAGAACAAGGAATGAGAAAAGAGGCAACAAAGGAATTAAAAGCAAAAGTGTACTATTCATTGTTCTTAATCTTTCAAGGCTTCCGCATCTTCGACATCAATTGATTTATGTCTACGATACAAATTGATTATTATAGCGATGGCAACAGCGGCTTCAGCCGCAGCAATTGTAATAATGAATATGCTGAAGAAGATCCCATCCATTTTTCCCGGATAGAGGTATTTATTGAACGCAAGAAAATTGATGTTTACACTGTTCAACAACAATTCCACTGACATCAGCATGACGATAAGATTTCTCCGGGTTAAAAAACCATACACCCCGATAAAAAACAAGGAGGTGCTGAGAATCAGGAAGTGAGTGAGTCCGATCTGGTTCATTTTTGAGCAGGAGATTTAATAGCAATGGCAATACACCCAATCATCGCAGCAAGCAGAAGTACACTAACAACTTCAAAAGGCAAAGCATAACCACCCTCGTGGACACTCAGCAATTTTAAACCGATGGAAGATACATTCACTTCCTGAACCGGGTCAAGAGACGGAATAAAGGAATGCTGAAGTATCAGTGTGATAGTAAGTAAGAGTCCGCTTAACATTGCCAAACCCGCGAACAATCTGCGGTTCAGGTTAGGTTTGGGCATATCGAGGGAAGAGGTTTGCGTAAGGAAAATAGAAAAGATGATGAGAACAACAATACCACCGACGTACACGATAATTTGCACCGCGGCAAGAAACTCATATTCCATCCAAAAGTACAAGCCTGCGATACCTATGAGTGAAAACAGAAGGTAGACGGCTGCACGGAAAATTTTTCGAGAGATAACGGCCATTATTCCTCCACCCAGAATTAAAGCAGCCATTAAATAAAATAATATGGTATGCAAGCTCATCATTCCACACCCTCCATCAATTTAGAGCCGGGTTTATTCAACACTTTGGTGAGATCCGCCCTGTTGTAAACACTGTGTTCGAATGTTTGTGCCATCTTGATAGCATCAGTAGGACAGGCTTGAATACACAAATTGCACATTGTACACAATTCAAGATGATAGATAAATGTATCCAGCGCTTTTTTCTTTTTCCCATCGGCACCCACATCAAACTTGGTAATAATTTTAATGGTACCATTCGGGCAAGCCAATTCACATGCCGTACATCCAGTACAACGGTGCTCGTTTGTTTCAGAATGAGACATGATTACTTCTCCGCGAAAACGTTCCGGTAAATTCAGGGTGTCTCTGTTATCGGGATATTGCTGGGTGATGATTTCCTTGTGATGTGTAAAATAATATCCAGTCATTTTCATTCCTTTCAGGAGGGATGAAACCGACCGGTACACAGTACTGATATATTCCTTCAAAAAACCCATGGTCAATCTATCAATAATTTAATTCATATTCCAATTTACAACACCATCTGATTTCATTTAAAAATGCCATCCGAGAATAGCAATAATAGTCATCAGCAGGAGATTGAATAATCCAATCGGAAGTAAATATTTCCATTCAAGATTCAGCAATTGATCAATTCTCAATCTTGGAAAGGTCCATCTGAACCACATAATCACGAAGATCAGAAAGAATGTTTTTCCAAAGAACCAGAGCGAAGAAGGAATGTAATCCATGATGTGATTGAATGATTCCCAACCTCCAATATGAAATGGCATCCATCCTCCGAGAAATAATGTTGCTCCGATAGCTGTTACAATAAATATGTTGACATATTCTGCAAGGAAGAAGAGAGCGAACTGCATCCCGCTGTATTCAGTATGAAAACCTGCAGTCAGTTCTGATTCCGCTTCCGCAAGATCGAATGGCGCACGGTTTGTCTCTGCGGTTACAGCAATGATGAAGATAACAAAAGATATCAATGCAGGAATATGGCCTTTAAAGATCCACCATCCTGTTTGTTGACTGGCAACAATATCTGAAATGCGCAGGCTACCTGTGAGAATCACTATCGACAATATGGCTAGTCCGGCTGACAGTTCATAACTCACAATCTGAGCACCACTTCGCATGGCGCCAAGCAAAGAATATTTATTGTTACTTGACCAGCCTGCCATTAAAATTCCAATAACTGAAATGGAAGAAATAGCTGAAATATACAATACACCGATGTTCACATCCCAGATTTGAACATTGCGGGCAAACGGAATCGGAGCCATCAACAACATAGCTACCATCATCACAAGGTATGGCGCGAAGTTGAACAGGAACTTATCTGAATTCTTCGGTCTTAGTCCTTCTTTAAAAATTAGTTTGAGTGTATCTGCAAGGGTCTGGAAAATACCTTTCGGACCAACACGATTCGGACCAAGACGAATTTGCATGTAAGCAGACACTTTTCTTTCCATGAATACAAGCACCAGTCCGAGAAAGGCAAAAAGTCCGATCATCAGCATTCCCACGATAAAAAATTCCGACAACAAGGCGAAAGCCGGAGGCAAATGTCCGTACAACCATTCGTGAATCTGACTACTTATACTCTGCAAACTAAACATAATCAATTCTGTTTATTCAATCGGATTATCTGTCAATATCCGGGATAACCAAATCAAGTGTTCCCATGGTAGCAACGAGATCGCCAATTTTTCCTCCAACTGACATATGATTGAGCGCGGATAAATTTGAAAATCCCGGAGAACGGAATTTAATTCTATAAGGAGTTGTTCCTCCTTCACTCACCACATACACTCCAAGTTCTCCCCTTGCTGTTTCCACCATGGAATAAAATTCTCCTTTGGGAAGTTTCAGTACTGCTTTTGTCTTAGCCTGAAAATCTCCCTCAGGAATTGAATCGATAAGTTGCTCTATGATTGATAAGGACTGGCGCATTTCATCCATACGCACGAGGTAACGCGCGTAGGAATCACCTGCCGAATACAATATCTCATCGAATTTTACCCGGGAATAACATTCATATGGCGACCATTTCCTGACATCACAACTTACTCCTGAAGCGCGTGCAACAGGACCACTGCAACCATATGAAATCGCATCTTCTTTTGAGATCACACCCACGTTTTTCATCCGCTCCTGGAAAATAATATTCCCTGTAACCAGTTCATCGTATTCATCGAATTTAGAACGGAATTCAGCAATGAACTCCTTTACTTTACGTTGAAAATCCGGATGCAGGTCAGCCATCACTCCACCGGGAACCATATAATTCATGGTCAGACGGGCGCCACATGTTTCCTCCATGATATCATTGATCATCTCGCGCTCCCGGAAGGCATGAAAAAATGGTGTGATTGCTCCGACATCCATTGCCATTGCTCCCCACCAAAGCTGATGCGATGCAATTCGTGTAAGCTCATCCATGATGACTCGAATCACTTGAGCCCGCGCCGGAACTTCTATCTGTAAACCTTTTTCCACCACCATGGCACACGCATGGTTGTTGATGTGAGAACTAAGGTAATCCATCCGGGATGTAACATAGATAAACTGACGGTAGGTCAGACTCTCACACATTTTTTCTATCGAACGATGAATGTATCCGAGATGCGGATCTACTTTACGGATTGTTTCACCATTCAGAGTAATCACCAGATGCAAGACGCCATGTGTAGCAGGATGTTGCGGTCCTACATTGATCACCAGGTCACCCTGTTCTGTTGTTCCTATTTCTTCAAGCATAATACGAATCTTCTCCGATTCCTTAAGTACCGTTCTGTTACAATTTGATGATGTTTACAGGATCCTCGTAATCTTTTCGCAAAGGATAACCATTCCAATCATCAGTCAGCAATATTCTTCTCAGGTCAGGATGGTGATTAAATTTCACTCCGAACAAATCAAAAATTTCGCGTTCATTTAATTCCGCGGTTTTCCACAGGTGCTGAACACTTTCTATTTCGGGATTGTTACGATCAATTTTAACTTTCACTACAAGGGAATGCCTGTGGGTGAGTGAACGCAGGAAATACACAACAGTAAAATGTGTTTTCCAGTCGACACAGGTTTGACAAAAAAGATAATTGAAATCCCACTCAGCTTTGTTTTGCAAATCGCGGGCGAAGTTCAGAAGAGATGCTGCTTCTATTTGCAATGTCAGCCATTCTCCTCCTTCCTCAACTACTGCTTCAGGATAAACATTGAGTAAAGATTCTTTTAATTCTTCTTTTGTCATAATTAAAGGCTCATCGAGCCATTATCATTGAGTGCAGCTATGATTGCCGCATGAATATCAATTATTTTTTCCCGATTACTCTTTGTTCATCAATGGTGATCTTTTCTCTTACATCACCATTTTTAATTTTTTCTTGCAAAGTGATGAGGGCATGCATCAATGCTTCCGGTCTTGGCGGACAACCGGCTACATAAACATCCACAGGAATCACGTGATCCGCGCCTTTCACTACCGAATAAGTATTGTAGAAGAAAGGGCCGCCGGAAGTGGCACACGCTCCCATTGCGATCACATATCTTGGTTCCGCCATTTGATCATACAATCGTTTTAATACAGGGGCCATCTTGTTCACGATGGTACCGGCAATAATGATTACATCGGCCTGACGAGGAGTAGCGCGTGCAACTTCAAATCCGAATCTTGACCAGTCATATTTCGCCGACGCAGCAGACATCATTTCTATCGCACAACAACTTGTACCAAAAACCAATGGCCAGAGAGAATTGGATCTCGCCCAATTAATCACATCATCAAGTTTGCTTACTAGTATTCCTCCGCCAGGAGTCGGATGCACCGTTCCGGGAAATTGTTCTGCCGGAGTTTGCTGATTCACATCCATTTCAACGCTCCTTTTTTATGTGCATATAAAAATCCAAGGAACAGAATAAAAAGGAAAACTCCGATTTCAACCAGAGCCATCCACCCAACTTTTTTTACAACAACGGCCCATGGATACAGGAAGACCAGCTCAACATCAAAAATTAAAAACAACAATGCAAAAAGATAATACCCAACATTGAATTGAATCCAGGATTTTCCGATTGTTGGGATACCACACTCATATGCTTCGCCTTTCTGCGGATTGGTAGATTTTGTCGCAATTACTTTAGATAATAAAATCCCACCTCCTGCAAATGCAATCCCGCAAATCATCAGCAATATCATTGATCCTGCGCCCATAGTCTCGAATAATGGTTATTTTCTAAGCAATCAAACCTACGGGAATGTTTGGAAAAAACAAAGGATGTAGGACAGGTAAACAAGGAATCTTCTCCTCAATTCTATATTACTGAAAATGAACAGGAATTAACAATCGCAGAACATTCACTATCTGCAAATTGCGCGAATGATCCGGAACCTACTTGCTGCATTAGCTGATAAAAATCAGCCTGCTGCAAAAAAAACTCCGGAATAGCAGAGCCACCCGGAGTCTATTCAAAGGGGTATGGGTTATTGTTTCATGAATGGAATAGTCACAGCAGAATTATTATGTGATAATCTCACGAAATATGCTCCCGCTGCGAAATCAGAGACTGGAATTCTCACCAGACCGGCATTTTGCATTCCTTTAATCTCTTTAGAATACAAGCATCGTCCATCAACTGAGAAAATTTGAACTGAGGTTGCCTTATGATCATCAAGCTTCCATTCCAAAGTTAATTCTGAAGATACCGGATTGGGATATAAAGCAACATAATGGAAATCTCCTGTTGATACGATGCCGGTTACAACACGAACAAATGCAGAATCTGAAGCCGAACACAAGTTCGTATCAGTAACCACTACAGTGTACATATCTTCGACATTGACAGAAATCTGCTGAGTGGTTTCCGTAGTTGACCACAAATAAGAACTGAATCCTGCTCCGGCATCGAGAGTAGCAAACTGTCCCGATTGAATTGTGACTGTATCCGCTCCAAGGTTTATAACAGGTACCGGATAAACTGCTGCTTCAGCCTGCACCGGATTACTTGGACAATTGGTTCCTGCAACTGCATAGTAATTGGTTGTGGCAGAAAGTACAGGTGTTACGAATATCGAACCTGTACCAAGCACTGTCCCTCCGCTTGCCTGATCGTACCATGTTACAGGATCGCTTGAAATAGCTTCCAGAGTCACACTTCCAGAACCACACGAATGTCCGCTTGTAATCACAGGATCAGCAGAGATCGCATTAATAATAGCCTGAGCCGGAGTCCGGACACTTCTGCACAATGAACCGGTTTCTGCATAGTAAGTAGTGGATACAGAAATAAACGGAGTGGTGAATGTCGCACCGGTATCCAGCACTGTACCACCGGTAATGGCGTCAAACCAGAATATTGAATCAAGGGCTGTCGCTGTGAGAGTAAGTACACCCGGACCACATTGAGAATCATCAGTAGTTACAGGAGAAACAGGAATCGGATTGACTACTGCAAGAACAGGTACACGTATACTATTACATCCCAGACCTGCATCCGCGTAGAATGTAGTTGTTGCAGCGATGGCAGGTGTATTGAAGGTAAATCCGGTACCCAACAATGTTCCACCTGTCAATGCATCATACCAATTCACCTGAATAGCCGCACTTGCGCTCAAGATAACGGATCCTGAACCACAACGCGCACCATCAGTTACTACAGGAGCTGCCGGAGTCGTATCAATCAGGGCTTGTACAGGAACACGGACACTTCTGCAAACATCTCCGGCTTCTACATAGTAAGTTGTATTGCTCAGCAAGACAGGTGTTGTGTAATTATTTCCTGTTCCAATCTGATTTCCACCGGTTAGTTGATCAAACCAGTAAATTGGATTCGAAGAATTTGCAGTGAGAACAAGAATTCCAGGACCACATCTTGACACATCAAATGCAACTGGAGAAGGAGGTAGTGGAACAATGACAGCCTGAACACTTGTCCGAATACTGCGACATCCGTCACCTGCTTCAACATAATAAGTGGTAGTGTTGGTAATAAATGGTGTTGTAAATGAACTACCACTTGCCACTAAATTACCACCGCTTGCTGCATCATACCAGAAAATAGAGTCAGGAGAAGTTGCACTAAGATCAACTGTTCCTTCACCACATCTCGATACATCGCTTGCAGAAGGAGCAGCTGGTAAAGCATTCACGATCGCTTGAACCGGAACGCGGGCACTGTTGCAACCTGCTCCGGCTTCAGCATAGAATGTGGTGGTTGAAGAAAGCACAGGTGTTATGAAGGTGAGACCCGTATCAAGTAAAGTTCCTCCGCTTGCCACATCAAACCAATTGACCCGGGTTGACGAAACAGCATTCAGGACTACTACTCCACTGCCGCACCGCTGACCATCGGTGAGAACGGGAACCGCTGGAGCGGTTGTAATGATTGCCTGGACAGCAACGCGTGAACTCCGGCAAATATCACCTGTTTCGAGATAATAAGTTGTTGTTACTGTCAAAGATGGTGTTGTAAATGTATTTCCTGTATTCAACAAAGTACCACCACTTGGAGCACTGTACCAGTAAATGGTTTCCGGTGAAGTAGCTGTAAGTGTTACTGTACCGTTTCCACATCGTGATACACTAGCACTAACAGGAGGAGCAGGAATTGCATTAACAATTGCATCTACAGAAATACGGTTACTTCTGCAACTATTTCCGGCTTCAACATAATAAGTCGTAGTTGTCGAAATGGAAGGTGTGGTATACGTTGTCCCTGTGCTAAGCAATGTTCCGCCACTGGCAGAGGAATACCAATAAATTTGTTCAGGAGATGTGGCAGATAATGTTACAGTTCCTGTACCACAACGTGAGGCATTGTTGCTCACAGGTGGAGATGGAATGCTTCCGACAATTGCCTGGACCGCTGTTCTGGTAGCACTTCTGCATGTATTTCCTGCTTCAGCATAATAGGTTGTTGTAGTACTAATAGAAGGAGTTGTATACGATGATGCTGTAGCCAACAATGTCCCTCCGCTTGCTGCAGAATACCAATAAACCTGCTCAGGTGAAGAAGCGGTCAGAGTTACTGTTCCTGGTCCGCAACGGCTTACATCCGCGCTTACAGGAGCGGCAGGAATTGGATTGATAACAGCTTGTATTGCAGTGCGCGTAGCACTTCTGCAAGTGTTTCCGGCTTCAGCATAATAGGTGGTTGTTACACTCAAAGATTGTGTAGTGTAAGATGAAGCAGTAGCCAGCAATGTTCCTCCGCTGGCCGCGCTATACCAATACACTTGTTCAGGTGAACTTGCAGTAAGAGTTACTGTTCCGGTTCCACATCGAGAAACATTACTACCAGTTGGTGCAGATGGTACCGGATTTATCACAGCTTGTACAGCCGTTCTTGTGAGACTCTGGCAACCACTTCCTGCTTCGGCATAATATGTTGTGGTCGCACTGATGGATGGAGTTGTGAACGAAGCGCCGACAAATAATGCACTACCGCCGCTTGAAGCAGCAAACCAGGTTATTTGTTCAGGTGAATTTGCGGTAAGTGTCACAACACCCGGACCACAACGCGAAACATTAGATGCAGTCGGTGCTGCCGGAGGTGTAGTAATAATCGCATCTACAGCAATCCGGACACTTCTGCAGGTATTTCCTGTTTCTACATAATAAGTTGTTGTCGTGCTGATGGAAGGTGTTGTATACGAAGAGGCCGTAGCCAACAATGTTCCTCCGCTCGCAGCCGAATACCAATAAATCGTCTCAGGTGAACTGGCTGTTAAAGTCACTGCACCTGTTCCGCAACGTGAAACATCAGAAGCAACAGGAGCAGCCGGAAGAGAAGTAATAATCGCTTGTACAGCTGTGCGTGTTGCACTTCTGCATGTATTTCCTGCTTCAGCATAATATGTAGTCGTAGAACTGATGGAAGGCGTTGTATAAGAAGATGCAGTTGCTAACAATGTACCTCCTGAAGCCGCACTATACCAGTACACTTGTTCAGGTGAACTTGCCGTAAGTGTCACAGTTCCCGGACCGCATCTGGAAACATCGGATGCAGTTGGTGCAGAAGGTAAAGGAGAAATGATTGCCTGAACAGCAGTTCGTGTGAGGCTCTGACAACCACTTCCGGCTTCAGCATAATATGTAGTAGTAGAACTGATTGAAGGTGTTGTATAACTACTACCCGTAAACAATGCACTTCCTCCGCTTGCAACCGCAAACCAGGTTATTTGTTCCGGTGACGCTGCGGTAAGTGTGACTGTTCCTGGACCACATCTCGAAACATTCGAAGCGGTAGGTGCTGCAGGAGGACTTGTAATATTTGCATTGACTGCTATTCTGTTACTCCTACAGGTGTTACCGGTTTCCACATAATAAGTTGTAGATACTGACAGAGACGGTGTTGTATAAGAGGGAGATGTCGCAAGCAAAGTACCTCCACTTGCCGCAGAATACCAGTAAATTGTTTCATTTGATGTAGCAGTTAATGTCACGGTGCCGGAACCACATCTTGAAACATCCGAAGCAGACGGCGGATTTGGAATGGTATTGATGATCGCCTGAACTGCTGTTCTTGTCGCGCTACGGCAGGTATTTCCTGCTTCTGCATAATAAGTAGTCGTCACACTGATAGACGGAGTGGTATACGATGAATTTGTAGCAAGCAATGTACCTCCGCTGGATGCACTGTACCAATACACCTGCTCAGGAGAGCTGGCCGTGAGAGTTACAGTACCTGTTCCACAGCGTGAATTGTTCGATGCAGAAGGAGCTGCAGGAAGTGGGCTAATTATCGCTTGCACCGCGGTACGTGTAGCACTTGGACAACCATTGTTCGCTTCTGCATAATAAGTTGTTGTGGAACTGATGGAAGGAGTGGTATAACTGCTTCCATTTGCCAATAAAGTTCCACCGGTCGCGGCAGAGTACCATGAAATTGCAGAAGAAGAAGTCGCGGTCAACGTTACAGTTCCACTTCCACATCTTGAAACATCAGAAGCCGTAGGTGCTGCAGGAGCGCCTGAAATAATAGCCTGCACAGCGATCCGGTTACTTCTGCATGTATTTCCCGTTTCTACATAATAAGTTGTTGTACTACTGATCGAAGGAGTTGTGAAACTCGAAGCTGTTGCAAGCAAAGTTCCTCCGGATGCTGCACTGTACCAGTATATAGTTTCTGGTGATGTGGCTGTGAGTGTAACTGTTCCGGTTCCGCATCTTGAAACATTGGATGCAGATGGTGCCGCCGGAATTGAATTGATGACAGCCTGTACCGCAGTTCTTGTCGGACTCAGACAAGTGGTTCCCGCTTCAGCATAGTAAGTTGTAGTACTACTTAAGGAAGGAGTGACGAACTGATCACCTGTGAATAGCAAATTACCTGCAGTAGGTGCATCATACCAGGTAACTAATTCAGGAGAAACAGCTGACAATGTAACGCTACCGGTACCACAGCGTGAAACATTCGAAGCGGTAGGTGCTGAAGGAATCGAATTGACGCTTGCCAATACGGTTGTTCTTGCACTCCGACAATTATACCCTGCTTCCGCATAATAATTTGTATTCACCGTGAGCATAGGAGTATCGAAAATAGAACCGGTATACAACAAGTTTCCACCGGAAGGAGCATCATACCAATAAACCTGCTCTGTTGATGTTGCTGTAAGGGTAACAACACCTGGTCCGCAAGTATACCCATTGCTGGCGGTTGGAGCGGAAACTACAGTATTGATGATTGCAATTGCACGAATACGGGCACTTGGGCAACCCGAATTGGCTTCAGCGTAAAATGTATCTGTAGCAGCAAGGGAAGGCGTAGTAAAATTCAATCCGGTTCCCAATGAAGAACCACCTGAAATGGTATTAAACCAGGATACAGGTGCTGAAGAAACAGCCGTAAGTACAACTGTTCCGGCTCCACAACGTGAATTATCAGAAACCTGAGGATCGGGAGTGGAATTGATGATTACATGTGCTTCGATACGTGGACTTGGACACACACTTCCTGCTTCTACGTAAAAAACAGTATCACTTGAAATATAGTTAGTCACAAAAGTACTGCCGGTTTCTAACAAACCGCCGCCAATCGGAGCATTGTACCAATGCATGGTAGCAGTATCACTGGCAGTGAGTGTGGCAATGCCGGGACCACATCGTGTTACATCGCTTGTAACAGGAGCGGCCGTCTGGGCAAGAATTTGCGCTACTGTCGCAACAGGATTCGAAGGACAAGTCCTGCTTGTTTTCGCATAATACGTGGTAGTAGATGAAAGAGCAGGCGTATTTAATGTATCTCCGAAACCTACAAGGTTTCCGTTTGGTGCATCATACCAGAAAATGGTATCCGTCGACGTTCCGGTGAGTTGCAATGTACCGGCACCACATCGCCAATTGGCAGCAGTTACCGGATCCGGACTTTGTGATACTACGTTAACTATCGTCGGATCGGAAACTACAGAGCAACCGAGGGAACTAACGACCACAGTATATGTTCCTCCTTGAATGGCTGTATAATTTGCAGATGTAGCTCCTACAATGGAAGTATTATTTCGTTTCCACTGATATGTATAATTTGGATCGTTGGTCGCGCTTAGCAATACATTGCCGCCATTACAAAAGGTCGTATTCCCCGACACTGTAACAGGAACGGAAAGCAGAGAACTGTATGCTCGTCCGGGCGAACCACCGATACAACCTGCAAACCAGTTGTTCCCGTCACTCAGATCACCATTTACATTCAATAATTCGCAAGTGTAGCCTCCGCCATCAGGAGTAGTTGGCCAAGGTGCGAGATCAGAATAGTAAAAGGATAAATAAAGATTTCCTGTATAATCAAACAAGCGAACCTGGTCTCCCCCATTGCTGTAATTAAATCCTAATACTCCAATGGCATTTGTGACTGTTGGAAACTGCGTTCTGAATTTCACTGAATCTTCCATTACCACCAGGTAACCACCTGCAGGGATCACTGTCCCCGTTGGGAAATGGAACATGTGATTGTCCGCTCCGTCACTAAGTACCCAACCGGAAAGATTCACTGCTTGTGAACCAAAATTCTTCAGTTCAATCCAGTCCCCTGAATTCAGAGCGGAGTCGGCATTGTAATTCAACTCACTGATGGTAATTTTTGGAACAGCAGCAGAACCGGTGAAGTATGCTGTAATAGCATCGTTGCTTGCGAAATTATATGTTACAGATTGATTGGTATTATTGGAAGTGATTGTTGCATTGGATCTAAAATGATCAAATGTATACCCCGGATTCGGAATTGCAGTAATTGTAACCGGATTGCCATTGAAATAAACTCCTGACCAAGGATATGTAGTTGGTGTGATCGTACTGATTTCGATTCTACCTGCTCCGGCCGGACTTACATTCAAAGTCAGAGTTACTTTGCTGGTTAAACCAAATCCGGCACGAATGTTATCGCGCATGATGGTAGGTCTTGCGTTCACAAAACTCATCACATTATTGACGTTCGTTTGCCAGGTACTCATATTGCTTCCCCATTTTGCAAAATGAGCAGGCATATCCGCGGACATTGAATCCTGGAACTGATGCAATACATTACTCACATTTGAAGGCAAATAATTTGTGTTGATCAGATCAGCATAACGGTTGATGAAATATCTCTTGAATGTCGGATTGTTCAGCATGGCATCAAACATCTCAGAAGAGTGACTGAATGCAGCCGGGTTCCTTGCAATTGCAAGACGGTTATCATTCACACTTCCTTGCAATGCAAAACCAAAATCAGTATCGTACAATAAATATCTCCATTTCGAGCCTGTAGCATTAGGCCTCCACATCTTGATGTTGTTTGTCCAATCCCCAATCCAGTCTCCATTGTTGTAATAAGTTTCGGCAATAAAATAATCAGCATAATTCTGGAGATCCAGCACACTGTTCATATAATCGTAATATGCCTGTGTAGTCGGAGTCTGGGTAGTTGCGTAATTGTACATCGTCCAGAATGAAGCATCACTTCCTTCTTTTACTGTGATCGAACTACCATCTTCTTTGAGGTAATCAAATTGTTTTTTACTCAGACCGAAGTTGTAATCCATCCAGTTATCATCATGGTTTTCATGAATGGTATAGACTCCCCAGAAGGCTCCATTCAGGAACATGACAGCTGGCTCAGCACCAAGGTACCCGGACCAGGTATTTTTCATAATCCGCTCCATCAGTGCATCGCGGAAATGCAAAACGTTCCAATCAGTACCTGAATTTCTCAACACGATATCATCCATTTTATCAATGAATGGTTTATCAGTGAAGAAAGGATAATTCACATTTCCTGTTCCGTATTTATCACTCAGTTTAATTTCAAAACTCTTTTGCGGTTTGGCTCTTGAATAATTTCCATAGATGTTGATGTCCGCGTCAAAGCGAAGAATCCTGGTTTTGCTCTTGTCGTAAAACTCAACTGTCGCGGGCTTCTCCCAATCTTGCCAGAAATTCGCTCCAAAATATGGCGACGTAGAACTTGCTCCCGGACCCATAACATAAATTCCGGTGTTGTAATCCCACAAGTTGAGTGAATCTGTTGTAATTGAAAAGACAGGAAGACTCACAGATTCATTAATGAAATAGGTATTGGTTACTACAGGACTTGGGAGATATCCACTTGCAAAAACTTTTGCACGAATAGTTTTAGTACTCGATATCGTGATTGCACCTGAATACAAGGGATCCGTTGCAACCGGATCGTCTCCATTTGTAGTATAACGAATTGATCCGCCCGGTGTGGAATTACTCATTGTCAGAGTCCGGGTTGAAGAATAAAACCCACCGGAAATCGAAAACACAGGAATGGTAGCATATCCATTGTAACAAGTGGATGAATTGTTACTTGCATTCGGTGTCGGAGTTCCAAACAAACACCAGCTTGCTGATCCATCCGGCTTTCTTCCGTATGAATTATCTGAACCCATCGAAGGATAGGTTTTGAAATCAATTTTTACAGAGGAAGGATTGTAGAGATATACTGTCTCACCTGTTCTGCTCAACTTGAAATTCGCATTGTAATAATCAGAAGCGGGAGGATGAAACCATGAAGGAATCGTAGAAAATGTTGTGCCTGAACTTTTCATTCCGAAAAACAAATATGGAATGGAAGACAAGTCGGTTGAGCTTGATGTCACATTGTGCGTTTCAACCGCGAGGACATTATTTCCGTTGCGAAGGTTTGCTCTGAGAAATGAAGGGTCAATAAAAAATGAATCGATCGGAAGACTCTGATAATTATTCGCCTCATGCGAGCTTAAGGCAAGATCATTCCAGTTTGGACGCGTTCCGGCAACTCCCAGATTCGCCCGTGTAATCTCCACTCCATTCAGGTAAGCAACGTATCCATCATCGTAATCCATCATGAGCACTGCTTTCAAAATCTGAGATGTATCCGGAATCGAAAATGTTTTGCGCATCATCACAGAAGTACCAACTGCCACAGTGGTTCCATCATCTGAATCACCAAATCCGATACCTCCTGCGCCGGAGGACCAAACATTCTCATTGAATGAAAGATTTCTCCAGTTAGTGTCAATGGAAGCACTACCGCTCGCATATCTCCATGTCGATAGAGCATTCACGCCCATCTCCCAATGGTTCACAATTACCGAAGAATTTGAATCTGACGCGAAGACTAAGATTCTTCCTCCGGCAGCAATGGTTTGTGACGGGAAAGTAAAACGAAAAGGTTTCAGCGTATCGTCTGTCAGTCCATAACCGGAAAGATTGACACTTGCTCCTCCGGAGTTATACAATTCAACCCAGTCATCATTCTTACCGTTAGAATTCAAAATGCCGGTAATGTTGGATGGACAAATTTCATTGATTACAATTTGCGCTGTGGAATTTGAAGCGTAAATCAGACAAAAGAATAGCAGGTACAGTCCTTTGAGGAAAAGTTTGTTCATGTTGTGGGGTAAGTAAAATTGAAAGACAATTATTCAGTTAATAATTGCAGGGCAAAAATACAAAATCAACAGATTTTATCCAGAATTAAGTGGTGAACATTCATATTACCTTGGCGAATTTCGATAAATGTCCTGCCTCTGAAACCGGCTCTGGGAGCCATTTTACGAGGATCGCAAGGATTTTAGCCTAAAAAGCAACTTTCAAATATCTTATCAACGGGTGTTGATAAGTGTCTCGAAGAGAAAAAAGTTTTAAACAAAGTTGCGCTAAATGTTAATAATTGAGCATATAAATGAAATCACTGGACAATGAGCTTAGCCATCAGCAATTGTCCATCAACATTTCCGGCTTGAATAAAATAGATGCCGGAACTTAAACGATGAGCCTCAGGTGTAACAGAAATTTCACCGGCAGGCACCGATAAACTGATTTCTTTCATAAGTCTTCCTTCCAGATTCAGAATTCTCACAAACATTAATTCAGTTGAGGATTGAATTCTGATCTTTTGTTCATCGTCAATCGGATTTGGAAAAATGAATAACTTCTTTGAATTCATTTCATCTGCCATACCGGTATACAAGCAGGCATCATTGTCGTAGGTGTTTACCAGCATTTCAATAAGTGAAATGTTTCCATTTACCAATCCGGAGCTTTGAGAAAATACAACACTGCTGTCTTGCAACAGTGCCGCTGTTTTTTCCGGATGCGATGTGTATTCATGACATCCGGTATATCCCACAGAATCTGTTTTAATCATCATCATCTGCGCGCTATCCTGGAATGTATAATTGGTCGTGAATCCGGATACAAGATATCCGCCATCATTCGCAGCGCTGCAGCGGTATGCTTCATCCTGCAATCCATCACCATACGTTCGCATCCACAATGTATCGCCGAGTGAATTGATACGCATCAGGAAAATATTTGTGCTGTCATCACCCCGTTGTTGATGTCCATATCCGTAACTATTTGTATAACCGGAAATAGTAAATGTAGAATCAGAATTACACAACACACCATAACTGGCATCAATTTCTGCACCTCCATAAGCATAGGCCCACTCTATATTTCCCTGAGCGGAAGTTTTCATCGCCAGTATATCGTATTTTCCTGCACCGAAGGTCGTGGTAGATCCACAGCTGATCAATCCTCCGTCAAGAGCAATATTCACCGATTCCAATTCTTCCCAAAGCGAATCACCATATAACTTTGTCCAAAGAATATTTCCGGCAGGATCCGTCCTCAGCAATATACCATCTGCATAAAGAAATCCGTTGATTACACGGGTTTGTTTTCCGCAAATAATAAATTCTCCCGTACTGTCTTCCACTATAGAAATCCCGACTTCAGATTCAGGTGTACCATATGAACGAGTAAAGATTGTATCTCCGTTTTCATCTGTACGGATAAAGAGTATGTCCTCACTTCCTGAACCAATGCTTCGTGTAAAACCGACCAATGCATAACCATGATCACTTGTTTCAATCATGTGCACGACACTTTCATTACCGCCTCCACCGTACGTTTTTGACCAAAGCAATTGTCCCTGTGGATTTGTTTTAAACATCATTACATCCGCGTTGGTTCCACTTGGAAAATACGTTGCTCCCACACCGACAAGTTTGCTGTCATAGGTCTCTATAGCAAATTCAGAATTGTCAAATGCTGCTGTTCCATATGCCTTCGACCAACTCAACAATCCCTGTGAATCTGTCTTCACAAAAAAACCATCCGCGCTCCCGGAACCATAAGACAATGTCGCTGCATTGTACAAATAACCACCATCACTCGTCTGAAACAAAGCCTGTCCCCGCTCCTGACTTGATCCTCCGATCAAACGTTGAAAATTATATTGAGCAGATGTTGTCTGATTCAGGGAAAATATCAAACAGTAGAAAATCAAATGAAAATATTTTTTTGTCATATCGCAAAAGTAGGGATTAAAAATCAGCAAACAGAATTTCTTAGAATTGAATTCAAGACGAAAGACAGATCAACACACAACCCTGATTTTTTTTCTCTGACACCATTCCACATCAATCTTTACTATGAATTATTTTCATGAACACTCAGTGTAGTTTAAATTCAATTTTTGAAAAAGATCAGACGACAATTATAAAATCATAGAAACATCACACTTGATTCAACATTAGTAATATCATTTGTTATGGCAAAATCTCCGCTTGTACAATCGGGAATTCCCGGATAAATTTTTCAATTCAATCTTCCCTGAACACAACGCGAAGAAATCCGAAAAATCCTGTTACTTTTGCAAAAATCTGAACTCAGGAATTCCCTGAAAAACAAGGTATGGAGCTGGAAAAAGAGATTTCAAAACGCAGAACATTTGCCATTATCAGTCACCCGGATGCCGGGAAAACCACTTTGACAGAGAAATTCCTTCTCTTTGGAGGAGCCATCGTCACTGCCGGCGCTGTTAAGAGCAATAAAATCAGAAAGACCGCTACTTCCGACTTCATGGAAATCGAAAAGCAAAGAGGGATCTCGGTTGCGACTTCAGTCATGGGTTTTGATTACCAGGGACACAGAGTAAATATCCTTGACACACCTGGTCACAAAGATTTCGCCGAAGATACCTACCGGACACTTACTGCTGTTGACTCAGTTATTCTTGTGGTGGATTGCATTAAAGGTGTAGAGGAACAAACTGAAAAACTGATGGCAGTTTGCCGTATGCGCAATACACCGGTGATCATCTTCATAAACAAAATGGATCGGGAAGGGAAAGACCCATTTGATCTGCTGGACGAACTGCAGGAGAAATTACAAATTCACGTGCGACCTTTAACATGGCCTGTCGGACAGGGTGAATCCTTCAAGGGAGTTTATAGTTTGTATAACAAACAAATGAACCTCTTTGAGCCAAGCAAAACCAGAATCTCCGAGAACATCGCAAAGATTAATAACCTGAATGATGAGAATATTTCCAAATTAATTGGCGACCGATACACAGAAAAGTTACGTGAAGATGTCCATCTGATCGAAGGTGTATTTGAACCCTTCAACAAGGAATTATACAGCGACGGATTACTTGCTCCTGTTTTCTTCGGTAGCGCGATCAACAATTTCGGTGTACGTGAAATGCTTGAGACATTTCTGGAGATTGCTCCTCCTCCATCATCACGGGAAGCATTAGAGCGAGAAGTCAAGGCGGTTGAGCCCAAATTCTCCGGTTTCGTTTTCAAAATTCACGCGAACCTCGATCCCAATCACCGCGACAGAATCGCCTTTCTGAGAATTTGCTCCGGAAAATTTGAACGAAACAAATTTTATTTCCATACCCGATCAGAAAAGAAAATTCGCTTCAACAACCCCACGAGTTTTATGGCGAATGAAAAAAGTTTGATTGAAGAGGCTTATCCGGGTGATGTGGTGGGATTGTATGACAACGGAATTTTCAAGATCGGTGATACGCTGAGTGAAGGTGAAATGCTCCATTATACGGGTATTCCCAGCTTTTCTCCTGAGATATTCAAAGAAGTGGAAAATCGTGACCCCTTTAAAACAAAACAACTCGAAAAAGGAATACAACAACTCACAGAAGAAGGAGTTGCTCAGTTGTTTACCCAGCAACCGGGAAACCGAAAAATTATCGGTACTGTTGGTGAACTGCAATTTGATGTGATCAAATTCCGGCTGGAACATGAGTATGGAGCCAGATGCGAATTCCGCACACTCAATTTCAGTAAAGCTTTCTGGATTACTGCAGATACTCCGGCACAACTCGATCAATTCATCAGTCATCGATCCATTGCGATTGCCTACGACAAAGAAAATCGTCCCGTATATTTTTCAGAAAACGAATGGATGATGAAACTAATCAAACAAAGTGCGGTTGGAGTCCATTTTCACACTACTTCGGAATTTGAACATCTGCACAAAACAGAAGTATAAATTGTCTGAAAGGCTTATTGAGCAGTAGCTTCGTAATAAACCTTTTTCATGTCATTGAAAATGTATTGATAAAAGGTTTTCTCTTCCAGAATGATTGTAAGACTTCCATTCATTCCGATCTGAACAAGATTTTTCAGATTGCCAAAATCATCCACGGCAATATTGATTGAAAAGGCACCGTTTTCATCTGGTGTAAGACTGAGGTTGTCAACATGTCCCTGCATAGTTCCCCATTCGTAGAAAGGGAATGATGAAATTTTCAGGACAGCTTTATTCTTTTGTTTCACTCTGCCAATAAGCGAAGGCGGACTTTTCACTGTCGCATACAAAGCGGAACTATTGTACATCACCTTTAACAAAATCGCGCCTTCTTTTACCTGCTTGTCACCGTCAAAAGCATAGGATACTATTCCATCACCTCTTGCTATTAGAATCAGATCATTTTCCGAAAGAGTAAAATCTCCAAATGTGTTCCTGATTTTATTTTTTGCCAGATCAAACTGATTTACGAGAGATATGGAATCGTATTTTGTATCAATGGCTAATTTGCTCATTTCATCACTAAATGAATTGTTATCAAGAAACGACTGTTCATTCATTGAAGTGAGACTGAATTTTGCTTTTTGATATTCCTGCCTGGCACTTGTCAGCGCATCGAAAGCTTTCAGTTTTTTTGTTTCGGATTCGATCAGATCAAACCTGGAAATATGGCCCTCATCAAAAAGTTTTTTATTCAGGTCATACTTTTGCGCAGCATCATCACTCTCGTATTGTAACCGAGCCAGATTGCTTTTCCATGTACTGTCGAGCACACTCAGTTCATGTTCTGTTTCCGCTATCCGGGAATCATTTTTCCTGATGCGGGTCGCGATCATTTCTTTTTGTTTCTGAACTGAAAGTAATTTCTGGTTTGTAAAAATCTGCAGATTCTTTTCTGCTTCAATATAACCATTCACCAAGGCTACAATTTCCGGGGAAGTGATTCGCATCAGCTTCTGGCCCTTACTCACTTTTGAACCTTGTTTCTGGTAATCTTCAAGAATATAAACAGGATATGAAAATCGATAGATCTCTTCTGATTGATCGCTCTTCAAAACAAATGGCAACTCCACCTGATCAGGAAACTTGATGAAAATGGCGAGTATAGCAAACAACAGGCACAAACCTCCTCCAATGTACACGAGTTTCCTCAATGCACTCTTGCGGACATCCTTTACCGGAACATCTTCATCCCAATAAATTCGTTCGTACTGTTGCGGGTCTAATTCGTCAAGTTCACTCATTGTATACAATTCTCATCAAGCCGATCAGGCAATGAAGTTAGTTAGCTTAGTAATCGACATATGTTTTCATGAACTTGTAATACAAGCCCTGATTCTTTATCAATTCATTATGATGACCATCTTCAATAATTTCTCCCTTCTCCAAAACCCACACACGGTCAGCATTTTTCAATGTATTCAATCGGTGCGCAATAGAAATGATCGTTTTTCCTTTGAAATGTGTCCGGATGTTGTTCATGATTACAGTCTCGGATTCTATATCAAGCATACTGCTGGCCTCATCCAGAATAATCACATCAGGATTTGACAAGAACAATCTCGCGAAACCAATTTTCAATTTTTGTCCGCCCGATAAATTTCCTCCCGTATCTCCAACTTTATGGTTGTAGCCAAGATAGAGACCCTTCACATAATCATGAAGATGCGCAAGCTTGGCCGCCTTCACAATACTTTCCAGATCCGCATCCAGATTTCCAAACTGAATATTCTCCTTGATTGTTCCGGAGAAAATGTAAATGTCCTGAGGAAACAGAAAAACTTTCGACCGAAGTGCATTCGGATTAATTCTTCTTAATTCATGTTGATCAACAGTAATCTCACCTTCATATTCAGGGTACAAATTCAGCAACAATTTCACAAGAGTTGTTTTTCCTGAACCATTTCTTCCCACGATCCCGATCATCTCTCCTTTGTTGACTTCTACATTCACATTTTTAATGATGTAATCATCCTCGGAGCTGTTGTATTTGAAGCAAACATCTTTCAATACTATCTTATCGGTCGTAAAATTATTTACCAGTTCAAGCATGTTGGTATTCTCGGTTTCCTGCATGAGCACTTCATTCAATCGACCAAGGCTCACCCATAACTCAGTAATGTTATACCAGATCATACCGAGACTGTTCAATGAATTCATGATCACAACAAAGATGGCTGTAAATGCGAGGTATTGTCCGATCGTGATTTCATTGTTGAAAGTCATGTATGCTCCCAGCCAGAAGATGGAAATCTGACTGAGAAAGAATAAACTTCTCTGAAGTGAATGAAGCATGGCATTTTTCATCTCGGAAGCCATTACCACATTCAGTGTTTTCTTGTATTTATTTTTCCACTGCCAGAATTTAAAATTCTCCAGCGAAAGTAATTTCACTGTCTTGATACCAAGAAGGGAATCCAAAAATTCACCTAATGTTTCAAGATTTTTGTAAAAAACTTTGTACACCAGCAGGCGCATAACCGGCGCATAGTAAATTGTGAAAATGAAAAAGATGATTACAAAACCAAGGGCCAGGAGACCAAGCTTGAGGTTATATATCAATAAAACAGGAAGGTAAAAGAGAATGAACAGGATGTCTACAATACTCTCTACTACTGTCGGATTTACAAGCTGACGGATGGTAATATTCTCCTGAAAACGGGCCATAAAATCTTCCCGTTTATTGTTGTCATAATATTTTTGACGGAGAGAAATAAAATGCCGGAAGAACCTGCTGAAGAAATCGAGCTCGAAATTTATCTGAAGCTGTATCAGCAAGACATTTCTGACATAAATTAATAGAATCTGGGTAAAGAAAATTCCGGCCATTCCAACCAGAATCGCGACCAACAATTGCTTGTTTTGATTCACCAACACATCGTCCACAATCAACTGGGTAAAGAACGGGATTGCAAGCCCAAGGAATTGCAGGAAAAATGTAGCAAGCAGCACTTCGAAGATTACTTTTTTCATCGAAGTAATTACCGGTGCATAGAATTTCTTCCAGAGAGATTTTTTCTCCTTCATAAATTCTTCTACAGATTCCGTCAAATCTTTATTCTTGAAAATCTCCGGAGTCGGTTCAACCACGAGAATAATCCCGTTCCAGCGATTCAGAAATTCCTTCTTCGTCAGTTTATCTTTCCCATAGGCCGGATCAGCAATCCAGACATGTGTTTTAGAAAACTTATAGACAATAATAAAATGAACTCCATTGTAGTGGGCGATACATGGAAGCTGAACTTCGGCAAGGTGTTCATAGGCGTGAAGCTCATATCCGTCAGCCTTGAAACCAAACTGCTCAGCGAGTTGAGCCATGTTATACAAACTTGTCCCTTCGGTAGTCACCTCACCCAGCTTGGTCAACAAAGTCTGGATATTGTAATATCCGTAGTACTTAAAGATCATGGCGAGGCAGGTTGTCCCGCATTCCATCATCCCTGACTGCTGTATGAAAGGAAAAGATTTATTTAGTTTCACAAATAGGCTAATTTTTGCTCAAAAGCAATTCTGCTAATGCCAAATATAACTAATTCCCTGCGACACAAAAGTTGAAAGCAGGAAACCAAATATGAAACAAGCATAAGAATTTCACGGGAAAATACAAAATCTGATTATCCTCCCATACAAATTATGTCGAAAGAACGCTTTACCACCGTTGGACTCAAGGCTTTACAAAAGCTTTAGAAGATGAAAGCCAGATAAGGATCAAGCGATTTCCAAAAAATGATTGATGAAAACAAAAAAAAACACATCATGGCCTGCTTAGTGAGACACAAGAGTCACCAACATACCCAATAGGTAAATCAAACTCTAAAATGAGCATAAAACATCCATAGCTTACATCGAACGGTTGTCCGAGATATAAGCAAGAAATCCTTCAACACATAATTTCGGAACTTTCAGAATGAAACATCCGAAATTCAATGTTTCAGTAGAAAAAGAATAAAAAAATCAACTAAGCAATTGCGCCTTTTCCTTTTGCATAGTTGACTCTGTGAGTTGGAGTCTGACCGCCTTTGATTTTTTTCAAATCAGCTTTGTCAATTTTCTCAATAGCTTTTTTCGCTACAGCTTTTTTGTTTGATGCGGAATTTTTCATGACGTTTTGTTTTAATGAATGAATGGTTCAGCAGAAGATTTAAAAAACACGACAAATTCTCAATACAAGTATAGTCATTTTACCTCTGAAAAGCAAATAAACTTATGAACTTACAGTCAATTTCTGAATACAAAATATTGCTGTCCCCCCTTCGCTTTCCGGCAAAAGCCGAATTTACATAACAGTTAAAAACCACTTTACTTGATTTCGTAAAAAATAATATCAGTATAGCTATCAGGAAAAGGAAACGAAGAAGTGAGATTGAATACACTTGTTATGTCAATAAAAATTCAGGAAACATTGTTCCCTTTTTCGGGTACTTAAAAAAATTACTTCTTCAACCTACCCCACTTCATTATCCCCTTGTGGTGTAAAAAATATTTTACAGACACCATCATAACACCCAATCCGTACTTTACGCTTCTTCGAAAATTAATACTGGAAGCCTCTTTGAAATATTTGGTAGGGCAAGTGATTTCAGCGATCTCAAAACGATGATGAAAAATCTGAGCGATCACTTCATTATCAAAAATAAAATCATCACTGTTCCCATTGTAATCTATCGCTTTCAACACCCGACTGTGGTAAGCCCTGAAACCGGTATGATATTCACTCAGCTTCTGGCCCATTAAAAAATTCTGAAATAAAGTAAGCAGGCGGTTTGAATAGTACTTGTAAAGAGGCATCCCTCCCCGAAGCGCGCCTCCACCTAAAATTCTGGATCCGATCACTACCGGATAAACACCATCCGCAATCACAGACGCCATGGCAGTGATAAGTTTAGGTGTATACTGATAATCCGGATGCAACATGATCACAATATCAGCATGTAATTTCAACGCTGCATTGTAGCAGGATTTCTGATTCCCGCCGTATCCTTTATTCTTATCGTGCCGGATAACATGAGCTACTCCAAGACGCTGCGCTAACTCCGCGGTATGGTCACTCGAATAATCATCAACCAGAATCACATCATCAACAATATCCCGCGGTATTTCCCGGTATGTTTGTTCCAGTGTACGTTCAGCATTGTAGGCAGGCAAAACGACAACTATTTTATGCTTGTGATACATGCATTCTAAATTTTGTGTCGCCCAAAATACAAGATTATCATTTCCTTCCAAATTCCATTCATAACAGAAAAACACATTAAAATCGCAGACAAATAATTTTCATTTATGAAGTAGCAATATCAAAGCTGCCTCAGGAAATTTCAGATTGAACAAAATACATGTCTATTTCACCTTTGTTTTTTGCTTTCACTTTACCTCTGTATTCGCAATGAAATTTTTCTTTAATAATTTCGTAAGTAGTCCCGCTAATATTCACCTTCCCGATTTCACCGGAAGATTCCATGCGGGAAGCTGTATTTACTGTATCACCCCAAATATCATAGGCGAATTTCTTAATCCCGACAATACCCGCAACAACAGGTCCGGTGTGGACTCCGCAGCGTAATTCAAAATATGGCTGATTGTTTGCAATCCGGGCCTGTTTATTTTTTTCAATGAATGCAACCATTTCCAACCCAGCTTTCACAAGATCGAATGGATGTGTCGTATTTGCAACAGGTAAGCCACCGGCGCACATATACGCATCCCCAATCGTTTTAATCTTTTCAATCCCATGTTTGGTGATGATCTTATCAAATTCACTGTAACAATAATTAATTTCCGCGACCAGATCTTCCGGACTAAGCAGCTCCGACGCCTGTGTGAAATTTTTAAAATCTGTAAACAACACACTCACCGAATCGAAGCTTTTCGCTTTCGCGGTGCCGGTTGATTTCAACTCTTCAGCAGTTTCCTCTGGTAAAATGTTCAGAAGCAATTCATCACTTCTCTTTTTCTCCTTTGATATCCGGTTACGCTGCGCGAAAAACACACCTGCAAATAACAACACAATCGCGAAACCTCCCATGAAACTATTCCGAACGATTTTCTGGCGGTTAATTTCCTGTTCCTTTAATTCCTGGTCTTTTGTAAGAAGTTTAATTTTTGATTCTTTCTTTTCCAGATCATAACTGAATTGAAGTGTTCCAAGTTTTTTATCGGAATCAATATCATACAGCAAATCCTTTATCCTGATAAGCATGCTCTGATATTTGTAAGCATTTTTATAGTCCGACAATTCCGCATAAACTGCAGAGATCCCTTCGTAGATCTCTTTTTGCTCCTTTGTAGCTTCAGTCTCCTTGGCAATTTTTTCAGCTTCCTTGAATGATGCAAGAGCTTGCTGTATATCCTTTTTTTCAAAATAAGTCTGTGCGAGCCGCAACAAAGAAATCATCATGTCGTTGCGGGCACCAAGTTCTTTTGATTTGTTGAATGCTTCCTGCTGATAGTAAACTGCTTTTGCAAAATCTCCTTTAGCAAGATAAACCCGACCTATATAATTAAGTGCATACGGCAAATTTTCAGTGCCTTTGTAAGGCTCGAGAGATTTTTCAAAATAGTACAAGGCTGAATCAAGATCTTGCTTCCGTACGCTCTCGTTCTTTTCAATTTCATATTTCTTGTAGAATATCTCCCCAATGTTCACAGCTGTAGTGCCGATCAAATCGTACTTTAAATCACTCTGCAAAGCCAGACTCAAAGGGTAAGCTCTGTGAAGATATTCCAGAGCTTTGTCATATGTAGATTTCTTATCTGTATAAACAGCCCCGATATTCACAAGCATTGTGATCACACGTGCAGAATCATTGATCTCTTCTGCCACTTTTAAGGTGCGTAAATAATAATCAATCGCCTTTTCCTGAACACCCTGATTGTACCAGATATTTCCGATATTCCCGAGAATACTCGCCTTTCCCTTTTTATCGCCGATGGAATCATACATCTGCAATGCCTGCTCATAATAAGGAATTGCCTCCAGGTAAGACGCCTGAATGAAGTAACCGACCCCTGTCCATTTATAAGCGTTCGCAAGTCCTTTGTTGTAATTCAACTTCCGGGCCAGTTCTACAGCCGCTTTTCCGTAGCGAACAGCTTCTTCCGGCTTTTCTGTACGGATCTCCATGCTCAGCTGAATAAGTGTATTGACTTTGGAAGTATCTTCTTGTGATAAAGCCAACACTTTTTGAAGGCTGTCAATGATGGTTTCTTTCGCTTGAATTTCTCCTGCGAAAAACAAAGTAAAAACGATCAAAAAACAGACGAACTGTTTCATACACTCCATCAATTTGCCGGTAAATTACAAATATTTTAAAACGCAAAACCGGTCAGCAAAATCGTTTTATCAATAATTACAACTCAGTTATAAAAAGAAGAGCTGTTTCTGATTAGTGAAACAGCTCTTCCTTCATTCAGAAATATTCGATTATTCCACCACTATTCTGATGGTTTGAATTTCACCCGGTTTTTTAATTTCAAGGAAATAGATTCCGTGTGCAAATGAAGAGAAATCAAATTCCTTCAGATTGTTTCCAACCGCAACCGGACTCTCTTCATACAACAATACATCTCCCAGTAAGTTTACAACTTTGAAAGTATATGTTGCAGTAGCAGATGAAGTAAAGCTAAGATTCATCTTGCCTGAAGTCGGATTCGGGAAAGCATTCATTTCATCAGCCTCCACTACCTCTTCTCCTTCCATCGTTCTGCAACTGAAATTGACAGTAATTGTCTTGGTAGAAGTTGCAGATGAACCACATGAATTATTCGCTTTTACAGTAAGCGTTACCGATGTAGAGGTGCTGGTAGTGAATTTCACATTCACACTTGTACCTGTCGAAGAACCAACAATGCAGGCGCCACCTGAAATAGTCCACGTATATGAAGTAGCTCCCGTGACAGCAGCGATTGAATAATTAACTGAAGTCTGACTCTTACAAACAGTTGCTGATCCGGAAATCGCTCCGGGTTGAGCCGTACGTGCCGAAATTGCAAGACTACTTACAGCACTTGAACCGCAACAGTTATTTGCTTTCACGGTAATGTTACCGGTATTACTGAAGCCGCTTCCGAAAGTCACCTTGATGGAAGTGCCATAGTTATTGGTAATCGTTGCACCTGAAGGCACCGTCCATGTATAGGAGGTCGCACCCGGCACAGAGGCAATCGAATACATCTGAGCAGTCTTCCGGCACAAATTCGAAGTCGGACCAGTAATTGCTCCCGGTTGATTTGGACGGGATTGAACAGCCCAACTTGCTGTCTGGCTGTTTCCACATGCGTTGGTTGCAAATACCGTTACAACACCTGACACAAATCCTGAAGGGAAAGTAATTTCAACTTCCGGATGTAATCCTGCAGCTCCACAGTTATTGTAGTTTGCCTGGGTAGTCGTAAGTGGGTTACCCGAATGACCGCAACCATCACGTATGATCGCGCCTGCAGGAGCAGTCCATGTGAAAGAAACTACATTTTGCATAACGTTCAATTCGAAATCATATGAGCTTCCTCCGCATACACCATAACTTGGGTTGTCACCATCCGGTCCATCCCAATCATTAAATACAGGTGTAACCGGAACTGATCCAACTGATGCGACTGTAGCGGTTGAAGTAGCTGTACAACCTTTCGAATCTGTTATTTGTACACTGTAATTTCCGGAAGCGATTCCTGATGCAGTGGCTGAAGTCTGACCACCAGGATTCCACAAATAAGTGTATCCAGGTGTGCCTCCGCTTGCTGTAACTGTTGCAGTTCCTGTGGAAAGACCGCAGGCAGAAGCAGTAGAACTGGTTGAAGCAATAATTGCGGAAGGAACAGTAATAGTTGCAGATGCTGAAGCAGTACAACCATTGCCATCTGAAACGGAATAATTGAATGTACCATTACTCAATCCGCTCACAGGAGTATTTCCATAAGTATAACCCGGTGTTCCTCCATTTGCAATCAGAGCAACGCTTCCTGTCTGTCCAAAGCAATTCGGTTGAGTTGGAGTTGCTGTGAGAGTGAGCAATGATGGAACAACAAGAGTTGCATTTACATAGTCGAGCACATAGTTCGCATCCGGGTTCAATTGTGCATTCCCCGGAACAATAGTATACGATCCTCCTGAAGGTATTCCACTCACCGGTTGATTCAGATTATCCAATACCGTATAAGTTGGCAATGCCGCGAATACTTCCGCTTCTGTATCATCGTAATGATATCCGCTGATTTCTGAAGAGAAATCAGGCAGACTGTTACACAAAGGAGATTCATCGTTTGCTTCTACAGTAAGTGTGTCAGGAAGGATGTGCAAATTACCAATGCCATAACTCAGGTCGAAATTATTGGATATCATCGCTCCCGGTACAATTAACCAGTTTCCTACTGTTGTACCGGTAATCAAATTGATGGATTGTAATCCACCCAGTTCATCTCCCGGAGGTGCATTCACATCACCTTCATCAATAATCACAACCACATTCTGATTGCTTGTATCGCCCGGCGAACTGCTATTTACAATCGGAACAGAACTGGTAACCACTCTTCCATTTACAACCCCGGCACCACTGGTTACTACTCTTCCATTGAGCAATGCTCTGGAGTGTAATCCGGCACCCGGACTCTGAAGAACTGCCTGAGATGAATCGTTTTGATAATCAAAGATCGACTGTGGAGCAATATCAACAATGATCATTGTATCAGTAACAGTCACACCACTTGTCACTACCCGCCCACTTGTTACAACACGGCCGCTTGTCACAACACGACCGCTGGCTATCATGCTAAGAGTAACAAGATCTCCACTTGTAACAACACGACCACTGGTAACGACACGTCCATCCACCAGTGCAAGCGCGTTAGCCATACTGGATTGATGTTCTGTTTCGATAGAGTTCAGGAAGGTAAGCTGATCAAGGGGATCAATATTGCTTTGATCATAATCATAATTGAATTGTAAATCCGCGATTTTATCTCCATAAATGAGAGTAGTATCTTTTGGAGTAATCACCAATGGCAGTTTAGTAACATTGAGTTGACCATCAACAAAAGTATAGTTGAACAATTCTTTGTAACTCACATCTAATGATGCTGTATCCAGTATCGGACGGATGAAGTATACAGCTACATTACTGGTGTTTGTTGCGGGACACAAATATCCGAGTCCGTCCAATCCCAGATCAGTAGTACTGAAAGGTGTGGAAGCAAGTGGAACTCCGTCTACGGTAACAGAAGAAGTAAACTGAGGAAGTACTTCTCCGTACTTTTTAGTTTTGTTATCCGCAGTTACCACAACATTCTTCTTGACTGGAGAGAAGAAATACAAAGCATTGGAAATTCCTCCATCAGTACAGGATGGTGTAATGCATGGAGTCTGTACCTGAATAGCTGGATTACCGGAGAATGTAGGAACAGTAGCAATCACATGACTTCCATCAACGAAAGTGGTAGGCAGAGGAGCTCCTCTCAACAAAACTTTGGATTGTGTAGTGAAGAAACTTCCGTTCACCGTTACGACAAACTGAACTGCCCCGGCAGTAATTCCTCCCGGAACATCCAGTGAATTGATCACCGGAGTCGGAGCAGCCATTGTTAGCATGGCAGCGCCGATATCAATTAATCCCGCACCTGAAACAGTGCTGGGTTGACCCATATTCACTGCTGTTCTTTTCAGCAGTGCGCGCATGCTATCCGGAATAATTGTGGTATTGTAAAATTTCTTTTTCGCGCTGAGCAACAAGGCTGCTCCGGCCGCAGCGTGTGGCGCGGCACAGGAGGTTCCGAAGAAATTCGGCAGGTTGTCACCTTCCAGATCAAGACTGTTGAAATTGACAGAAGTGTTCACGCCATCAGGTGCTGTGAAATCAGGTTTATCTCTTACAACTCCGTTTACCGGTGTTCCACCTGTCGACGAAAATGTTTCCATCTGAGCAGGAGAAATTCCGTAAGCAGGAGTTTTGGTGTAACGGGCTGCGCCTACTGCCATCGCTCCATTTGCATTTCCCTGACCTACCAGAGTAGATGAATTGGATGGATGCTCATTGATCGTGAGATTTCCTCTGAACACAATGTATTTGAAATTTACATTTTGTGTTCCGGCTGCACGAACAACCATGAGATTAATTGTTGTATTTGCAGTCACGTTGAAAGGAAGTACTTCCAATGGATCTCCTCCTAAATTGTTTCTGTTGAATCCAAATAAAGTCTTTCCATTATCATAGGTAAGGTAGAAGTCAAGGTCGTTTTGTGTACCGGTTGCAGTCTGGAACAAGGAATAAATTGAGTCCTGCCATTGCAATACAATGGTATAAGTTCCCGGAACCAATGTGAGACTTTGGAAAATATCTCCTCCACCAAAATCATGCGCCATTCCTGTTACTCCAACAGGAGCCGGTGCAGGATTAAAGACATTGTGATACGATTTGCTTCCGAAATTTCCCGCTGCAGAAAAATAAGAAACGCCCTGAGCAGCGACTTCATCAACCGCCTGGCTCACTACTCCGTCCTGGAAGAACGGTTCAGTGATGAATGTAACGTCATCTACAATCACGTCGCAATCTTCCTGCTTCAACTGACGAATACCCTGTGCCATATCACCGGCACTGATAAATCCGGTTCTGAAAGCTAGGTCCGCTTTGGGTGCGATGTCATGAACGATTTGAACCATTGCGCGTCCTTCATCCGATAAACGACTGTAAGGATAATCACGCAACACTTGCACCGGATCAGAATCATCCGGATTTCCTACACCCGGTAAATCTCCGTTTATGACGTCTGAATTTTCGGGATTTCCGAGAATAGTATTGTAACTGTCAGAAATGATCCCCACTTTAATTCCTTCCCCCTGAACATTGAATCCATTTCTTGCGAAATCAGAATGCTGTGCAAGATCACCGCCGGTATTATATACTCCCACATTGGTAATAGCAGGGAATAATGGTCTGGCGTAATCGATGTACTGAACAATCGGCAAACTGTCAAGACTCAACAAATGTGCAACAGGGAATTTTCCTGAAATGATAAGAGTATTATTACTGTTATCAATCAGATCAACCATTCCGTATTGAGGCGAAGTAAGCATCGACAACAAGGTTGCATATTGTCCGTCTCTTGCGATTACTTCAATGTAAACGCTGTCCTGATCAAGAACGAAGATGTCATTTGCCGAAGTATTGATAGATCCGAAATTGTGGAATAAAGAATTCAATTCTGCACCAATTACATCGTACACTTTACCACCATCAGGCGGCGGATAATAAGGGAAAATACACTGAACACGTGTCACTACAGCAGTGTCTCTTGCAGTACATCCGTTGGTGGGATCTGTTACTGTTAATACAAAAGTACCTTCTCCATTGATTTGAGGAGTGGCAGTGTTTTCACCGCTGTCAAATGTTCCACCATCAAAACTGGTCCATGCATAGTGTGCATTGGGAATATTCGATGAACCATTCAGACCGGCAATCGGATCCGGACAGGTAACCACTGAATCGTTTCCTGCATTCGCAATTGGCGGAGCATTAACCAGAATATTCGTTGTCGCGCTGTTGCTGCAATTATTGGCATCGGTAAATTGGTACGTTATCGCATGAGATCCCGGACCGGCACTAACAGGATCAAAAGTGGATCCGGAAATTCCATCACCACTGAATATACCTCCTGCCGGACTTCCACTCAGGGAAATTGGAGAAGCATCTCCACAGGCCGGATTGTATGATCCGGCATTCACTGTAGGCAAAGCATTCACTGTAACAGAAACGAGATCCACTGCAGAACATCCGTTCGCAGTATTGGTAACCGTTAATGTATATACGGTTGTTCCGGCAATGGAAGAACTAACTGATGGATTTGAAATTGCATTATTGCTCAGTCCACCTGAAGGAATCCATGCATACGAATTACCGCTCACAGATGCAGCTCCGAGTGCGGCATTACCTCCTGCACAGAATGCTACATCCTGTCCTGCATTCGCTGCAGGCGCAGTCATATTGCTGCTGACAACTGCAATATCTGTTGCAGTACATCCACCGGATGCTGTAGTTACTGTCAGTGTATATGTCCCGGCACTGGTCACTGTGGGAGTAGCTGTTGTCGCGCCGGAAGAAATATTTCCACCTCCCGATGCAGACCAGGCATAGGTCACGTTTGATGTTGTGGAAGAACCTGACAATTGCAATGTAGGAGTTGAACAGGTTAATATTTTGTCAGGACCTGCATTGGCATTTGGACTTGAGCACGTGATGAAAGGAGCGTAAGTAATCGTTACGCCGCACTGAACGGCCACCTGAGTTGCGCTGTAGAGTGCGCCAATTACCTGGCTGTTACCAGTACCGGAACCGATATTGATTGCTGCATAAGGAGCATAAACAGTACCCAGCCATTTGGAACCACCACCGGAAGAACCGTTGGCAATCAGCCAGGCAACATTGCTGATGGAACAACCGGATCCTGTTCCATGTGTTTCGGAATAAATGCGTGAAGCACTTCCTCCATTCGTCATGGAAGCGTTGGATTTTCCAAGATCTACATTACCATGAACATAGATGTAGAAATTTCCGGAAGTAAGATTATTAAAATTGAAGACGAAATTATTCGAACTACCTGAACATTGTATTGTGCTGAATACATACACACCGGGCCCGTTGAAAGTAATGGTCTTGTTTCCGCTCAAGGTCAGATTTTTGTAATTACCCGGAGATAAAGTAGTGGTAGATGAAATATTACTATTACCTGCTGCCGGGAAAACGGTAATGGCAGGCAAAGACGGTAACACAGGATGTGTAGGTGTTCCTACGATATTTCCTCCGGCAGGATTTGGTCCTGTGTAAGTTGTTCCGCTGGGATGAGTCACTCTGCCGGAAACGGTTCCTCCGCCAACAACAATATTTCCTTTAACATCAATGTCTCCTCCCAAATTCGCACTCGAACCAACAGACAAAATTGTCCCTGTGAGATTCGATGAATTCCTGGCTGAAATTTTACCGCTGATCACATTGCTGTTTGCAATCGTGACCTTTCCATCTGAATACACATTTGCACCGATGGATGCGTTGCCTGTACTTTGAATGAGGCTATAAGCTCCGATAGAACCTCCACTAACTGTTGTGGAAGCCCCCATTTGAACTCCATAACCGGGCGAAGGCGGACTGGTAGTCCCACTACCTCCATTCCCGGAGAAAATCACGAAATCCGAAATAGGAAGAGTCTGGGCAAAAGATTGAAATGAAATTGATAAAATCATCGCTATGAAAAGGACATAGCTTTTCACAGCGTGCTTACTTTGTTTGTGTGTGTTCATTTTAAGTAATTATTGGAAATAATAGACTGGAGAGACTATTGAAAACTTATACTAAACATTGGTATTCAGGCAATTGAACTGACTATAAGAATGATTTAGAACCCTTCAAATTTAACATAATAGTAGTTAATATGAAGGCAAAAGTTAAAATTATTCAGTGAACAGACTTAAAAACTTGATCAAATATAGCTATTCCCACCTTGAATTGTTCCCATGAGAACAAATTTTCTTTTGAAAGCCTTTAAAAACTCATTTGAGGTGAAATGTTTAAAAGCTTTTATGCACGATCAGTAGCAATCAAAAAGGATCTGAAAACAGGTTAAAAAATCATGAACAATTTTCACTGCATAGACCAGATCATTTCCTCCGCCTTTCCCCTCACTCATTTACTTTCCGCTGAGTCAGATCTAAAACGAAAGCCATTGAGCCGGCAGACATGACCAGTTATAAAACTTTAAAATTAAATTGTCGGCAAACTGAAAACAAGTGATTTTAATTTAGAACATACAGAAAGTGTAAGTGGAAATGTAATAGTAAGTTTTAAATTTAAAATACTTGATACTTAAACATACACTTACACTACACCTCAATGAATTGATGCAAATTAAAATGTAAGTGAAAGTTTTAATTAAAAGTTTACTACACTTGAAACTTACACTTGCACTACTTCTCAGTGCTTTGGCCAAAATATAGGTGAAAGCTTATACTTCTATCCCTGCTTATCAAATTTTGGATAAAGAATTTTCTTCCTAAAATACTCCATTTTTAAATGGTCCGAAAAAAGAGGGAGCTGACAGACAGATGCATGAGTTTCGTTTATTGAGCTACAAAAAATTTTATCACTTCGTTAATTTTCGAATTTCGAATGCAAGCAAAATAGACCCCTACTGATAAATTTTCTGCACTTATTTTCATACTCCAGCTACCAACTGGTAATATTGTTTCATTCAATTTGCTACCGAACAAATTGTAAATTTCTATCCTGGTATCTTGCTTCAATTGAGGGTATGAAATAGTCAACTGCCCACCTTTAACAGGATTGGGATAAATGTGAAAAAGATTGGAGGCAGGAATGGAAGTAATTCCATCAATTACCAGACTATCGCATGTGCTGCCAGTTAAAGCTCCCAACCGGTAGTTTGGAAAATTCGGTGGAAAGCCTAGGGCACAGGGAAGTTCAATTGCATGCTGAATTACATTGCAAGCAAGCCCTTGCTGCTCCGGTTGGTCAATAACATGCATAAAATTCGTTCCACCATATGCCGGGAAATAAATTTTTCCGTCCACGGCCAACTGAGGTGCGGAGAAGTAAGTATGATGGAGACTGTCAGTAGCAATAAAACCATCATAGGTCGCAACAATGATTCCAGTGGAATCAATGTTCGGGGCTGTTAAATCATATTGAATAATATGCTCAAGATCTACCGAATAAAGAAAATGTGAATCTTGAGATGTGCTAATGAAACAAAAATCATTCGGGTATGGCTTGCTGAATTGAACATTGACACTAATCAAACCAGTACACCGATCGAAATCAAATAAACGGATTTTTGCGTATTGGTTACCACAAATTAATTTCGAGCCATCATGACTGAATCTAACATTTCCCCAACCTGGATTGTCAAAAATCCAACCGCAATGTTGATTGAAGGGACCCTGGACACCGGTTGGAGTTAGCAAGTACTCATAAAACAAATCTGAATTCATTCCATGACAGATTATCCACCAATCTCGGCCATTCCCGTGCTTTGTGGCTGTCATAAATTCACCAATAATGTATTGAGGATTTATCATAGTATTCTTATTCACAACGGCGCCCCTGCCACTATCAAGAGTCATGTCAATTATGCTGTAGTACAAAAATTCCAATTGATTTGCATTGATTTGAGAACAAGGAGCATGAAAAAGATAAAAACGTTGAGAATTTCCAGGGTCAGGAAGTATAAGGTTGGCATCATTAGATGGCAAACCACCCAGACACCAAAGGTTTGTGCAGTTATTGGGGTTTAAACCTGAACCATTCTGGAGAGTATCGTCTGCAGAATTTAGAATAAAACAACCATTGCTGCAAAATTTTACCACTCCATTTTGATCAGAAATTGAACCTACCGTCGCGTATAAAGCCATAATTCGATCTACTGTATCAACCACAGGAGAGCCTGAAGCGAAATTCAAATTGCAAGATTTTAAACCAAGTCCTGGCCCGGGTCCAAAAGGCCAGGAATAATCATAGGCGATTACCTGGCCATTTGTTTTAAAAGACACCAGATATAAAATGGCTAGCAGAAAATATCGATTCATTGAGGAAATGATAAGCTTTTCACTTTAGGAGAATTATACGAACAAGATAAATATTTTCTCACTGGGCAAAGTCAGCCGGCGCACAGGTTTTCGTTAAAGACTTGCCCCAGCAGTAAGGTAAAATATGCCTTATCCAAAGGAATTCTTGATGATTCTGATTTGAAGAATAAATGGATGAAAACTATTCAAAAATCGAATTAGCTTCAATTAGTATACAACCGAAGATACGAAATTCAGTCCTTAATTATTTTTTGTTGAAACCAATTACCTCTATTGTCTTCAATACTTAAGAAATAAATTCCAGGTGGAAAAGAAGAAATATTCAAATAAGTATCTATAACTTTTCTTTCTATAATTTTTTCACCCATACAATTAACTAAAATCATTTTTTTTAGTTCAATATTTGAATCCGTTTTTATTCTAATAATTCCGTTAGATGGGTTAGGAAATAATTTAATTTCCCTAAGTTCAGTCGATACAAATTGTGTTTGAGTCACCAATGAATCACAGCTGGTCCCAGAAATCTCTCCTAACCGATAATTAGGAAAATTTGGAGGAACAGCAATATTACATGGCAAATGAATAGCGTGTTGATCCACCTGACAAGCAAGCCCAAGAAGATCTGGGTATTCTATCACATGAAAATAAGGTAACCCACCCCAGCAAGAAATGTATATTTTTCCATCGATAGCAAGTTGCGGTTTAAAAAAATAAGTGACTCTGCTAGAATCCATAAATCCATCATATGCAGCTACTACTGTTTTCGATGAATCGATATTTGATGACAATAAATCATACTGAATAATATGTTGGTATGAAACAAGATAAATGTAATGGCTATTAGCTGAAAACTCAACCCACGCACCTTGATTTCCATAAGGATAGATTAAATCCTGTTGCCCATAAATTGTCCCGGAACATCTATCAAAATTAAATACTCTTAGTCTTCCATACTGATTTCCGGAAACAAGAAAATTTCCATCAGTGCTAAATCTTGCATCCCCTGCACCAACACTATTAAATATAGGCCCGATATTTTGAATATATGGTCCAAGAACACCTACCGGTGTCAATAGAAAAAAATAAAACCGATCAGAATAGAGTTCATGTTGAACAATCCACCAATCCCTACCATTCGCGTGCTTGGTGGCAGTCAAAAATCCATCAATCAAATTACCAGTAAGTGCAATTGTGTTTTTATTAATGACACTACCTCTTCCACTATCCAAGGTTAAATCAATAAGGCTATAATAAAGTTCTCTTGGATAGACAGATCCTGGATCGCAAGTTTGGTGAAACAGATAATAGCGATTAATACTCCCTGGGTCCGGTAGCACTAAATTACCATCAAACAATGGAATTCCATCTGGACAATAAATTCCTGTACAATTTCCAGGATTTAAACCTGTACCATTATCCAATGTATCATTATCCTTATTGATTAAAAAACAACCATTGGAAGAAAACAGTATCCGACCTGACGAATCTGAGACTGAGCCCACCGTAAGGTACAACCCTTGGTTTCTAAAAACAGTATCCACAACAGGAATTCCATTTGCAAAATTGAAATTGCACATCTTTCTTCCATTCCCAGAACCACTCAAACCCAAAGGCCATGATTTGTCAATTTGAATTTCTTGTGGATAAACTACAATGGAAGCAAACTGAAAAACCAAAAAAATAATTAGGATCTTCTTTACCATAATTTTTCTGATAGGGAAGCAAATCCAAATCTAATGAATTATTGCAAATTTACCATGCTTTTTAACGTTAGCATCTATTGTTAATTCTAAGTAATAAAGGCCCGCTGGGCCAAGTCTTTAACGAAAGCCTGTGCGTCAGCGGACTTGACCCGTTATTAAGACTAAGACCTTAGAAATATAATCTTTTTATTCAAATCAGCAGCATACTGCTTGCAACCTTCAGTTGAATTTCTATGTTGGTTTAAATTTTCGGTAGGAGAAAATTCTTTCTGTTCCGAATCAAAAATACATTCTATAAGAATCCGCTTATGTGGTTTTATTTTTTCAATGAATAATAAAATATTTGCGGAATGGGACATGCGTATAGAATCCCCGCTGGGCCTAGTCTTTAGCGAAAGCCTGTGCGCCAGCAGACTTATAAAAAAGTGGAAGTGTAAGTGGAAGTTTTAAGTTTCAAGTGCTTCAAACTTAAAACTTCCACTTACTCTTACACTTCCACTATTTCTTTCACTTATTTTCCTGAGCTTTTACCTTAAACTTTTTTCCAATCCGAATAACATCTTAGTCATCTCAAATGCAAATGAATAAATCTCAGAATAAACTTCTCCTGTTATGAAATTGAGTGTCTTCAATTGATCGAGAATTGCAACACATTCGAATGTTGAACCAATCGCAATGACATAAAAACGTCGTCGATCTGCTCTCGCAGTCCTTCCTGTCCCTTCAGCTATATTTAGAGGAATACTGAACGCAGCCCTCTTCAGTTGATCCCGATATTCCCTATCGATATTTTTATTTGAGAAAAGAAAAGAATAAATTTTTAAATTGAAGACTGTAGCTCTTTTGTAAACAAGTAATTTTTCAAAATCGAACATCGCGTGGTTTTAATTTCAAAACACCGATAAAATATTGGGAAGTAAAAACTGTTTTCGATGGTGAATAAAAAAAACATAATATTTACTGAAAAAAGGAAGGCGTAAAATATAGTGGAAGTGGAAGTGGAAGTGGAAGTGGAAGTGTAAGTGGAAGTGGAAGTGTAAGTGGAAGTTTTAAGTTTTAGGTACTTGAAACTTGTACTTACACTTCCACATACACTAATTTTCCAAATTTTGGTACAAAAAAAAGTGGAAGTGTAAGTCTTAAGTATCAAGTTTTATCCACTTGAAACCTGCACTTACACTTCCACTTCCAACTTCTATGTAGCCCCTTCTGGGCAGATTCCGAACTCTTTATTGCATAAAATAGCGAATTTGAGTGTTTTTCAGGGTTATTTATCCAAATCAGAAGATTCAACTCTTAGAACTGTAAATTTTTAATCTTACGATCATGAACACTTATCGCAAAATGTTACTTAGGATATTGCTACAATCTCAAAACCTTTAATTAATCAATGCATATCAATTTAACATGTCGAATCAGGGAATTACCACTATGAAAAATTTTTTCTTCCAATTCATTTCCAATTGAAAGATGAATACTTTCCATATTATCTTTTACAAAAGTAAGATATCGAATCATGTCATCAATACCTTGTAAATCAAAAACAATTTCAACACCAGATTGAGTTTCTTCTAATTCGAATGATATCATTGTATTATTTATTTTTTATATCAAGTTTTCTCTTTTCAGCATTTTTTGGTTTCGGGTTCGGGTAGTTCACATCAATATGTGGCAATTCAACTTTTTTACCATATGTACCTCCAGGATCAACATTGTATGAATATCGAGATTCAATATTAAGATATGAAGCTTGGCCAGTATTTGGGTTTTCATATTTTAATTCAAGTACACCACTTTTAACTTTTTGGTCAAAAACGTCTCTCACCTCATCGAAGGTTAAACTTTTAAATTGATTACCTAAGGTTCCAGAAGAAACTATTTCTTTAGCATCTTTAGACAGCTCTGTTTGACAAGGTGTCTTTGCCATTAATACAATTGGACCATCAGATGGAATTAAACCTAAAAAGTCCAAAAAACCACTGCTAGCTCCAGTTGCCTTTGTTTCAATAATTTTTTGATCCACTAAGCCAACATTGCCATTTTCATTGGCAACCACAGTAGTTTGATTTCTTATTAAAATTGGACTACCAACTGGAGAATTGATAAATCCTGAAATAGTAGAGGCTAAATTTGCCGCTGATGCGACAATACTATTGTAGAAATAAGACATCAATTCTGATTGATTAACTTCATTTGTTCCTCCTTCTGTCGATTCCTTTCCGTCATGATCTAGAAACCTTACTGGATTAGTTAGCCCGTAATCATATGGGGACCAATTTTGGAACTTATCACTTAGGGGATCCACTTGAATCCACGAACAACTTATTGGATCATAATACCTCGCCCCATAATCTTCCACCCCCCAATTTAAATCTGTCTGTAATTCTTTTCCATTGTATTTGTATTTATTTACCGGAGCTGTTGATTGTGTAGAAAGCTCGTAATTCAAATAGCCGTACGGGTAATATTCATTGATCTCCAAAACCTTTCCTGACCAATGCTGGATACTCAGGTTATTGAAATTTACAACTTTATTACTTTCGTTGTTTGTGTAAATATACAAATATCCACTTTCCGGAATTTTCAGATCAAGAACTGCCAGATGGGCAAGTGTATTGGGATCCTTAGCCTGGAGCAGGCCGCTCTGAGCTGGATAAAAATTGTACTTTTCATCAAAGTACAAGTAAACGAAAAATGCCTGTGGTTTATTGGGATCATTGATGGTTGTTGACCCAAAAGCATTGACAAGAAAGTCACTCCCCGCTGGGCCAAGTCTTTAACGAAAGCCTGTGCGTCAGCGGACTTGGCCCGTTATTAAGACTAAGACCTTATAAATATAATTATTTTATTCAATTCAGCAGCATACTGCTTACAACCTTAAGCTGAATTTCTATGTTGGTTTAAATTTTCGGTAGGAGAAAAATCTTTCTGTTCCGAATCAAAAATACATTCTATAAGAACCCGCTTATGTGGTTTTATTTTTTCAATGAATAATAAAATATTTGCGGAATGGGACATGCGTATAGAATCCCCGCTGGGCCTAGTCTTTAGCGAAAGCCTGTGCGCCAGCAGACTTATAAAAAAGTGGAAGTGTAAGTGGAAGTTTTAAGTTTCAAGTGCTTCAAACTTAAAACTTCCACTTACTCTTACACTTCCACTATTTCTTTCACTTATTTTCCTGAGCTTTTACCTTAAACTTTTTTCCAATCCGAATAACATCTTAGTCATCTCAAATGCAAATGAATAAATCTCAGAATAAACTTCTCCTGTTATGAAATTGAGTGTCTTCAATTGATCGAGAATTGCAACACATTCGAATGTTGAACCAATCGCAATGACATAAAAACGTCGTCGATCTGCTCTCGCAGTCCTTCCTGTCCCTTCAGCTATATTTAGAGGAATACTGAACGCAGCCCTCTTCAGTTGATCCCGATATTCCCTATCGATATTTTTATTTGAGAAAAGAAAAGAATAAATTTTTAAATTGAAGACTGTAGCTCTTTTGTAAACAAGTAATTTTTCAAAATCGAACATCGCGTGGTTTTAATTTCAAAACACCGATAAAATATTGGGAAGTAAAAACTGTTTTCGATGGTGAATAAAAAAAACATAATATTTACTGAAAAAAGGAAGGCGTAAAATATAGTGGAAGTGGAAGTGGAAGTGGAAGTGGAAGTGTAAGTGGAAGTGGAAGTGTAAGTGGAAGTTTTAAGTTTTAGGTACTTGAAACTTGTACTTACACTTCCACATACACTAATTTTCCAAATTTTGGTACAAAAAAAAGTGGAAGTGTAAGTCTTAAGTATCAAGTTTTATCCACTTGAAACCTGCACTTACACTTCCACTTCCAACTTCTATGTAGCCCCTTCTGGCCAAATTCCGAACTCTTTATTGCATAAAATAGCGAATTTGAGCGTTTTTCAGGGTTATTTGAACGAAATAATTGTCTGACAGATTTAAACCTTTACTCTCACAAGTGGATAATGTTAAAAAATCATCAAAAGAAAATTGTGAACTTTAATTCCTTTGGTGTTGCTACATTTCATTCCCTCACAAACCTCTTTACAACTTTGCCCATTCCCGATCTCAATTCAAGCAAATAAAAACCGGGTGTTAATGAGGATGTGTTGATCTCTTGGTATTCTCCTTTTTTTATTTCATGAATTGGAACAGTCATCTGTTGCCCAAAAATATTGAATACAACTATTTCATCCCAAGTGGCTGAGGTTCCGGTAATAATATATAAAAGATTTCGAACAGGGTTAGGGAAAAGTTCAACGTCCATTTGCTTTAAAACTTGGGGCCTCACTTCTGTTGCTAGACTGTCACAAAGTGTTCCGCCTGCAGCTCCCAAGAAAAAATTTGGGTAATATGGCATGGTAAAAGCATTAATTGTAGGCAACTTTAAGCTGTGTTGTTGAACATCACAGGCTAGACCTGCACTATCAGGATGGTTGATGACATGCATCCAAGGGGTGGAATTTCCAGAATTGATATAAATTTTACCATCATTCGCTAATAATGATAAATAAAAGGATGTTCTGAATGGAGGAAACGGATCTGCAAAACCATCGTAAGTTGCTACTGTAACTCTTGAACTATCAAGATTACTCGCATTTAAATCGTATTGATAAACATGATCATCTTCTGTTACATATAATAATTCAGAATTTGGAGAAATTGAAACTCCAACCCCGCCCGAGGTATCATTGATCGTAGAATGTCTGTAATTCGAAAGCAAACCAGTGCATCGATCAAAATCAAACACATCCAAATCATAAACTAATTGATGTCGGATGAATCGTGTTCCGTCAGGAGAAAACACAGTCTGACCACCACCACCCTGATAGATAAATTGACCAGCATGTTGAGAAAAGGGACCTTGAAGCCCGTATGGTGTGAGTAATAAGGTATACCAAAGATCAGAATTAAAACGATGACAAATGATCCACCAATCTCTTCCGTTGGCATGCTTGCAAGCGGCTATTTCGCCAACCAAGAGAGTATCGGCAATTACAGGAATATTTTTAAAGACCACAGCACCTCTGCCTGAATCCAGACGCATATCAATTTGAGTGTATAACAATTCTATGGGTTGGTAAAGGTGGTCAAGTTGGTAGTCAAAGTCAAAAATTGTTTCATGAAAAAGGAAATAAATAGAATCATTGTATAACGATGGAAGAATTAAATCTCCCTGAGAAATTTTTAATCCATCATTTCTCCACGTATCTGTATAATCACTCGGATTCAAGCTGTCGCCATTAATCATAAGTGCATTGTTCCTGTTAGCAATATATACCCCATTAGTATAAAATAACAATTGGCCAGACGAGTCTGATATACTTGCTGAAGTTTGCCGGAAATTCATATCCCTATGGACAGTTTGAGTATCTGGGGATCCATGAAAAAAATCAATATTGGTTCCGCCAAATCCCACAAATCCACTTGCGTAACCCATTAACCATAAATTACTAATGCCCTGTCCCTGAATATAGGAACAAGGCATTAGAAGAACGAATGCAAGAAGTGACGGTAACTTTTTAATGAACAATGCTAATTTTACCAAAGCCAAGGGTTTCATTTGATGTGGAGCATTTGTAAATATACAAACCGGGAGCCAAAGATTCGGTGTTTAGCAAAAGTTTTTTTACTTTTTTATTGATTGTTGCACTTTGAACCAAGTTCATATCCAAGCTATAAATTTCAAGTTTTTCAAAACCTTCTGCACTAACAGACTCAAAAGTTATAGTTTCATTACCCGGGTTAGGATAAGTGATCACCCAACTGGAACCTCGAGTTTCAGGATTCATTTTTCTAAAATATCCTAATGAAGTACAGAGATCGTTGTCATAATATTCCTCGTCGGGATTTATATGGTGATACATCGCTCTTGCTAAAAATACATATTTCCCACCGGCATAAGGACATTGGTGTGCGACAGATAAAATAGATTGAATTTGACTATTTGTATAATCATGCAAACCTTTAGCTAAGGTTGATAAATAAACTTCATTAATTATTTTTTCATTTGCCTGAATTATTTCATTCGTATTGATTCCTGAATTAATGGCTTGAATTGAATCTGATTTTTCATCTTCAGATTGCTTTATATTCTCTACCAACTGTTTTGAACCAGAGACAATGGAAGATATTTGCAGTCTTATTGCCTGTGCAGTTGCGAGGATGGCCTGGTTGCTCCCATTAAACAACTGATTCAAGCTGTCCGCGAATTCTAATTCCTTTTGAAGACTGTCCAGATTGTTGTGATCGCCAAACAACTGACTTGAATTTGCACTTAAAACAGAAGCATCTTCAAGTATCTTACTTTTTACCTCATCAAAGTCCGGCAGAATGCCATTCAGTTCATCGGAAAAAAATGAAAAAAGTATTGGGTCGTTCAGCAATAAAGGGTTTAGTCGGATCTTTTCAAAAAGATATTTTTTTGCCATCCAGCCATTTTCACCATCAAACTCATTGACATGATAATTATCACCGGCAATCAAATGATCGAAGCTGGAATCAATAATTCCAGGCGTTATAAGGTTTGCAGAGCCACAAACTACACTCGCAGCACAGTCTAACTCGTGGGAGGTAGGGTCATCAACAAACCAACCGTTATTTGGTTGTGGGTTCAATGGAAGGTAATATGGCCCATCATTCGAATTAACATCGAATTCAGACAAGTAAAAATTGGGATTGGTATTTTCAGCTTCAACATTACCAGTGCTGTAAAAAGGCGGTAACCATGAATTTCCATGGTGCTTTTGAACTCCAATAACACCTGAATTCAACACACGTAATCCTTTCCATTGGTCATAGACAGCCGCATTTCCTATAAACGCAGTATTTGGGCATTGGTTATTGAATTCAAAACCCGTGTTAGTAGTAGAAGAATTATTGCATTGGATCGTATTTCCCTTGCTCATCGAAACTTTAAAACCAATTTGCGTGGAATTAGTTACATCCGATGAGTTGCCATACACATCATTACATGAAATGTCATTTTCATCTGCCGACCATAACGCAATTCCAAATAGATTTTTTGTATCGTCATAAAGAGAAATTAAATTATGATGAACATTACTTCTATTCGCACCATACATTTCAATTCCACCCCTTGCATGATATAAATTTAGAATATTATCAGCTACTGTATAAGGTGCACTTTTCTGATATTCATATAGACCAATACCAATTCCTGTATTGTTCGGTGGATTATCCATTTCAATCAAATTATCTTCAATTTTTATTATTTCCGCAGATTTGTTGTAATAACAGACTATGCCTTCTTTTTGACATGCGAGATAATTTGAACTGATTTCAAATTTTACATACGGTAATAGTTGCATTAGAGTAATTCCACTTGCAACATCACTCATGCGATTGGATTGGATATACCCACCTGAACCTTCCACGTAGATCCCTTTTTTGCAATTGTTAAATGTAGGACTGGCTGATGCACTACCAAGACCGGTTTCATGAAATGTATACAAATTATTTGTCGCCTTGATATGAATTGCAAACCCGTCAAAATAGTTCGCGTAAATCGCTTCTGGTTGGATATTCTCGAAAAGACTATTTTCGACAGTCACATTTGAATTAAAACATTGAATACCGATATTGTGATCCCGAAATTCATTTGTTTGCTCTAAATTACTTCCGATCAAGCCATTAAAATTATTTAATTGAATCGCTGTAAATGGAGAAGAGCCAAGTTGAGCAATATTCGGAGAATAAAAAAGATCATGCGATTTGTTAAACAAACAACCAAACACATCAATATTCACTTGATTAATATCTCCAGTATTATTTTCCTCAAGAAAGATATCGGAATAGTTACTACTGAAAACACCATTTCTCAACTTCAGCCCACTATGTAAAGTGCTTGCTAAACTCACCATTTCGACATATACTCCGTGTTCAGCATCTTCGATTATTGGTTTGGCTGAAGGGGAACCATCAATATAAAATTCACCTCCCGGTTCGACTACGATTCCTCCCCACATACCACTACAACCATGCAAATGAGTCACCCCATTAAGCGTTAAAGATCCACCTTGTTTGATGGTAATTGTATATCCAGTACCAACCGAAATATTGCAATCAGTAATCACTATTCCTACTCCAGTTGAAATTGAAACATTTTCGTTTAAATCATAATTTGTATGAGAAATTGCATGGCTAGTATTGAAATTTGACTGATGTAAATCAGAAGCACCATTTAAATCACAACAACTTTGATCCTCTTCTATTGTTATTGATTCGGTATAAGGACCGCATTGATTTGCATCGGAAACTGTCATAGTATAAATCCCCGGTGAAAGACCAGTAGCATTGCTCCCGGTTCCACCTGATGGCGACCATGCATAGATATAAGGTGTTGTTCCACCGAGAACATGAGCTTCTGCTACTGCTGTATTACTGCCATAACAAGGCAATGGACTAGACTGCGAAACCGTAAGAGTCAAAGGTTGCGGTTCAACAATACTAATACTTGTTGAAGATGTGCATCCATTGTTATCCGTTACAGTTGAGGAATAACTTCCGGCAGATACCACAGAAGTGCCTGTACCAACGTATGGTTGTATTCCACCTATTGCTGATACTGTTAAGTTCGAATTCCCTCCGTAACATAAAATTGGAGTTGCTGTGGATGAGGCTATTAATTCTGACGGCTGACCCAAAGTTAATACACTGGTGGCCGTGCACGAATTCGCGTCTGTGACTGTGACAGTATAAATATTTGAAGTTAAGCCCGAAATCAATGAAGTATTCCAAGCAGGTACCCCATTCCATGAGTATGTGTAAGGTGAAGTACCGGATTGTACAATAGCTTCAATTGATCCATTAGTTCCCGAATAACAGGAAATAGGTGAAACAACATTTGTTGTTACTACAAGGGAACTGGGGGCGCTCAAATGAGCCATCCCAGTGATTGTACATTGGTTGGCATCGGTGATTGTCACTGTGTAAGTTCCTCCCGGCAAACTAGAAATTGTTTGAGTTGTTAGTGTATTGGACCATGAATATGACAAAGGTGATGTGCCACCTGATGTATTCACCGTTATTGATCCATTGGAACTACTTTGACAATTACCTGTTGGGTCATTGGTAACAAAATTGGTTAATTGCAAAGAATTAGAAGGTGCGGAAATAGTGATTGTATTTGAATACGATCCTCCGCATGCAGTGCCAGATCCCAAATCATAAACCATAACAGGATACTGACCTGGCAACAAACCAGACGCTGTAGATTGACCATTCACGGTACTTATTTGAGAGTTAGAAATTCCTTGAGGCCAGATAAATTGATAATTGCCAGATCCGGATGGAATTAAAGTTATGCTCCCTGAATTTGAATTCGAACAATTTACATTTGTTACAGTGCTGGTCACACTTAATGGATTAACCGATGGAGCTGTATAAGAATACGGTGGATTATAACACTGGGTTGTAAGTCCATTTGTGGCAGATAAGGTATAAGTTGAACCCATATATGGATATGAAAGCGAATTTCCAAAAGTACCGTCAGACCATAAATATGCTACTTGTCCTGATACCGGTGCGTCTATTACAATACCTTGATCATCCAACTTATGTTCCCATAACTGCACAGTAATCATTTTGTCTTCGGTACATGGATTATTATCACTTTGCAAATTTAATGTTGATAATACTGTAAAATGAAAATAGTGATCCGGATCAAATGCACCGGGAATAATAATTTTTCCATACTGCTGGCAGCCAGAACTGTTTATATTATAAACATAAACATAAATTGTTCCAACTCCATAATCAACAGTGATATCAGGTGTAGTTTCACCAGTTGACCAATGATAAACCATATTTCCGTTGGCTTGGGATGATACACCAGGAGTTGTTAAAGATAAATGAACTTGCTGAACTCCACCATTTGTCACGCAATCCGAAACTATTTGAATCGGAGGATTTGGATTCACAGTAATATGAATTGTATCACTATACCCATCACTTACACAACTAGAATTTGAAATGTGACAGCGGTAGTAGCCATCCATTTCAGCTTTTAAAAGTCGTGATGTAACTTGCGGGTGCAATTCTCCAAAATTAATATTGTCAATTGAAAATTCCCAACTATAATTCGTTCCAGAACCGCCTATAGCTTGCAACCAAACATACTCTCCTTCGCAAAATTCGAGTGGCGATTCATTGGAAAGAGCTCCAATTGTAGGAACATTTACCACATCTAAAGGACAACTATATTCATAATGACAGCCTAATGGAAACTCATAATCTAATTCCAGCTTTGCAACATATTGCCCAACGTTTAATGTACATGGAGTAAAAGTTAAAGGATTTTGAAAATCAATATTAGAGAAATACCCAGAAGTAAATACAGAGTAATCAGATGATATCCCGGTCACATTATAAACAACACTAGTTCCATTGAAAATTTTAAATGTATACTTAATGCCTTTCTCCATTGGACCCAGATACACAAAAGAAGACCAATCAACAATATAACTACCTGTAATCCCACAAGCAGGAAAATCAGTTGAATAAAATAAAGGAGGGTTGTCGTAAAAAGGCACCATCATATTTGAAGTATAATACGAGAAACCGCCTGGTTGAATATTATTCTGTTTGGAATCAGCAAAATTTGCAGGACCTGCAATGCGTGTTCGCCAATCTTCGTATACACCTTTTTCAAATGTAAAAATTGTATGATCTGGAGACGACTCTAAATATGGCCCCATGTAATCATCATATCCATGATGCAAAATTGATTCAGTACTAAAAAGTGGGTGAATATCTGTATGAGGAACTCCCTTTTCTCCAGCGGGTTGATTTGGAACTGGCTGATTCCATGAATCATTATAAAATACATCATACATACCCTGATTAGTATTACCCGGGCTTGTTATATAATTCACTAATAGAATTCTATCAATCAATGGATCACTATAATCGCGATAAAAATAAGAATCAAGAATATCGGAGGAATATTCAGTTCGCGATATCCCGCCTACATAGAGTGTCCCAAGGTATAATTCGATTTTAATTGGAAAGGCTGAACTATTCTGAATAGTATTCAATTCCTCCAAATTTGGGATTACATGATGATAATATTCAATTGCATTATCGGATAAATACCCAATACCAGTACATCCGGTCTGGTCAGTTGTCTCATTTGGATCATCCGCACAAGGCGAGAAAACACAGCAAGGATTGCATGCGGGATCTTTCAAAGGTATTATACCACAGGCATTCCCAGGTCCATTAGGAAGCGAATTCCAGAACTCATTATCATATGCAAGTGTATTAAAATGAACTCCACAAGAATTGGAATTATTAAATTGGCTGATTCTTAAAAATAGCTTCAATAACTCCGCTTCAAAATATTCATGACTGCCTGGAATCAGCGTTGAATCTTCAACAATGGCAAGCCTATTGTCAGCAGTTCTTAAAGTTTGAGGTAAAATTATTGGTGGTGTAGGAATAAATGTTGATGGATCGCCATCGAATTCAGCAGCATTTCTGAGTATTCCATTTCCGCCATCCGCTCCAAATGAAACAATGCAATATGTTTGTGCATCTTTCATAAATCTGCACAAATGCTCCTCTAAGGTTTCGAATCTCAAATTATTTTGATTCCAAACAAGCGGGTACGCTTGTCCAAATACTTTTCGTAAATCATACAAAATTAAATGCGTAATGTGGTTTTTGCTTGCATATTTTAACAACTCCTCCTCCTTTTCAAATATTCCATCACTGTTTTTATCCACACCAAGTATACTACCATCTTCGTAGAGATCCCCATTTGGCAATAACTTAACAAACTGATTTACATACATGCTTCTTTCGGGATTAGATTCATATACTGTTGGCTGCGCAACAGTGATTTCCCAAAATAAAATCGTCAATAAAAATACGAATCGTGTTGAGATGGTTTTCATGAGAATAATTTTTAATTGTAAAGGTTTGATCAGAATTGTGATCTCGTAAGAATTCTAAATAAGTTTAACGAAGTAAAATAATTTATTGTCAAGTTTTAATTTAATAAATAAAATTCTAATATATGCTGTATTTTATTAGACACTTAGTTAAATTTTCAATTACTCATTAATTTCTATCTATTACAGAATAATTAAATTTAGAATTCATGAATTATCTATTGTTCATTATGTAAATTTTAAAATACTTGAATTTGATTTAAAAACTAAATAAAAAGTAGAGTTTGTACATCTAGAAAAGAAATACTCAATCCATAGGGGTGAGATAAATAACTCAGAGGGGTGAGATAAAACTCAGAGGGGTGAGATAAAAAACCTAGAGGGGTGAGAAAAAAAACCTAGAGGGGTGAGAAAAAAAATTCAGAGGGGTGAGAAAAAAGAGAATTGCAATGAACTATTTTACAATAATGAAATAATATATATTTCATACCCAATCCCCAACCTTTGCATCTGCTATTCATAGATTGAATACCTATACACTCACCGATGATTGAGTGGAATTGAAAAATTACAAGGCATCAACTTTAGGAAATATAATTCTCCTAAAAGGCTAACATTAACCTTTCTCCTATCTTGAGACAACCTTTGTTTTGTTACAAGAATTATTGAATTACAATTTTCCTTACATCCACTACTATCCCCTGAGCATTCAACAAGTAAATCAGATAAACTCCATTGCCAGTCCAGGTGTTTAAATCCACACTATATGTTTGTTGATTTAACGAGGTTGAATAAACCGTTTGACCAAGAGTATTATCTAAGCGAATAGAATATCCATTCATTGTATTGTAGTTACTGCCACAATCAATTGTAATGTGATCGTTGGAGGGATTCGGATAGACTTTGATAGAATTTTGATAGGTGACAGGATTGAATCCGGTAATGTTTGCATTTATAATAAGGGTGTCTGTTACAGTGATTGTTTGAAAACATAAACCGAGATTATATAACTGTTGAACTTCCTGACCGGACAATGCCCGGTTCCATAATCCTATATCATCCAACTTCCCCTTAAAGAACTGTTGCGAAGTTTGGTATCCACCTGTTCCAATAGAAATGTCTAAAGCATTTACAATGCTGTCTGAAAAGGATATACTTGACACCACATCGGTATCACCATCTAAATACATGGTTATATTCAATCCTGAATTAAAAACACAAACAAAATGATGCCAATTTGCATCTGCGATAAATCTGCTCCCTCGCGTTTCATTTGAACCACCTGGAGATTCAAAATAAGCATAGCCGCCTCCAGGGTTAGGAACATCTTGCGTCCCAAAAGCATAAGCCGGAACCTGCCCCATTGATCCACTGTACTTTGAAAAAAAGTATTTCGCACTATTCAACGTATCCTGCTTCAGCCACAATGCGATGCTGAAAGACTGCCCCGTCCTGATATTTAATTCAGGAGAATCTGCTACCATGATACTGTCAGATACTCCATTAAATTGATACGCGCTATTTGTATTCCCGAATCTATCTGAAGTTAGACTTGCTCCATGCACTATTCCATCATTTCCATTCCCACTCTCATCATTTGCATTTCCACAAAATGGATACCAGGCTGCAAGCCCATTTGCCAAGGACGCTGTTATCTGACTTCCCTGACAATTAATTGAGGAAATATGAGGAGTATATTCCCAAAAATCTGCAGATGTACCACTAATATCCCCTGTTCCAATATACCCTCTATTACCAACAGAAAAGCCGACCGCCTGGCCTCTTGGCAAACCCAAGAAATCAGCCCGAGCTGACCATAAATTATTTTGAGAATCCCATTCATAAAGATCAACAGTTCGATATGGTGGAGTTGAAATAAATCCAGTCCCAACATACGAGCTTGAACCAATTACAAATGCGGCTGCATAATACCGTGCCACACCTGGGAAATCTGCAATTGCAGTCCAACTATCTGTAGCCTGATCCCATTTATAAAAATCCTGGGTAAGATGTGTTGTGCTAGCTCCATCATTTCCCAAACCCACATACCCTGAATTTCCAATCGAAAAACCAGTTGCTCCAAACCTTGGTGTTCCGATAAAATCTGTTTTTTGAGTCCAAATATTAGTCGCCTGGTCCCATTCATAAAAATCCTTCATCAAATTATTGGTATTTGATTCACGCCCCATTCCAATATAACCTTTTGCCCCAATTGAAAAACCAATAGCACCTTGCCTGCCCGTTCCCGGAAAATCAGCCTTTTGAACCCATGTATTTAAAGCCGGATCATACTCATAAAAGTCATTCATACAACCGCAACCAAAAGCAGTATATCCCATTCCAATATACCCCTTGTTTCCAATAGAAAATGCTACTCCGAATGTTCTTCCTAATCCAATGAAATCAGCCTTTTGTGTCCAGACATTTAAATTCTGATCCCATTCCCAGAAGTCCTGATGATAAAATTGAAAATCATCAATCCCTACACCAAGATACCCCTTGCTTCCAATTGAAAAGCCAGCAGAACCTGTTCGAACACCCCCTCCATAGTCGGCTTTTTGAACCCATGTATTTTGTGCTGCAACTTGACTGGAAATAAACAATGTCACCAATAAAATCTTAATTTCAATTTTCATGTGTTTAAATTTTTGATATTTCATGTTATATAAAAAATACTGTCTCCTACAGTTTATCATTCTATAACCCCACTACCACCCTCTCATAAAACCGACGATCTTCAATTTGAATGATCGCTACATACACTCCCTTTGCAATGCCTGCAACGGAAAGCATCGAGCTCTTGGAAATCAATTTCTCTTTTAAAACTTCCTTTCCGGTTATATCCAAAAATATTATTTCTGCCCCCACATGACCTGCAGGAATGTTGATGCTAACAAAATCAGAAGTCGGATTGGGATAGATTAAAATATCACTATCAAGAATTTCATTTTGAAGAATTGTAGTAGCATAATAATAAGAAGCGGAAAATCCTGTACACCCAATTGAATCATAAGTAACCACCACATAATTCCCAGTCTGATTTGGAATAATAAATGGCGATGCACCTGAATTGTAAAGTGCCCCATCCAAATACCATTCATAATGGGCAGCAACCGACAAAGTGAATAGTGTATCTCCTGAAAGTTGAATTTCCGGCCCGGAAATATGAATGAGTTCCGATTGTACCGTGCAGATCCCTCCTTGGAAGTAGTCTGATGAATAGTTGCCAGTAACTTCAACAGAATAATCTCCGGGGTGACTCACTTCCAGGCCAGATAAATTTGCATTGGGTATTATCTGACCATTCTCGTACCATTGATAACTTACATTCCCTGAATTTTGAACGGATAAAATAATAGGTCCGAAACAAGTCGAAGAATCAACATCTACCCTGGTCGAAAAAACTGGTGAGACCTGGTACTGAATTGTATCCATATTGCCGGCATTGTCTTGTGCAATAACGGTGTAAGTCATGCTATCATTCACTTCTATAACAGGATTGGTGATTGTATCCGAAGACAAACCAGTTGAGGGATACCAATGAATTTGATAGGGAGCACAACCTCCCGCTATAATTAGATTAGGTTGATATACAGATCCCGGACAAACAGGTGGATCAACATCCCATCTGGGAACAAAAATTCCAATATCGGAGGAATTATAATAAGAATATTCTACATAGGTATTTGTTTCTGCTGTCGTGATCCACCTTTGTTCATGGTAACGAATTAATAACCCTGCAGAATCATAAGTATTCTGAAAATTGTTTCCACAAGGGTTGGTACACCCCCCGGTTTGCTCCATATCTATTAGTCGATTTTCCGCATCATATGTATAGATTGTAATGTACGGACGATAAATTCCGGACCACAATGAATCACCATTAAAAAGATCCAAAGAATATAGACCTTCGGATGATATCATCAGTTTATATTCACCGTTTAAAAGATCATAATCATAACTATAAATATATGCCTCTGTATTATAGAAGGTCACGGTGTCGATGGATGTATAGGTGAATGAATGCCAATAAACTGTTGCATCCAAAGAATCAAGATCATAGTACAAGGTATCTATGGCACCAACACCATCTACGATCACAGGAATTAATCTGACAATTCGGGCACTCCAGTTCCCCACCTGCAGTTGATATGGAACCAGAGCGACAACTTGCCAATTAGCTGCCAGTGTGTCCCAATAACTGAGCTCCAGCGAGGTTCTTGTAGAACCTGTATAAGTGAAGACAAACATTGAATCGCTCAACCATGATGAACCATTTCCATGGTAAAATATTTTTGAATAGGGCTGATCATTTTGATAAACTGTTTCTGTTTTCAGATCATTTGTCCACATCCCCAAAACATTGAAATAAGAGTTGTATTCAATAAGCTGGTCATTCACATCGTACAGATAGGTCTTTATAGAAAGAGAATCCCATGCAGCACCGTTCCAGACTCTCTCATACTCACCTGTAAGTTTATCCGTCAATGAATATGTAAACGTAACTGATCGTTTATTCATCCAACCAGACACGGAACCCTCGCTTACAAGGATCTCCTGAACTAAACCTGTTGTCGTATAAATTGTATCCGACTTATTCCAGAATCCATTTCCACAACTAAGAGAAGACCAAGGCATCCCATTTTGTCCACAATAGGAACTCATTCCGGAATCCTTATCAAATATATTTATACCCAGACTATAGCTTCTCGTATTATTGAAATAGTCCAGGGTATATCCTGAAGAAATAATTGTCGAATCATTTCCACAAGAAATCTGAGACCGAAAGGAATTCTCCTTACCAAAACAAAACAACAAATTTGATAATACGAAAAGTGTTAGTGTAAAATGTTTCATTAAAATAATTGTTAAATTAATTTACACTGAATTATTCAAAATCAAATTTAAAAATATTCCATTTCAAATGCACAGGATAAATGCATTAATTTATCGCATGTATGTTAAGACGACCAATTTACCTCAATTTTCCAGAAACAATCTCCAAAATCCTCTCTAAATTTCTGAATTAAATCAAAGTATTCATCTTTGTTGAGAGTTGTCCAGTTACGGGATTTTAACTTTAATTCAGGATATTTAGAATCCAGGTTGTGCAAAAGAATTCTGTCTATTGGAGGATGAGCGATCTTACTGAGTTTACTTTTACCGCTTTCAGGAATAACAATAGCTGTCTTAATATAAATTGCAACAATTTTAGCTGCCCTGCCATAACTGGCATCAATTCCTTGTTTTTTAAAAACCGAAATCAAAATATCACAGGTCTTCTTATGAAAATTATCATATTGCTCGGGGGAATTAATATCTTTTCTGAAAAACGGATTTTGAAGCTCAGTTTGTTCAATGGCTTTTCGTATATTTTCAGTGGTAGTAAAATTCCTTTGAACAGCTCTGGCTGCAGTCCATACCGCAAAACGGTGAACGTGTTCCTCGAACGAGTAATCATCATCAGATTTTTTTGTCTTCACTCCTAACTGTTTCATGAAAGAAATTTAAAATGATTACTGTTATTGCATTAAAATATTCCTAAAACACTCAAACTACATCCAGCTTCTCTTCCTTTGCCCTTTCAGCATAGGCAACCGGACTTAGATTAATCATGAGTTTGGCTTTGTAGGTTTCCAACTCCTGTTCGCTAAAATTCTGCAACAGGTATTTAACCAAATCTTCCTGATTGGGTTGTCCTAAGGACATTCTGTAAACCATCAGCGTTTTTAACAAGCGCTCCAAATGAAAACCATCCTTGGAAAACGGGTAAAGAGGCACCGTTCTTTCCAATGGGTATTTCACAAGTGGAACATGCCAATAGGGAACTAATTGACACTTATCTCCTCTTAACATATGATCGTTTTCTGCCATTCCAAAAAGCATTGCCCATGGTGATTTATCAATTGATCCGGTTTTAAATTGGCCTCTATACCTTGCGAAAAGATTCAATCGCAATGCAAAATGCTTGTACCGATTGATCCGCCCTTCTCTTTGCTCAAGATCAATCGCGTTATCGGGTAATGACCAGTGCATCAATTCCCGACAGTATTTGTGAAAATCGAGCCCTTCCTGTCCGATAGAAGTTGTTGCAAGAATGAAAGGCCGGAAAGGCGAATTAAATGCATCCTGGACCGATTGCTTACGCTTATTGGTATCTTCAGTCTCCTGCTGATCGATGAAAGCAATCGCGTAATGTATGCGAAGTGCTTCTCGTTGAATAAGTCCACGTGAATTTAACAGGTCTGCATCCAGGGTGGATGTCCGGATAGAAAGTACTGATGCAAGTGTCTCAACTATTTTAATAATAACCGGGTCCTTCTCTTCCTCCTCTTTTAAAATCACTTCACCGTCTGTCTGCATATAGAAATATTCGTCTAAAACAGCTCTCAAACATCCATTCATATTATAATTGATAACCGCCAGCCAATAGTCGGATTTCGAAATCGAATTGGTTAGATCAATAATTGAAATCGCCTCAGGAGAATTGAAATAGGAACGGGATGCATTTGCAAAATAAACACTGGAAGTAAATAATAAGGGAAACACAAAATTATCCGAAAGCTCTGAGCCAATTGTAATATTGCTTAACAAAGTTTGCAACATAACATTGGCACTTCCCCCTAATGCAATTGAAGCCAGGGTAGATTCCAGATTTAAGGGAATCGAACCCAAACCCAATTCCAATGCCAGGCCTGATGGACCGGAGTGATCAATAACGTTCATCCATTTATAAAGCTGGTTCAGGTTCTTATTCATTTCCCAGCTATCAATATCATAATCCGAATCCTCGGAGCAAATTGCTTTTAATTTTAAAGGATGATTTTTATAATCAAGAAATAATAATGCAAAAAGATACCACCTTGCATCCGTTGCTATTGCAGGACGTTGAATAAATGATTCCATTCCCTGCAGATCTGCCTTAATCATTGACCCAATGTTGCTCCTCACTGACTCAAGACTTTGCTCCGGATCTAGTTTCAGGTTTGAATTTACCAAATCAGCCAGATACCAGGATGGGTAACAATAACTCAATAAAGAATAAGAAGAATCATCATTCTTAAATACAAGACGAGGTCGTGGCAACCGCGTTTGTTTTGTTATCTCTTCAGCATCCGACTGATCAGTCCCCTCCTCTACCGAATTATCATTTGCAAAATACTGACGGACCTGACTTGAAGGAGCTATTTTAATTGCTTCCGGATTTCCGGTGGTAAAACATTCTGCGGCATAAGATGCAATTGTTGAAATAGCACGAGGCTCAACTGCAAACTTTCCAAATATCATTGTCTTCGAAAAACCCTCCTTGCCTTGAAAAGGTCCTTCTAATTTGTAATAAGGCATGGATGGAGGAATCCAAAGCAATTGAGATCCCGGCTCGACACTTTCTTTGATCAGCCAGTTCATCTTTGCATTTGGAAAATCCTTCAGTGAATATGAATTTAACAATTCAAATGGTAAAAATGTACCGGCTTGCTTTGTGGCTTCAAGCAGTCCTGGATTTTTATCATCATACAACTCTCTGAAGAGATTTTTTAATTTGTATTTCTCCATAAACGAAAGCGGGTATGGAGCGGTCTTACAATACTCCAGAGGAGAGTAGATACTCTGATCATTCGCTTCTATTTTCTGTACAATTTGGTCTGCTGCCATAAAGTTACTCAGGTCACGACTATCAATGTCCAGAACTACTGTTCTCGAATGAAGCAAAGATCGTTCAGGAGATTCCTCATAAGCAATATTTCGCTCTGTCCTGCAAATGTATTTATACAACCAACGCTCAACTCTATTCGTGATTTCACCCAATTCATCCGGAGTGAAATAGCCCAAAGACAACATGGCCTCTGTGTATTTTGTCCAATCCTGAATAAAAGCCTGGTAATCTCCCCGCATTAAAAATTTCATCAAAAACTGAAACTCATCATAATGTGAATTGCCTTCCAGATTCTCTTCCCTGATCGTGTACATCTTGTAGGGTGTTGCAGAAAGCATAAGCATTTCCGTATGATCATTGCTGAACAGTGCCTGTACAAGATCCGTAGCATCATCTTCTTCGCTGCTTTTCAAAATATCTGCAAAACGCTGGAATTCATCCAGGATGATCAAATCGGGTTTAAGTGATTCCAATCCTGCGGTAGCAAGAATTTGTCGCAATTCACCAATTAGTTTCCGGTAATCATCAGAAATCCTGTCAAAACAATCGTACATCAATTGCAGGACTTCACTTTTTGATTTTAAAATCTGATAAAAACGATCCCTGACATTCGGATCAAATTCCTTAAATGTATAACCCGGTTTATCTTTTCTTTCGCTCCAATTATTTATACCCAGACTTAAAACCTGTTCATAGGTAGTCTCGCGCTTTCCGGGCAACAAGCCTGAATTTCTCAGCAACTGGTAAATAATAATGCGTTCATTCAACATACCACCACGTGAATTCATATCCACGGAGGTCTGTGGCGATAATGGAAGAATGGAAAGCCCATTGCTTTTTTCAATCAAATCAGGGTACAAGATCAATTCGGTAAGCCGGCTGATTGATTTCTTTTGAGAGTCAGGATGAAGTTTTTCAAGATTTTGTCGGGCAAGATATTGGCTGGAACAGATATAGAATACTTTGAGATTTCCACCTCTGGCTTCTTTAAATCTGTCTATTACCCCTTTGGCAATAATTGTTTTTCCCAGTCCCACTTCATCAGCACACAAAAATCGCTGACAGTCCTTTTCTTTTAAACGACTGTAAATATAATCTACTGATTTTTGCTGAAAGTCTTTTAACTCAAACATTGGCAGGTTGATTTTCAAGTATCATTTTAAACGACTTCCACATGGCTAAAAACTCCAGAATTTCTTTGTCAGAAACTACATGTACACTACCTTCTTTCTGGTCGAACATGGAAACGATCCTGTCAATATCTGTCAGCTTTTTCCTGTCACGTGATGCGGCCTTCATCAATCGCTCAAACAATGGAGCATCGACCCCGGAATAAGCAGACCAGCCTTCGCCTGGCGCATTTGTTTCATCTTCATCCACTGATCCAAGAATAGCATCGACAAGGTCTTCGGAAAGCAACATTCTAAGCAAACGAAAAAAATTCTTTTTGTCTTTAAAAAGCGAACGAACAACATATTCTTCTCTGTTTTCAGGCAGATTCGAAACCGGCAATTTAAATACTGCCGCTTTACTTATTCCCTTTTCACTTTTAAATGTAAGCTCAATAATGAAAAAACAAGAAAGGTCTGCAGGATCAATGTGAGAAAATACCAGCTTGCCTGTAGAATTACTCAGGCTTTTTGCCAAATCTTCCTGCAAATGAAAAGGCCTGATTGAAATACTAACACCTTCTTCTAAGGCCGGAAAAGACGAAGTATCCAGGATCAAATCATAATCATTTTCATCATTTATAACTGCTTCACATTTGACCAATGGCAAAACTGAAAGCATCCATCTCCATGCATCATCAAGTTTCTTTTCCAGATCATCCGGTGGGGGTATCTCCGAAAGAGGGTCCGGTACATAAGGAATAATAAAATCTTCACTTTCGCTAAAAAATGAATCTTTAAAATATTGTGCCGAATTTCTTCGCTCTCCCTGCAAACAAACCATAAATTCAATATTTCCATGGTGTGCATTGTGCGTTGCGTTAGCGGATCCGATATACAGATCGAAGTAAGTTCCATGCTTGAACAAAAATGCCTTGGCATGAAGATCATTGGGCATTTTGAAATCTGCTAGCTGATTTTCGGGACCCATAACCGGGTCTGCTTCTCCAGTAGACCCTCCCGTTTCAGCTTCCAGTTTTGAAGATCCTTCTACAATCTGATCATTAATCCGAAAACAACTTACATCTTTCAACAATAATACATCCAGTTTTTTAAATGTATCAAGTCTGCTGATCAGAGTTAGTTTTTTTGTACTGGTCTTAAGAATTTTTACAATTCCATCACTGACAAATGGAGAAACCGCAACAATCTCATCACAGTCAAAATTACCTTTAGTAAATAAGTCAATCTGCGTTTTACTTCCCGGGATTCCCAGTGGAAAAAATTTCAAATCCACAAATTCATCATCTCCAACCGGACGGAATTTTACCGACAGAAGTTCATCCAAAAACTGTTTGGGAACATCCCGTTTACTTGTTGTATACAGGAATTCAATAAAATCGGCAAGTGGCTTGTTGGTTTTTCCGTCTATTTTTGTTGGGTTTGGATTCACCTCCCCTTCCATCATCACCGTCATATCCCAGCAGGAATCGAAGGTCAGGTTTCTTGTAAATACAATTACTTTGTAACGTGCAGGTAAGGTATCGTGTTCATAACGCACAACCCATAACTTGGGATGAAAAGCTTTCCCTTCCGGAATTAATATTTCATGTATGGATCGTTCCAGGAATCTATACAAGCGATGACTTTTTGTATTGGCACTGATTCCACCCAATTGGCAAAAAACATCAATTTTATCCGCGGTGTCTTTCAGTGATAAAAACAATTGAAAAGGATCTTTCAAGGACTCCGCGTCAAGTGCACCGGAAAAACGAAATGCTACGGGAACTGCGATCAGTGCTTTCAGATCAAGCGAATAAGTAGTGCCAATCGCCCTGGCAAACTTGTATCCTTCTTCATTGATAGTTAACAATTCGCCAAATTCAAACTTATTATCGTCCTTATTCATAATTTCTATTTCCTGAGTCCTTCAAAAATATCTGCCAGAAGTCTTTGAACAACGGCAAAGCGATAACTTAAATAATTAACAGATGAATCATCATTCAACGAAATACCTATTGGTAAAACTGCTTTTTGCGCTACGGCCCGATTCGAAAGCCTTGATCGGGATGGCCCTTTCAATTTGAATTCTCTTTGAGAAATAATCTTGTCAAGCTGCTCCAAGTTTTTTTCAAAATCCAAAATTCCATTTATCCAGGCCCGACAAAAATCTGAAGTCAAATTTGATATTTTAAATTTCCTGAAAATTCCATCAAACATGGAAGGAGCAATACCATCTATCCGTGACACTGCATTCTTATAAAAGTTCCATCGCAATTCCCAATCTTCCTGATCGCTGTATCCGGCAGAGCGGCTAATGAGGTAATTGTATCTGATATAAGCTCCCTGCATGATTTTATCAAACAAAACGGCCAGCTTTTGCTCAGAAGCAAGAGGAACCTGTGGACCCAAAACTTTCACCATTTCTTCGAATGAAGAAACTTTTAGGATTCCATCCAGGTTAACCCTAAGAATATATGCAAGAAGGGATTGTGGAACAGATTCCAGTATTTTAACTTTTAAAAACTGTGCTTCTTCTTTTGTTAAGGGCAATTCAACATTTATCTGCGGTAATTTCTCAAATCCTTCACATACCAGGTATTGATTTCCGGTTAATTCTCGCAAATCATCAGCCATGCTGTCCTCTCTTGTATTACGGCGTGGCGTATAAGTGTCTTCAAATTTTTTCCGCCGTTTGAAAAATTCACGAACCTGTGAGAGATCAAGATCCTGAGTAATAATTCCGTAGGTTTTGAGTCCGTTCCAATAAATCGAAGACGGCATTCGCTTCAGTCGCTCTTTTGCCTCCTTCCCTATCAAGCCTGATTGATCCTCTGTCTTGAGAAGAGATTCAATAACCCTTATCTCCTCTCTTCTAAGAATTGTTCTGAAAGCTGTGAAATCATCATTTTTTCTATAAATCTCATTGAGAATCAATGGCACCAAAATGAAGTATTTCGCCCTGGTTTGGATAGTTGTTGTTCCGGGGAAGAACAAATTTGCAAAACCGTCACGCACCGATCCTAAACCCAATTCATCCAATGTCCCGGGTTCCTGGGTCATGCTAATAATTGTTTCCAGGTTTTCTCTTTGCTTTTCAGAATAAAAAACCCAACCGATATTGAACATAAGAATTTGAATATTCCTTAAAATTTGAAATCAATAGTACAAAGGTATAATGTTAAAACGTAATCTATTTACAGTGAATTTATGAAAATTAGCAGATATATTCAAACATAAGGTGCAACATGTAATTCAAAATTGATGTCAAAGATTGACAAAAATAGAAATATGATTTACATCATCAGAAACAAAGGCAAATCGAAAGCAATTTTAACGTAGCAGACACTTTAGAATAAAAATGAAATGTTGGATATATATTTTGATCCTTCATGTACAATATAAAATTCAAATTATATATTTGATCTGAATTTTCGAATTATAAATATTTCTTTTTATGAAATTTATTTTATTCTCTCTATTCGGCTTAGCCATTTTATTCTCCTGTACAAAGGAAAATCAACTCTCAGATCCCCTATCAGATAAGGCTTTAATTGAACAGGCTTTGCCGACTATCAATCCTGATTCAATAATGAACACAGGTAACATAGAAAGAGCGCGACCTTGTCCGTACGCTGCAGGCATGAGTGTATTCACCTATGGCCAAAACATGGTTGTACCAAATTTGTATTCCATAACGATAGGCGGCTCAGTAGTGAATGCTCCTTTAAATGCTGTCATTGACATTTCATACCGGGTAAGCACAGATCTACGCCATTGGTCACAACCCACCTTAGTGTTTTGCCGAACCATTACCCCTGCCAATACTGGTCTAACCACCATGGTCGGATTCAGTCATCAAATTCTTTACTTACAACCGGGAGAATGGGTGATCTATCGTCCGGTGATATATGTGGGAGGATGTAGTAATCCTGTCTTGGGGGATGTGAGGTTGGTGCATACGTTGAGGATTTGAGTATATTCCAAAGTCAATAAATTACAATTGCAAAAAACTAGTAGCCTGTTAAAGCGGTTGTGTCACTATCAATAGTATTCGTTTTTTAAAAAAAAATTAATAAAATGAAAATATTTGTATTTTCACTATTTTTATTCCTTATACTTATTTTTCCACTGCGAGTTTTTTGTCAATCATGTAATTGTCCTATTGGGGGCACACAATGGCCTAATACAGTATTAACTCCAACTAATAATTGGCAATTGATCTCACAAGTATATGCTGGAACTTATACTTTATTTAATGTATCAATTGGATACACCTACGAGTGGTCTTATTGCTCAGTTGATGGTGGAAGTGCCAATTGGGACACACGATTAAATTTGTATAATGAGACTTCAGGAATTTTAATTGACTGTAATAGTGATTATGCCCTATGTGGATTGCAGAGCAAAATTGTATGGACGGCTACTTCATCTACTGTCGTAAGACTCATGACCAACCAATATTATAATTCTGCAAATCAGTGTGGTTCAAATTCTAGCACTGCAACTCTCGCATATAAAAGAACTGTAAATAGTTCACTGCCCAACCTTATTATTATTGACCAAGCTTTAAGTAGCTATTCAGTACAAGCAAATTCAATAATTACTGCTTATTGTAAAGAAGTAAATAATGGCTCTTCTTCTTCTTTAAATAACGTTGTTTCATTGCACCTTTCTTCCGATGCCGTTTTAACTCCAGGTCAAAATGGAGATATCTATATCGGAGAAATTCCAATTACCTTAAGTTTGTGTGCGTCATGCACAACTTCAACTTGTAGCAATCTTGTTCAAATTCCATGTGATATTTCCCCTGGAACTTATTATTTATTTTATAGTGCAGATGGTGGGCAGCAGGTTACTGAGTCTGATGAACAGGATAATTTTGCTACAACACAAATAACAATTACTCCTTTTGCTCTTGGAGCACCTGTTCCTATATCGATTGGGTCTAATTCTTCTCCAGGACCTATCATTAACACCTTGACGCCTCAATTAGCATGGACTTCTGTTAGTGGTGCTACAGATTATAATGTATATTTAAGGCGAATTTCGGACTTGCATTTATTTACATATTCCTGCGTGCAAGGGACTTCGTTTTCAATTCCCGCCGGAGATTTATCCAATGGGGAACAGTATAGATGGAATGTAAGGGCTAATTCTAATTGTGGCCAATGTTCAGGTCCAATTCTAACTACCTTTTATTTTTCAGTTAATGTTTGTACTCCACCATTAAGCCCATCTGGACTTAGTGCCAACCCTATTTCTCCTAACGAGATTCTGCTCACTTGGAATAATTCCTCTGGTGCAAATGCTTATCAAGTATTTTATGGAACTAATTGTGGAACTGTATCTCCTTATCTTACAACTTCAACAAATTCTCTCACTGTGAATGGATTAAGTCCATCTACTTTATATCATTTTGCAATCAAATCGCTTGGTTCAATCTGTAATTCAAATTTATCTAGTTGTGTGTCTGCAATTACCCCTAGTAGCTGCACAATACCGCCTATACCTACCAATTTAATTGCGACTCAAGTTGGGTGGAATCAGATTGATTTAACATGGTCACCAAGTGTTGGGGCGTCAATCTATCGCATATATATTGGTGCCGATTGCAATAATACTTCTATTTATGGCAACTCTAATACGAATTCAATTTCCATATATAATTTAAATGCTAATACAAACTATTTTTTAAGTGTAGAAGCAGTAGAAGGATCTTGCGTCTCAGGCAGATCCTCTTGTGCAAATGTGACAACAGATCCAGTTTTAGGACCTTCTATTTCATTATCGGGAAGCTTAGCATTTGGAACAGTACTTGTTCCTAATTCTACTTCAAGTACAATGACGATTTCAAATAATGGCTCATCTGATTTGGTTATATCATCGATTATTTATCCGTTTCAATCAACCTACTCTGAAAATTGGAGTAATGGTATTATTCCTTCAGGTCAATCACAAGTTATATCCATCACATTTTCGCCTCAAATTTCTGGAAGTTATGAAGGTGAAATAATTGTGAATAGTAACGCAATCGCAGGGGTGAGTTCAATTCATACATCGGGTGTAGGAACAAGCCAAATCATAACGCCAGATGAAATCTGGTTTTATCATCAAATCATGAATAATGGAAGTTTCAGTATACCATATGGTTTGAGTTATTGTACAGTAGATCAAATTACAAATCCTTTAAAGGTTTGTTCAGATGGTAGCACTGCAACGTTTATTGAGTATAAAAATAATAATCCACTTGTTCTTACTGGCAATATTCGATTTAGAATTTTGGAAGACCCAAATTCTTCAAATAGAGAAACATTCGGTTCGTTTGATATGCCTTTTAATATAAATTCTACACTAAGAAAAGTATTTTACACTCATCCAGAATACATGCCACTAAATGGAAGTGATCACGATATAATTCATATAGAAGTATTTGATAACAGTAACAACCAAGTTTTGTGTACCTACCCAGTGTGGATTTATCGGGCCCCAGTAGTTTTTGTTCACGGTTTATTTGGTGATGCAAGTACTTTTTCGATCATGAAGGACTCTTTGATTTTACGCAATATGAACCCCGATGTATTGCTAAATTTAGCAGACTACAGATCTAGCAATATTTCGACATTTCAAGCTAATAGAAATGTGATTCCTCGGGCAATTGACAAAGCGATTAAAGCAGCCGAATTGAGAAATATTTCTGCTGGCAAAGTTGATTTAATTGGGCATAGTATGGGTGGTATACTTGCGCGTTTATATTTACAAAGCACATATTCTTCACCACTATACCGTTTTGATATTCACAAATTGATTACATTGAATAGTCCGCATTATGGATCTGAAATGGCTAATTATATTAAAACAGGCACACATGAACTCACAGTGCTAAGTGAAAGATATGGATGGGAATTATACCTTTTGTCTGCTTCATTAGAATATGCTGTTAATCATTCCGCAATTTCTGATTTGTGTGTAGATTCATATGAAATTACAAATAATTTAAACATACCTACCTATCGACAGAATATAGTACCTTCTAGAACAATTTCTTCAGATTTCCAAGGCGATTCTGATCCAGAAGCAACTTTCTTTTCCGATCTTTACCATTTTGCATATAATATACTCCTATTCAATGGAGAAGTAAATGATGGAATAGTTGCATTACCTTCTCAGCAAGCAGGAATTTATAATAGCCCAATGATTTTCAGCCAATGGCATGTGGGTTCAACTAGAAATATCCAAGCTATTGCTGATGTTGCTCAATCTTTGAATTCATCTCCATCCTCAATGGTAAGATTTTCTCAATCAGGTTTTTTGCCGGGTTCGCTTCCAGCACCGCGTATTACTAGTCCACAAAATTCAGTTTTCGAAAATGAGTCAAGGATAAATAGTGATT
>CALMQM010000006.1 GCA_937871435.1 uncultured Bacteroidota bacterium | reverse complement strand
CACGCGCGTGCTGGATGTGGCTTGCGGCAATGGGGAACTATTGGCCCGACTTAACCGCATAAGCGGCATCCGGGGTACCGGAATCGATATTTCCGATGAAATGGTCCGGGATGCTCCTAAATTTTACGAAGTAGCAAAGGATATTCTGGCTTTTACAGAAGGAGCAACGATTGTTGCACACAATGCTCCTTTTGATTATGGATTTATCAGGCAGGAATATAAATCATTAGGCTACACATTTACGAGAGATTATTTATGTACTGTGAAACTCAGCCGTAAACTCATGCCTGGGTTTCGGTCATACAGCCTTGGTAAATTGTGTGATCAACTTGGTATACAATTAGAACACCGCCACAGAGCACATGGAGATGCATTGGCAACCGTAAAACTTTTTGAACTCCTTTTATCAAAGGATAGTGACCGAAAAATTATCGAAAATCAGGTTAAGAACGATTATCTGAATCTGCGCTTTCCCCCTGAATTTGACAGACATATTCTGGACAAACTGCCCGAAAGTCCGGGAGTGTATTATCTGCATAATGTTGACGGGAGTATCATTTACATCGGTAAAAGCAACAATATCCGAAAACGAATACTCAGTCATTTCAGCAATAAACAAACACGAAAAGCGATTGAACTTCGGAATGCTATTCGTGAAATCACATTTGAATCTACGGGTAGTGAATTGATTGCTTTGTTACTCGAATCAGATGAAATCAAAACCAAACAACCTTTTTTTAACCGTTCACAGAAGCAAACGTTTTATAACTACGGACTCTTTTCTGAAACAGATGAAAATGGCTACCTGTTATTGAAAGCAGCCAAAATCAAAGGTGGAGAACAACCTGTTTTTACAACACACAGTATCGAAGAAGCGAAAGAAATTCTGGAGAAATGGGTAATGAAATACAAACTGTGCCAAAAGCTGTGTGGATTGTATGATATTGCACATGCATGCTTTCACTACAGTATCCGGCAATGTAACGGAGCTTGCATCGGAAAAGAAAAACCGGAAAAATACAATGCAAGAGTACAACAAGCACTCGATGATTTGAAATTCAGCAACTCAAATTTTATGATCCTTGGACCCGGCCGAAGCGAAACAGAAAAATCTATAGTCATGATAGAGAATGGAAAATATCAGGGCTACGGGTATTTCGAACCGGAATTTATTGCCGTTGATCCTGAACAATTGAGAGACCATATCCGATTTAAACAAGACAATCGTGATATTCATCGTATCCTGAAATCACATGTAGATCGAATTCCGAAAAATATGATTCTTACATATTAGTAACCTGATCTCCGGATTTTGAAAAAATACTTCCCATATTTTCTTTTCGCTCTGGTTTGTATGCTGACTTTTAACCAGCGGATCAGTGCACAGAAATTGTACGATATACAGCTGCAAACACTGGAACAAAATAATTTCCGGTTGGATCAATGGCAAAAAAATAAATTTACGGTTGTTATTTTTCTTCTCGCAGACTGCCCTGCATGTCAGAGCTATTCTCTTACATTAAATACACTCAGCAACAAGTACAAACAATCAGGTGTAGCATTTTATGGCATCTTTCCCGGAAAGTATGGTACTACAAAGGAAGATTTGGAATTCAAACATACATACAAAATTAATTTTCCGTTGTTATTGGATCCATCAAAAACACTTGTCAACAAACTTCAGGCAAAGGTTGCACCTCAGGTATTTGTTCTCAATCAGAAAGGATCTGTTATTTATAAAGGCCGAATTGACGACTGGATGTATGCAGTAGGGAAAAAGAAAATGCAGATTACTTCTCATGATCTGAACAATGCATTAAACGAAGCAATCAGCAACAAAGCTATTTCGAAATCAGTCACCACACCAATCGGGTGTATCATAGAGTAAGAATGAAATAATGAATACATTCCGCTTTTCAAACAATAGTTTTCGGTACAAATTTTCTCAGATAATTTTAATTATCTTCTCTGTTTATCTCCTTTCCTGTAATTCAACAAACAAAAAAGATACAGATGAAAATCCGACTTATTCAGATGTTATCGCTCCGATTGTGTACCGCAGCTGCAGTCCATGTCACAGACCTGGATCTTCCGCTCCTTTTGATCTTTTGAGTTATGAAGATGTAAAAAGACATGCTAAAACAATAGGACTCACTGTATCCAATCGCGTAATGCCTCCATGGCCGGCAGACCCGGAATATGTTCACTTTCGAAATGAAAAAGTGTTGAGCCAGAAAGAAATTGACTTATTCGAGAAGTGGATAGCAGAAGATTGTCCGGAAGGAGACACAAAACTTTGTCCGTCACCACCGGAATTCCCGGAAGGTAGTCAGCTCGGGCATCCTGATCTTGTATTAAAATTTTCAAAACCATTTCTGATTGAAGGCAACAACAAGGATAATTTCATGATGATGAAAATTCCTTATGAATTACCTTCAGATACTTTTATTAAAGCCATTGAGATAATTCCCGGAAATAAAAAACTTGTTCATCATATAAATGCTCATCTTGTTCAATACAATTCCGGAGCTAAGAAAAACCTGAATAACGGAGAATTTGTTGTGAATACCGAATTGATGGACAAACGTGATGCTTTTGCAAAGTTGGATCTTGCAAATGATGATGGCTCTTATCCGATGCTTACTCCTTCCGTCACCAATTTTCTTCCGGGTGTTGAAACTGCACTTTACCCAAACGGTATAGGCGGTTATCATGTCAAAAAAGATGGAATTCTTTTGCTTGACAACATTCATTATGGTCCAAGTCCGGTTGATACAAGCGACAACACAACATTCAATGTATTCTTCAGTCCTACTCCACCCAAGAGACCATTGAGTGAATTTATTTTGGGAACTTCCGGGATATCAGAAATTCAACCGCCATTGGTAATTCAACCCGGGAAGATTGAGACTTTTAAAACGACTTATCATGTTCCTGAAGATATTTCGATTGTCACTGTTAATCCGCATATGCATCTGCTAGGAAAAAGTTTTAAAGCTTATGCGATCTCCCCAAATAATGACACTATTCGAATCATCAATATTCCAAAATGGGATTTCCGCTGGCAGTATTTCTATACTTTTCAAAGAATTTTGAAAATTCCCGCTAATTCTGTGATTCATGTTGAAGGAATTTACGATAACACGGAAAACAATCCATTGAATCCATTTCACCCACCTCAAGTAGTTTCAGAAAGAAATGGAAGTATGCGAACAACTGACGAAATGTTTCAGTTAATTGTAACGTGGATGCCATATCAAAATGGAGATGAAATGATTTCTTTGGAACTTCCTGAAAAATAAATACACGGTATCCCTTAAAATTGGTCTTGCCGGAATGAAAAGTTATCTGATGTTAATTTTTTAAACCATACTCTTCCTACATGTTAATTCCTGTTCTCATTTCTCTCAATTTAAGTTGAAAATTTGATTGCACTGTTTAGCTTTTTTAATATACCTTAGTGTAACAGTATTTACCTGGAAGATTTAACGATCTGTAATATTCATAACATATTCTAAACTTAAATAGTGATGTCGTCTTACCTTATTATTGAACCGAAGACAAAGGAAGATTGGGATGCATATTATCAATTACGTTATGAAGTTCTCAGGAAACCCTGGAATCAACCCGCAGTGAGTACGAAAGATGAAGCAGAAGAAAGATCCATTCACATTCTAATGCGGGATGAAAATGGAATTGCTGTTGCTGCCGGCAGATTGCAAATCAATAATGGATCTGAAGGTCAGGTTCGTTCCATGTCCGTACATGAGAAATTCCGGGGGAAAGGATTAGGAAGTAAGGTTCTTCGTTATATTGAAAACAAAGCCAAAGAAAAAAATCTTTCAAGGATTACATTAGACTCCAGATCCACCGCCGTGCATTTTTATGAAAAACACGGGTATTGCGTTGTTGCCGATTCTTATCTGCTTTTTGGGAAAATCCAGCATTTCAGAATGGAAAAAAATCTTTTCGGCGGATCAATTTGATTTCAATAAAGTAAAAGTGAATGTGGTTCCTATACCATAAGTGCTCCGCACCTTAATTCCTTGTTTGTGGGCCTCCAGAATATGTTTCACTATTGATAAGCCCAGTCCTGTTCCACCCTGCTCTCTCGATCTGCTCTTATCCACCCGGTAAAATCGTTCAAATAATCGCGGCAAATGAATCGGATCAATACCAATTCCGTTATCCGTCACCTCGACGAGTATGTGTTCATCCATGTCATAAAAACCAATTAAGGTGCTGCCATTATCCTTACCGTATTTGATTGAATTGACAACCAGATTAACTAATACCTGCCGAATCCTTTCTTTGTCGGCATAAACAAAAACCGGTCGTTCACTTCCCTCCTTCAATCCCAATCTAATTTTACGTTCATTCGCTCGAAGCTCCAGGGAATCAAAGACATCTCTGACCAGCTCTCGTAAGTCAAATGTCCGCTGATCCAAAACCATCTCACCACTCTCCAGTTTGCTGATCGCTTCCAAATCGTCCACAATCAGACATAAACGTTCTACAGCTGCAGCTGCTCTGTTGAGGTAATTCACATTCACTTCCGGATCATCCAGTCCTCCTTCAAGTAGTGTATGCAAATATCCCTGAATACTAAAAATCGGAGTCTTCAGTTCATGTGAAACATTGCCGAGAAATTCCTTTCGGAAAACTTCCATTTTTTTCAACTCAGCAATTTCATCTGTACGATTTTTTTCCCATTCCGTCACTTCCTTACTGACATTTCCAATGATATCATCACTCATATTTACTTTCCCGAGTGCAGTGGTCTTGGAATCTTTGTATGTATTAATTGTTTTGTAGATCAATTTGATCTTCCTGTATATGAAATGCTCAAGTAATAAATTAAAAATGAAAAAAATGCTGACAAAGGTGATCAGGAAAACAACTACCATCGAAATCCAGTTCTTTTCAAAAATGAGTGAAATTTCAGTCAGGTATTCAGCTAATACAACAATAATAGCACTGATGAGAGCTGCAAAGAGTGAAAGTATTCGGGGAGTCGGATTCTTCAAGGAGAATTATATTTCCGGCAATGTTACTGATTTGAATGAAACTAAATCAAAAATCGAATTTGTATCCGATTCCTTTTACTGTTTTAATAAGTTCTTCTCCAAGTTTTTCGCGTAATTTACGGACATGAACATCGATTGTTCTGTCGCCTACGATTACTTCATTACCCCAAACCCTTTCCAGAATTTCATCCCGGGTAAAAACTTTTCCGGGTTTTGACGCAAGTAAGGCCAGCAATTCAAATTCCTTCCTCGGTAATTCTATCTTTTCGCTCCCTTTTTGAATCAGGTATTGTTCTCTGTCAATCTGAAGATCCCCGACACTCAAAATATTCTTATTGGCATGCTGATCAGAATCAGAACTGCGGTACCTGCGAAACAATGCATTGATCCGGCTGATAAGAACTCGTGGCTTGATTGGTTTTGTAATGTAATCGTCCGCTCCGACATCAAAGCCGGCAACCTGTGAATAGTCCTCATTTCTGGCAGTGAGGAATGCAATTAGAGTATGACGAAACTCCGGAATTTCACGGAGCGTTCTGCAGGTTTCAATCCCGTCCATTTCCGGCATCATGATATCCAGTATAATCAGATCCGGTTTTTCCTTTTTGGCAACACTGATAGCTTCTTTTCCATTTCCCGCTGTGAATACATGGTAATTTTCCTTTTTCAGATTATATTCCATGAATTCCAGGATATCCGGCTCATCGTCCACCAACAGTATTTTATATTTGGAATTACTCATTTTAAAATTTTCGTGAAAGTAGCGCTATTTCAAGCTTTCAATGTTAAGTAAAAGTAAAGAAATGATTAGGCGGGATTAAATTTGTAACAATTCGTCTACACTTCAATGCAAAAATCTTCAAAGAAATTCACAATTCTCTCCAATAATTCAGATAAACCGTTCATTCTTTCAATTGCGACATCAGGGCTTTCGCATTTTCGTTCCCCGGGTTTAAAACCAATAAGTGATCGAGTAAAGCTTTTGCTTCTTTTTTCTTTCCCAGATAAAAGCGGGTTCCTGCTTTGTTCAGTAAAGCCTGTTCATTGTCGGGATCCAATGCGAGAGCTTTAGCATACATATCATCCGCTCTATTGACATCCTGTTGCGTACTCAAAATCAAATATCCATAGTTGATCCAGGCTGAAGCAAATTTAGGGTTCTCGCTCAAAATCCATTCGTAGTTTTTAACTGCAGCATCAATTTTACCACTCTTATGCTGAATCATCGCCAGTTTGTTTCGGAACTCAAAATTGTAGGGTTCGAGGTCAACGGATCTTTGCAAGAAAAATTCAGCTTTTTCACCATTGCCTGAATATCCATAAGACTCTCCGATTCTATATGCTGTCCATGCATCATTGTTAGAATAAGCGGCATGATTCAACTTATTGGACAAATCAGGAACAGCTTCTACATATTGAAGTACACGAGCATAATCATTTTTCAAAAAAGCCCAGCGGATAAGATCCCGAAAATTCGACAAGATAGAATCAGCGGAAGAGTCATCGAGATATTTTTTGGCAGAATCCAGAAAGACTGACTTCGGAACAAACTTCTCATAATAATTCAGGTAGGCAGCCCCTGTTACCTTATTTGAAACCTGAGGATTATTGATACATGCCAACCTTACAAATTCCTGAATGGCTTTTACCGTTTTTACAGAAACTTTTTTTCTGATAAAGTGGTCTGTGGTGGTAACATGTGGTATATCCGTGGACCCGGATTTCGGCATATGACAAGAAACGCAGTTGTTATTGGATGCATTTCGAATTTCAATTTTCTCAGTGCACAACTTATTGCTTCCTTCATGGATGTTACCGGAATTTGACTGTTCATTGTGACAATTCCTGCATACTGCATTAAAATGTTCTGAGGATGTAGACTTAACACTCACATGAGGATTGTGACAAGTAACACAAGTTAACGCATTCTTGTACGGACGCAAAGCAGAAGATTGCTTACTTTCAATTTTAGTAAGTGTTGCCTGAAAACATTTGCTCATTTTGAGTCGCTCAGCATGAGAAGCCATGATGTGAGCATCCTCGTCTCCTTTATACACAGGCATGAAAACATTCATCACATCGGAAAGTTTCATTCCCGGTCTGAAGTCAAGAAAACTTTTTCCTTCTGCTAAAACCGCATTTCCCTGAATATGGCATCGCTGGCAAATATCCAGCTGTAATGCGACAGGTAGTTTTGCAGGATTTACAATACTGTAGTCAATGTACTTTGAGGTATCAATTAATTCTCTTTGCTGTTTGAGTGCTACGTGGATACTGCCCGGACCATGGCAACGTTCGCAATCAATTCCATGCGGAATATTGAGGTATTTATTCTCCGAGCCTTGCACAATTTCAGGATAGGCGTTGTGACATGACATGCATTCAAGCTCAATTTTTCTGGAAAATCTGCTGTTGAATCCACCTTCAAACCCGGGTGGCAAATCCCACTTTTTACTTTGAGTGAAGAAAGTTGCCGGAGCCTGAAAAACGTATCCATTCTCATAGATCATATGAGAATTGGTATGTTGTCCGGAACCAACTATATAACGGATACGTTCTGTTCTTTTGTACACTGTATCCACTCCACTCAATCTGAATTCATCGAGCATGAGAGAATCGTTCAACCAGTATGGATGATAACTGAGGTTTCGAATACTATCATGAATGAGTGCGTGTTCATCAAATCTTGCAGAAGATTTGGCATGAGTGGCGAGATCGAACGATTGCCCCATCCCGGTTTGAATAAATGTGTTGTAAATATCAGTATGACACTGCCTGCATGTATTCATTCCGACATAATGTGCGGAATCACTCAACCCTGCATATTTGCCTGCATCTTTTTGGGAATCATTACAGGAATAAAAAAGAATCACAAAGGAACTCAGCAACTTCAGCCATAAAGAGCGGAAGTACATTCCAGAATCATTTTTCTTGTAGCTGAAACATTTCATGCGGAAAATCTCTCCGAAAAATTATGATTTCCGGATCAGTTGCATTGTATACTCATCGTGATAGCGTCCCTGATAATAAATCCAATCCTGTTTGAGTCCACTCACTTCAAATCCCAGCTTTTTAAACAAAGCTACGCTACTTTCATTATCCACTCTGACGTTTGAATAGATCTGATGTAAATCCAGCATTTCAAATCCATAATCAATAATGAGGCGGAGAGCTTCAGTTGCATATCCTTTACCCCGATCTGCTTTGTCGGCGATTAAAATTCCAATGCCAGCGCGCTTATTTTTCGGATCGAAATCAAAAAGATCTACGCATCCTATACAATTTGTTTCGAATGCAGGTTCACCATCAGCATCTTCATAACGGATGTCAATCATCAAACGGAGTTGCTTGTTGGTATAAATATCCTGATGTGCCTGTGTCACAAATTCTTCAAGTATAAATCTTGAGAAAGGAACAAGTGTACCACTCACACTCCAAACTGAGGAATCATTTTCCCAGCGATAGAGAATATTCAGATCGGTTGGCTCCAAAGCCCTCAAAGAGATTAACTGCCCAACAAGTTGCATACACTATAGGATTATCAAATTAAGTCCGAAATTTACGCATTGCAAATGAACCTGAATCCAAGTTCAGAACAGTACATATGAACAAAACAAATTGAATAAAACAGGTAATTGCTTAATCCAAAAATGGAACTTCAAAAGATCCGGTAAATACATGTGATGCCGGTCCTTCCAGAAATATATTGGAATAGCCTGAGCCGGATGCGGTAAAGTGTACCTTCAATGTTCCTCCCGGCGTTTTGACTATGGTTGGATTACTGTCGGAGGGCAGAAGTCGGGCTATGTTAGCTGCGAGTGCAGAGGCAGTTACTCCGGTGCCACAGGATAAAGTTTCATCTTCCACTCCCCGTTCATATGTTCTCACAAACAATTCATTTCCCCGAACTTCAATGAAATTGACATTGGTACCATTTACTTTAAAGCGGTCATTGTACCTTATCTTCCTTCCTTCTTCCAACACATTGACCGAATCCACGCTCAGTACTTTTTTTACAACATGGGGAGACCCGGTATTCAAAAATTGAAATTCACTGTTGGTTTCAATCTGATTGACATCTCCCATCTGCAATAAAACCTGCATTGGATCAGTAGACAGAATGCTTGCTTCATGAATTCCATCCGCTGCTAAAAAACGAATTTTCGTTTGCACAATCCCCAGACGATATGCAAAGGCTACAATGCAACGACCGCCATTTCCACACATAGAACCCGGAAGTCCGTCTGAATTATAATAGATCATTTCAAAATCAAGTCCATCACTTTCTCGCAACAGCAACAATCCATCTGCACCGATGCCGAATCGACGGTGACATAATTTTTCAATTTGCTCTCTGGTGAGGTTAAAATTACGTGCACGGTCATCAATGATGATAAAATCATTTCCGGTTCCGTGGTATTTTTCAAAATGCAGGCGCATTATTGTTTTGTGGTTAAGGGCAAATCATTTTCCCGGATTCTCTTATATGCCATGAATTCAGCGCCTGACCAGAGGCGATAATATTCATTACCATATTTCATAAACAGATTTCCGTCCATCAAAAATAATTTGACAGCATCAGGTTCTTCAATACCAAAAAGGATGAGTTTATTTTTAATCAGTTTATACCCGCGATAATTGATCGGAGAAACCCAGAACTCCACATCGTAATTAGAAGAGGGTTGATCCTTTTCTACCAACCCTGCAGCGGGATTGAGTTTGTCAATTGCATTTTGACTGAGAGTTGCAGAAGCACCTTCTTTTGAAGGAGAATTTTCTCCTGTATTATTCCTTTCAGCTGCAGATATCTGAACACTCATCAGCAACTGATCTTTTTTGATGACAATATCAGGAGAGGCGCCTGCTTCAGAATGGGTTGAATCAGAATTGTTGACTTTATCCTGTGAAGAGGGTGCTCCTTCTCCACTACTATTTTCATCTGTAGAATTTGTTTCAGACGGCGGAATATTTTCTACGCTTTCTTCATTTTTAGTTTCCTGGATTACTTCTGTTCTCTTTCTTGTGTTTTGCTTTTCCGGTTTTTCAGAAGAAGATGATTCTTTCTCTTTTTTCAAAAATGAAAATGTGAAATAGTTTTTAGGGGTTGTATTGGAATTTGTACCTACATAATCCCATACAATGATTCCGAGTACAGTAATGAGTAAAAAAGTAACTATAAGCTTAAGGCCAAAAGGTATTCTGGATTTTCGATATCCTAAGTTTGAGGCCACCATTTCTTCAAGCCGAATATCATCCGCCTGTGCGATGCCTTCCTGCAAAAGATTTTGAAAACTTACCCGCTGTTGAAATGCATGATCCTGCTCAAGCCTTTCCATGAATTGTTGTAATTCAAGGCCGCTGAGCGCCCCGGAAAGGTAACGTTCAATTAAAATTCTTTCTTCCTGACTGGATAACATTTTAGTTGGCGGAAATATTTAGTCTGGCACGTGTGATTCCTTCCAATTGATTCAACGCTTTGTTGACTTCAAACTGAGCAATCACAGGATTCGAAAAATCAAAACGTACCGCTATTTGTTCATAGCTTAGTTTCTCAGCAAAACGGGCGGCGAGCAATTTTCTATGGTCTTCATCCATTATTCCAAAGCACTCTGCAGCAATGTTGCGTTGTTGATCAGAATACACCGGGCCCGGTATATTTCTGTTCTCTTTCCGAAATCTTTTTTCTTCTTTCAATTGCTCCTTTAAGGCATTAAAGAAGTAGGGTTCAAAAGGAATGTTCGGAGATATTTTACTTCTTTGAATTTCCCGATATACACGAATCAAAACCTGACTAAAAAGTTGAGGTGTTTGGGAGTCTGCTGCCCCTTTTCTCCGGAGCCAGCGTCGGGCAGATTCAAAGTATTTTTTGTTCAGATAAAACAAAACGTCCTCCTGACCGTTGAGAATTGACTGGATAATTTCTTCGTTTGAATAACTGGCCATCTTCCTGAATTCCTGCAAAGGTAAGTTATTTTCAACGATTTGAAATTCAAATATCAATGGAGAAACCAAGAAGTTTTATACACTTCTCTGTCTCAAAAAATTCTGATGAAGATGAAAAATGATGTATTGATGTTAACAACCATTAACCGATTATTAAAAATTGTTAACCGCACTTTTCATAGACACTTCATTCTGTAAAAATGATCTTTGTTGGCATAAATTTTGACAAAAAAAACGCTCATTAAATCCGAAAGCTTATGATCAGTCAAATTAAAAAAGCAATGTTCATCCTGCTTGTGGCAGGATTTGGTGGCGCAGCCGGAGCCTACCTGTTTTCTATCTCTGAAAATTCTGGCTATTCTTCACTTTCACAAAAAAACAATCAGAATAAGCCCGATGTGCATTATGTCAATATGCCTTCGACTTCTGATGCAGTACTGACAGATTTTACCAAAGCTGCCGATCTTACAGTACACTCGGTAGTTCACGTGAAAACAAGCTACAACAGCCGACCAACCGGTTACAATCCGTTCGGTTATAATCCTTTTGATTTTTGGGGCAGACCACAGGAATCACCCAAGCAGGAAGCTTCCGGTTCAGGAGTTATCATTACGGATGACGGATATATTGTGACAAACAACCATGTTATAGAAAATGCCGACAAGGTCGAAGTTACACTCAATGACAACCGATCCTTTACCGCCAAAGTGGTTGGTACAGATCCATCAACCGATTTGGCACTTTTAAAAATTGATGAAAAAGGATTGCCATATGTAGCATATGGAAATTCTGATGATGTAAAAGTCGGAGAATGGGTGTTGGCAGTTGGCAATCCTTTCAACCTTACTTCCACCGTTACAGCCGGAATTGTAAGTGCCAAAGCAAGGAATATCGGAATACTACCGGACACTTATAAAATTGAATCATTTATTCAAACTGATGCAGCTGTGAATCCGGGCAACAGCGGTGGTGCACTTGTGAATACACGTGGTGAATTGGTTGGAATTAATTCTGCGATAGCTTCCAATACGGGTTCTTATACAGGATATTCTTTTGCGATCCCGGTGAATCTTGTGAAAAAAGTTATGGACGATCTGGTTGAATATGGAAGTGTGCAACGCGGATTTATCGGAGTAAGTATTCGTGATGTAGACAGTAAACTTGCGGATGAAAAAGGATTGAAAGAAACCCAGGGAATTTATGTTGCCGGTTTGAATGAAGATGGCGCGGCATCAGAAGCCGGGTTAAAAGAAGGCGATGTGATTACCAAAGTGGGCGAAGTTGCAGTGAGCAATACACCTCAATTACAGGAGCAAATTGGAAGGTTCCGTCCGGGTGACAAAGTAAATGTTACAGTGTTGAGAAATGGAGTGGAAAAAACATTTGCAGTTGTTCTTCGGAATAAAGATGGCGATACCAAGCTTGTTAAAAATGATCAGGTATTGAATTTACTTGGAGGTACATTTGAAACTGTTCGTTCTGAAGACAAATCAAAATTAGGTTTGCAGGGAGGTATACGTATTTCAAAACTTATGTCTGGAAAATTGAGAAGTGCAGGAATACGCGAAGGATTTATCATCACAGCCATCGATAAAAAACCAATTCGTACTATGGATGATCTGGAAAATGCACTGAAAACAAAACAAGGAGGAGTACTGATTGAGGGTGTTTATCCCAATGGAATGAAAGCCTATTATGGCTTTGGAATCTGATGAAATCTTCAAATTTGATAAAAAAGGAGGCCCTGTAAAAGGCCTCCTTTTTTATCAACAATTTTACAGACTTATTAACCGGATGTTGACAAAAACTTGCTTCGCCTTTCTTTAAATGGTACATTTGCGTTAATAGAAAAACCTTATTTTTCTTCATTATTTATTAATTTTTCAAGGAATTAACAGAGAAACACAGCTATGCGTCAGCTAAAAATAACCAAATCGATCACCAACCGCGAAAGCCAATCCCTGGAAAAATACCTTCAGGAAATTGGTCGTGAAGAATTGATTACTGCCGAAGAAGAAGTTCGTCTCGCGCGCAAAATCAAGGAAGGAGATCAGAATGCCCTCGACCGTCTTACAAAAGCCAATTTGCGTTTCGTTGTTTCTGTTGCCAAGCAGTACCAAAATCAAGGCTTGAGTTTACCCGATCTGATCAACGAAGGAAATCTGGGTCTGATCAAAGCAGCAAAACGTTTTGATGAAACCCGGGGATTTAAATTTATCTCTTACGCTGTTTGGTGGATTCGTCAAAGTATCCTGCAGGCTCTTGCAGAGCAATCCCGTATTGTTCGTTTACCATTGAACCAGGTCGGTTCATTAAATAAAATTTCCAAAGCATACTCAAAACTTGAACAGGAATATGAACGCGAACCTTCGCCTGAAGAGTTGGCAAAAATCCTGGACATCCCTACTGAAAAGATTGCTGATACCATGCGTGTAAGCGGTAAGCATGTTTCTATGGATGCTCCTTTCGTTCAGGGAGAAGATAACAGCCTGATTGATGTACTGGAGAATCATGATTCTCCTCGTGCTGACAATCTGCTGATGAATGAATCCTTACAAAAAGAAATCGACAGATCTCTCAGCACACTTACTGAGCGAGAGAGAGAAGTTATCAAATTGTTCTTTGGTATAGGTATGCAACACGGACTTACGCTTGAAGAGATCGGAGCAAAATTTGATCTGACGCGTGAGCGTGTACGTCAGATCAAAGAAAAAGCAATTCGTCGCCTGCGTCATAAATCACGCAGCCGCTTATTGAAAGCTTATCTGGGTTAATTGTTAACCTAAATTTATTGCCGGCAAAGGCCGGTACTTCCGATCAGCTTTCATCTATGGTGAAAGCTGATTTTATTTTTAAATCAATCAACACTTATAAACAAACCTTCTGACATGGCACTCGACAGCGTAAAAGATGACGCGAAAGTAAATCTCAAAGACAAGTATGAAACTGAATTAGCCGACTGGATTCAATTGGAAAAGGCCGCCATTGCACTCATTCATGTTGCCGGGGCATTGTGGTTTGACAAATCTGTGGAACTCGTTCTTTTCCGAAACCAATTGGTAGATCGTAGCGCAAGTGAAATTTTGAATCTGCACCAATACTCCAAGGAGGTGGTGAAAAAACCAATCAATGTTCTTGATACGCTTGCGTTGGCGAAAGAAATGAACAAGCTTGAACTGGCTCCTTCCAGAATTGATATCGGACGCTTATCAGCAGAATGGCTTGCTGAAAGAAAAAATTACAAAGGAGTAACAGAATTTATTACAGACAAGCTGAATAATTTCATTGGAAAAGAAAAGCGTGTGATGATTCCACGCGACGTAGTACTGTATGGTTTCGGACGTATTGGCCGATTACTGATGCGTGAATTAATATCTCAGGCAGGAAAAGGCGAACAATTGAGATTACGTGCAGTTGTGACAAGAAGCAACAGCGATGACGATATTACTAAACGCGGAAATTTATTGCGTAACGACTCTGTTCATGGTGCTTTTCCGGGAACAGTAATTGAAGATTTCGAAAACAAAGCCCTCGTTGTGAATGGACATACCGTGCACATGATTGCAGCCAATGATCCTTCATCAATTGATTACACAGGTTATGGTATCCATGATGCACTGGTAATTGATAATACAGGTGTGGTGCGTGATCGTGAAGGACTAAGCAAACATTTAAAAGCGAAAGGTGTCAGCAAAGTACTGTTAACAGCCCCGGGAAAAGGTGATGTTCCGAATGTGGTGTACGGTGTAAATGAAGCCAACTTTGATCATCACAAAGAGACCGTTTTTTCCGCAGCCTCCTGTACAACGAACGCGATCGTGCCTGTGCTGGCAGTAATCGAGAAAAGCCTGGGTATTGAACGCGGGCACATCGAAACAATTCACTCTTACACCAATGACCAGAATCTCCTCGATAACTATCATGCAAAATATCGTCGTGGAAGATCCGCTGCTTTGAATATGGTAATTACTGAGACCGGAGCTGATAAAGCTGTTGCTAAGGTGCTTCCTCCGCTTGCCGGCAAATTAACAGGTAATGCGGTTCGTGTTCCAACGCCGGATGTTTCTCTTGCTATTCTGAATCTTACCGTACGCACTGAAACTTCAAAGGATGGTGTCAATGAAATTTTAAGGCATGCTGCATTGAGTGGTGAACTGGTTGAACAGATTCAATATTCTGTTTCAAACGAATTGGTTTCCTCTGATCTCGTAGGTAACCCTTGCGCTTCTATCGTTGATAGTCCGGCAACTATTGTTTCCAAAGACAACAAGAGTATGGTATTGTATGTATGGTATGACAATGAATATGGATACAGTCGTCAGGTAATACGGTACGCGAAGTATCTCGCTGATGTAATCCGCCTGCGTTACTATTAAACACATTTTTGTAAAATAAGAAAGGCTGTTCTGATCAGAACAGCCTTTCTTATTTTATATATGTTACCTTCTATCTTGGACCAAAATCTTTCAGCGTCATTTTGTACTCCTGGCCTTTCACAATAATTCCATTTCGTTTTCCCAAATCATCACGCTGTTTGTAAATCATTCCGACACCTGTAGCATAAATCTCCTGACCAAAAATGCGCTCCACATAATTGTCCTCGTCACGTTGCAGTACAGTCAGCGTTGAATCAAAATCGAAACCACCGATTGTAAGTGCTGTATGGTAATCAGTATACTCATACATTTCTTCCTCCTGAATATTGGCATCATTGCCATCCCACATTGTGGATCCATTGATTGGGAAAGCCAGTTTGTGATACGGAACATTATCTTCTGTTCTGTATGCACTGGATAATGAAAGTGTTTGTGTCCATACAGCGACAAGTGACCAGGCTTCCAGGTCTGAATTTCTTTTGTAGCGTAAAATTACCTGCACCGGACGACCTTGTCCATCAGCAAATGTGGAATCAATCTCTTCCCTCACCTGGAAGTGATATGAATACACTGAGTCATCATTGTTGTTATCATTCTCCGCATGATAGATAGAATCGACATCGTATTCTATCCAATTTCCTGCAGTAGTCGGAAAATAATTGAATGAAGGAGACGGAGGAATAATGGATTCTTTTTTACAGGCAAATAAGACACCTGCAACAAAGAATGAAAAAATGAAAAATCGTGATAAACGATTAATTGAGTTCATGTGGAACCTGCTTCTCTATGAAGCCTCCTCCAATCACATCATCTCCATCATAGAACACAGCGCTTTGCCCAGGGGTAACAGCTGAAACGGAACTATGGAAAGTTACCTTCACCCGATCACCAATTTGCTCTATTGTACTTAACGCGCCTTTGTCCTTATAACGGATTCTGGTGAGAGCTTCAATTGGTTGGTCTAACGAAGGCACTTTGATAAAGTTCACATTTTTAACCCACATATCTTGCGTTTGAAGCTCCTCAAAAGTACCCAATACAACAACATTTGTATCTGGCTTTATATCAATCACATAAACAGGGTCTCCTAAAGCTATTTCAAGCCCTTTTCTTTGGCCAATTGTATAAAATGGATAGCCTCTGTGATGTCCTAATTTCTCACCTTTAGAATTCACAAAAAGTCCATTTGCTAATTTTTCTTCAATACCTTCTACCCTTCTTTTTAAGAAGGAACGGTAATCGTTATCCGGTATGAAGCAGATTTCATAGGATTCAGGTTTGAGTGCGAGTTCATGAAAGCCCATTTCTTCAGCCATCTTCCGTATTTCAGGCTTGTGGTATTTACCTACAGGAAATATTGTCCTGGACAAGCAAGCCTGAGAAACACCCCAAAGCACATAGCTTTGGTCCTTCCATTCGTCTTTGCCTTTGCTCACCACATAACGACCATTTACTTCTCTTACGTTAGCATAATGGCCTGTGGCAATAAATTCACAATTGAGCATATCGGCTCTTTTTAATAAAGCCTCCCATTTAATATGGGTATTGCATTTTACGCATGGGTTTGGGGTTCTGCCACCCAGATATTCTTCCACAAAATTATCAATGACATGATTGCCAAATTCTTCTCTGATGTCAATGATATAATGAGGAAAACCCTTCTCTACTGCTATTGCGCGTGCGTCATTTATTGAATCCAATGAACAACATCCGGTTTCTTTTTTCCCACCACCTGAAGAAGAATAATCCCATGTTTTCATGGTCATGCCTACCACTTCGTAGCCTTCTTCATGTAATAACATAGCAGAAACAGAACTATCAATTCCGCCACTCATTGCCATTAAAACTCTGCCTTTCTTACTCATTGGGGGATCAGGGTATTTTATCCTTCTAAATTAACAGAAAAGCCTGTTTTTCAGGATTTAGAAAGCACAAAGATACCAGCTTTAGGGAAGAAAAAAAATCACTGTTCAGGTAAAGGATTCTTGAGAACTCCTGCTGCATACTTATCTTCCCGTTCAAGTTCACCGGTTTCCTTGTAGATCATCCAGGAACCTTCTTTTACACCATTCACATATTT
>CALMQM010000005.1 GCA_937871435.1 uncultured Bacteroidota bacterium | reverse complement strand
TTTCCTTTTACCCAATTCTCATAAATAACATTGTCTTTATCAAAAAGTGATTTGGACGTGATGATAAAATTGGCGAGCATTCCTGTGCGCAAGGCCCCGATCTGATCCGACAATCCCATCATTGCCGCCGGAATAACTGTAAGTGATTTCAGCGCCTGTTTCTCCGTTAAACCATTGTCAATCGCCTTTCGGATATTCTTCCAGAACTCCGCTTTGTTTTTCAAATCTGAAGCTGTGAGTGCGAAATTAATTCCGGCCTTTTCAAGAGCAGATGGATTTCCAGGAGCGAGCTCCCAGGATTTCATCATGTGATAAGTGATGTTCAGAGCATCGTAAGGATCACCTGTATCGTAAGCATCCGGGAATGCGACAGGAACAATGAGAGAATTTCCAGCCGCTTTTATCTCGTTAATTCTTTCGTATTCATCGCCTGCGCCTTTGAGAATATAACGCACTCCAAATTCCTCTCCGATACGGTTTGCTCTTAGTTCATTTTGTTTATCTCCCGCATCGAAAATCTGAGGAAGCTTTTGCAATTTATTGAATGCATCCAGGGTGATGTTGAACTCCTTCTTGTAACCGCCATTCATATACCACTGCGCATCATAATACGTCTGACGCAACAGAGCAATACTTCCCATCAGAGAACTCGGGTAATCCTGAGTGGAACTTCCTTTGTCGAAAGAATATACTGCCGCCGCGCGATCACGAAGAATGAGATCATTCTCTTTTCCTTCACCAAGTAACGTTGCTGCTGCGGTACCTCGTACAATGCCATCACGATACACACTCAGTACAGTACCAAATCCAAGTTTGCGCAACTCCTCCGCCTTTTTTGGTTCGGCAGTAAAATTCCTGTAGGCATCAAACTCCGCACGAACCGCCTGATTCCAGTTGTAGGCACCTTTTGTGTTCGAAAGAAATTGAGGAAAACCATCACCACCTGACGGTCGTTTAACTTCCGGCATTCCATAGTCGGAAAAAGATTCAACGAGTGAAGGATAAATGCACTTACCTTTCAAATCAAATACTACAGCATCTGACGGTACAGAAATTCCTTTTCCCGAATTGAGCACTCTCCCGTCCCTGACCAACAGTGTCGCTGAATCGAGAGTAATATTTTCATCCACAACAATCTTTACACCGGTGAAGGCAAATGTTGTGTGACGTGGATCGGTTGTTCCGTTAACCGGAAATGTTTCCTGAGCCTTCAGCCCGGAAGAAATTACTCCAAGAAAAACCAGGAGAAGCGTAGAAATTCTGTGCATAGTCCAGCAGTTGCGAGTGACGAATGTAAAAAAATCGCCTGAACAAGGTCGTTAAATTTTCTTAACATTTCGCCTCTGTAGCAACACGAAAATATCCGGATTCAAAACAGAAAATAATCAATTGAAATGCAAAACGGTTCCGGAATAGCTGCTGTGTTCGTCTTTCGCTCGAACTTGGTAAATTCCTGCCGTCAATCCCCTGAAAGAAACTTGCAGGATTGGTCCGGAAGGTACTTTTTGGTCTAGAATCATTCTGCCATATACATCAAAAACCTCCACTTGCACATAGGCATCCGATGATTCATTTCTCCAATCAATCAACAGATTTTCACTTACCGGATTCGGAAAGAAAGTCAATTTTTGCATAGGTGAAATTTCCGTACTTGTAGTAGATATACAGAGCTGACAATTTCCCTGTACAGTAACAGCGGTATCGGCATTAACAAGTGAATCGAAAGCGGAGCCGGACTGACAATTTCCTTTGAGATAAAAATCCAGCCAGGGAAGGATGAAACGATTAATTATATCATGCTGTTCAGCTCTGCTGATTGCAGGAGCCGGAGAGCAGGACGATTCTCCAAGGTTGCAAAACACATTACTCTCAGCCATCTGACAATGACTTCCTCCATGAATGGTGACGAGTGTTTTACAAGTTGATGCAAGCGCATCGTACATGAGTTGTTGATTCGTTGCCGGGGGTGTAACACAATCATTTTCTCCAGCAAACAACAAAGCAGGCAATGATATCGTGCTCGCCGCTGCAATGGCGGATGGATTAGTTTCTGCTGCTGAAAGATTCACTATAGCTGTAAATGCGGAACTTTGACTCGCCGCAAGAAAACTTGCACCGCCACCCATACTATGACCCATTACACAAACCGCGCTGTCGACACGTTGATAAAACAATGACAAAACATCATTGCCCTCTTCC
>CALMQM010000004.1 GCA_937871435.1 uncultured Bacteroidota bacterium | reverse complement strand
TTATCAAAAGATTTTTCATCGATCACAGCGTTGATGAAATTGCTAAAATCTTCTGTTGGTCCCATTTTAAAAGATTTCAAATCAGAGATCAATCCATCTTTTACTTTGGGCCATAAACTTTTCGGGATGTAGGCGCGGGATGCAGCGGAACATTTTTGTCCCTGATATTCAAATGCTCCACGAGAGAGTGCGGTGATCAGTGCTGTAACATCTGCAGACGGATGCGCCATGATAAAATCTTTACCACCTGTTTCTCCTACGATACGGGGATATGATTTGTACTTGTGAATGTTGCTACCGATGGTTTTCCAGATACCCTGAAACACACCGGTTGATCCTGTAAAATGAATTCCGGCAAAATCAGGATGGTTGAAAATAATTTCTCCTGCATCAGGTCCGGAAACATAAACAAGATTAATGACACCCGGAGGCACACCAGCTTCCTGGAAGACTTTCATCAAGATGCTGGCAGAATAAATCTGAGTGTTGGCAGGTTTCCAGACAACCACATTTCCCATCATCGCCGCGGATGTAGGCAAATTACCGGCAATGGCAGTAAAGTTGAATGGAGTCAAAGCGAATACAAATCCTTCCAGAGGTCTTTGTTCAACACGATTGTATACACCTTTCGAAGACACCGGTTGCTGAGTATAAATCTCACGCATGTATTGAACATTGAATCTCAAAAAGTCGATAAGCTCGCACGCAGAATCAATTTCAGCCTGGTAAACACTCTTGCTCTGACCAATCATTGTCGCTGCGTTGATGAGAGCACGGTACGGACCGGCAAGCAAATCAGCGGCTTTTAAAAAGATGGAGGCACGTTGTTCCCAATCGAGAGATGCCCAGGAATTTCTTGCTGCGAGTGCAGCGTCGATAGCCAGTTTTACATGTGATTTATCGCCCTGATGAAAATGAGCAACAGTAGTTTTGTTATCGTGTGGAGGAGTGATAGCTACTTTTTTATCGCTTCGGATTTCCTTTCCATTAATATACATCGGGATATCTCTGACTTCACTTCTCAATTTTGAAATGCTTGCTTTCAGAGTTTCTCTTTCCGGACTTCCGGGAGCATAATTCAGTACCGGTTCGTTTACCGCCAACGGTACATTATAAATTGCATTTGACATGGCATTTAGATTTGTCGCAAAGGTACAAAATTCCTTTTCGAGTAGAGCTGAAATTGGTTTGCCCGACTTTGGACGCTTCTATTTTAACCGATTTTGAAGATTTTCCTGCTTAGGTTTTTTCCTGTTCGAATCATTGGCATTTCAATACCTGTATATAAAAGGAATGAAATAAAATATCCAAGCACATACACCATCAGGAATAAAATCAGACCCGGAAAAGTCAGCGCTGATCCTAAAGGATAAATTATAAATAACAATGGAAGATGAACAAGGTACAGGCTGTAGGATATTTTTCCCTGTAAAGTCAGAAAGCGATAGCTAAACAATTTTTTCAATTTAACTGAAGAAAGAAGAATCAGCATCATTAATGCGCAGCCCCAGGCTTTTGAATGAATGAAAATGAGCTCTAAAATTGAAAATATTTTGGGCGGTAAAATATGGTCAGTGCTCATGAAGAGAATCGCAAACAGCACAATGATAAATTTGACAAAAGTAGAAGAGTTTGATTTCCACCACAGAGTAAAATGCGGATAAATGCTTACAATAGATATTCCCAGAGCAAAATCAAAGACAAATCCATCAAGAGAGAGAAAGTGAACTGACAGGTAAACGAAAACCAGAATCCAGACTGCATTTTGTGAACGGAGTAAATAGAGAAAAGGTAGAATTAAAGATATTGCTATTTCGATAGATAAAGTCCAGTCTTGAGGCAGTAATCGAAGTACCGGTTCATTGGGAATTCTGATCAGCAATAGTGCCTGTTTCAATACTGACATAATAGAAACTGAAGATTGCCAATATTCATTCAATGGAAATGAAATTACGCTCAGTGGATTTTGTTGAAACAGATTCAGTCGAATAGCTACATACATCATTATTAAACAGAAAATGAAAACAGGATAAATGCGAAAAATTCTTCTGCCCACAAATGCCAGATAGGATCGCAGGGTAAGGTTAAAATTTCGTTGCTCTAATCGGTAACACAGGATGAAACCGCTATGAATGAAAAAATACATTACCGCGGCAGAACCATCCCAAATCAAATGCAAGGGTGTATGAGCAATAGAGGAAAAATTCAGAGATGGAAAAAAGACAAGTATAAAATGGGAAATAAATACAACCAGTGCGGCGATTCCACGGGAACTATCCAGGTACTGTATTCGCTCCTGATGATCATTCATTGGAAAGAAATGTTTGGCTTATCCTTTTCGGGGTCAAATTAAGTAAAAACCATTCTTCAAAATCAAAATAACATGGAATCGGCAACAACTTTTAATGGCTTCGTAACAGGTTAATAGTGAATTTGTTGCCAATATGAAAATTGGAAAATTTATTTGCTGATCCTTGTCTTTGACTGAATCAAGAGAAAAAGTTTATATTAGCAGAGTATGATTAAAACACTGATTGTTGAAGATGACCCGATCAGCGAAGAGATTTTAAAGGATCTTGTAGAACAGTGCGATTCAACTGTGAAGGTGACGGACAGTTGTGGATCTGTGAAACAAGCCATCAAGAAAATTGAGAAGTTAGATCCTGATTTAGTTTTTCTGGATGTTGAATTACCCGATGGAAGCGGGTTTGATTTGTTGAAAAAGATCGGAACGATCAATTTCGAAGTCATTTTTATTACCTCACACGACAAGTATGCTCTTGAAGCAATCCGGCATAGTGCTTTGGATTATCTTGTGAAGCCTATTCGGTTGAATGACTTAAAAATTTCCTTAAAGAAAGTTGAGAGGAGACTTGAAAAGAAGTCTCAGAAGAAGGAAGCAAAGAGAGAAGCCCGCTTGCTGAACAAACTTGCAGTGCCAACTTCTGACGGACTTTCATTTTTGCCAATAGAAGAAATTATTCGTATTCAAAGTGACAGGAATTATACTGATTTTCATTTGACACAAAAAAGAAAAGTACTTGTGACCAAATCCCTGAAGGAATATGAAATTCTTTTGGAGGAATATGGATTTGTACGCATTCATCACAGTCACATGATCAATATCAATCACATTGTCAAGTATGTGAAAGGAGAAGGAGGATATGTGGTGATGATTGATGGAAGCACTGTTGATGTTTCGCGAAGAAAGAAAGATGATTTTCTTGAGAAGCTTGCCAAAGCCTGAGTGAGATTCTGCCACTTTTTCTTTTATTCCTTCCAATTATCCGTGTATTCTGCCGGTTGAACATTGAGGATACTATTTCGTCGATTGTGATAGTTTCTTTGAGTCACCAATCTAATACATCGTCAACTTCTAACACTTTTAATCATGGACACAACGGACGGAATGTCATAGTTTAATTGACGGGTCGCAGCGACAATTAAACAAACAAGGGTAGCCTCGATCGCCCGATGACAGATTGGATTAACCGGCAAGTTCTCTGCTTTACTTGCCGGTTTTTTTATTTCCTACCATTGAAGAATTACAGTTGGGGAGTTAACCAGAAATGAGACAGGATTTGAAAGGACACACTTCAAAAAAGTACCTTATATACTGAATGACCGTGATCTACCGGATGGAGATCCACTTGATGAATCAAATATTCAGAAAGATTGGATTAAGAATAAATAAATTCGTTGTGATAAAAACGAAGAAATCAATTAACAAATCGCATGATGATCATTCCGATGAGCAGTCCAACAACCAGAATAGCCAGAAGGCGATTAAAAAATTTCTGCGCTCCCAGATTTTTTTTCAAATGAGCGTGGCCTAAAATATTATTTGTCAGAATTTCCAGACGATGGAAAGCGCTTTCATTTTTAACCACGTAATCATACGCTCCGTATTTCATGGTGTTGGCTGCTATTTCAGCCTTTTCCTGGCCGGAAAGAAAAATTACCGGAACCTCAGGGAATTGCTCTTTGATTTTTTTCAAAACCTGCAGGCCGTTCATGGCTGTAGGATCAGAGGAATCAAGATGGTAATCCAAAACGATCAGATCGGGGGCTTCAAACATACCTTGCAAAGCCAGTTCACCTGTGGGATAGCTTGAAATTTCAGCGGAAGGGAAACGACCGGCAAAAAAATCCTTGAGCATTTCAGACATCTGAGTGTCGTCATCGACAAGGGTGAGTTTGAGTTTGTTGGTATTGAGCATTGGAGGAAAAATGAGAATTCAAACATACCTATTTCGCAGGGAATCTGCAAGTAGGAGAGATGAAGAGTATGATACACCTATACTTCGATCACTTCTTTTGTACTCAGATAAACCAGGTATTTTTTTACTTCCGGAAACCCCATACTTTTTAATACTTCAGAATATTGATTTACCTGATCTTCGTGTGATTTCTGTTTTTTGCCGGTTTTGAAATCAATAATTTTGGTTTGTGTTGAATCGTAAATTACTCTGTCCGGCCTCAACAGCCTGCCATCCGGTAGAATCAGTTCACGTTCAGTTTTTGTTTCCCATCGTGCATCAAAGAAGTCTGCAATTTGGCTGATTGACAATACTTCCTGAATCTGCCCGATTACGAGAGGTTTTTCTTTGTCGGAAATGAGACCTTCGTAAACAAAAGACTGAACAACTTTTTCCAAATCTTGTACACGCTGAATTTTACTCAGGATGGCATGAATAAGTATTCCATAATTAATTTTTCGGAGTTGTTTGTCTTCCGTCAGTTCACTTAAATCTTTTGCCTTTGATGAAACAGATATTTTTCCCTGCCATTTGTTGGATGGATAGTGAGTGAGTTTTTGAGAAATTACATTACTTCCGGAAGATTGTTTTTTGGAAGCAGGCTTGCGCACAGCGATTGCATCCGGAGTTTGATAAATCAGTTGATCGTTTGTTTCCAGATTTAATCCGGATAACACACCTTTCATCAATCTGGAAATGCTGTTGAGTTCACCTTCTTTTTGTTTGGGTGAAAAGACTAAAAGTTGTTCTTCAGCTCTTGTAAACGCAACATACAACAGGTTAATGTTGTCAATGATTGTTTGATTGAGTTCATCTTCATAGGATTTATTAAACACAGTTTCGGATAACCTTTTGGAAGTGAGAACTGCCACTTTGCCCATTTTTTCATAGGGATCTACCTCAGCTTCGGCCCAGAGCAGTTCGCCTGTCTTTGGAGTAAGCGGCCAATCACAAAATGGAATTATCACGATCGGAAATTGAAGACCTTTTGAAGAATGAATTGTCGTAATTCGTATTGCATTTTCATTTTCGGGGATAATTACGGAGCAATTGATTACTGATGGACTTTCATTCCACCAGTCAAGGAAACCGTGCAGACTGGAAATAAATTTCGAATTGTATTCGAGAACCAAATCCTGGAAGCGCTGAATGTATGCATCCGGAGTAGCATTGAGCCGGAAAATTCTGATAAGATGTTCTGACAATTCGTAAATGGGAAGCTTGCTCAGGTAAACAGTATGATCCGTGAAATCGGGTGGGAGTGCCTTGTTAAATAAATTATCTGTAAGTGAATCGGAATCAAACAGGCCTGAATCATGGTGCTTTCTTTTATTTCCGGGCAAAAAATGATCAGAGAAGATGGTGTGCAGATCTGAACTTTGCTCAGAAGAGTGATTCCTCTGATAATAAAAAAGAATTTCGCTTCTTGAAACACCGTCAGAAGGATCGGCAAGGAAACGCATCAGACTTATGATGAAACGAATTTTTGGTGCTTTGTGAATCAGAAGTGATTCAGGAGAAATAACCTCTGAGATATTATTGTCAAATAAATAATTTGCCATTTCATTTCCGTCGCGGTTATTGCGAACAAGAATGGCGATGTCACGATGACGATAACCTGCTGCAAGTAATTCCCTTATATTTTCCAGAGTATTCTTTCGGGCAATGTCCTTCCATTTTGAGGCTTCTTCTTCCTGTTCAGGTTCGTCTGCATTTTCCGGATCGATAAAATGTATTTTTACATATCCACCGGAATTGTTTTTATATGAAACATGTTGAACCAATTCTTCTCCGTAGGAAGCAGTCAGCATTGGAAGATTGTTTGTATCGAGAGATTCACTCAATAGAGCCGGAATCGAACGGAAAAAACCATTGTTGAAATCGACTATATTTTTTTTGCTTCGAAAATTTGTTGCGAGAACTTCTTCTCTGAATATAGATTTAAATTGTTTCAGGTCATCGAAAATATCCTTCACCAGCAATTGCATATTTCCACCGCGCCAGCGATAAATTGATTGTTTCGCGTCGCCTACTACCAGTGCCATATTGCCACTTCCAAGAGTATTGGTAACAAGTGGCAAAAGATTTTTCCATTGCAAAGCAGATGTATCCTGAAATTCGTCAATCAACATATGCTTGTACCGGTTACCTACTTTTTCATAGATAAATGGCGCATCCTGACCGGTAATCACTTCTGACAACAGGCGGGGAGTATCTGCAAGAAGAATTACATTTTTTTCATTTCTGTATTCTCCGAATTTCTTGAGTAGATCGTTGAAAATTCCGAAAACATAAATTCTTCTCAATGCTTCGTATGCACTGAGGTAAGTTTTGTATTCTGCCGTCACCAGACTATGTGCTTGCTGAAGAACTGGAAGGAGATGATTCTCAACCAGGGAGATGGTTTCTTCTTTCTTTTGCGATTTTTTTGGCACCCATTTTTCTGCAGACTCAAGAGCGTCAAGTGCACGTTGTTTTAGCTGGTAGTCATCCGGATTTCTACTGTTTTTTATTTTTTCAAAGTAACCAATGACACCGCTTTTACCATACGAGAAATCAGAGAGATCAAGTCCGGCAGCCTGAATCTTTTCACCAGCCTTTTTACCAAGACCTTTCATTTGCTGTTCGAACGAGGTACGCTGCTGCTGTAAAAGCCGGTAGATATTTGCCAACTCTTCCCTGGAAAGAATTTTTGTTTCCTCATTTCGGTCTTTGAAGATTTCTCTCGCAACCTGGAAGATATCCTGTTCAATTCTCCATCCTTTCGCCTCATCCATTTTTTGCAAAAGAAGATCACTCAACCAGGAAGTTAACTCTTTATCTTTTCCAACATCCTGTAATAACCGGTCTGTAACTTCAGCAATGGCATCGTCAAGATTAATTTCAATCTCCAATCGAAGCGGCAAATGCATTTCACGTGCCAGCGAACGCAACAGTCTTTGAAAAAAACTGTCGATTGTACTTACTGAAAATGAACTGTAATCATGCAGAATGTTTTTGAGGGATTTGTCGGCTTGTACTGTGAGGTTTACACCCGGCAATTCTTCCTCCATAAGTTCACGCATATTCCCGCCTTTCCCTTTACTAATATCCACAAGGGAAGAGATGATTCTCTCTTTCATTTCACCGGCAGCTTTATTGGTGAATGTAATAGCCAGAATATGTCTGAAGTCATCCGGATTTTGCAAGACAAGTCGGAGGTATTCTTTTACCAGGGTAAAAGTTTTTCCCGATCCGGCAGAAGACTTATAGATTTTAAGAGAATTCACAAGAAAAGCACAATTTTATAACAAAGATGCGTTTATTTTGTTGATTGATGTTGTACGAATATACAAAGAATGCATTCCATTCTCATGTCGTTCATTGTCCGGATTGGATAAATTTCGTTACCCGGGTGACGCAGTCTTTGAATGATAAAGCTATCAGGAAAAATTCTGTATTGTATAAACAGACATGAAAGACAATCGTAACGGCATACAATGTAATGGGATGAAGATGAATTTTGTACCTTTGAGTATTCACCGGTTATGTTAGGATACAGGTTTACACAATTTACAGATAATGGAGAAGAGAAAAGTCCTTTCGAAAGACTTTTTGAAATCTTTATGCAGTTGCTTAATTACACTTCAGGTGATGTTCCTGAAGCTTTGAATTGGTTGAATGAATTGGACAGAGAATACAAACTCACCAATGATTCATATACAATGGCGGATTTTATCAAAGACCTGAAGGATAGAGGATTTATTAGAGAAGACAACAACACGGGTCAGTTTTCGATTACGCCAAAGACAGAACAGGCTATTCGTAAGAATGCTTTGAATGAACTTTTCGGTAAAATGAAGAAGTCGAGGAGCGGGAATCATTCAACACGATTTACCGGTGCAGGTGATGAACTGACAAGTGAGCACAGGGAATTCCGATTTGGTGATTCACCGGATCAGATTTCAATGACAGATTCTATTCGTAATGCTCAGATTAATCATGGAATTTCTGAATTCACACTGGGAGAAGAAGATCTGGAAGTGAAGGAAAAGGAACACAAAGCGCAAACTTCCACAGTGCTGATGATTGACATTTCACACTCTATGATTTTGTATGGTGAGGATCGCATCACGCCAGCGAAAAAAGTTGCGATGGCTTTGGCGGAATTAATCCGTACACGATATCCGAAGGATACATTGGATGTGCTGGTATTTGGTGATGATGCCTGGCAAATTGAAGTAAAAGATTTGCCTTATCTGCAGGTTGGGCCGTATCATACAAATACCCCCGCAGGATTGGAGCTTGGAATGAATTTGTTGAGAAGAAGAAAAAATCCGAATAAGCAGTTATTTATGATTACGGATGGAAAGCCCAGTTGTATGCTGGAAGGTGGTCGCTTGTATAAAAACAGTTATGGGTTGGACAGGAGAATTGTGAACCGGTGTTTGAATCTGGCATCTTCCTGTCGTAAATTGAAAATTCCGATCACCACTTTTATGGTCGCAGAAGATCCATATTTGAGGTCCTTCATTCATGAATTTTCAGAAGCCAATGGAGGTAAAGCATATTATACTTCATTGAAAGGTCTGGGAGAATTTGTTTTGGAAGATTTCGAGCGAAACAGAAAGAAGAGGATGTGAACATTGTTCAATTCACATTAAAAATTTAACGAACACTAATTCTATTACACGATATGGTTTCACCATTATTGAAAATTAAAACACTTGGAGAGTTGAAAGCTTATGGATATGTAAGCAAACCAATTCATGAAGAATTACGGGATAACCTTATACTGAAATTGAAGAAGAAAGAAAGGTTATTTGAGAGCATTCAGGCTTATGATGAAACTGTGATTCCGGATATTGAAAGAGCGATCCTTTCCAGGCATAATATTTTACTACTGGGTTTGAGAGGGCAGGCGAAAACTAAAATAGCACGTCTGATGACAGGCTTAATGGATGAGTACATTCCGGTGATCAAAGGTTCTGAAATGAATGATGATCCTTTTCATCCGATCAGCAGAGTATCAAAAGATTTAATTCATGTTCATGGAGATTCTGTTGAAATAGAATGGTTGCACCGAGATGAACGATATACTGAGAAACTGGCAACACCGGATGTTTCTGTGGCTGATCTGATCGGTGATGTGGATCCGATTAAAGCAGCCAATCTAAAATTGCCTTATTCGGATGAACGAGTAATCCACTTTGGATTAATCCCGCGATCACACAGAGGAATTTTTGTAATCAATGAGTTGCCGGATTTACAGGCCAGAATTCAGGTTGCTTTGTTTAACATTCTTCAGGAAGGCGATATACAGATTCGCGGGTTTAAATTGAGACTTCCACTGGATATTCAATTTGTGTTCACAGCCAATCCGGAGGATTACACGAACAGAGGTTCCATCGTGACACCATTGAAAGACAGAATAGAAAGTCAGATTCTCACTCATTATCCAAAAGATATTTCAACATCGAAACAAATTACCTTACAAGAAGCGTCTCTCTCAGATCTCCAGAAGAAGAATATCGCTTCTTACGAGCTTGCTGAAAATTTATTGGAACAAATTGCTTTCGAAGCGAGGCTGAGTGAATTTGTGGATCCCAAAAGCGGAGTTTCAGCGAGGCTCACGATTTCTGGCTATGAAAATTTGTTCAGTTCAGCGGAGCGAAGAATGCTTATCAATAATGAAGAACGTGCCGGTATCCGAATTTCTGATTTCTGGGGTGTAATTCCATCTATTACCGGTAAAATTGAGCTGGTGTATGAAGGTGAGCAGGAGGGGACCATGATTGTAGCTCAGAACCTCATAGGAAAAGCAATTCGGAATCAGTTTGCGGCTTATTTTCCCAATCCGGAGAAACTGAAAAAGAAAAAAGAAGTAAATCCATATCAGGAAATTATAGAATGGTTTTCCGCCGGAAATGAAATTGATTTATTGAATGATCTGTCTCAGAAAGAATATACATCCCTGCTAAATTCCATTCCAGGATTGGAAGAAACTGTGAAGAAATTTCACCCAAAAGTCAAAGGAGAGGAAAAATTATTTTACATGGAATTCCTTCTGCATGGTTTGGCTGAGTATTCTCTCCTTAGTAAGAATAATCTTACTCGTGGATTGAAGTTTAAAGATTTGTTCAGTTCTGTTTTTCGCCAGGCGGAAGGAGGAGAGTAGAATCCATAAACGATTTTTCTTTAGAATTCAGTGCAAAAAAACAAGATTGAAAATACAGTATTTCCGGATTACAATTTTCCCTGCCATACTGTGCAGCTTCGAAAATATGCCCGCAGGTTTTTTTCTTCTTTAAATAAGCCATAGACAGCGGAACCGCTTCCACTCATAGAAGCGTAGACTGCGCCGAACTTATAGAGTTTATTTTTGATATTTCGGATTCCGGGATAGGTTTCGAAAATTGACTTTTCAAAATCATTGACGATGCACTCTTTCCAGTCTTCAATGGGAAGCCGGATTAATTCTTTAAGCGAAGAATTTTTTTTCTGAGGAATTACTTTTGAGTAGGCTTCTGCGGTGCTGACGTGAACTCTTGGTTTCACGACGACGATGAACATGTTTTTTAATTTTAATGAAATAGCTTCCATCACATTGCCTTTGCCCATTGCATACATCGGTTTGTTTCGGATAAAAAACGGACAGTCGCTTCCTATTTCAAGAGCAAAGTTTTCAAGTTCAGCATCACTGATATTGAGACGAAAAAGTTTGTCGAGATTCATCAGTGTGTATGCGGCGTCCGAAGAACCTCCACCGAGACCTGCTCCAATCGGTAAAATTTTGTGCAGGTGCATTTTGACAGGCGGTAATTGATATTTTTCCGCCAGCAGTTGATAACCCTTCAGGCACAGGTTTTTTTCTTTCGGACCATAGACCCGGATGCCGGTTGATTTAAATTCAGTAGTTCCGTTTTGGTCTTCGTTCTTTACGATTTCCAGAATGTCAGTCCAGGCAACAGGATAGAAAATAGTTTCGAGGTCATGGTATCCATCCGGTCTTTTGCCTATGATGTGCAGACCAATATTTATTTTGCAATTTGGAAAAGAAATCATGGCTGAACTCCGAATTCCATTTTGTATTCAAAAAGTGAAATGTCAGACAACATGATACCAGATGAAATTATTAACGGCAGAATAGCTGATGAGTGAATTGATGTATTACCGGTAAATTATTCCATGACTACACCCATAGAACAGAATTTCTCAATCCGTTTTTTTACCAGTTCTTTTCTGTCTTCTTTGAGAAGTGTTGACAGATGTTTTTTGATTTCAGATTTTACGATGGAGAACATTTTCTCCGGTTGAGTATGTGCTGCGCCAATTGGTTCACGGATGATTCCGTCAATAAGTTTTTGACTCAGCATATCTTCGGCAGTCAGTTTGAGAACTTCAGCGGCTTTTTCTTTATAATCCCAACTTCTCCAGAGAATGGAAGAGCAGGACTCAGGAGAGATCACAGAATACCAGGTGTTTTCGAGCATCAACACACGGTCGCCTATTCCGATTCCCAATGCCCCGCCGGATGCACCTTCACCGATGATGATACAAATGATTGGAACCTGCAGTTTTGACATTTCAAAAAGGTTTCTTGCGATAGCTTCTCCTTGTCCGCGTTCTTCAGCTTCCAATCCGGGATATGCCCCCGGGGTATCAATCAGGGTAATGACAGGTTTATTGAATTTTTCGGCAAGTTTCATCAGGCGTAATGCTTTCCGATAACCTTCAGGATTTGCCATACCGAAATTTCTGTATTGTCTTTGTTTAGTTGTGGACCCTTTTTGTTGACCAATGATCATGACAGACTGATCGTCAATAAATCCAAAACCACCGATGATGGCTTTATCGTCTTTCACGGTTCTGTCGCCGAATAATTCCACGAAATTTTTATCGGTAATGGAATCAATATAAGCAAGACTATACGGACGATCAGGATGTCTGCTGAGTTGCACACGTTGCCAGGGTGTGAGATTTGAATAAAGGGTTTTCCTGGTTTCTTCCAGTTTAAGTTCCAACTGGCGAACTGCGACGCTCACGTCAACTTTACTTTTCTCACCGATTTGCTTTTGTTTATCAATCTGATCAATCAGATCTGAAACCGGTTTTTCAAAGTCAAGAAAATTCATGATAGGCTTTTTGGATTGGCTGCAAGATAATAAAAGCTAAAGTCTGGAATAGTGAATTCCTGGACAAATTTGATGTGATCAGAATACCGGAAGAAAAATTATTGCAAAACTTCAAAACTCATTAATAATCAACTACTAATGAATTGTTACCGATCATAGAGAAATAGCACATTCAGAACAGAATCGCTTTCGGTAAGAGTGTATTTTTCCGAGAAAGAAGCAGCATCCAGTACATGGACAGAGTTATTCTCACTCAGATAAAATTCATTTAACAATGCATCATAGTTAATTCCCTGAACCGGAGAGGCAGTTAAAGGCGAAAGTATTCCGAGGTCGTAATCATAACGAAGTAAGCCGGAAGAAGTAGCGAGGAAATACTGAGTATTTCTGTATTGAAAAACTTCGTTGATCTGAATCGCTCCGAAGGTCCGGATCGTCTGAATGCTGTTATTCAGGCGGTCGTATTTTTCTAACTGAGCGATCCCATTCTTATGACCGAATAAAAATAATTCATCGGATGATTTTTCAAACATACTGAGCACATCCATATCCAACGTGAGAATTTGATTTGCTGCACCGCTCGGGAAAAAATATTGTTCAAGCCGATTCAATCCGGATCCTGTGTAATAATTTTCGACATAGACGTAATCCAGTGTTTTCAGTAAAGCTCCCGGACGAGCAAATCCTGATTGAATGGCCTCAAACTGTCGGATTCCATTCTGATCATAGGATCGGATATTGCCATCATAAAAAGAAACGTAATTCAGGTTGTCTTTGAAATGCAGATATTGAAAAGTGGGAGGACCCATTGGAGTATTAGGAGGAATGGAATTCAACAAGGAACCGGAGTTGGCATCGATGAAAGTTAAACCGCCTGTAGTTTTTCCTAAAACATAAAGCACCTGATTTCTGGAATCAATGCTACTGCCGGTATAATCGGAAGGCAAACTCAGAAAGGAATGCAACTGATGAAGTGAATCAGTTTTAGAGATTTGAATATGACCAGTTGAACCTTTGCTGAGTAAAAAGACAGCCTTTCTTGATTGAGGTAATGCGAGAATATAAATTTCCCGATAGGCATAAGCTGTATTCGTTCCATCAGAAGCACTGATTCCTATGAGATATGTTCCGGAAGTCAACTGTGGATTTTGCAAAATGTAATTGATGGAAAGATGATAGGAAGAGGTGTTCGGTTCCAGAATCATCGCATTTGTCACCGGAACAAAATTGATGGAAAGGATTTGCACGGTCACTTTTTGAATATCATTATTATCAGAAATTGAAGCTTCAACAAGGATTGTATCCGTTGGACCCACAGTGATTTGTGAAGCAGGTCTTTCGAAAATGATGACAGGATCGCTTACATCTTCCTTTTTACAAGAACTGTAAAAACACAGCAAAATCAACGAAATAATTATTGTTGTAAAATGCTTTCTTTTCATAATTCATTCACTACCAAAGTGACTTTGAGTGCTGTCCAAAAAACGTGGCTACACGAAATAATTTTTCCCAAAAAAACATGTCGCAACAATTGAATTGGATCCGGAATTTTTTGAGATTGAAAACCAAGCCATTGTTAATTGACACTTTTAGAAATATGTCTCAAATATATTTAGTTATCAACAATCTTTTTCAAAGTTTACGTTTTAATTAGCTTCGCAACCCTTTCGGGAAATTTAGGAACAATCGAAGGGACAACCTTTTGATTCAGTATATTTGAGTGAACCATGGCAGAATTCGGGGAAACAGTGAATACCGGTGAATCCACAGCAAGGAAGCGTCCTGTGACTGGGAATAAATCGGCCTATGCCACATTTCAGGCACAGCATTTTGGAAAAATGCCTCCACAGGCTGTTGACCTTGAAGAAGCTGTTCTCGGAGCCCTGATGTTGGAGAAAGATGCCTTGACATCTGTGATTGATATATTGAATCCAGAGTCTTTTTACAAGGATTCACACCGGATGATTTTTCAGGCTATTCGTAGATTGTTTGAACGATCTGAGCCGATAGATATTCTCACTGTAACGAATGATTTAAAAAAGAGTGGAGAGCTGGACCTTGTTGGAGGGCCTTTTTACATCACTCAGTTGACCAATAGAGTAGCATCAGCTGCGAACATTGAATTCCATTCCCGAATTATTCTTCAGAAGCATATTCAACGGGAATTGATACGTATTTCATCTGAAACAATTAAAGATGCATTTGAAGACTCAAGTGATGTCTTTCAATTGTTAGATCGCGCGGAAAAAAATCTTTTTGATATCGCGCAGGGAAATATCCGGAGAAATTTTCAGGATATGAGTACCATGGTGAGCGAAGCATACAAACAAATTGAAGCAGCAAGACTGCATGGTACCGGAGTTACGGGGGTTCAATCAGGGTTCACTGATCTTGACAGAATTACTTCCGGATGGCAACGCAGTGATCTGATTATCGTTGCTGCCCGTCCTGGTATGGGTAAAACAGCCTTTGTATTGTCGCTTGCAAGGAATGCGGCCATTTCATTTAATCGACCCGTGGCAGTTTTTTCTCTTGAAATGTCGTCTGTGCAATTGGTGCAGCGGATGATTTCATCTGAAACAGGAATTGCATCAGATAAACTGAGAAAAGGAACGCTGGATAAAACCGAATGGGATAAACTTGTTGGAATGACCGGTAAATTATCTGAGTCACCTATTTTTATTGACGATACTCCCGCGCTTTCTGTATTTGATTTGCGTTCAAAATGTCGCCGATTAAAAGCGATGCACAATATTGAATTGATCATTGTGGATTATCTTCAGTTGATGCGGGCCGAAGTGGATACGAAAAGCGGCAACAGGGAACAAGAGATCAGTACCATTTCCCGATCGTTGAAAGCGATTGCCAAAGAATTGAATGTGCCGATTATTGCTTTGTCGCAGCTCAGTCGTATGGTTGAGAACAGAGGAGGAAGCAAGCGCCCTCAGTTGAGTGACCTGCGTGAATCCGGTGCGATTGAGCAGGATGCCGACATGGTTACGTTTATCTATCGTCCGGAATACTACGGTATTGAATTCGATGAGGACAATAATCCAACTAAAGGAACTGCAGAAATTATTATTGCCAAACACAGAAATGGTGCATTGGATACAGTGAAATTGAAATTCATCAATCACCTCGCTAAATTCACTGATCTGGAAACATCAGATTTTGATTCTGCTCCGGGAGGAAGTATAACAGATTATCCAAACAACAGAATTATTGTTGGTTCAAGGATGAATGATATGCCTGAGGACACACCGTTTTAAACGGGTATTTTTTTTCGTTCAAAAAAATCAGGGGGAACTTTTCAGGCTCAGGACAATTCTCCAAAGTAGTTTAAGCCATTCTGTTTTCTTCTTCTTCCAGCAATTGCTTTTCGTAGAGTTCAGTATACACTCCGTTTTTTCCGAGCAGACTTGAATGATTTCCCTGTTCTGCGATAGTTCCATTTTCAAGAACTATGATCTGATCGGCATGTTTCACACTTGAAACACGATGAGAAATGATAACGGATGTCCGGCCGTTCATGATGGATTTTAGATTATTTAAAATCTGTTCTTCCGTATGTGTATCTACTGCACTGAGACAATCGTCGAATAATAAAATTTTGGGACGCTTGATGATGGCCCTTGCAATTGATACACGTTGCTTCTGTCCTCCTGACAACGTAATGCCTCTTTCCCCGATAAATGTTTCATATCCTTTAGGGAAAGATGCGATGTTCTGATGAATGGCTGACTCTTCTGCTGCCTGTCTGATGAGTTTATCACGATCCGTCTGACCGATTGAATCTGCAATTCCAAATGCAATGTTATTTGCAATGGTATCACTGAAAAGAAATACATCCTGGGGAACGTAACCCGTTTGTCGTCTCAGTGAGGATAGAGATAAAAGAGTGATATCCTGGTCGTCAATAAAAATATTTCCCGTTGAAGGATCATACATCCGACAAATAAGGTTGGCAATAGTGGATTTACCGGATCCTGTTTTACCCAGGATTGCAAGTGATTTTCCGGGCAAGACGGTGAAGGAAATCTGATTTAATGCTTTGATTCCTGAATCCGGATAGATGAAGGAAACATTTTTAAATTCAATTTTTCCTTTGATGTCAGTTTCGTTTGTATTTGGAGAAATAATTTCCGGTTGGGTATGTAAAAATTCATTGATCCTTTCCTGTGAAGCGGCAGCTCTTTGTATAATGGATGTAACCCAACCCAATGAAGCGACAGGCCAGGTAAGCATATTCACATAGATGATGAACTCCGCAATATTTCCTGTTGTCGCTCTTCCGGCAATCACTTCATGTCCACCAATGTAAACTGTAAGCAAAGTGCTTAGGCCAACCAGCAACAACATCAGAGGAAAGAAGAATGAATTGACTTTTACAAGGCTCATATTTTTATTCTGGTAGTCCAGACTTTCCTTTTCAAATTCGCGAGTGGAAGCTTCTTCTCTGACGAATGATTTTAGAATCCGGATTCCTGAAAAAGCTTCCTGAACATAGGTGCTGAGTTTACTTTGTTGCTCCTGAACTTCCTCACTTTTTTTATTCATCAGATCGCTTACGTAGTAGATAGAAATAGAAAGCAGTGGAAGAGGAGCAAGCACAAATAATGTAAGCTTCACATTTACCTGAAGCATGCTGATAATAATAAGAATGAAGAGTACTGCCAGGTTGATGGTATACATCACTGCAGGTCCGATGTACATTCTCACTCTGCTTACATCTTCACTGATGCGATTCATGAGATCTCCGGTGTTGTTTCTTCGATAAAATGCAAGACTGAGCAATTGATAATGCCGATAGATTTCATTTTTTAAATCGAATTCAATTCGTCTCGACATTACGATGATAGTCTGGCGCATTAAAAACATCAGGATACCTCTCAACAAGGCAACGCCAATCATAATCAACAGAAACAAAAATACCTGATGGGTGATAGTAGTTACCAGGTCAATTTTAACATTTGAACTGACTCCGTTATCAATTGCCTTCATGGTCGCAATTACCTCATCCAGAGACTGCCGGACTACCTGGGCGGGGTATATGGCGCCAAAGTTTTGTGCTACGACAAAAACGACTCCCAGGAGAAGGTGCCATTTGTACTTCAGGAAGTACTTGTTAATATGTCCTAATGACTTCATTTTTAATAAGAAACGAATCGTTTGTCGCCTCAAAAAATAAACCTACCTTTGCGGCGCTAATCAAGAAAGGCGCAAAATTAATCATCCAACCCGTACATCTCATGATTGAAGTGAAAGATGCAAAAGAAACAAAAGCAGGGACCGATTTCGTGTTTGGCAACCCTTCTTTTGCCGATCACGAACAGATTACTTTCTGCTACGACAAAGCTACCGGATTAAAAGCAATTATTGCCATCCATGATACAACCCTGGGACCTGCTCTTGGCGGAACCCGGATGTGGGATTACAAATCAGAAGCTGAGGCCCTGAATGATGTTCTCAGATTATCGCGAGGTATGACTTATAAGGCAGCCATCAGCGGACTTGGTTTGGGTGGTGGTAAAGCAGTAATTTTTGGAGATTCTAAAAAGGACAAAACTCCGGACATGTTCCGTAAATACGGAAAATTCATAGAGTCTTTGAATGGAAAATATATCACAGCTGAAGATGTGGGAACGAACACTGCTGACATGGTGTACATCCGCGAAATGACCAAGCATGTTACAGGATTGCCTGAGAATATGGGCGGTGGCGGTGATCCTTCACCTGTTACTGCATATGGAGTGTTTATGGGATTGAAAGCAGCTGTGAAAGAAAGTTTCGGCAGTGATGACCTGAAAGGGAAAAAAGTGATGGTACAGGGTGTAGGACATGTAGGGGAGAACCTCGTTCGTTTTGTGACTGAGCAAGGGGCAAAAGTGTATATCACCGACATCAACCAGGAACAGCTGAACGCGACTGCCAAGAAATATGGTGCTGAAATTGTTGCGCCAGATGCAGTTTATGATATGGATGTAGATATTTATTCTCCATGTGCATTGGGAGCAACATTGAATACAGAAAACATCAAACGTTTGCGTTGTGCTGTAGTAGCCGGTGCTGCCAACAATCAATTGGCTGATGAAAATGTACACGGCAAGATGTTATCGGAAAAAGGCATCTTGTATGCTCCGGATTTCCTGATCAATGCAGGTGGGTTGATTAATGTTTATTCTGAGTTGAAAGGTTACGACAGAAAAACAGCGATGGATCACACTGAACAGATCTATCATACTACGCTGGAAATCTTCAAAAAAGCAAAAGCAGAAAATATTACGACTATTTCAGCTGCTAAAAAAATCGCAGAAGAGCGCATCATGATTGCGCGCACAGTATAACTCGAGTCAATCAGAAAACCGGTCGGGATTTCCCTGGCCGGTTTTTATTTTACGTTCTTCCCAACACAGGATTAAAAATTTCTCAACAGTATGCTTAGCAGAAGACAATTACGTATAAAAGTACTTCAGGCCTTGTATGCATTTTTTCAGGCAGAGAAAACAGATTTGGCTGTTGCGGAAAGGGAACTCTTCAGATCCATTGACAAGGTGCATGAGTTGTATGTTTATGTACTTTTATTGTTGAAGGAACTTGCTTTCGTAGACCAGACTGATGCTGACGATTTGCACTTGAAATTTTTTCCCAAAGAAGAAGAACTTAATGCGAAAATCCGTCTGCATGAATTGAAATATATTCAGGAGTTGGAGAACAATGCAGAGTTTGCCGCCGCGTTGAAAAGAACAAAGCTAAGTTGGCAATCGAAACAGGATCTTGTTCGGAAGTTATATCTTGAAATAAAGAAATCAGAAGAGTACAGATCTTTACTCACAAGTGATCAGTCGAACGAAAAAGACTTTTTATGTGATGTAATCCGGAAGTTTTTCCTGTCGTCGGAAGCATTGCAGCACGAAATCGAGGAAGAAAATATTTTCTGGCTGGATGATTTTGATTTCGTGTGTCACATGATTATCCGTGGAATTAAGGCATATTATGAAACGGGAAAACTTGAAGTTATGCCTTTATATAAGGATGAGGAAGATGATCGTTTGTTTGTTCGAACTTTGTTCAGCAAGACAATTGTAAACAATGATGAATATGAAAAGGCAATAAGTGAGCGCACAAAAAATTGGGAGATTGACCGTATCGCGTTGATGGATATTCTGATTCTGAAGATGGCATTGTCGGAACTTGTGAATTTTCCCGGAATCCCCGTAAAAGTTTCGATCAATGAATACATTGATATTTCGAAAGAATACAGTACACCTAAGAGCAAACAGTTTGTGAACGGAGTGATTGATAAACTTGCTCTGGATTACAAAGAGCAGGGAAAAATTGTAAAGACAGGGCGTGGATTGATTGGTTAATCCATGATAGTATAATTCTGTTTTCAAAAATCCTGAGATTGATTCATATTCATCTTTTAAAAATCAAAACATAAGAAATGAAAATTAAATTGACATCCATCATTCTGTTGTTAGGCATTTCCTGGCTCATGATTCTTGGTTGTGGTTCAGGAGATCAATCTGTTCCGGAAAATGCAATTAATCCGGATGTAGTGAATAATCCTATTTCAGCATCCGGGAATCAGAAAGGAAATGTTCCGGCCTATCATTTCAATGATACGGTTCATGATTTCGGAAAAATTGTGCAGGGTGAAAAAGTTTCTTTTGCATTTCGATTTACGAATTCCGGAAATGGCGACCTGATCATTCGTGCTGCTCAGGGTAGTTGCGGATGTACTGTACCTGAATGGCCTAAAGATCCTGTTAAACCAGGAGAAAGCGGAATTATCAATGTTACTTTCAACAGTGAAGGCAAAGAAGGTTATCAGAATAAAACGATAACGCTGATCGGCAATACGATTCCAAATACTTATATACTCACGATTCTCGCGGAAGTTCAAAAGCCTGACGGGACAAACAACTGATTCTAATTTCTTTTACCAAAACAAAACACCTATACCATGTTATCTATTCTCTTACAAGCTTCCGGCCAGGGTGGCGGAATTATGCAAATTGTATTCCTGGTTTCCATTATTGTTGTGTTCTATCTTTTTATGATTCGCCCTCAGGTAAAAAAGCAAAAGGCGGAAAAAGAATTTCGTGAGACACTTACGAAAGGAACCAAAGTAGTTACTATTGGTGGTATTCACGGACGCATTCTTGAGGTGAATGACCGTACATTTATGATTGAGATTGATACGAATGTAAAAGTACGTGTTGAAAAATCTGCTGTCTCAGCGGAAGCTACCAAATCACTGGACAACCAGACTCCGGCAAAGTAAGATCAATAGCTTTTCAGGAGCTGAATCTTTTTTGTATACTTGACATGTAAAGAAACGCATCCTGTGAACGAAGCGCCACAAATCAGACCACATCAGGATCCGGCTACGCGACTTAAGTTGAAACGCCGGTTGACTGTAATTGCGGTCTGTTTTTTTATTGCCAGTATTTTTTGGCTGCTTATTAGTTTATCGCATGAGTATCCGACTGAATTGACCTTTCCGGTTTCCTATCAGAATCTTCCCGGAAAAAAAGTTGTCGTGAATGATTTACCGGAACACATTACAATTTTGGTAAAAACATCCGGCTTCAAAATTTTGTCGTATGATTTTCAGAAACAAAAAAAGGCTATTGAGATAGATGTGGCCGGTAAATTACAAGGATATCCGGAATATTTAAGTGATGCTCTTTCTATCGCCACTGCTTCATTCACACCGGATTTTACCCGTCAATTAGGAAATGAAGTGAATATTCTTGGATATACTCCGGATTCAATTGTATTCAATTTCAGTGATAGAATACAGAGGAGATTGGCGGTAAAATTAAATGCTGACATTTCCTATGAGAAACAGTACGATTCTTCTTCCGGTATATCTGTTGCTCCGGACAGTATAACCGTATCCGGCCCTCCATCTGTTTTACAGAATATGAAATATGTTGAAACCGAAAGACTCCGTTTGACAGATGTAAAAGCACCGGTTTATAAGACTATTGGTTTGACCGGGAATAAACTTCTCACCTTTGAAACAGAGTCCGTTGTTGTGAAGGTTCCGGTAGAAAAATTTACCGAAGGCAGAACAGAAGTTTCCGTTCATCCGATGAATGTTGAGACTGGATATTCGCTCAAAACTTTTCCGGATAAAATCACTGTGCGTTATCAGGTTGCATTGAGTAAATACAATGATGTAAATGCGGGACAATTTGATGCGGTAGTAGATGCCGGTGTATTGCGGGAAGATCCTCCCGCAAAATTGAAAATACAGTTGATGACAGCTCCTTCATTTGTAAGGGCGATTTTTATTGAACCGGAAAAAGTAGATTATATTTTACGTAAAAAATGAAAGTCGTAGGCATCACCGGGGGAATTGGAAGCGGTAAATCTGTTGTTTGCACGATTTTCAGACAATTGGGAGTTCCGGTGTATGATGCTGATGCGGAAGCAAAACTTTTATACGATAAATATCCGGAACTGAGAGCAGCTGTGAAGAAACAAATTGCCGAAGATGTATTCGATTCCAGTGGGAAGTTGGACAGAAAAAAATTATCTGAGATCGTCTTCAAGGACACAGAGAAACTCAAAGCTTTAAATGCTCTCGTTCATCCGCTTGTCAGATCTGATTTTCAATCCTGGGTAAAAAAACAGGAAAACGTTCCTTATGTAATTAAGGAGGCTGCAATTTTATTTGAAAGCGGAGCGAATGCTGATTGCGATAAGATAATAACTGTGGTTTCACCAAGAGAACTTCGGATACAAAGGGTGAGAGAGCGAGACAGGAAATCCAAGGCAGAAGTGGAAGTGATTATTGATAAACAAAGCAGTGATCAGGAAAAGACAGATAAAAGTGATTTTATTATCAGCAATGATGAAAAGGAATTAGTGATTCCTCAGGTGTTGACCATTCATGATACCTTGATTCGTTCTCTTTGATTTTCCAGAACTCATGCACGATTCGGTGAATAATTTTCTTGTACAATCTTCCCATGGATTGTATTGTGTTCCCGGAGATTTTTACCTCGATCCGTCAAAGCCGGTTAACCGCGCAGTGATATCCCATGCTCATGGTGATCATGCGGTTCCAAACAGTAAAACTATTTATGCGACAGCACCTACAATTTCCCTGATGCAAAGAAGATTTCGGAAATCTAATCTCTCGGAATTTGTAACGTTGAATTACAAGGAGACTGTTGTTCTCAATGAGGTTAAATTATCTTTTTATCCGGCCGGACATATGTTAGGCAGCGCGCAGGTGTTAATGGAATACAATGGCGAGAGATATTTGTACACCGGAGATTTTAAGCTTCAGAAAGATGATAGTTGTGAAGCATTTGAATTTGTTTCATGCGAATATTTAATAACTGAAACGACATTTGCAGATCCTGTTTACAATCATCCTGAACCGGCAGAGCAGATGAATAAACTCAATAAGTGCTCCGGGAATATTTTACTTGGAGCCTATGCCATTGGAAAAGCGCAACGGATTACTAGATTGCTTTCTGATCATTGTCCCGGGAAGAGAATATTTGTGCATTCGGATTTGCATTCCTATCACCGTATTTACGAAAATTATGGTTTTTCATTAGGTGAATGGCAGCCCTATTCGAAGCAGGAATTCATGAATGGTGATCATGGAATATGTATCCTGCCTCCCAATCAGTTTTCCAGATATTCGAGAAATAAATCTGTAATCAGATATTTTGCAACAGGTTGGTCAAAACCAAATCATCGATGTGATGAAGTACTGTCAATCAGTGATCATGCAGACTGGAATGATGTGTTAACTCTCATAGAAAAGACCGGAGCCAGAAAGATTTATACTGTGCACGGCGATGGTTCTGCTCTCAAAAGTCATTTGAATTCAAGCGGAATTGAAGTAACATTGTTGCACCGTTGAATTAAGACTGAAATTTCTTCAGGTTTTCAATGGTTTAAATTTGTATGTCATGAAAATTCTGTCGACAGAACAAATACGGTTAGCTGATCTATACACAATCGAACATGAACCAATTGCATCCATTGATTTGATGGAAAGAGCTGCAGGTGTTTGTTGTGAATGGTTGGAAAAGAAATTCAGGACCGAAATACCTTTTGTTGTATTCTGTGGACCGGGAAATAACGGGGGAGATGGATTGGCGATTGCAAGAATGCTGATGCATTCAGGTTACACTGTTAAAGTATTCTGTCTTCAGATATCTGAAAAGCCTAGCGGTGATTTTGCTTTAAATCACAAACGGTTGATGCAATTAGACCAAAAATCAATCACATCCATTACGAATAAATCTGAGTTTCCATTTATAGCCGGAAATTCAGTTGTTCTCGATGCGCTATTTGGAAGCGGATTAAATCGTCCTGTTTCCGGATTGGCTGCAGAACTTATTGATCACATCAATTCTTCCGAAGCCGGAGTTGTATCCATTGATATTCCATCCGGATTGTTTGCAGATAAAACTACTCCTGAGCAAGCTTCAAAAGTAAAAGCGGATATTACATTAACTTTTCAATTTCCTAAATTATGCTTTATGTTCCCGGGATCGGGAAAATTTGCAGGGGAGTGGGTTGTAATGGACATCAAACTTCATTCACAATTTATTCGTCAACAAACAAGTCCATGGAATTATTTCACACTTCGTGAGGCAAGCAGATTAATTCCGGCAAGGGAGAAATTTTCTCACAAAGGTAATTTTGGTCATTCGCTTCTGATTACCGGAAGCAGAGGAAAGATGGGTGCCGCAGTGTTAGCAGTAAAAGCCTGTCTCCGTTCTGGTACAGGGATGTTAACCGTGCATATTCCGGCTTGTGGCGAAACGATTATTCAAAGTACATGTCCTGAAGCAATGGTTTCACTTGACAGTAATACCGATATTATCACCGCACTTCCAGACTTTTCTCCTTATAGTACGATTGGTATTGGTCCCGGTATTGGCACAAATCCGGAAACATGGGAAACGCTTCGTCACCTGTTGTATTCCTTCAGAAAACCTGTTGTATTGGATGCGGATGCTCTAAACCTGCTATCGCAGCATAAGGATTGGCTGGAATATATTCCCGAAAATTCCATTCTCACTCCGCACGTAAAAGAGTTTTCAAGATTGACGAAAGAAACGAATGACGATTTTGAGAGAATGCAATTGCAGATAAATTTTGCTAAACAATACAAAGTAATAGTAGTCCTGAAAGGTGCACATACCTGTATTGCAGGTCCGGATGGGAATGTTTGGTTCAATTCAACCGGCAATCCGGGAATGGCACGAGGAGGGAGCGGGGATGTTCTTACAGGAATTCTCGTTGGATTGCTTGCTCAGGGAATAGCTCCTTTGGATGCTGCACGTGTGGGAGTATTTCTGCATGGAAAATCAGGTGATGAAGCAGCGAAAAGAAGAACAGAGTTGAGCATGCTGCCTTCAGATCTCATCCGGTATTTACCGTTGGCAATTCAGGAGTGCCTGAGGAGATCCTGAAAAAGTTTAAATAATGTCTACTTTTCCTTTTCCCTGACGAATAATGAAAGGATCGTTTTCTGTACAATCTATGATTGTAGAAGGTTCTAATTCACTGGAACCACCATCGATTACAAGATCAACCCTTTCTCCAATGTGCGCATCAATTTCCAAAGGATCGGTTGAATAATTCGTGATATCAGCTCCTCCCGGAATTGTCGTTACCATGATAGGATTTCCAAGCTCCTGAACCAATCGTCTGGTGATTGCATTGTCAGGCACACGAATACCAATTGTTTTTTTATTGGATTTAAAAATGGTCGGGACATTATTGTTGGCATTCAGGATGAAAGTAAAAGGTCCCGGCAAGCAATTTTTCATCAACCTGAAAACAGAAGTGCTGAAAGGTTTAGTAAAATCCGAAATGTTACTCAGGTCGTAACAGATGAATGAGAAATTAGCCTTGTCGACCTTCACCTGTTTGATTTGACAAATTCTTTCAAATGCATCGCTTCTTTTAATATCGCAAGCGAGAGCGTAAATCGTATCGGTAGGTATGACTACCACACCGCCTTCACGCAATAATTTTACCGCCCGGTCGATGTAGCGATCATTGATATTTTCCGGAAAAATTTTTAAGAGCATGAGATAAATTTATGCATGGAAAAATTACCGGTGTTAATCTGGAAGCAACAATTTGCAGATGTCGAGAAACAAAATTGATCTCAAACTAAGGCATGATTCCGCAATGGTCAACTGATTATTTTACGGCAACATCAGTAAATTTTTTCGCATCAGCGAGAAATTTAGCGAGGCCGATATCAGTTAAAGGATGTTTCAGTAAATCAAGAATTGCTGAAAGCGGACATGTAGCAACATCGGCTCCTGCTTCTGCACATTTTACAATGTGTAATGGGCTGCGGATTGATGCAGCGAGAACCTGTGTTCCGAAATCATAGGTTTGATAAATGTGAACGATCTGATGGATCAAATCCATTCCGTCCTGGTTGATGTCATCCAGTCTTCCTAAGAAAGGAGAAACATACGTTGCACCTGCTTTGGCTGCCAGCAATGCCTGGCCTGCTGAGAATACCAATGTGCAATTTGTCTTAATTCCTTTTCCTGAAAAATATTTCAGAGCTTTTACACCATCTTTGATCATGGGAACCTTGACCACAATTTGTTTGTGCAAGGAAGCCAGCATTTCTCCTTCCGCGATGATACCTTTATAGTCTGTGGAAATAACTTCCGCACTGACATCACCGGTTACGATGTTGCAGATGTCTACATAATGTTTGAGTATATTGTCTTGTCCGGTTATTCCTTCTTTCGCCATGAGAGAAGGATTGGTTGTTACACCATCCAGCACACCCAGATCTTCGGCTTCTTTTATTTGTGACAAGTTCGCGGTATCAATGAAGAATTTCATGAGGATTGATTTAATTTGAGTGGATCAATGAAGGCCAAAATTAGTCTATTTTATCCCTGTAGTATCCTGTCTTTTATTTTTTTTAAGACAGATTTTGATATGATCGTAAACCAGAAGATTCTGAACCGGATCAGATTTTACTTTTAATGAACACCGAGATGACAATTTGAAATTAACTATTTAATATATTGTATATCAAATACATACAAAAAATATTGGGCACAAAAAATGGGTAAGCTGACTATATCGCACCGCTCAACCGCGTATCCTTGCTCCGTTCCCGGCCTGGGGAGGTTGGCAGGAGCTGGTCGTATAGGACTTACCCGGGGCAAAAGTAAACATTCGCAGAGAATAATCACCAAAATTTGTCAGCTACTTTAAAAAAAGCTGATTATATTAGAGTGAATGACAACCTTATGATTGGCAAGAACTTGATGTTTAAAATTAGCTCGTTGTGTATTCTAATTTCTTTTGCCTATTGCTGGAATTCATGTAGGTTTGCAATCATCTGAACTAAAAAAACATGGAAAACCCTCGCTCGCAAACGAAAGTTGCAATGACTTATGGACTGATGTATGGACTTGCTTCAGCTGTAGTGATGTTGCTGTTTTATTTTATGAATACGGATGTTAAATCCAAAGCACCACAATACATCGGCTGGTTATTGTTAATTGCATTTATAGTTGCCGGAACCAAAAGTTATCGTGATACGGATCTCGGTGGTTTTATCGGTTATGGTAAAGCACTGGGCACAGGTACGTTGATTTCGATTTTTGGTGGAGTGATTACCGGAGCATTTACCTTGTTGTTTTTTACTTTCATTGCTCCTGAAATGACACAGAAAATTCTTGATATGTCGCAGCAACAATTGATGGATCAGGGAATGTCAGAAGATCAGATTGCGGTGGCGATGGATTACACAAAAAAATTCATGACGCCAACCTGGTTGTTTATATTTTCAATTGTAGGAAGTGCCTTTATCGGGTTCATTTTTTCACTCATTACTTCCATCTTTTTGAAGAAAGAACAAAATCCATTCGGAACAAACAGCATCGGGTAATTAAGTGAAAGTGGATATATCGGTAGTCATTCCTTTATTTAACGAAGACGAATCGCTTCGTGAATTGCACGACTGGATTGTGCGGGTCATGCAGGCGAATAATTATTCCTATGAAATCATTTTTGTTGATGATGGCAGTAAGGATAAATCCTGGGAGTTAATCGAGCAGTTAGGAAAAGAAAATCCCAATGCAAGAGGTATTCGGTTCAGACGGAATTATGGAAAATCAGCAGCTTTGAATGAAGGATTTTCCATGACAAAAGGAGATGTTGTAATTACCATGGATGCTGACCTGCAGGATAGTCCGGATGAAATACCGGAGTTGTATACACTGATACGGCATGGTGGATTTGATTTGATATCAGGCTGGAAGAAGAAACGTTATGATCCGGTTTCGAAAACTATTCCAAGTAAATTCTTCAACTGGACTACACGAAAAATGTCCGGCATTCACAATTTGCATGACTTTAATTGCGGGTTGAAATCGTACAGAAAAGATGTCGTGAAGAGCATTGAAGTGTATGGTGAAATGCATCGCTATATTCCAGTGCTTGCCAAATGGGCCGGATTTACTAAAATAGGTGAGAAGGTTGTTGAACACAGAGCCCGCAAGTACGGAGTTACCAAATTCGGTCTCGAGCGATTTGTTAATGGTTTCCTTGATTTACTTTCTATCACCTTTGTCTCCCGCTTTGGAAAGAGACCCATGCATTTGTTCGGCTTGTTTGGTTCAATCATGTTTATGATTGGGTTTATCACAGCGGCTTATCTGGGAGTGAGCAAATTGTACCATGTCTATACCAACCTCCCTGCACGTTTACTTACTGAACGTCCATCATTTTACATTGCACTTACTTCTATGATACTTGGTACTCAATTGTTCCTTGCCGGATTTTTAGGCGAGTTGATAGCAAGAAGTTCCAGCGACAGAAATTCGTATCAAGTGGATAAGACAAGCAATCTTTGATACCTCCATTAAACCCAAAGAAGATTGAAAGTTGTACTTGTTGGTCCTGCTTATCCATTACGGGGCGGCATTGCTGATTTCAATGAAGCTCTGTACAAAGGATTCATTGAAAGTGGACATGCATGCAAGATATTTTCATTCTACTATCAATATCCATCAATTTTATTTCCCGGTAAGACTCAATTTTCAACCGGACCGTCACCCGAAGGAATTTCGATAGATTCTACCATCAGTTCAATCAATCCTTTTTCCTGGATAAAGACTGCACACCGAATCATCGCTGAAAATCCTGATCTGGTGATTGTGCGTTATTGGTTGCCTTTTATGGCACCGGCTTTGGGAAGTATTGTCAGGTTGCTGAGAACAAAAAAAATCAAAGTGATCGCGATTACGGATAATGTAATTCCACACGAGAAGCGGCCCGGAGATAAAATGCTGACACGTTATTTTGTAAAAGGATGTCAGGCTTTTGTTACTTTGTCCCAATCTGTTTCGGATGATTTGAATGTATTTGTTCCGGATAAACCCAAAGTATTTCTTCCGCATCCGATCTATTCTCTGTTCGGTTCTTCTGTTTCGAAAGAAGATGCGAGAAAAGAATTAAATATTCTTCCATACGAAAAGTTGATTCTGTTCTTTGGTTTCATCCGCCCGTACAAAGGACTTGACCTCCTGCTTGAAGCAATGCACGATTCCCGTGTAAGAGATCTTGGTGTTCGTTTGATGATTGCCGGGGAGTTTTATGAAAATGAAAAACACTATGCAGAGTTATTGGGAAAACTTGGCGACAAAGTTATTTTACATACTTCTTTTGTTTCAAAAGAAAAGGTGAAGAATTATTTCTGTGCCGCCGATTTAGTGGTTCAGCCTTACCGCAGTGCCACACAGAGTGGAATAACACAAATTGCATATCATTTCAACAGGCCGATGCTTGTTACCAATGTCGGTGGTTTGGCTGAAATTGTACCTCAGGGAAAAGTTGGATATGTAACAGAAATATCTGCTACATCCATTGCAGACGCTATTCTGGATTTTTACAACAACAACAGGGAATCAGAATTTTCAAAAAATGCACAAACAGAAAAAGCACGATTTTCATGGACATCATTTGTGCAGGGTATAATTCGTCTTTATGAAACAATACGCTAATCATTTAATTAAATATTTCTGCGTCCTCTTTCTGTTCGTCTTACAAGGCGGAATGGTTCAGGCGGTGAAGGTTAGTGGAATTATTCGTGATGAACAGAATCAGCCATTACCATTCGTCAATACTTACCTCGAAGGAACAACTATCGGAACCACTTCAAATATGGACGGAGAATATTTCTTCGATTTGAATCCTGGGGAATACATTTTGAATTTTCGTTTTATCGGTTACAAATCGGTGAAGAAAAAAGTTGTGATTGAGAATTCAGCTGTCCGATTGGATATTCAATTGTTACCGGAATCTTATTTACTTCATGAGGTCAATATTAAGGCAGATGCGGAAGATCCGGCTTATGCGATTATACGCAAGGCGCAAAAGAAAAGAAAATTCTATCTCGATCAGGTTGAAAGTTACCAGTGCAATGCATATGTAAAATCAACACAGAAACTATTGGCTTATCCTAAAAAATTTCTTGGACAGGATGTGCAGGTTGAAGAATTTATGGATTCATCAACTAAGATTTTTTATCTGAGTGAATCTGTTTCACATCTTTCATTCAAACGTCCGGAGAAAGTAAAGGAAGAAATGATTTCTTCTAAAGTCAGCGGGAATCCAAGAACGTACAGCTTTAATCAGGCTTCTGATTTGAATGTTAATTTTTATGAAAATCTCGTTGAAATTGATGGGCTTTCTCCACGGGGATTTGTTTCGCCGGTTTCAGGCAGTGCCTTGTTTTATTACAATTTCAAACTGGAAGGAACATTTGTCGAGAACAATCAATTAGTCAATAAAATCAAAGTCATTCCTAAACGAAAGAATGATCCAGTTTTCACAGGAGATATTTATATCGTGGAAGATTCCTGGCGGATTCACAGTGCTGATTTATTTGTAACAAGAAATCAGCAGATCGAGTTTGTGGATACTTTCAGAATTCGTCAGAACTATATTTCTGTTGACGCCGATACCTGGATGCCGTTTAGTAATGAGTTTGATTTTGAATTCAGAGCATTGGGATTTCATGGTATAGGAACTGTGCTCGGTGTCTATAGCGGATATAATCTGCATCCGGAATTTCAAAAAGGATATTTCAGCGGACAGGTGATGAATGTGAACAAGGACGCCAATAAAAAGGATTCCACATATTGGACAGGTGTTCGTCCGGTTCCGTTAACAAAGACCGAAGAAACAGATTATCATCGAAAGGACAGTACGAGGATTGTCTATGAATCAAAACCATATCGTGATTCAGTAGATAGGGTAAATAACCGCTTCAAGGCGGGGAATCTGATTAACGGCTACATCTGGGAAAGAAGCTTTTCACACATAAGTATTTCCTTTTCTTCTTTGTTGGAAGATGTACAATTCAATACGGTAGAAGGGTGGGTTGCTCATCTTGGAATGCTCTATCGAAAAGGATTTGATGATGAAGACAGAAGAGAATTTATTCTTCATCCTGATGTCCGTTATGGATTCTCCAATAAACATTTCAATGGTTCACTCGAAAGCACGTACAGATACAATGTACATTCCCTTGCAGTACTGAGTGCCACTGCAGGTTCAGTAGTGGAGCAATACAATTCAGACAAACCGGTTTCTCCTTTGGTAAATTCTCTGTACTCTCTTATTTCCAGAAAGAATTACATGAAAATGTATGAGAAACGATTTGTGAAAGCATCACATCGTTTTGAATTGTTCAACGGTTTTGTTCTTGGAACCATGCTGGAATATGCCAGCCGAACTGCATTGCAAAATACCAGTGACTTCAGCTTCAGTAATAGTGATAAAAGAAAGTATACATCCAATTCACCAATCGCTCCCGGAGCTGACAGTATTGCCTTTCCGGTGAATGAATCATTTCTCGCGGAATTGTCATTCAGAATTCGTTTCGGGCAGAAATACGCTGATCGACCAGAGGGCAAATATATACTCGGTTCCAAATTTCCTACGCTTCGTTTGAATTACAGAAAAGCGCTTGCAATAGCCGGTGGAGATGTGGAATATGATCTTGTGTCAGCCGGGTTGGAAGATGAAATGAATCTTGGCTTGTTCGGAAAATTGAATTATTTAGTACGCGGAAGTGATTTTCTTTCAAGAAAAAAAATGTATTTCATGGATTATTCTCATTTTCTGGGAAACAAAACATGGCTGAGTGGATTTAAACTGGCGGAATTCAAGAATCTTGACTATTACACCTACAGTACATATAAATCTTCTCTGGAAGGTCATGCGGAGTTGAATCTGGGTGGATTTCTACTGAATAAAATTCCATTCATTCGTAAGTTTAAGTTGAATGAGATAGCAGGATTTCATTATCTGACTACAGATGTATTGAAGAACTACATGGAATTCACCATTGGTGTGGAGAAATTTGGAACCTTTCGGGTAGAATTGTTTACATCCTTATATGATGGCCGGAAAAGTACCATCGGTTTCCTGTTTGGAATTAAACGTTCACTTGATTTGCAGTAAACAGATAAATGATATTTTTGCGCACGAATTAAAATAAACAGAAACCGGCAATCCTGCCTGAGCATCAAAAAACAACTCATGTCAAAGAAAGATCAGATACGCAAGCCAATTGATTACATGAAATCTACGCTAAAGAAAAAGAAAAAAACATACATTACTTTTCTGCGTGGAGTTACACACCGTAAAATCAGGGGCCTTGACAACCTGGCAAAAGCATTGCATAAACAAGCATTTGAAAGGATAGATTGTCTTGAATGTGCCAATTGTTGCAAGACAATGTCTCCTACTTATAAAAAAGCGGATGTACAGAGAATATCAAAACATCTTGGCATGAGTTATCAGGAGTACTTTGATAAATATCTCTACTTTGATGAAACAGGGGATATCATGAATAAAAATGTTCCGTGTCAGTTTTTGAAAAAAGACAATAAGTGTTCAATCTATTCCGTGCGTCCGAAAGATTGCAGCGGATTTCCGCACACACAGAATACTGATTTCAAATTGTATGTAGCAGGAACTCACAAACAAAATATTGAATATTGTCCTGCCACATTGTATGTAGTAGAACGTATGCATCAGATTGTGATTGAAAAAGGAAAGAAACGGACCGTGAGTGCAGAAGATGCGAAACTCTGAATTTCAGAGATAATCTGAACCTGATTTTCTAAAGGGTGGCTGTTAATACAACCACCCTTATTCATTTACTTTTAGAAATTTCCTTGTGTATTTTTTCTCTCCGGTATTCATCGTAATGAAGTAGATCCCGTTTGCTAATTCGGATACAGGAATATCAATGATTGTTCTTCCGGAGGAAACAGATTTACTTAAACTGAAATTAACACGCTTCCCATCGATCGTATGAATCACAAAATCTGCATTGAAGGATCGGTTTGAATTGATCCTGCATGAAAGCAATGAACGCACAGGATTTGAGATAAGTGTAAAATCTGATACTGCATCGGTTGTTGAATGTGTTCCAACAGGTAGACTGCTTAAATCTGCTTTGTATGTTCCGTTGCCATGGGTAAATGCGACTAAAGAATTGTCTGCCGGTGATAATTGCAGATCAAATACCATGACACCTTCGGGGAGTCCCTGGTTGAATGCATCCCAATGCTGACCACCATCAGCGGAAACAAAAACTCCTAAATCACATCCCGCATACAGTGTATCCGGATGAATCGGATCCACGGTAATACAATGGAATGGAATGTCAGGTAATGAAGTGCTGATATCATTCCAGCTTACTCCTGCATTGAAGGATTTGAATAAATGTCCACTGCCAAAACCGGAAAAGGCTACATAAACAATTCTACTGTCGAATGGATCGACGGCCAAATCACGCGGATATCTGTTTGGCAGACCACTTGATCTGTCGAGTAGAGTTACGCCTCCATCAGTGCTGAGCAGCACGTGCATCTGAAAGGAATCAGAAGGAGCCGTACATATGTACACACTATCTTCATTGAAATACGATGTCGCGATGCTCAATGCAAGATTTCCATGATCCAGTTGTTGATTGCCCGGATGGTAAAAGGATTGTCCGCCATCATCGCTTCTGTAAAGAGAATCTCCACCGGCATAAATCACACTTGAGTTTGAAGCTGCCAGTACAAATGGAGCGATAAATGCCGCTGAATTTCCTCCGAAAGGACTGGCTGAATTGGAAATGATTGCCTGGTTGAAAGATTGTCCGGCATCATATGACTTCATCACATTCAGGTATTGGAGCGATGCAAATTGAAACTGATCTGTGATTGGATCAATGGCATTAAACGAACCATCACCACCTACTACAGGTGTCCAGTAAATGCTTCCATCGTATCGAACAGTGTTATTATCCTGCAATCCACTAAGCATGAGATCACCGTTCTGCATGGATACCGAACCGATGTAAGATTGTGAAGTAACGTATCCATCATTGCAGTCGTAAAAATTATCACCGAAATCATCCGTGCGATACAAGCCACCATCTGTCAAAATATAGGCTTTATTCGGATCTGTCGTGCTACATACGATATCGTGAACATCCGAGTGCACGAGGAAATAATTCGGAAGCTGATACGGGAAGTCTCCGGACAAATCAGACCGAAAAACATCTACTCCTCCAAGCAAAATTTTGGTACTGTCATCATTTTTAAAACACAATCCTTTTGCATACCAGCCCTGATATGAAACAATTTCCATGAGTCCGTTGATAGATGTCCAGCTTGAACCTTTATCGTATGATCTGTAGATCCCGATAGTTGAGTAGAGATCTGCAACCAATGCAAGAACAGAATTATGATTCAGAGGGTTTAGTGCTAGAGTAATTCTTCCGGTAGCGGCCGGTGGCAATCCATTGTTGAGTCGGGACCAATTTGATCCGCCATTGATAGTCCTGTATATTCCTGCATTGGTTGAATCGACATTCCCTACACCAGCATACACAACATTTGCATCTACAGGATCAATGAGCAGGTCCATTACCATGTGTTGATTCAGAGAGATATTCCAGGTTGTTCCGCCATCAGTTGACTTATAGATACCTTCAGTAGTAGCAGCATAAATGATGTCAGGATTGGAAGGATTACACACCATGTCCCAAACACCTCTTGCCTGGTTGTATTGCCAGTTGAGACTTTGTGTCCAGGTGAGACCTCCATCTGATGACTTGAGAATTCCAATGCCAACAGAACCTCTTGTCGGACGGGTGATGAGTCCGTTTACAGTACTTCCGTAGCTGTAGGATTCACCTGTTCCGATGTACATGATTTGGGGGTTATTCGGATTAATCAGAATGCAACTTACTCCCCGTACCGGAAATCCTGTAGGGATATATTGCCATGCATTGAAACCAATCCCACCGCTTGTTGATTTCCATAATCCTCCGGAAGCGGAACCCATCCAGATAGTTGCAGAATCGTGTGGATCGATAGCCATTCCTAAAGTTCTTCCGCCTACATTGTTCGGTCCGATGTTTTGCCATGGCGAAACAGCCATTCTGTTTTGCAGAGATGACGATTTATTGAAATGAGTCCTGTAATATTCCTGAGCTTTTTGATATGCATCCGCCGGGATATCCTGAAAAGGGTAGGATTGACTTGTGCTTAAAAACTGTAAAGCATCCCATGCGGAATGTTCTTCTTTTTCTTCTCTGGAATTATTCAGTTTTTGTTCAACCTTGGAGGCACAACCTTCTAACAGGATAGCTAAACCAAAGCAGGCAGCTATCGGATAAATCAAAATTCTATAATTCATGGATTTCCGCTTAATTAACTTTTAACAATGTACAGTTTTTACCATAGATGATGGTATATCTATTGTCACAAATGAGGTTGGTTTGGATTTTCGGGGTGAAAATACTAGGTTTGAAAAAGAATTGGAATGAATAACATCCGAATTACCCAAGCATCAAACAATGAAAAAATTCATTTTCCCCCTTCTACTGATCAATGCCGTAATTGTATATGGACAGAAACCGGCTCCAAAGGACAACGATAGAGTTAAATCCGGTTTTGGAGTGAGTGTAGTACAGGTACAACCTCAATTTCCGGGTGGAGCAGATAGTTTGCAAAGTTTTATGAAAGCGAACATGACCTATCCTGCTCAGGCTAAATTGAACCATATCCAGGGTAGGGTATATGCAGGATTTATGGTCGACAGAAAAGGTAAGATCAAGGATATACGCATCCTTAGCGGTGTAAACGAGGAGTTGGATAATGAAGCTATTCGAGTGTTGAAACTGATGCCGGACTGGACTCCCGGAAGTGCGGGAGGTTCTGCTGTGGACGTTCAATACATACTTCCTGTGGATTTTATATTACCGAAGGATATGAAGTGACAATATTCACGAGGATTCGTGAAGAACTCTTTAATCAGCACCCAAAAAAAGTCAATAAAAAACCCGGTAAATCTTACCGGGTTTTTTATTGTAAAAAGAATTGATATTTTATTTCTCAAGAATGAGTTTTTTCACAATTCTTTCAGAAGAATTAGTCAACTCAACGAAGTAAATTCCTTTGTTGAAACTTGTCATATCGAAGTTGAATTTGTTAAAGCCTTCAACAACTTCCATGTGTTCATCACGGACTGTTTTACCAACCATGTCAAATACACGAATCTGAATTGACTCATCCTGCAGTGCAGTGAATGCAACATTCACTTCATCTTTCGCAGGATTCGGGAACAGAGTGAAGTCATTTTTAGCAGGCATTGTACCCGCATCCGCAACGATATCTTCGAGAGTACGGAAAGCTGTGGAGCCTACATTGATACGAAGTGTATAACAAGAAGTAGTGCTCATAGCTCCATTGTAACCATACACGCGTACATAATATGTAGTCGCAGATGTTGTGTTACGGATAATTTGCTCACTTGTAGTACCACCTGCCTGAGAAATTCCAAGCTGTGAAACAGAAGAGTTATACAAACGAATATCGTAGTCAAATGGTAGATTGGTGAGGTTCACCCGAACATACGTATTTGGTGATGTAGTCGTGAATTTGAACCAGTCTGAATCGGTCGTAGTTCCGATCATCGCAACGATATTGGTGTTGGTTGGAATTGTCTTCGCGGTTCCGCTGGTGTTGTTTGATTCGTATACATCAGAGCATGCAGAAGATGCAGAGGTAGTGAATGTAGAAGATGCCGTAAACGCACTCGAACCGACTGAGCAAACAGCCTGTACCTGCCATTCGTAATTAGAAGAAGCAGTGAGACCAGCAATCGCTTTGGAATTAGTAGTACTTGTAGTGCTTGTCCAGTTGCCAGCGCCTACAATTCTATATTGAATGTTGTAGCTTGTTGCACCGGAAACAGCCGTCCAGTTCAATGTTGCTCCTGAACTGCTAACAGAAGTACTTGTGAGTCCTGTCGGAGTTCCGCAAGAAGCGGCAGCAGCAGTGGTGAAATTGGTTGAAGCTGTAAATGCGCTTGTACCACCTGAACATACTGTAGCAACCTGCCATTCATAATTCGAAGAGGCAGTAAGACCGGAAATTGCTTTGGAGTTTGTTGTAGATGTGGTGGTAGTCCAGTTCGCAGCACCTACAATTCTGTATTGAACATTATAAGAAACAGCACCTGAAACAGCAGTCCAGTTCAGTGTTGCAGTCGAAGAAGTGATGCTTGCAGTAGACATACCTGTAGGTGCATTACAGGTTGCTACAGCTGAAGTTGTGAAATTTGTTGAAGAAGTGAAAGCGCTGCTTCCGGCAGAACATACTGTCGATACCTGCCATTCGTAATTCGAAGAAGCAGTAAGACCGGAAATTGCTTTGGAGTTTGTTGTAGATGTAGTGGAAGTCCAGTTCGCAGCACCAACAATTCTGTATTGAACATTATAAGAAACAGCACCAGAAACAGCAGTCCAGTTCAGTGTAGCACTGGTAGAAGTGATACTTGCCGTTGCCATCCCGGTAGGAACGTTACAAGTTGTAGTAGGAGCAACACAACCAAGGGAGTTAAGTATAGCTGAACGTGTACCTCCGGTGCTGAAAAGTGCAGCCATACGCGTTGATTGACCGTTGGTGAACATGTTCATCGCGTTGTCATCGGTATAGTCCATGTAGTTCATGAACAT
>CALMQM010000003.1 GCA_937871435.1 uncultured Bacteroidota bacterium | reverse complement strand
TTTTGGTAGACGGTGTTTCACAGGGAGCAATTACTTCTTATACATTCACGAACACTTCCGCTTCGCATACGATCAGCGCGACATTCGTTCAGCTGAGTTATAGCATCACTTCCTCAGCAGGTTCGAACGGAAGCATTACTCCGCTCGGAACTTCAACTGTTTTATGTGGAAATGATCAAAGCTATTCCATCACTCCTGATCCATGTTTTGCGATTGAAGATGTTATTGTCGATGGAGTTTCGCAGGGAGCAATCAACTCCTACACTTTTTCTGGTGTCACTTCCTCACATTCTATCAGTGCAAGTTTCGTTTTGATCAACTATACAATCGTCGCAAGTGCCGGAGTCAATGGCTCTATTTCACCTTCGGGATCACTTACACTTCCTTGCGGAAGTACTCAATTGTATACAATCACACCTGATTCATCCTACCTGATTCTGGATGTATTGGTAAATGGAGTGAGCGTAGGAGCGGTTTCTAGTTACACGTTCAACAACCTCTCAGCAAACTCTACCATTCATGCAACATTCATTGCTTCTTGTTTTGTGCCAACAATTTCCTGCAGCCCGAATGTCATTGAATACAGTCCGTCAAATTCCTGTTCAACTCAGGTATTTTATCCCGAACCCGTTGTAGACGGCACTTCACCGGATTTAAGCTACACTTTCTCCGGCAGTACAACAGGCAGTGGTTCAGGTAGTGGAAATGGTTCTGTATTCGAATTGGGTACCACACTTGTTACCATTCGAGCAAGCAATCTATGCGGTATTGATTCTTGCAGCTTTACTGTACAGGTGATTGATACCATCGTCCCAATAGTTCAATGTCAAAATACACTTAATGTAACCGCTGATGCCGGTGCATGTGAATATTCAGCAGCGCTTGATCCGGCAACAGCAACTGACAATTGCACAATCACTTCAATTACGTATTCCCCTCCCGGGCCATATCCTGTAGGCACGACGTTAGTAACATGGACTGCAACAGACAACAGCGGAAACACATCGAGTTGTCTGCTTACCATAAATGTCAGCGACAGTGAATTCCCTACTTTATCTTGTCCTGCTGATTTTACTACTTACGATACTATACCCGCGCTCGGCACTCCAATCGCAAATGATAATTGCGGAATCCTGAATATTGTCAATAACGCACCGGCAGTATTCCCGATTGGAATCACAACTGTGGTATGGACTGCGACTGACGTACATGGCAATTCTACAACGTGTAACCAGATAGTGACTGTTGAACCGCTCTATGATACTTTGGCATTGAAAGTTTTCTTCCAGGGTTATTACATCGGATCCGGAACCATGAATTCTCCTTTGTTCAATTCAGGACTCAGTACTAATCCGGATGATTGTGATACGCTCACCGTTTGCCTGATTGATCCGAACACTATTTCTCCTGTTGCTTGTTTCCAGGGTATTGTTTCAATCAATGGAAATTTAACTTGCACGTTCCCGTCGACTCTTGGCGGTTCTGATTATTATATCCAGGTGAAACATCGAAATGCACTTGAGACATGGAGCGCTTCGCCGGTCACTCTCCTTGGAGCAACTGGTTATGATTTCACTCAAAGTAATACTCAAGCTTATGCATACAACATGACCGAGGTAGAGCCAGGTGTTTGGGCATTCTGGAGCGGCGATATCAGTGATGGCTTTACAAGTGGTGTACAGGATGGCATCATTGAATCAGGCGATTATTCTCAACTCGAAAATGCCGCGAATACATTTATTTTCGGATATGATGTAAATGACATCACAGGTGATGGTCTCGTGGAATCTTCTGATTACAGTCTGGTTGAAAACAATATTGTGTTATTCCTGTTCTCGCTGCATCCATAAACTGAACGGTGACATTATCATTGTATAAAAGCAATTTACGAAAAAGATAATTTCGACCTTCTGCCAGTTTTAATTCGCTTTATCCAATAATCAGAAGAAAAGTAATTTCTGAAGAGAGATTCGTACCAAATATTGAATTTTAAAACAATCCTGCTTTAATAATTGTCTGTTCATAAATAGAAGCTGAAGAAGAAATAAATCAAAAATCTTTTCTTTGGGAATAAAGTATATTTGAATTGCAAACAAATATTCATCTTATGAAAAAGCAATACCTGTTCCTTATTGCGTTTTTTTTCTGTTTTAATATAACACACGGACAACTTACCTTTACCGCGAATACCTATTTTGTTACTCTACCAACAGCAGGTTGTAACGGAGTGTGGGCGGTGGAGTGGCAAAATTGTGGAACACCGCCATTTCTTATAAATCCAGCCGGTTGTCTCACGTTCGGTGCGATTAGCGGCGATACCATGTTTTTCAACTTATGTTCCATCCCCTGCGAATTTGAAGCCGCCAATGATTCCGGGAATATTTGTATGATGTGCACCATCGGATTCCTCAACGGAACACAAGAAATTAAACTGATCCACTCTGAGGTAAATGTCTACCCCAATCCTGCCAATGAATATATACGTATCAATGGAACGATTCCCTCCAACGCGCTATTTTCAATGACAGATATTCAGGGAAAAATTATTCTGGAAGAAAATCTAAATTCAACACAGCAAGAGAATTACATATCTATTAAAGGAAAAAAATCCGGTTTTTATTTCTGGAAAATTCAAACAGGAACTGAATTATATGAAAAAGGTGAAATACAGATAATCAACTGATCAGCTTTCAATTTTTATTCCCATCACCAGAATGTCATCAATCTGATCTCCGTTTCGTTTGTATTCATTATGAAAACGGAGCAGGTTTTCTCTTTGCTGATCAAGCGCAACACCTTTTTGCAAAAGAATCAGTTCCTTAAATTTTTTCCTGGTTAATTTCTTTCCATCACCACCGCCAAACTGATCCGCATATCCATCGCTGGACATATACAGGATATCATCTTTCTGAATATTGATTTTATGAGTTGTGTAAGGCATTCTGATTTCAGAGTATCCGATTCCTCGTTTGTCAGGTTTAAATTCCAACAACTCATACACGAGGCCACTGCGCGCAATAAGTAAAGGAATATTCGCTCCTGCCCAAAAGAGTTCACGTGTTTTCGTATTGAAGGAACAAAAACATGCATCCATTCCGTCAGTCACCACTCCATCCTGACTGATACTCGATACAATCAAATCGGAAACCTTGTCGAGAATTTTTCCAGGCTCCTGCAAACCGAATTCACGAACAGCCCGATTCAACGCATTTGTACAAAGTATATTTATAAATGCTCCGGGAACCCCATGTCCTGTGCAATCACACACTGCAAAAAATACCCAGTCACCTTCTGTTTCTATCCAATAAAAATCACCGGAAACAATATTCTTAGGCAGATATAAAATAAAGTTCTCTCCTATTCTTTGCTTTATAGCGGAAGGAGAAGGAAGCAACGCTGTTTGAATCCGTTTCGCATAATTGATAGAGTCCAGCAATTCACTTTTCTCTCGTAAAATGGTATCTTTTTCTCTCTTCAATTCATAAGTTCGTGTCTCGACATGACTACTCAGATAACGATCCTGGAGTAATCGAAACAATTCAGAATACTTAATATTCAATCCGTTCGCAGAGATGTTTACAGGTGAACCCGTTCTTCTGTGCTCCATCCCCAGCCACATTCTTTTGAAAAAATTATTCCTTCCACCAATGTAACGTTGCGGATTTTTCACTTTCATGATTACACATTCCGTGAAAAAGATCCGGCTCATATTGATTTCAACTACGTCAGTCCAGAACACCATTCCCGCTGAAACCAATCCTGAATTATCCATTACTCCCATATTGTTAATGATCAGTCCGTCACCTTTATCCAAAAGTCTTTTGGTGGCAACAAAACCCAATGCAAGAGAAGCAGCAAGGAAAACTGTATTGATTACTGATCCTGACAATAAACTCCAGGAAAAAGACTTGCTGTCGTGGATATCATCTACAATGTTTTCACCAAAATTGTATGCCATGAACCCACAAAAAACAAGGATGAAAAAAGTCATCCTCTTTTTTCGTTTAATTACAATCTGATTGGGGGTAGACATATTTGACTTGAAAAGAAATTATGAAAGCGAATATAAAATGAAATTTAATGCATTCCTAACTTTCAACCTGGAGAGACCTTATGCCATTATAGAACAAGTTTTTTCACAACTCCATGTTCCAAATTGCAATATCAGGTCACCCTGCAATTTCACCTAAATGACCTCTTTTCTTTCACCATTGCATGTTGAAATGTTCTCGCAGTAAGCTCTTTTAATATCCGCTCTTTTTGAAATTTATTATTTTCTTGCACCTGATCTTATGGTACTCAGCAGATTCTGGTCATTCATCATAGCAGGAAGTATTTTGTATATACTGATCCTGCTTGCAAGCGGTCGTTTGTATACAATTGGAAATATTGTAAACGGAAAACAGAACGATGCTCTCGTGGTTGCCGAATATTCAGCTTCCGGATTTCAGGAAAAGGATTCTGCCATGTTTTCTTTAATTCAGACTGCCAAACCAGGCGCCTATCAGCAAGGTGAGAATCAATATACGCTTACCGATAACGGAATTGTTCAAATCACCCAGGGTCATCAGGCAGCGGATGGAATTTTCATTACATGTAAAAATACTATTCTGGATCTATGGCTACCATTGATCGGCTACCTGACTTTCTTTTGCGGACTCCTTCATTTGTTGAATGATTCCAATGCCATGACTAAACTGGCAAAATTACTGACTCCATTATTTGTAAAAATTTTTCCGGAACTGCCTGCTGGTCACCCGGCATATGGTTTTATGACTATGAATTTTGCCGCCAACTTTCTTGGCCTTGACAATGCTGCCACTCCATTTGGATTGAAAGCGATGGAAAGCATGCAGGAAGTCAATACAGAAAAAAACAGGGCTTCCAACAGCCAGATAATGTTTCTCTGTTTGCACGCAGCCGGACTGACCCTGATTCCAACTTCAATCATTGGTTACAGAGCTGCACAAAACGCGTCCAATCCGGCTGATATTATGTTGCCCTGTATCATCACTTCATTCGTTGGTACACTGGCGGCCCTGGTATTTGTAAGCATAAAACAACGTATCAATCTTCTCAACCTGGTGGTGATCGGAGTCATCACAACAATCAGTGCAATTATCGGTTTGCTGATGTTTTACATCACCAGATTGGGAGGCATTGAAAAAATTCACTTTACGGGCAACCTGAGTAATGCAGTTCTGCTCTTCATCATCCTTGCTATTGTTGTATACAGTTTAATCAATGAGAAATATTTTAAAATTAACCAGACCAATATTTTTGATTCATTTGTAACGGGAGCAAAGGATGGATTTACAACCGGAGTACGCGTATTGCCTTATATGATCGCCATGCTGGTTGCTTTAAGCATTTTCCGAAACTCAGGATTGATGGACATCATCATGCAAGGAATAAGGTCCCTGATGAATTTATTTAATGTAGATCCGCAAATCACCAATGCCATTCCTGTCTCGCTCATGAGGCCTTTCAGCGCAGGTGGGTCGAGAGGTTTTATGCTGGACGCGATGAAAACATTCGGACCGGACAGTTTAACCGGACAACTATCGTGCTTGTTCCAGGGAGCTGCAGAAACTACTTTCTATGTGATTGCCTTGTATTTTGGCTCTGTCAGCATCAAAGAAACCCGCTATACATTAGGGGTCATGCTTCTTGTGGATCTGGTGTGTGTGCTTACAGGAATTGTAGTATGCAAAATGTATTTTTGAATTTTTCTCTGATTAATAAGACATCCTTTTTCCGTATAGCAGATTCAATTTCCTTCTTTGCTTTCAATTAATTTTTCATTTCGGCTGATTATAATGCTGAAGGTTTTGCAGAAAGAATCAATGATTTTTATATATTCGATTAATAAAATATCTTTCGTAAACTAACCGAGAAGCTGAGAATATACATCTTTAAAACTTAGCATAAATTTTAGACAAGAATTTTCTAACCTCATTTTTATGAAATCCAAAATAGCTTTACTCGAATTAAGCCTGATTATTTTAGCAATCATAGGTCTTCTTTTTAAAATCATGCACTATCCTTTTGCCGGAATAATGCTAATCACATCCTCTTGTTTTCTTGCAATACTTTATTTTTTCAGAGCTGGTGTACTACCTCTTTCAATTTCCAATCCAAAAGAAAGATTTGTTCTTTCAATCAGTTTTATTGCATGTAGCATTGCTACCATCGGATTATTATTCAGAATTCAACATTGGCCCGGAAGCAATATGTACCTCTTGTTGGGCGGGATGGCTCTCGCTGTCAATTTGTTCGTAATCCTTCTTAGCAAATTCAACAGGGTGAATACCCTTCGGATTATTGTTTATTTGGTATTACTGTTCCTCATTTATCAGTTTTCCCTTTTCCCTCCCCGCCCGACACGCCCGATGAACGCATCTGACAGCACATCAATCTCAACTCCCATAGATTCTACACAACACCGGTAACGAAATTGAACGAAACACTACTGCCGTATTCATTTTACTAAAATTTTCATTCAAACTTTTACACAAATTTTTTCCAGACAATGTACACACGCAAATTCTTATTGACCCTTTCTGTTCTTGGACTTTTTATTACAACTGCACTATCACAGCGTTGTCCGCCCTCAGGAAATGGCAAAACCGCAAAAGAAAAACATTTGAATATTTTGAAAAACCACAGTGCAAGAATCCCTGTGAAACAATCACAGGTACTTCCGCTAAATTTGTTCATCACGCGTTCTCACAAACCTGATTCATCGAAATTTAAGGAAGGCGCTTATGTGACAGTAGAAGGATTCATACTGGATTTTGCCGAAGAAGGTCCGGAATCCTGTAATTGCAATAAAGGAAGTAAATCAAAAAAAACCGGGGACGTACACATAGCTCTTGCTCTTTCATCCAAGTCAAAAAAAAGCAATTGCATGATTGTAGAAATCACTCCCTCTTTCAAAAAATTACATCCGGATTATCAGAAATATCTGGTTGAAAAATCAAAAGTGAGAATTACAGGGTATCTGGTTTACGATTATCTTCACGAAGCGAATGCTGCAACTACCTGCGGCTCTTGTACTAATGTCTGGAGAAAAACTTGCTGGGAAATCCATCCTATTACTAAAATTGAAGTACTTTAATACATTGTCCGCACATTCATTTTTTGAACTAAAATAAAAACATACCCGACCAACAACTCCCCCGTCCCATGAAAAGCAAATTCTACCCGATTCTCCTGCTAATTTTATTTCAAAACAGTACAATCCTGAAAGCACAAATCGACCTGACTACCGGAGGAAATGGAACCACGACAGGTGTAAGTCAAAGTTACAATGAAACTCGTGCTGCGGACATTACAATACTTTCTCATGACAACCTACAACTAACTTCAATGTCGCTTAGGCATTTCTGGTCAGGAGCTGATGGCAATGCCATTATCGGAGCGCGGATTTATGATGTCGCCACAATGGGCCTTATCTATTCACATGACACAACGGTGTTCAACTTTTTCGATGCAACGCTAAGAATCCCGGCTTCAGCTACATTGCTATCCGGACATGTTTATCGCATTGGATTTTATTGCAGTGGTTCAAATTCCGATAATTCAGCTCTGATGTATCAACCCACATTTCCATACAATGATATGACTGGAATGGTAAAAGTCAATTTTGCAAGACAAAACCTGAACGATATTTACCCTGACAACATGAACATTTTTGTTCCATTCATCAGCTTCGAATATGAAGTGACAACAGGAATAGAAGGCAATTTTTCAAATATCGAAAATCAGGTTTATCCAAATCCTTTTTCCGGTGAAATACATGTGAACACAATTGGATCTGATCCGGTTGAATTCAACCTATATGATATGTGTTCAAGAAAGATTCTTCATGAAAATATTACCAGTGAAGGGACTATCCGGACTGATAAACTAAGCAAAGGCGTATATTTTTATAAGTCAGGAAAAATGAGCGGGTTTCTGATCAAAGAATAATTGACAGGAAAGTCAGCTTCCATCAAAAGTTGAAGAATACATCCACAATGTCAACATCATCCAAAAAAAACAGACAAACTTCCGGCAACACCGGCAAAGTCAAAAAGGAGCAAACAACAAAATACAAATTCCATTCAGGATGGTTTTGGGGTCTTGCATTACTTTTGGCGATAACTTATGTTGTCTATTCTCCTGCACTTAAAAATGGAATTACCGGATGGGATGACAAAGATTACATTGTAGAAAATAAAGTCATACAACATCTGGATGCGGATTTCTTTCACAAAAGTTTTGCTTTTCACACAGGATTTGTCATGGGCAATTACCATCCCATCACGATGTTATCTTATGCTCTTGAATACAAATTCAGTAAATTAAAACCAGAAACATTTCATCGGACCAATCTCATTCTTCATTTACTGAATGGCTTGCTTGTATTTCTGTTTGTTTGGTTAATATGCAAACGGGAATTGGTCGCACTCATCTCCAGTGCATTATTTCTTCTTCACCCAATGCATGTAGAAAGCGTTGCATGGATAGCGGAGCGCAAGGATTTGCTTTATTGTTTCTTTGAATTAGCTTCTCTTTCCGCGTATATCCTGTTTGTCCGCAGCGGGAAAAACAAGTATTACATATTTTGTTTTGTCTTCTTTCTAATGGCTTTGTTAAGCAAGGCTATGGCAGTAGCGATGGTAGGAATCTTACCTCTCCTCGATTTTTATTTCAACAGAAATCTAAGGAGCAGAAAAGTCATTCTGGAGAAAATCCCTTTTCTATTAACCGGAATATTTTTTGGATTGGTTGCCGTGGCAGCTCAAAAAGAATTTGAATCCATTGCCTCAGACTTACACCCAATGTCGGACCGAATCTTGTTCGCAGACTACAGTTTTATTACCTACATCTGGAAATCGATCTTTCCAATTAACTTAAATTGCTTTTATGATTATCCATTGCCTGGAACTTACTCCTGGTATTTTCTTTATGTTCTACTAAGTGCAATTTTGTTAACAGCTGTATTTTTTACTTTGAAAAAAACGAAAATAATCTTTTTTGGATTTTTCTTCTTCACTTTCAGTGTGGCTTTAGTACTTCAGTTATTACCGGTTGGCGGAGCAATTCTCGCGGAGAGATATTCTTATATTCCTTATATCGGAATCTTTTACATGATTGGTGAAGGAATTTATTTCCTGCTGAATCGAAAATCCGCTAAAGCTTTTAGCACAAATCCTGTATTGGTATACATCCCTTTCGCCATCTGTGTAATAGCACTGAGTTATATTTCACATGAAAGGTGCAAAGTCTGGAAAGACACAATTAGTATTTGGGATGATGTATTGAATGCCAATCCAAATGTTGTGAAAGCTTATGCAGGTCGAGGTCAGGGATACAACGACAGGCAACAATATACCGAGGCAATCAAAGATTTTAATAAAGCACTGGAATTGAAAAACGACTATGCCGATGTGTATTACAACCGCGGGTTGTCTTATTATTATTTAGGCAAGCAATTACATGACAATGGTCGATTGCCGGAAGCACAACAGTATTATCAGCTGAGTATAGATGATAATAGCTCCGCCATTCGTTATAAACCTAACCTTGCACGTGCATATTTCAACAGGTCCGGAAATTATTATTTGCTCAAACAATATCCTCTGGCATTGCAGGATGCACTTAAAGCAAAAGAGCTGGGTATGGAAGTGGATGAGGCCTACATCAGGGTACTGCAAAAATAAACTGACTGGAAAAGAGAAACAGAAAATCTACCTGTTCGTTTACTTAAATCAACTCATTCTTTCCCTCTTAATGAGATATGGGAGCAAGACATTTCTATAGCTTTCATTGATATCCGCTTCCACAAAATCAATACGGTATTGCCCGCAACGAAGCTTGAGCTCTTTTTTATAATTCGCCATCGCTTCAATATAAGTGTCACGGATTTCATTGGAATGAACCTTTACCTGTTCACCTGATTCTACATCGACAAAGAGATAAGGCCTGTTCTCAAAATTAAAATCTTCTTCCTTCTTTTTGTCAGTAACGTGAAACAGCACAACTTCATGCTTGTTGTGTTTCAGATGTTGCAAGGCTGAAAAAAGCTCATCCGCTCCCTCTCCGGATTCCATCATATCACTGAAAATAATGACCAGCGAGCGTTTATGAATCGTTTCGGCGATTTCATGAAGAGCAGCAGCGGCAGCAGTTTTCTTCCCGGTTTGAATCTTTGGATCTGCAATAAGTTTTTCCATCTCAGTGAACATCATTTTATGATGAACAGAACTGGATCTGGCAGGAGTGTTCAATTCAATTTTATCAGAAAAAATACTCAAGCCAACAGCATCTCTTTGCAACCTCAGCATGTATGCTATTGCAGCAGCACAATGCACAGAAAAATTGATTTTGTTTAATCCAACTCCACTCTTTCCTTCCTCCGGAAAATGCATGGAAGAAGAATTGTCGAGAATAAGCTGACAACGAAGATTTGTTTCCTCCTCGTAACGTTTGACAAAAAGCTTGTCAGATCTTCCAAACAATTTCCAATCAATATGCTTGGTCGATTCAGCAGTGTTATACAATCTGTGTTCCGCGAACTCCACCGAAAAACCATGGAAAGGACTTTTGTGCAGACCGGTGATAAATCCTTCCACTACTTGTCTGGCAAGTAATTCCAGGTGACCCAGAAGCTGAACTTCATGCTGGTTGATTGGCATATTTATGAGAAACGATTAAACTGAATGAATGGTTTAAAGTTAGATAAAACAACTGAATGTTCAATCCTCTTCACCCGTGATTCAGAATTAGAATACGAAATAGACTGATTTTTATTGTAAAAAATCACATTCCTTGAAGCTCATAAGGAAAGTTATAAAACGGAATTGATTCAAAATAAAAATCGTTGATCGCTCAGACGCAGCTAAACAATCAACGATTTTATAAGACTTTCTGACTCAGCAATACGAAGATTCAGAATTATCAGGACAATTGTGCATTTAATTTTCCGGCAAGAATTGATTTCGGAACGGCGCCAACTTGTTTATCCACAACTTGTCCATTTTTAAAGATCAACAAAGTCGGGATATTACGGATACCGAAGTTCATCGAGATATTTGGATTGTGATCAACATTCACTTTGCCGATTACTGCTTTGCCATCATATTCCTTAGAAAGTTCCTCAACGATTGGACCTACCATTCTGCATGGTCCACACCACTCAGCCCAAAAGTCAACTAAAACCGGTTTGTCAGATTTCATTACCAGTTCTTCAAAGTTCGCATCATTAATTTCTAGTGCCATAATTTAATTTCTTCTTTTTTGTTAAAATTTATTTGAATTCGAAGGTACTTACAATTAGTGAGCCTTGGATGTAGCCCTGCCAAAACTGCAGGTCAGTTCAATTTATATTCAAGGTATTTAAATTTGTCCAGGCTGGAAATCAGGTCTCTGTTAACCTTGATTTTCACTCTTTTTGAAGGTAATTCAAGGTTTATTTGTTGCTCCGGATCCAGGATATTGAATTTTACAACACAATTCCCCGGGGAATTGTTCAGGGTCTGATTTAAATCATTCAGAAAGCTGTCAGAAACAGCATGAATCGGGACTTTTAGGGTGATCGACCTTGCCAATTTATCAGAGATGTCTGACAAATATTGAATGCTTACAGGCTTGGCTTCGAACTGATCCGGAGAATTGTACTTGGATTGTACACGCGCCTTGATGTAAACGAATGATTCCTGTACAAGGAATTCACGCATCTTGCCATAGTCCTCACCAAACAAAGCCATTTGCACCGAACCGGTATAATCCTCAACGGTAAATGTACCAAAGGGTTTTCCCATTTTACTCATCCTGTGATTCACTTCAGAAAGTATTCCTGCAATGGTGATGTCTTTGTTTTTTAACTTTTCAAGATCATTCAGCTGATCAATTTTATGCGAACAAAAATTCGCGATTTCAAATCTGTACTCATCCAGCGGATGTCCTGAGATGTAAAATCCGATGACTTCTTTTTCTCTTTTCAATTTCTCGAGAGAATTCCATGGCTCACAATTCGCGAGAGTTGGCGTGGCAACATTATCATGATGATCATCGCCAAACAATGTATTTTGCATGGAAGATTGTTGCGCTGACATCGCGTTCCCGAAACGTGCTGCGCGTTCAATTCCCTGCAATGGATCCCTGGAGTCTGAAGCAAAATATTGCGCACGATGAATTCCTTCAAAGCAATCAAAGGCACCCGACTGCGCAAGACTTTCAAGGCACTTTTTGTTAGCGGCTTTGCTCGTTACTCGCTTTGTCAGATCAAAAATATCTTTGTAACTGCCGTTGATTTTTCTGTCATCGATAATGGCTTGTACAGCATTTTCCCCAACTCCTTTAATCGCGCCCAATCCAAAACGAATTTCTCCTTTGTTATTGACGGCGAAATCGTACAAACTTTCATTCACATCCGGACCAAGTACCGGTATTCCCATCCTGCGACATTCTTCCATGAAGAAAGTAATCTTGTCGATATTGGCAAGGTTGTGCGTCAACACTGCTGCCATGTACTCGGCAGAATAATGTGCTTTTAAATAGGCTGTCTGAAATGCGACAAAAGCATAGCAAGTAGAGTGTGATTTATTGAATGCATAGCTCGCAAAAGATTCCCAGTCTGTCCAGATTTTCTCGCATACTTTCGGATCATGACCATTGGCTTTGCATCCCTCCACGAACTTGGATTTCATTTTATCCAATACATCCTTCTGCTTTTTACCCATTGCTTTTCGCAGGGTATCCGCATCTCCCTTGGTAAAATTAGCCAGCTTCTGACTCAGCAACATTACCTGTTCCTGATACACAGTGATACCGTAGGATTCTTCCAGAAACTCCGCCATATCCGGCAAGTCATATTTTACAGCTTCCCTCCCGTTCTTACGCGCAATAAAATTTGGGATGTATTCAAGTGGGCCCGGACGATACAATGCATTCATCGCGATGAGGTCTTCAAATTTATCCGGGCGCAACTCCTTCAGATATTTTTGCATTCCTGCTGACTCAAACTGAAATGTTCCGTTTGTCTCTCCGCGCTGATAAAGCTCAAGCGTCTTGACATCATCAAGAGGAATCGCATCGATGTCAATTTTTATTCCGTGATTTTGTTCTATCAATCGCAGAGCATCACGAATAATGGTGAGCGTTTTCAATCCGAGGAAGTCCATCTTGATTACCCCGGCATCTTCGATAACCTTCCCGTCGTACTGTGTGATCAGCAAATTGGATTCCTTGGAAGTAGAAACAGGAATTAGTTCTGTGAGATCCATCGGCGCGATGATGATTCCTGCGGCATGGATACCTGTATTTCGTACTGAACCTTCGAGTACCACTGCTTCCTGCAGCACACGAGCCTGCAAATCTTTTCCTTTGTGAATATCTCTGAGTTTTTTTACCTCAGCCAATTCATCGCTGTTCAGGTTTTCTTTCTCCTTCAAACTATTGCTGCCATCCAGTGGAGCTTCCAGCAATCGTTTCAATTCGATACCGGGACGCTCCGGAACATGCTTGGCGAGCATGTTCGATTCAGGCAATGGCAGATCAAGTACACGAGCGACATCTTTGATACTCATCTTCGCCGCCATTGTACCATAGGTAACAATTTGCGCCACTTGATTTTTTCCGTACTTATCAACTACGTAATCGATTACCTTTTGCCGACCGACGTCATCAAAGTCGGTATCGATATCGGGCATACTCTTACGGTCAGGATTCAGGAATCGCTCAAACAGCAAATTGTATTTGATCGGATCAATATTGGTGATGCCGATGCAGTAAGCCACAGCGGATCCTGCCGCAGAGCCACGACCCGGACCAACAAATACACCAAGATCACGACCGGCTTTAATAAAATCCGCAACGATGAGAAAATATCCCGCGAAGCCCATTGTCTTCACGGTGAACAATTCAAAATTCAATCGTTCTTCTATTTCCGGTGTGATCTCTTTGTATCGCGCTTTTGCACCTTCAAAAGTGATGTGACGTAAATAATCATCCTGTGTATCGAAACCGGCAGGAATTTTAAAATGAGGAAGCAAAATATCCTGCTTCAATTTCAATGGCTCTATTTTTCCAACAATCTCATTGGTGTTATCAATAGCCTGTGGAACATCATGAAAGAGATTCGACATCTCATCCGTTTTCTTGAAATAAAACTGATCATTATAAAAAGCAAAACGTTTGCCTTTCATAGAAACATCGTCGTCGAAATCTTTCAGGATGGGAGTACTCTGTTTTTCTCCGGTATTAATACATAATAAAATATCATGCGCGTTGTAATCTTCCTGATTGACATAATGTGAATCGTTAGAAGCAATTACCTTCACATTGTATTTGATTGCCCATTTCAACAAGATTTCATTCACCTGATTTTGTTCAGGAATATCATGGCGCTGTAATTCAATATAATAATCTTCTCCAAACAGATCGAGCCACCATTTAAATTCCTTTTCACCTTCAACTTCACCTTTGCGAAGAATTGTCCTTGGAACAGAAGCTCCAAGACAGCATGTGGTAGCAATTAAACCTTTGTGATACTTGAGCACAAGCTCTTTGTCGATCCGTGGATATTTTCCATACAAACCTTCCATGTAACCAAGTGAACAAAGCTTTACCAGATTTTTATATCCCTCAGAATTTTTTGCAAGAAAAAGTTGATGGAAGCGCTGATCTTTATCTTCCTTGGTAAATTGTTTTTTATGCCTGTTCTCCACAAGATAAAACTCACATCCTACAATCGGTTTGATCGTATTCGGATTGTCTTTTGTATTGTGTTTGGAAGCTTCTGCAACAAATTTAAAAACTCCGAACATGTTGCCATGATCTGTAATGGCAATCGCCGGCATATTGTCTTTTACTGCCTTTTTGTACAGATCAGAAATACCCGCAGCTCCATCGAGCAAAGAAAATTGTGTGTGCACGTGCAGGTGAGAAAACTGAGACATGTTTGGATGATTGATTGGAATTTGATTCGAATAAAGGACTGTAAAGTTAAGAAAGATGCCCGTTCCGGCGTAGTCTTCCCCGACAATCCTGCTAAGTTTTTGGGGATGAGAAGGTGAAACTTACGAACACTTGTTCATAGCTGAAATCAGTAGATTACTTTAAGAGAATTTGTCTGAAAATCGCTTATTTGGTATTTCGTCCCTTCCAGTTATAGGTACCAAATGGCGCCAGAATCCCGATGATCGTAACATATAGCCAATACAAAGGCTGAGCAGGTAAAAACAAAAGCAACAATCGCCGATTGTTAAATTGATTGCATACGCTGTACAATAAAAAAAACTCAGAGCCCAGCTTACACACCAGGGCGACAAAAAAAAATGGCAGGCCGGCAGGTTGAATACAACTTACTATCAAAGAGGCTAGCAGAAGAGCATGCGCAAACCATGCGACGACTGCCACGCTAACGGTAAATGGAGTCAGCGCGACAGGTATCTTGGAAGCCCATCTTTTGCGTTGCTGCCAAAGCCGGGAAAGAGAATTGACAGAAGTACCAAGAACAAGGGCAGAACTATTTTTCACAAAAACCATTTTCCCATTTTTCAGTCCTGATATTTTAATGAGCAACTGAGTATCATCACCTGACGCAAGCTGATAGCCCGAAGAGAAACCATCTACTTTGAGAAAAGCTGATTTGGTGTAGGAAATATTTGCACCATTGCACATCATTGGCTTCCCGCTTTGTATCCCGGCCCCTGCAATTCCAACAAGACCCATCATTTCAAGCGCCTGAAGTGACCCGAATATACCGCCACCTGACAGAAAAGAAACTGGTCCGGCTACAAAGGCGACATCTTGCAAACTATGTGCATTTACAAAAGTGCGGATCCATGAATCCGGAACAATGCAATCTCCATCCGTTGTGAGCAGAATTTCATTGCCCGCATGTTGAACAGCATAAGTAATGGCTTCTTTTTTGGATCCACCTTTTGATGTGTTCAGTTTCAACAAACGAATTATGTTTTTCGGATGCTGAATAATAAAATTTTCTACTTCTTGTGTTGTCCTATCTTCACTATGATCATCAACAACCAGAATTTCAATTTTATCAGACGGATATTGCTGCGTTGTTACGGCATTCAGACAGTTCACGACATTTTGCTCTTCATTGCGCACCGGAATGATAACAGTGACCGCAGGAAGAATGAAATTGCCATCTGAACTTACGGGTTTAATCGCTTTCCACTGAATAGTGCACCACAGAATGAATGCGGAATAGAGCACAATAAAAATTAGTAAGAGAGCGACAAAAAGATTCATTGCTCCCTCCTTTTTCCGAGCTTAAAACCAAACACAAACAAAGATCCAATCAACGCGGGAACAACTACATTGATTATCCACAGAGTTATACTTGCATTCACCACACCTGAAATATCCAGAACAACAGCCGAGAAAAAATATGCGGCTACCGTGCCTCTGATTCCAAGTTCAAGCCAGGCAATTGTAGGTACTATTGTCATGGCAAAATAAGTCATGGAGATCAATACCAGTGAAAGCCAGAAATTAATCTGTATCCCAAACAAAATAAGAAGAAGATAAAACTGGGTAGAGAAAACAAGATATCTTATCGCGGCAAGAAAAAGTACAACAAACAATTCACGCGAACTATACAATGAAAAGACCCGCAAATAATGATGCCAGCTTTTCACACGTTTTGAATTCCCTGAAATTCTTTGAAGAATACTTACATTCAAATAAAGTAATACACACGATAGAGCAAATAAGAAAAGCAAGATACTCAAAGCGATTCGGATAAAATCAGGTATTGATACAAAGTGGTGTATGTACACAATGGAAAAAATACTTCCGGCAACTAAGGTGATGATGAGCTGACTTAAATTTTCCACAACAGTAATGAGTGTTGCTTCAATTCTATCGGCTTTACCGAGATGAAAAACCCTTCCCGCAAATTCTCCAACTCTGTTGGGGGTAAAAAAACTGACTGTTAATCCGGAGAATACAGCTTCGAGAGAACGAAAAAATCCAAGAGTTTCGATTTTGCTGATCATCATTCTCCATTTGACTGCTTCCAGACTCCAGTTGATCAGCATCATCAGCATCACCAACGCAAACAGTTGCGGATGATTATCCGTTTTTACAGCAACACGAATTACTTCTAGCCATTCCTTCAGGGAAGCCTTTCCAAGAAGAGTCTGATAGATGAACCACAAGGATGCTCCTGCAATCAGGAATTTCACCAACAGCCAGCTCTTTTTGGAATTATTTCTCTTACTTTGTTCCATACAGGTTCGCAACAAGTTTACATAAAATTAAGCGGAGCACATATATTCTCTCATGCCATCAAATTCGGAACGTATTATACTCGGAATAGATCCCGGAACCAATATCATGGGCTACGGGATCATCCGTATCATGGGATCCAAAATGGAAGTTGTCGCATTGGGAGTGCTGCATCTGGAAAAGCTGGATGGACATGCATTGAAATTGAAAAAGATCTTTGAAAAAACATTGGCCCTGATCGACGAATACCATCCGGATGATCTGGCAATTGAAGCACCTTTCTTTGGGAAAAATGTCCAGTCGATGCTGAAACTGGGTAGAGCTCAGGGAGTGGCCATGGCGGCGGGCCTTTACCGAACCATCCCGATTTTTGAATATTCACCCCGTAAGATCAAGCAAAGCATTACAGGAAATGGAAATGCATCAAAAGAACAGGTTTCCGTGATGGTACAGACACTTTTGCATTTCAGGGAGGCTCCGGAGTATCTGGATGCCACGGATGCTCTGGCGGCCGCTATTTGCCATTATTTCCAAAATAGTCCGGCATCTGGCAAGTCGGTAAAACAAGGGGGCTGGAAAACATTCCTTGCATCCAATCCTGACAGAATAGCCTGAACCGAATTACCGCAATTCTGCCCGGATTTTTTGGGCAACCTCTTCCATTTCAGAGGCCGGAAATGAGAGCTTAGGGCTGGCAAAATTCATATCGCTGACCTTATTCATCGGGATCAGGTGAATATGTGCATGTGGTACTTCCAGACCAATTACAGCGATTCCAATACGCTTACAAGGGACTGCCTTTTTCAGGGCTCCGGCAACTTTTTTGGCAAAGTTCCAAAGAGCTTTGTGTTGCTCATCCTCTATATCAAAAATGTAATCCGTTTCCTGTTTGGGAACAACCAGGGTGTGTCCTTTTGCGAGCGGACTGATATCCAGAAAAGCGAAGAAGTGCTCGTCCTCCGCTATTTTATAAGCTGGAATTTCTCCCTTGATAATTTTTGAAAAAACGGAAGACATGTATTAACGGGATATTTCGATGATTTCGAATTCAATTTTTCCGGAAGGAACAGCGATCTCTGCTGTATCACCTACACTCTTACCAAGTAAACCTTTACCGATAGGAGAAGTTACAGATATCTTACCCAATTTTAGATCTGCCTCATTTTCTGCTACGAGAATATAGGTCATCACTTGCCCGTTGGTTTTGTTTTTGATTTTCACTTTAGACAGAACAAGTGCTTTACTTGTGTCCAATTTGCTTTCATCAACAAGACGTGCACTGGCAACAATCTCTTCGAGTTTAGAAATTTTCAGTTCTAGCAATCCTTGAGCATCTTTTGCTGCATCGTATTCAGCATTTTCAGATAAGTCGCCTTTATCTCTTGCTTCGGCGATTTGTTGTGAAATTTTCGGACGTTCAACAGTTCTCAGTTGATTGAGTTCATCCTGCAGACGCTTTAATCCTTCTACTGTAAAATATTGTACTGACATAGGTTTACATTTTGAAAAACGAATAAAGCAAAGCAAGACCCCGTCTCCGGGGTCTTGCTTTGCTTATACAAATATACTTTTATTTTTTTTGTTTACAAGGTGAATTTTACACCAAAAGAGTGTACGCCATCGTAAGGATCGGTCGCACGGAAGGAATAATCAATACCAAATTTCTTTCCGGTTTTGCCCATTGGTACTTCAATGGTCAGACCAGCTGATGGACCTGAATACACAGTTGTCCGCAGGTTATCATCAAAAAGATCCGTTTCGTAGGTGTATCCTCCACGAAGCATAAACATTTCCTTGAAAGCATATTCAAGACCGCCTATATACTGGTCGTTAGTAAATGAGTTGGAAGTAAATGTTGCTGCAACAGTCAGACGGTGTTCTTTCGCAAGACTGATATCATACGCGGCCCCGATATTAATCAATGAAGGAATTTCAAATCCCTGCGAGCGTTGTTCAACGGTAAGCTGATAAACTCCGGAAGAAATCGGAGCGCGGGTAGACAAACCGTCACCTCCGAATTTCAATGGGGTACCAACATTTTTCAAAGCAATACCAAATTTGATATTGTCTTTATCCTCATTATTTCCTGTTACGTATTGAATACCCGCATCAATGGCAATTCCTTTTGCGGAGACGTTAGAGATATTCTCGTTGATCACTTTCAGTGTAAGTCCACCATAAATTGAGTTGGAAAAAATCTTCGCGTAAGAAAGTCCGAGGTTAATGTACTGAGGAGAATAATTTCCCAACCCACCTTCCGGAGCATCAAAGGTTGTGACTTGAATATCTCCGAAATCCATAGACATCACTGAAAGTCCAAGTACACCTGCTTCGCCGACTTTTTGGCTCAACCCAAAAGTATTCATGGTGATGCCGCTTCCTTTGAGGTACATCGTGTGGCTAAACAAAACTTCTGTTTTCTTGGTGAAGGCGATACCTGCAACATTCAGGAATGAAGCTTCAAGACCATGAACAGAACCGCTGTTAGCTCCACCCCATCCGGTTGATCTGGCCCAGGGATTAATCAGAAGCTCTGAAGCTCCTGCCTGACCGGCACGGTCCGGATTACCTGCATAGGAAATAACAGGCATCAACACCGTCAGCACACCTGCCAGGAACTTTTTGCCTTTCAATATATTTTTCATATCAATGATTTTTCGTGCGTGTTAAGAATCAGGTTGGGAGCTTAGAAAGTGTCAAGGTCAATAGGACGCATTACACCAAACCATTTAAGGGTACGTTCTCCTACTCCCGGTGCATCTACATGAATGATATACATTCCACTTGCAACAGGAACACCTGCAGAATTTTTCAAATCCCAATCGATCGATGTATTCGAATTTGTTTCAGGGAATACTGCACCGGAAGAATTGTCCAATGGAGCATCTCTTCTGAATGTGCGAACCAATGCACCTGCAGGTGAATAAATACGAACTGTGCATTTCGATGGCAGATTCACAATCTTCACCCGGTTGTCCAATTGATTTTGCTCGTAACCGGAATATGCATAGTATGGATTCGGTACTATGTTGATCAGATCCATAGCACTCTTCGCGACTTCAGCTTGCTGAACTTTTGCAACCTTTGAATCCAGATTAAATTTGTAGTAAGGTTTGTAATTGTGCGCAGTTGCTGAAGAGTCATTGGTGAATATACGGTAAGGGTGAGTCATACGTATACGCACTTTCGCATCATTTGACAACCAGGTTTGAGCAGGTACTGCTATTGGAAGTCCAACCCACATACAATCTTTCCACACTTCAACAACTGTTTTCTTTTGGGCGGAATTAAGAGTGGTGGCTGTCTGACTTGGTATTCCCCAAAGTCTGGAATGAATATGACGACAACCATCATAGGCAGGTCCCCAGAAAGAAGTATCCGTTGGATTGTTTACACCGTGCGCATTCTTTCTGCCAAATACATAGATGAAATGCTTACCACCGGCAATAATCCGAGGATCAGATGCCGTATCCGTAGGATAGAAGATGGTTGATGTCGGATTAAATTTCATATCACCTCCTGTTTCACCAACAAAACCATTTGCAGGTGTCAGATAGGAATCTTCACTGAAAGCAATGTTTAATCTTTCGCCTGTTTCAACATCCATCGCATAGCCCGGGAAATAGCTGTAACCTGAATCAGTTGAACTGTAAGAGCCATCCAGATTCATTGAAGGATGACGACGAATCATATTTTTCCATGCTCTGTTTTCAGCATCCTGATAACGGTAGTTCGCTTCAAACACAACACAACGGCTCCATTTGCTCTTGTCGTTTGTCAAAACGATATCAATTCCATCCACGTAACGCAATGAATCCAAAGTTTGAGGATAAAATCCGGTTGTTGCATCCAACACATTCGGACCAGGTGCAAGTTTATCACCACTTCCATCTTTGTTCACTACGCGGAATGGAGCCCATGTACCTCCCAGGATCCTTTCAAAAACTTCAGGATCGTCTATACCATCCCAATCAGGACACGGTGAAGCATCACAAGAACCTGAACGAATCCAGTTGAACTTTTCAACACCATCTATATCTCCCAATCCACCAAGCCAACGACTGTTTGGATCAGAATAAGTAACAGAAGCTTCAATAAATCCATTTCCACCAGCCGGATATTCACCCGGTGATTTCACCTGATTAATGCTTACATAGAATCCATAATTTTCAAACAGTTGGTCATATGGGAATTCAAGTGTTTTAATTGAATTGTCTGTCTGACCGGTATTCATGTTCTTAAGTCTCCATTCACCGGTTGAAGTAGCAGTATCAGTGAGCCACAATTCAAAGTCACCAGGAACCACTTTCAATGGATCGTAGATACGAATATCAACCGGTCCGCGAGCTGCCTGGTAAGTAGGGAAATCAATTTTATTTTTTCCCTGATTGAAAATGATATCATTAATCTGCTCTTGTTTCAAATCAAGAGTGTTTCTTTCTGTGCCAATATTGTAGCCATTACCCAATCCTGTTATACGGGTAATTTCTGGACCATCACCATAGAATGAGCTCAACACCAATCCCTGATCTTCTGGCGAAGAAATGTGTGGGATAGCAGTATACACATCGATACCTGTTCCTGTAGCTCCCCGACGACCTGCAAGGTAAGGTGCACTCAATCCTTCCTGGTAAGGATCAAAGGTTGCTTCATCCGGGTTGTACGCATAAGCAATTGCCATGAAGTAATACGTCTTATGATTAACCAACGCAGGATCTCCTGTTGAAAAAGCATCTGTCGTTACTTTAAATGTGTGACGCAAACCATTGTCTTCACCATTCACTTCCTCAACTGGTGAGAACGCATTCAAATCAGGTTGAAAATATTGATTTACAATTTGAGCAACACCGTTCTTGATATCACACTGGAAAATCAATCTCGCTTTGTCTGCATTTTTCAAATCTGTCGCAGCAACATCAGGTGACGCTACTTGATACACTTTGTAACCTTCAAATTTGAAATAAGAAAGTGTAGTAGTAACAGCAGGATCTTTTTCCTGATAAAGCTCTTTGTAGTTATTTGAAGTTGGAAGGTTAGTCAAAGAAATGATGAGCTCCTTATTCAACTCACGAATAGTCATCTTCGGAGCATCCGGACCATCCACAATTTTGAAACAGTTATCAAAAAGAATCTGAGCCTTATCATCCGCCAGACGTAATAGTTTCACAGATGCAAGCGGACCTCCTGACGATGTTCTGGCCCAAACTGCTCCGGTAGTAATAAAGTTCACAGCACCTGGTTGCAGAGTAAAACTTCCCGCTGATTGCAGGAATCGTCTGTCATCAGGTGTGTTCGGCGGATCTCCAGGTTTCGGGAAATTCTCCGACCATTCAAACAATCCTGTAACTCCATGAGTACCCCATCCCAAAGGATCTGTATCTCCCGGGAACATAAAATCACAGCTATCACCGCCGGATTGGTATCCATTTCCTCCATACAACAATTTAGATCCATCTTTCCATATACCACGCAGGTAATTGTAGTAATGCAAATCAGTACTTGGATTTCCAATATTAGAAAAGTCATTGTTGTAATATACAAACTTCGACATGATGATCTGTTCACCCGGTTCGTCAACAATTGAATCCCGGTCATTATCCACATGGTCACTGTCATCAGCAATTGGCCCTTCAAAGAAGTCCATTCCGATCGCAGGAGGATTGAAGCCATAACCTGTTGCTCCATCATCGTCCGCATCTCCATTGTAGCAATAACCAAAACCTCTCTTCACATCACAACCCACATAATCATCAAATGCATTTCCAAGATCCGGATCTACCCAGGCACCAAAATAAGTCTGATACAAAGTTGTCGCGGCTCTGTTAATGATTTTGTATTTATAAAAAGTCATGTTGTTGATCTCGTCATTTGTATTGAATCCAAATGCCTGAGCCTGAATTTCTACTCCGATATTGTAACGACTACCGGTTTCAGAGTGCGTATTTCCCGCATCATTGAATACCCACCAGATAGTTTGATCTCCCAAGAGATATTCACCACACTGTTGTGAAGTAGATGAAAGATTAAATCTTGGATAGTCTCCTGTTTGATAATCATAAACTCCATTTGAATCAATATCTTCAAAAGGAGCTAAAAATTTATCCTGATTCAAACTTAAATCGCCATTACCCGGCCATGTTTTAATTACTTCCGGAACATCATATCCACCCAAATCTCCCTGATGCGCATTGTAGTAATTCACAAAATCAGCAACCTCCGCTTTTGTGATTTTCCAGTGCTTATCGTATTTCTGACATACATCGTTAGAGATTGTTGCATTTGTTTTATCAAGTGGTCCCGGCCAGAAGTCGCTTCCTGACTGACGATAGGTCTGAGCAGCCATTTTCAGGTTACCCTGATTATCAAATCCACCTACCCAAATTGCACCTGAGAAAAGAGAATGCTTTCCTGAACCATATGGAACCTCATACTCCGCATTACCTACAAGATCCCACCACATATCACCATTGATATAGATGGGAGTACGTACGTTGTTGATGTCCAAATCAGCTCTACCTTTCGAAGGAGTACAACCTGCAAATATTTTGTGGTTGGACGGATCCGGTGCTGCTAGTCTGTGCTGTCCGATGTTTTCTTTTCCCTGGCTAACAGAAGATAGCACAAGGAATAAGAACATTGCTTTGGCGAATTTTATCATGTTATAACGAGTCATTATTTGCGCGATTAGAACGATTAAACAGAAACTTAGAAATTCAACTGCACTCCCAAACGTATACGTCTTGGCAAACTGTAGTTGGTTGGATTGTTTTCAGCAATCGTATATAAATCAATATAAGCCTGTGGATCAACCTGAGAAGCAATGCTGGTTTGCGCTCCTGCAGATGCAAGGTAACCATCATCACTCGGACTTCCGGTTGCACGGTATACACCGATGATATTCTTGGCGTCAAGTACATTCAACACCTGAACATACACATTTGCATAAACTGAACGGCGTTGAGTTCCATCTTGCTTTTTACCCAACTTAATTTCAAAATCCTTGTCAACCTTTGCATCAATTTTAAACTGCCATGGCAAACGTGATCCATTCAAAGTACCATTGATGGTTGAACGACCATTTGCTGCAGTAGTAAAGTCTGCTTCAGGAGTAATGTTTCCTTTTCTGGTGTATGGAGTACCAGAACCGGCACGCAACACGATGTTTGCTCCCGCATTGGCAAACACCTGCTTGCCCCACCAAACAGGACCATCATAATTCTTACCATCAGAATAGTGGTAATCAAATGAAGTAACAAAAGTGTGGCGTTGGTCGAAACTTAATGGAAGTGTTTCACGCAGATTTGTTTGTCCTTGCTGAGCAAGGATTCCCGCACTCGCATTCGCATCTGAACCAGTACCATCAGCAAACTGTAAAGTATAGCTGATGTTCATTCGGATATTTCCTGTACGACGAAGGTCGTATGCGAAAGTCAATCCTTTCACAGTACCAAAGTCAAGATTACCATAAGTTGAATACGTAATCGGATATGCATACTGAACTGTCGTATACTGAATCATATCACGCAACTCTTTGTAAAATGCAGACAAAGAGAATGCGGAACTACGACTGATTTTTTGTTGGAATACTATTTCATAATCTGTTGTACGCTCCGGTTTCAAATCCGGGTTGCTGATGGTACCACCTAAACCTTGTGCAAGATTCAGATAAGACACCGGATTGAATCGAACCAGATTCAAATCCTGTGGACGCTGAGTTAAGATGTCATAGTGAGCTGCGAAGTAAGCTTCATCTGAAATCGGGAACGAAAATGCAATACGTGGCATTACATTCACCTGAGGAGAATAATCCTTAAAAATTTCAGGACGAATACGGCTCTTTTGAACATCATCGTAATTGTATACATATGGCTGAATACCACCTGAAGATCCGCCATTGTCAGTTAACGGAGTCAAATCCGTAATTTGATTTCCCTGCGCATCATACCACTTCTCATCCTTACGGAATCCTGTGATACGACTTGGGTTTTGCGAATTGTTCACATACACATAATAATCACTACCTATATTATCCGGGATGTTTCCAAGGTCCTTCGCCTCCTGATCTCCTGCAGTGTGTGTTTGGAATAACAGGTATTTATCTTTTAATACACTTTGGTTTGCATCAAATCGATCAATACGTACACCGATGTTAAAGATCAGATCATTGAAAGTAAATTTATCCTGAATGTAACCCGCGATGTAGTTAGGACGGAAAGCATCAATCGGTCTGATGTAATTGTTTTCGCTATTCTTATCCTTGTAAAATGATTCGAGTGATGAACTCTTATCCTGCATCTTTCCTACATAATCATATCCATAATATCCGATTAAGCCATTGCTTAATAATTCATCAGGAGTAAACATCGACAAAGAATAACTGGATGGGTTGATCGCGTCCACCTGAATTGTATCATTCATTGCAACATTCAACTGTTGACGCACTTTCTCATAAAATCCGGGAGCTTTATCTCCATCAATATTTGTTGACGGAGCATACAATGCTTCTGAATAATCCACCTGAGTAATTGTGCTTCCGCCAAACGAACCATATGTAATATGAGCTGAATTCGGATCCGGACCGGTAATACGGCTGTTCGCCAACTGTCTCATCAATCCCCAAAGATTATTTGGATTTACCGACCATGCGCGGTCAGTGCGTTGTTCGTATTCAATTCCAATTACGATGTTATGGTTCTTCAAGTCAGCGGATCCTGAAGCACTGATCCGGAACTGATTCTGATCAGTCACGCCATAAAAACTACGAGTACGACCCGGAGTTGCCCATAAACCATAAGTATTTAACTGCAATCGGTTGTCATTATTAATCAACGCTCCGCGGTTGATCAGATCAAAGAGGTTATCCTGATATCCAAAAGTTCCTAAACCATTAGTAAGGTTATAATACTGTGTTGTATAATTAGAAGTATTCGGATTCTGTGTACCTGCTTCGTAAGTAACCAGAGTATCAAAAGCTCCTACCTGATTAAAGATGATACTGTCATTGTCGTTCACATCTTTTAAAGTAGTCGCCTGATAACCCGGCGTGCTGTAGGTTGTGAATTTACCTACATAACCGTAATCAAAAATCTTGTCTTTATGTGTAGCATTCTGATCCACTTCATGATTGTGTGCATAATCAACCTGGATTGAATAGAATGCATTCTTGATTGTTGAGCTTGACTTTTCAGCTGTCTCAGAAGTGAAACGTTGGGTGATCTTTGCAAATGCTCTCCAGTTCGTACCGATCGTTTGAGGATTATTATCATAATTCATCAATGAATAAATATCGATGTAATCACGACTCTCGGTTCTCTCAAATGACCCACCCAATGTAAGGTTGACATTCTTAACAGGACGGATATCCAATTTTCCACTAATGCGGGCAGCATTGGCTGCAACATTCGGACGCGCCTTTACTTTTTCAAGACTGTCCATGGTGAAGAAATGTGAACGGTGAATGTAGTTCAGACCGTTCGGTGATTGACGCAAAGGATTTTTACGCACGTCATCAAGAATGTCATCTTTCACTACATAAAAAGGAGCAGCAGACGGACTCGGGTCTTTGTCGTACTGATATTCCCCTGCGATAAAGAATCCCGCTACAGGCTGTCCGGATTTTAAACCGGCAGAATCTCTCTTTGTGAAAATTGGTCCTGATAAATCAAAAGACGCGAGGTTGTAACCATAATCATCAAACAATTCAGAAGAAACAAACTCAACACCGCCGGTATAAATTTTAGACGGACCTCTTGTAGTGATAGAAATGATACCACCGGTTGCATCTCCATATTGCGCAGGAACACCACCGGTAATAACTGTAATTTGTTCAGTACCTTTTTGCGGAAGACCAACACCTCCGCGAACTTTAATTCCATCAACATAATAAGAAGTAGCATCTGAACGTGATCCACGAATGTTCAAATCTCCACCCCCATCATCTTTCTGATATACACCCGCGCTTTGTGAGGCGATAGAAGCCACATCCCGTGTAGGAGCTGCCTGAATTTCTTCGTATGTAGTAGTCTTTTGAGTAGCGGGACTTCCTTTGTCGATCAGTGGCACTGTGTAATCCACAATGTCTACGACACCAAGATCAACTCCTTTTCCAAGTTCTAAGTTAACAAAGGAGATTTTGTCCGCAGTAACCAATACTTTGTTCACTTCCTGAGGGTTGTAACCCACACAAGTCGCCTTGATATTATAGACTCCGGGATTCAGAGGCTTGATGGAATAGTTCCCATCAAAATCAGTCACCGCTGCCTGAACCTGAGTTCCATTCAGCAAAGCTGCGACACTGGCAAAAGGAACACCATCCTTGCCTCCTTTTTCTGTGACCTTACCGCGGATTTCACCGGACTGTGCCATTGCGCCAAACCCGAGAAAAATCATTGCGATGAGTGGTAGGTAAAACTTTCGTCCCATATCAAGTATATATTATTGTTAAGTTAAGTTAATGCGGGTGGTAAAAGTATAAATTGAAAAATTAAAAGCAAAACAAATTTTCGACGCCGGTCTTCAATGAAATTGAATAATTTATCTTATCAATTATCATCAAATCAACATGCTTGATTCAGTTACTTAATTACTGAATATCAGATTATTTTTTCCTAAATCAATTTAACGAGAATGTGAATTGCCGGTCGAAAGATGAAAATTCTAATTTGTACAAATGTCAGAGATGGGTCAATTCAGGTTCGCCGGATGAATTTAAAGGAGTTTTAAATCCAGACCTTCCTACTGAACAACATTATCCTTGTCAAATCAGCAGGCCGTCTCAAAAGATTGGGAAATTGCCAGAAATCAGGATGCATTTCAATTATTAACAGAAATCGAGTTATTAACAAAATAGTGCTTCTGAACTTAAAAAGTTATTTTTGCCGGTATTCCCTGAAACACACAAATTTTATATGCGGTTAACCACTTTAGAAATTAAAGGATTCAAGAGTTTTGGCGAAAAAGTAACCATTCACTTCGATAAGGGCGTGACCTCGATCGTTGGCCCGAATGGGAGCGGAAAATCCAATGTTGTGGATGCTATGCGCTGGGTACTCGGAGAACAAAAAACCCGGATGCTACGCTCCGAAAAGATGGAAAATATCATCTTTAACGGTACCAAAACCAGAAAGCCTGCCAATCTTGCCGAAGTCTCCCTGACTTTTGAAAATACCAAGAACATTCTTCCAACTGAATATTCAACAGTTACCATCACCCGACGATTGTATCGTACCGGAGAAAGTGATTATCTCCTCAATAATGTACCCTGCCGGCTTAAGGATATCACCGAATTGTTCATGGATACCGGAATCGGATCCGATTCTTATGCCATCATTGAATTGAAAATGGTGGATGAAATCCTGAATGATAAAAACAACGCGATTAAAAACCTGCTGGAAGAAGCTGCCGGTATCTCCAAGTATAAGACAAGAAAAAAACAGACTTTATCTAAACTGGAAGATACAGACAAGGATCTGAGTCGCGTAAATGATCTTCTGTTTGAGATTGAGCGTAACATGAAGACGCTTGAATCCCAAGCCCGCAAAACAGAACGTTACTATAAGCTGAAAGAACAATATAAAGAACTCAGTTCTGAACTTGCTTTGTTTACTCTTGCAGGAAGTAAAAAAACGTTTGAAGAATTACAACAGCAGGAAGAAAAACAACAGGAAGAAAAGATCACTCTGGATACAACTCTGGATTCTTCTGAAGCTGAATTACAAGACGACAAACTTCGTTCTCTGGATAAGGAAAAAGAACTTTCTGAAGCTCAGAAATTACTGAATGATAAAATCGCGTTCATTCGTCAGAACGAAAACGACAAGAAAATCAGCAATGAAAAACTGAAGTATCTCCAGGACAAAGAAACAAATTTGTCACAACAGCTTTCTTCTGATAAGACTTCTCTTATTTCCACGCAGGATCAGATTGCAAAATCGGAAGAGGATAAATTCAACGAAGAAATTTTACTTGAACAATTGCAACAGCAATTGCAGGAATTAAAATCTGCTCTCGATGAAACCCGCGGTAATCATGATCAGATGAAGAGCGATATCAATCGTTTTTCTTCTGAAGCCCGCGCCATCCAGACTTCGATGCACGAGTCAGAGAAAAGTCTTGCAGTAACCCAGGCCCGCAAGGATTCTATCCAAAAGGAAATCCAGCGATTGTCTGACGACTCAATGAACAAGCAATTGGAACATGACGATTTGCACACGAAAGCTGAACAAAGCAGACTTTTAAAAGAAGAAAAGGAGCAATTGCATCATCAGTTGTTGAGCAATGAAGAACATCTCGCTCATGAAATTATTCGTGGCGATGAAGAACTGAAAAAGCTCACTGAAGAAGTAATCGCAGAAGGACGAAAACTGGATGCCCGTCAAAATGAATACAACCTCACCAAAAGCTTAGTAGAAAACCTGGAAGGCTATCCGGAATCTCTGAGATATTTACGTAAAAATTCACCTGGCACCAGTTCTGCTCCTTTATTCTCTGAGATCCTGAACTGTCCGGCTGAATACAAATCAGCCATTGAAAATTACCTAGATCCATTCATGAATTATTTCGTGATTGATCAGATCGAAGAAGCAAGCCGTGCAGTCAATGTATTGAGTGAAGCTGCCAAAGGACGGGCGAATTTTTTCATCCTCAAAAATTTTGAAGACTCCCCTTCTCCTTCTTTCGACCAGGTTGCAGATTGCATCCCGGCTATTACCATCATTGACATTGCTGAAAAATACCGTCCACTCTGCAATCATTTGCTGAGAAACGTTTACGTTGTCACCGAAAATCAGGAAAACACTCCGTTCCTGCAGGAAGACAACAAAGCCTTGGTTTTCATTTCCAAAAATGGAAAATATTGCCGTACACGCCACTCACTTTCCGGTGGTTCCATCGGTTTGTTTGACGGGAAAAGAATCGGACGCGCAAAACACCTCGAGAACCTCAGCAAAGAAATCGAAACACTTTCCACAGGTCTTGAACGACTGAAAACTCAGCGTGACGAGGTTCAACAACAATTGCAGGAGAACAAACGCAACAAGGAAAAACTGACTGCTGATAAAAATCGTCTTCAACAGGAAGCAAACAAAGCTGTTCACGAACACTCCTCTCTTAAAAACAAAGCGGAACACCTCCATTCAAGTATCGAGAACAACAAACGAATCCTTGATGGCTTGCATGAACAACTGACTTCCATCGACGAAACACTGAGTCAGAACAACCTCAGTTTTCACGAACACCTTGAGCAACTTCGTACTCAATACGAATCGGTAAGCGGACAACTTAATACACTTCAGCAGGAGTTCAATGCTCTTACTGAAGTAATGAATAACCAGAGCCAGGGTTATAACCAGCACAACATTCAATGCATCCAGCAACAAAATAAAATCGCGACGATTATCCGCGATCACGCCTATAAGGTAAACTTACTGGAAACACTGAATAAAAATATCAGCAACAATTCTCAGGAACTTGAGCATGTACAAAATCAAATCCGTGAATTGCTTGAATCCTCTACCGATTTTGATACACAGTTGTTAAGTCTCTATGCTGAAAAGGACAGCATGGAACAATCCGTAGCACTTGTGGAGGCAGACTACTTCAAAGCACGCGGTTCAATTGATGAGTTGGAAACACGTATCCGTCAGGTGCGTCATCAGCGTGAGCAAAGTGAGCAAATCGGTCTTGCCATCAAGGACAAAACGATGGAGTTGAAAATGCAACTCAATTCACTCAAAGAACGTCTGTCGGTAGAATTCAATCTTGATCTCAACGAGATGCTTGAAAAAGAACCTTCACCTGACTGGACAGAGGATGAACTCAGAGAAAAGGTTACCAAACAGAAAAACCAGCTCGACAATTACGGCCCAATCAATCCGATGGCTGTGGAAGCATATACTGAAATCAGCGAAAGGCATACATTCATCAATACTCAAAAGGATGATTTGGCAAAAGCCAAAGAATCTCTACTGAAAACAATTGAAGAAATTGAAGTTACTGCCCGGGAGAATTTCATGAAGGCATTTACGGATATACGTCAGAACTTTATTCGGGTCTTCCGCTCACTCTTCACAGAAGATGACGATTGCGATCTGGTATTGCTGAATCCGGAAAATCCGACAGAAAGTGAAGTGCAAATTATCGCGAAGCCAAAAGGCAAACGTCCCTTATCAATTTCACAATTGAGCGGAGGTGAAAAAACACTTACAGCAACAGCTCTTCTCTTTAGTATTTACCTCCTGAAGCCTGCGCCTTTCTGTATCTTTGATGAGGTAGATGCTCCATTGGATGACATGAACATTGATAAATTCAACAATATCATTCGGAAGTTTTCCAAGGATTCACAATTCATCATCATTACGCACAACAAACGTACAATGGCCGCAACTGACATCATGTATGGAATTACCATGGTGGAACAGGGCGTCACTCAGGTTGTTCCTGTGGATCTTGCCGAGATGGCGGAATAATCCTATTCACTTTATTGAAAAAGCCTCCAGTCGGAGGCTTTTTTTTGTGGCTTACATGACGTATGCCCTTATTAACTTTTCATATCCATATTATTTTCGAAATAAAATAATTGAGATGAAAAAGATTATTATCTCCTGTCTCTTTTATCTGTTCGTTATAAATGGAAAAACACAGAGTTTACAAAACACCACCTGGCTCGGCACAAATCCACCAAGTATTAATCTGTTTTTTCAATACGGAACAGATACTATATTTTATTCAACAACCGGATCCGGCTTTCAACCTTTAAGCCTATACACCACATTGTCCAACCAGATCTACATTTTTGATATTCCCGGCGCTTCTTTTTGTACAGATACCGCTGTCTATACTTTTACCATTTCCGGGAACAATTTGTATTTTCTGTTGATCTCAGATCTCTGTGCTGCCCGGAGAAACACATTGTTAAATTATTCCTGGACCAAACTATCCACCACTGATATTCACACCTTAACGGATCAATCCAATTCCCTTCGATTTCAAAATCCGGCGCTAAATGGTATTTCTTATTTTTATTCTGATGAAAAAGTAAATGAAAATACATTGATAAAAATTTACGATTTCAAAGGTCTGTTGCTACTAGAAAAACCATTCGAAGATTTTCAGAATGTATTATCTCTGGAAAAATTTCCAACAGGAATATATTTGGTTGTACTTGAAAACAAAACCGGAATTGAAACATACAAAATCATCCGTGATTGAATTTTTCAACGGCCAGCTCAAATAATTTCAATCCGACAAAATCCGGGTAAGGTTCCTGCCTTGTAAAAGCATTATGGATGAGCAGAAATAATAAAGAGCTGACTATTGTTTTCAATCATTCCATAGTCGGAAGATTCAACCAATCCATCACCCGTGATATCCTGCACTTCATATCCAAACAGGAATGATTGTGATCCGTTTTCTATCGCACTGTAATCGCTGGATTCGACAAATCCATCCTGAAAGCCGGTGGTGTTACCATCAGAAACATCTCCGTTCCAGAAAGCCCAAACACCGGGTTCCACTTCAACTTCATTAGAGGCATACGCGTTCGTAGCATCAGCACTAAAATCATAATTTGTGAGTGATTGCATTTTTACCAAGGCCGAAGACCATGTTTCCAATGCACTCCGATGAGTTACACGGATGAAATAATCCTGATTGTTTGTCAAGGGCGAAAATTCACACGACGCGATTCCATCGACAGATAAAATTACCTCCGAACATTCCACCGTTGCAAAAGTATTCGCATCCATCAGACAAACATGAATGGTATCACAATCCAGGGAAGACAAGCTCACTCCTGCATTGTATAATGCGGCATTCATGGAACCTCCGGATAAATAATATCCCTGCAGATATAATTTCAACTGCAGTGTAACAGTAGAAACGCAACTGCTCTTAATATTGAACACCGGTCCTACTCCAATACAACCTGTTACATTATCCGTTAATATTACAGGTCCTGAACTGGCGCCGTCCGGAATTGTAGCCTCAATGGTATAATCGTCCATGACATTAAATGCAACAACATTAACACCGTTAAAAGAAATTCCGGTCACGCCTGAAAATCCGGATCCGGACAGAGTTACAATATCGCCCGGACAAGCGGAATCTGCGGGAAGGAATGAATAAATTTCAGGAACCGGATTTACCGTAAAAGTGAGATGATTCGATTCCGAATAACATCCCAATGAATCTCTGGTAACAAAGAAATCATAACTTCCGGGAGGAGATAAATTATAAGTAATCGAAGCTGAATTATCAAAAGTTGGGGACCATACTATGTTGTCGCTTAAATCCGATTGTATCGTAACGAGATCATTGTTACATACCTGCAATGCACTGGATGTGGAAATGATTGGTGCTACAGGCGCAGTACCTGGATAGAGAACAAAAGCGTTATGCTCAATACAACCATTTAAATCTGTTGTGACCACTGAATAAGTGCCCGCTGAATTAACATTGATTCCTTGTGTCGTTTCATTCGTACTCCAGTTCCAGCTTACATACTGTGGCGAGCCATCCGCAATCAAATCGCGGGTTCCACCGCACAAAGATGCTCCTCCACCTAAAATTGTGATCAGTGGCTGAATTGTATCATACCGAACAATTGTAGAAGAACTAATTTGTGATGCACACAATCCGGCAGTTGTATACAAGGTAATGGCTTGTGAAGAATTTACATTGATCGAGACACTTGTTTCACCTGTGCTCCAATGATTGTTGGACGGAGATGAAGAAGTAAGTATCACATTTCCTCCCGGGCAGAAGGACAAAGGGCCGTTTGCTGAAATTGTTGGAGCCGCAGGTTGCGGAAAAACCGTCAGCGAAATAGTTTTTGTGGCGCTACATCCTGAACTGCTTGTTGCAGTAACTGTATAAGTTGTATTTGCAGTTAATGAGGTTACATTCGGATTGGCAGTATTCGCATTCGTCAATTGTGTTGCAGGCAACCAGGCATAACTCATCCCCGCGGAACCTGAACAATTGAAGCCTGGAGTAAATCCATAGGTAACAGGACCGGAAACACTCCAGTCAGTATAATTTTTATCCGCCATGGCAATACCTATGGTTCCATCCGAATTTTCCACACCGAGTGTTTTCAATCTTCCGGTAATTACTCCCATATTCATGACATCAATTCTCAATTCAATCTTATTAGTCCCTTCGTGCAGAATTATTTTTCCACCGAATGAACCGGTCTGTGAACCGATGTTATAAAATGCAACTGCACCTGCATTGAAACGAATCACAAATTTTCTGCTTCCCACACTTCCGACCGTAAATGTATCGACACCGGTGGAAGTTCCGGAATGAAGCAAATCATTCCAGCATAGTGCAACGATATTATTTGGTGTTGTTGAATTGGGAATCAACTGTGCTGTAAGAGTCGTTGAACTCGTTCCGAACGAGAGAAAACCATTTGTGGAAACATATGCTGATGTATACGTGTTTCCAAAATAATTAAAACTAAAAGGCAGATTAATACTTGCGAATCCATCGTCAGCACTCGACATGGTAAGAAATCCGGTAGCTCCGGACGGCGAATAATTTGTCGAAGAAGAATCAATTGTAAATGTAGGAGTGGTGTTCAAACATGCACTCGCATGTAAAACTGTAGTGAGGGGATCGCACCCCTGAGTTGTGTCAGCTGAAGTACTAACACTACCCACAGCTTGATACACACTAATTGTTACTGACGCAGTTCCATTGCAAGAATTCGTTGTACCTGTAACAGTATAGGTTGTTGAAGCCGAAGGACTGGCGATAACACTGGGACCTGTAGTGACATTCAAGCCTGTAGCCGGTGACCAGGAATAAGAGTTTGCTCCAAAGCCATTCAAATTCACACTCCCAGTTCCACAAATCATAGTTGAAGACGCAGCCAGATTCACAACGGGCAATGGATTCACAGTGATCAATGCACCGGGTGAAGCGGATGACTGACTACTGTTGGAACAGGTCACAAGCATCCTGTAATAAATTGAATTCACCATAACCGGACTGGTATAAGAAGTGCCGGTTGCCCCGCTCCCACTTACCACTGCAGCCCAGTTATCTGTTACACCATTGTCATCTGATTCCTGCCATTGGTATTGCAAACCTGAAAATCCTGTGCTTACACCGGAAGCTGTGAGTACAGTTGAAGTCCCCGCGCACAATGTACTTGTACCGGTGACGGTTCCGGCAGCCGGACTTCCTGTACAGGCCGGAATTGGCAGGCAGGAAATTGTTGCATCCCATCCGGTATAACTGATAGAACCATCACTTACAAAATGAAATGTGAGACTCCCGTCCGCGGCGGATGAAGTAAATGTTCCCGGTAGTGTGGAACCCGAACCGGAAAAAAGTTGTGTAGCTCCAACAGAATTTCCATCATGGATGGTGAGGAAATCATAGCCACTTTCCGTATCGAAGGCATTGAACACAACACGAATCTTATTACCAGGAGTAGGATAAAAAGTGTATGTATAATCCTCATACGTTGTATACGACCCACCGGATCCTCCACTATCATAGAATTTGGCGGAACAACTGGTAATACTTCCGTTTTGCATGGAAACACAATCGATGGATTGAACCTGCACCGCGGTTGAATAAGTATTCTGACCGGAGTTATTGCAGGTCACTTTATTTCTGTAATAAGTTGTACTGAGAGCTGTAGTTGTATAAGTCGATGATTGGGCTGCTGGAATAATATTCCAGCTTGTACCATTGGAAGAAGACTCCCACTGATAACTCAGTCCTGTATCAAAGGACTGGTTTTGCAAGGATAGTACGACAGATGTGCCGGTGCAAACAGGATTGGCAATTGATGCAATCGTGTTCCCCGGACCTGGCGTTCCTGTGCAAGCCTGTGGATTCACATAAGTAAATGATATATTATCGATTGCCGGATTAGCATGAGGACTCACTCCATCCGAAACAAATGTGAAGACAAGCCTCACTGTTGTGCCTGCAACAGAAGAAAGGTTAATGGTTGGTACTGCAGTAAAAGCGGAATAAGAAGTTGATGTGTTTACAAACCTTTGTGTATATCCTCCACCGGGAACCGTTCCTGCTACCGGAGTATTAGAAGTACTTGTAGTAAACACATACAAATAATCATAGGTATCATCAGTTGTTGTTTGCTTTATATAAAAGTTCAGTTGAACATTCACGGCATTAGCAGGCACTACCAGATCCCTGTAAAAGTGATCCACTTTTGCCGCATTAATACCATTGTTGTTGCTTGATGAACCAACATAAGCTGCCCGTGTACCACCTTGCGAGCCGGCGGCTGTTCCGACCTGCCATTTGCGATTATCCCCTGCAGGTTGGATTTCCGTCCAACCGTTCGCTGAAAATGTTGTGCCCGACTCAAATCCTCCGGCGCCTGTCGGAGAAAGCAGAGTCACTGTCTGTGCATCCATCTTCTCAAATGAGAGAACGCAAATAATAAGCACAAAGAATTTTACTAAACTCTTTTTGTTTATAATGCTGATTCCGTAATTCTCATGAAATCTCATTCTGCAAGCATTGATTGGTTATTAAACCCGGCAACAAAACTCATTTCCCAAATCTATCATGCAAAAAAATGATATGCCGGTTTCTATTTCAATATACAACATAAATCCCTTTATTGGATTCAGCTTTTGGCGGACGGTATATTTTAGTTGGTAAATGAAAAAGAAATCAAAACAAAAAAGCCGGGCTCATCCTCATATCAATTAAAAAATCAATAAACATTTTATTTTGTAAACAAGAAATTGAGTGAAGGCATCAAATAGAATTCTCTTGTAACATTTTACCGAACATATATTTACCAATACACGAATTGAAATAACCTCAAATGAGAATGGATGATGCACTCAAGAGAAAAAAACTAACAGCCCCTCTAATTTCAAGACAGATTAAACAAATTGATAAATGAAATAAAAAGTTGAACAGACTTAAGATTCATGACGAAAAAAATTTAATTACTCTTTTTCATGTTACCCAAATAAAAAAAAAGAAGTCCTTCCCAATGGGAAGGACTTCTTTTTTTATTCTGAGAATCGATTACTCAACTACGATGCGCAGAGTTTGTACGTTACCGCTTTCGTTTTCGAGAGACAGTAAGTACATTCCTTTAGCAGCTTTGCTGAGATCAAGATCCTTCATGTTAACACCTTCAACAGCACTAACAACATCACTGATTACTACATTACCGATGAGGTCAACCACTTTCACAGTGTATTTAGCCTTAACATCAGCATTGAAGTTCAATGTGAAGATACCGCTTGTTGGGTTCGGGTAAGCGCTGAGTGCTGGAACAGCAGACAGTTCTTCCTGAGCTGTACGGCAACCGAGGTTAACAGAAACAATCTTCTGACCTGGTTGACCAGCGCCACAAGCGTTGTTCGCGTTTACTTTCACAGTTGCAGAACTTGACAATGCAGTATTGAAGTTGATAGTAGCAGAAGTTCCGCCAGGGATGATTGAAGCACCACCTGTCACAGACCATGTATAACTTGCAGCACCGGCAACAGGAGAAATGCTGTAAACCTGAGTTGAAGTTTTACATACTGGTGAAGGACCAGTGATTGTTCCAGCAGCAGCCGGACGGGCAGTTACAGAGTAACAACGAGCTGTTCCTGTTCCACATGAGTTAGTTGCAGATACACAGATATTACCTGTGTTTGTGAAACCAGCTGTGAAGTTAACAGTGATGGATGTTCCAGTCAACGGAGTTGTTGGAGTAACACCTGCAGGAACTGTCCATGTATATCCGGTTGCACCTGCTACGGCAGCAATTGAATACGTTACACCAGACTGTCCGCAAAGGTTGCTTCCAGGACCAGAAATACTTCCAGGTTGAGCTGGAGTAGACTGCAGAGTGTAAGTTCTTGTGAACGAACCGCAAGAGTTAGAAGTTGTTACAGAAAGTACACCTGTTGTCCATGTTGGAGAGAAATCAACTGTACAAGAAGGACCACTGGAAGTTGCGATAGAAGCATTTCCTGTGATAGACCAGATATAGCTTGTAGCACCGTTTACAGGGCCCATAGAGTAAGCTACACCAGTTGTACCTGCACATACGAATCCAGGACCAACAAGAGCATTAGAGTGAGTTGGTACACCAGTCAGGTAAGTAGAACGTGCAGAACCATTTCCTACACAGTTTTGACCATACACTGAGATAGTACCTTGACCCATACCAGCCGGGATGAATACCTGGATACTGTTAGTACCCTGACCACTTACGATAGAAACACCAGCACCGGTAACAGTCCAAACATAGTTTGTAGCGTTAGCGATCGGAGAAACAGAATAAGTGTAGGTAGCAGGTCCGCATGAAGGGAATGTACCTGAAATCAGACTTGGTAAACCTGGTTTAACTGTAAGAACCGGAATGTTCAAGCAAGCCGCAGTACCGTTACCACAAGCATTTACAGGAGTTACACAAATGAAACCACCGTTGAATGCTCCTGGACCAGAAGCCGGACCGAAGGCAACAGTAATACTGTTTGTAGTAGAAGAACCTGTTACACCACCTGGCAATGACCAGATGTATGAACTGGCACCAGCAACCGGAGCAATTGAGTAAACAATTCCTGAACTGTTACGGCAAGCGCCTGCAGGACCAGAAATCGGACCAGCTGGATCCGGACCAGAACCTACTCCACCTACAACAGCAGTTGCAGAACCAGTACATCCATTTGCATCAGTGATAGTAACTACATAAGTTCCGCCAGCAAGGTTAGTTGCTGTAGCTGTAGTTTGACCACCCGGTGCCCATGAGTAAGTATAAGAACCAGTACCACCTGAAGCAGTTACGGTAGCAGAACCATCATTAAATCCGCAGTTAGCAGCAACTGTAGATGTTGTTCCTTCAACTTTTGTAGGCTCAGTGAGAGTTACATCAGTTGTAGCTGAACAACCGTTAGCATCAGTTACAGTATATGTAACAGTACCGGCAAACTGGTTAAATGTTCCTGTTCCTGAATATGGAGCAGTACCACCTGTAGCGCTGATTACAACTGAAGCTGAACCACCGAAACAAGCAATTGAACCTGCATTCGCTGAAGCAGACAATGCAGCCGGCTCAGTGATAGTCACTGAACAAGAAGCAGTACATCCGTTCGCGTCAGACACGTTGTAAGTATAAGAACCTGCAGCAAGACCGGTGAATGTACCTGTTCCGCTATAAGGAGCAGTACCGCCTGAAGCACTTACAGATGCTGAACCATCATTTCCGCCGTTGCAAGAAACGTTAGATACAACTGAACATGTAGCTACAAGAACTGCAGGCTCAGTGATTGTTACTGTGCAAGAAGATGAACAGCTATTTGCATCAGTTACAACATAAGTATAAGAACCGGCAGCAAGACCTGAGAAAGTACCTGTTCCTGTGAATGGAGCAGTACCACCAGAAGCGCTAACAGTTACAGATCCATCAGATCCACCGTTACAAGAAACGTTAGAGTTAACTGAACATGTAGCTACAAGGCTGCAAGCAGTTGCACCAACAGTAGCACAAGCCTGAGTTGAGCAACCATTCGCATCAGTTACTGTGATGCAATAAGTGCCTGGCAGAAGACCAGTGAGGTTAGTGTAAGAATATGCTGGTGTACCACCTGTAACTGAAGCGATAGAAACTGTACCGTCAGAACAAGTTGGGCAAGAAGCAGGAGTAGATGTAGCAGAAGCTACAAGAGCAGCTGGCTCGTTGATATCTACATTACAAGAAGCTGTGCAACCGTTTGCATCAGTTACATTGTAAGAATAAGAACCGGCAGCAAGCCCTGTGAAGGTACCTGTTCCAGTGTATGGAGCAGTACCACCGGAAGCGCTTACTGAAGCTGATCCGTCAGTTCCACCATTACAAGAAACATGAGATACAACTGAACATGTAGCAACCAATGCAGCAGGCTCAGTGATTGTCACTGAACAAGAAGCTGTACATCCGTTAGCATCAGTTACGTTGTAAGTATAAGAACCGGCAGTAAGA
>CALMQM010000002.1 GCA_937871435.1 uncultured Bacteroidota bacterium | reverse complement strand
TTGGTAATAATTAATTAGTTTAGCTAAAATGTTGCACTAGAAACTTGATCCGAAGAGATTGATTGTTTTCAACAACTGTAATCGCTTCAGAAATATTGTAGTGAGTATACGTTGCAGCTACCTGGAAAGAAATTTTATTACTGAATTTACGAGCAATCATTAACTCATGAAAATAATTGATGCGATTACTTCCCTTATAGGTGCTGTCCTGATTCAAAAATTTTGATTTATCATTCGCGCTTCTTGCTAAGTCACCATGGTAAGAAATCGTAACCGGACTTCCCCCGCTTTTCGTTTGTTGAAGAAGAATAACTTTCCATTGCAGATCATAATACCTCTTCAATTTAGCGGCACCAATTCCAACAGAAATTCTTTTTGTAATTCCATAATTCAATCCTAGTCGCACATTCGCCGGAGCAAAAAAACCATACAGGTCTTTCTCGTCCTTAATTAAACCGAAACGGTGCTGAATCATAAAATCGAGCGACTTTCTATTCGGTCCCTCAACTGTCTGGTTATTGATCAGCACTCCATTTTCAAATGTGCTCTTCACGATTTCCTTCGTTCCTGTTGTACCGGCTGCTTCTTGTGCCATCATCGCAACAGGAGCAATGACAAAAAGTGACAGAACAGCGAATTTGATTTTATTGAAAATAGTTTTCATACGTTGTTTTTTTTTAATTGTCCTTGGCACCCTGTTTAATCCAGTTTAAAATGAGACTCACCTTGTTGGCTGGCAATGGTCCTCCATTAGCTGTTGGAGGCATCAAAGCTCCACTTATTCCCGCTACACGTTTGTAAAGTTTACTGTTCTCAGCGGTTACAGTGTCGATATCTCCCGTTGAAAACAAAGAAGCATAAGCATTACCAACTGTTAAATCAGGATCATCATTCTGTCCGTCATGACAACCTGAAATAGAGCAACTCAAATCAAAAATTGGTTGTATATCCTGACTAAAACTAATCGGGACATTGGGATTCACAATTGTTTCCTTGGGAACAAAATAATTGTCTTTCTCGCAGGAATAAAGAACCGCGAGAGAGAAGAAAATTAAAATGAAGCGATACAATTTCATAAGCGTTGTTATTTTTTTGAATTGATTCGGTTTATCTACACCATTAAAAACGGTTTAAATGTCCTTCATTTACGTATGTCTGAACATGATTGCAATCACCAGAATTAAGGTGAATCGTCATTTAGAGTCCTGCGAAAACGCAGGAAACCGCTTTAGCTGTGTTGATTTTCGCGAATTTTGGGCTCAAAAATGATCCTGACCTATCGGTCGCCAGTGCGATAAACAAAGTTTAATAGAAGAAAAAATGAGAAAGAATGCACCACTTCCTCCTGACTTCTAACTTTAAAATTTTTACAATTCCTGATGGCTATATGATTTCACCATTTTTCTCAACAAATCCACACGCAGGATTGCAAGGTCTTTTCCTTGCTTTGAAATTATTTTTTCATCCTGAAAAAGTGAAAGCTGTCTGGTTACCTGTTCTGCATTTGTGCCAACTAAATCAGCCAACTCTTGCCTGCTCATAGTCACATTCAAAACCTGAGCATCACCATTCACACCAAAAATATCATATAAGTAAAGCAGTGCTTCTGCTACTTTTTCCCGGATCGACATCTGAGCAACATATTTTAGTCGGGCTTCCATTTTGCGCAACTCAGAAGAATAATAAAACATGAATGCAAGTGTAAATTGTACATTCTCTCTATAAGCGCTTTTCAATAACTCATTCGACAGAAAGCAAGCTGTAGTATCTTCCAGGGCAACCGCGCCAATTGGATACATCTCTTCTCCTATTCCACAATGGCCAATGACATATCCATCTGAAGCAAGTCGAACTATTTGTTCTTTTCCGTTCAAACCATTGGAAACTATTTTTACTTTCCCTTGTTGAATAAAATACAATCCGGACACTTTATCACCTTCACGAAAAATTTGTTGTCCTTTCTGATACAGCGACTGCTCCTTGGATCGGCTGATAATCTGTATCCATTCTGAATTGCAATTTTGTTGCACAAAACATTTTGTATTTGGACATGTTGTGCACTCTATCCGACCATTCATCCTTTATAAAATTGAGCTTTGTCATTCAAAAATAATCAATATTTGATTGCTGCCCGAAAAGAAAAAAAGAAATTAGAGAATGTGTTTGTCCAGTTTATTAAAACATGACGAATATCATGTGACTACAGCCATTTGTGATATATCACATCCAAGAAAAGAGTCTGCCCATGAATGCAAATGATGAAATCGGGCATTCAACGTAAACTATATTGAATTTTGTCTTCTTTAATCTTGTTTCAAAAGCTTCACAGTAAGAATTTCATTCCCGTTGTGGACACGAACAAAATATACTCCCGCCGAAAAGGAATTCCCAAAAGTTGTCCGGAAATATATTGTCTTTCTTTGTTCCACACAGTGACCCGTTCCATCAAAAATCTCGATGTCCACCGGAGAAGATGTCTCCAGAATAAATAAGGATGATGTAGGGTTTGGATAAATAACAACATCTGTCGCGGAGATTGCAGGTTCTCTAACCCCAGCGCAGGGTGTAAATGTTACCAGAATTGTATCTCTGTTTGCACAACCAAATGAATTGGTAACAATCAATGTGACAGGGAATGTATTCAACCCATGCCCGCTGGAATCAATGCTGGCGGAAGCAGTGTTTTGACCTGTGGACCATACGTAGGTTGAATAGGTATTTCCTGCAGTTAATACTACATCCGTTTCTGCACACGCGATTGTGTCCGGACCAAGGTTGGGTTGTGGTACCGGATTTACTTGTATAGTAGACGATGCTGAGTTAGTACATATATTTGAATCTGTATAAGTATATATAATGGTATGTGTTCCTGCTCCGGCTATCCCTGTATAGAAAGTTGTTCCGCTCACTCCCGGACCGCTGTAATGCCCGCCGGATGGAAGCCCTCCACTTAAACTCAGTGGTCCTGTGTTCGCACAACGTGCAGCAAATGTTCCAAGAGTGACTTCCGGCAACGCGAAAACCTGGATGTCTGCTGTATCTCTGTTCACACATCCATTTACATCTGAATAAGTATACACAATTGCATGTGCTCCTGTATCCGCCACCGCTGCAGAAAACACAGAATCATTGCTCACACCTGTTCCCGAATATACTCCTCCGGTCGGAGTACCTCCACTCAATGAAAAAGCTGGTGCATTGACACAAACACCACTTAAAGGCCCGACTGTAACTGAGGGTAAACTGTTCACGAAGATAGATGACAATGCGGATGCGGAACATCCATTCCCATCAGTATAGGAATATGTTATTAATTGATTACCTGCACCGGCAACGGATGGATTGAAAGAACCGGATGAGACCCCGGCACCACTGTAACTTCCACCTGACGGACTACCTCCACTCAATGCAAAGGATGCAGCATCTATACAGACAGAGGGAAACGAAGAGAGTGAAACTACAGGCAACCCATTTACTACGATTGAAGAAGTATCACTGGAAGTACAACCTTGTACATTGGTGTAAGTGTAAATAATGGAATGTGTTCCTACTCCTGCAGAAGAAGGTGAGAATATGCCGGCACTCACTCCTGCTCCGGAATAAAAACCTCCTCCCGGTGTTCCGCCGGTAAGTGTGAATGAATTAGAGTTTACACAAGTTCCGAGAAAGGAAGACAAATTTACAGTGGGTAAACTGTTGACGCGTATTGTAGAGCTGTCTGTTGCAGAACATCCCTGAGCATTTGTGTAGGAATAACGAATGTAATGAATCCCCGCGCCGGCAACTGCAGGATTAAAAATTCCTGCGCTTACACCCGGGCCGCTGTATGTTCCTCCTGCAGGCGTTCCTCCGCTGAGAGTAAATGCATTTCCATTTATACAGATATCTGAAAAATTTCCAAGATTGACAATCGGGAGAGAATTTACCGTGAGTGTGAAGCGTGCACTTATCTGACAACCATTCAAATCTGATGCCTCCACTGTATACTGTGTTGTTGTTGTCGGTGAAGCAATAATTACTGAATCCGTACTGCTTGATAATCCTGTACCCGGAGACCATAAGTACTGGGGTGCTCCATGAGCTTCCAGATTTGCGAATTCACCCAAACAAAAACTGGAATCAGAAATAATCACAGACAATGTAATTCCTGTCGCGAAAGTATCTGCAGTTGCCGACACACTCGTAAGGTAGTTTGAACCGATTCCGGTTCCGTTGAATTCAAATACCGCAAAATAATAATGTGTTCCCCCATTCAATCCGGACACTGTTACATTGGTACCATTGCTGTTGTAAACGACATAATTTCCATTCCCCAAATTGGAACCGGAACCGAAATTTGTAGCAGCACTATACGATTGCCCGTCTACCGGAGCCACACTTACCGGTGTATTGGCTGAAGCAACGACAAGTCTCCTTGCCCCATCTCCGGAAACCCAGTTCAAATCTATTTCATTGCAATTCGCACCACTGGCTGTTACAAAAGTGGATGGAAACAATGGCTCTGTCGCACCTATTGCTGAATTTCCGTAATTGAAAACAAAGAAAAATAAAACCAATAATGAAAGATGATTGTGTTTCAACTGTCTCATCGAATGTTTTCTGTGGAATGATTTAATTTAGGAAGAGAAATAATTAAGTGGTACGGGAATGAATCGGAAAAGTTAACGAAAATAGAAATAAGTATCAACAACCTGAAGTTGATGTACCAACAAATCTGTTAAAAAATCACACGGTACTATATCTTTTTTTTAATCCTTCCACAACATCGGCAACAGCCGGACAAATCATCGTATTTTCAAAGGTGATATCCAGCTTTTGACGAATATCCCTCTGTTGCGTATGAGGATAATCCCGGCATGCTCCCGGACGTTCTGCATATACTGAGCAATAATTGTCTTCTCCTAAGAAAGGGCATGGCATGGATTTGAAAACAAAATCTTTGTCTTCATCTACTCTCAGATAGGTGTCAGTAAAAATAGCCGGTCGAATCTTTAAATGGGCAGCCAGAGCATCAATGTCCTTGGCTTTTAATAACGGTCCGGTTGTACGACAACAATTCGCACATTGAAGGCAATCAATATGTTCAAAAGCTTCATGATGTAATGCATTCGTAACCTTATCCAGATCAGAGGGCCGACGTTTTTTAAGCGTTCCAAAAAAAGCTTTGGTCTCCTTTTTCAAAACCTTGGCCTGATCCAATTTTTTTTGATAATCCGGATGCATGCTCTTAAACCAATCGACGTAGTGTTATTGAAGAAATCAGGCAGCGACAATTTCCGGATACATTTTCTCTTTCAGAGCTTTAATGTTTTCATCCGAAATGTATTCATCAAAACTCATTCTCTTGTCAATGATTCCTCCGGGGGTCAATTCAATGATTCTGTTTGCAACTGATTCCGCAAAAGTGTGGTCATGAGTCGTGAATAACGCAATATGTTTCCAGTCTTTCATTGCATTGTTAAATGCAGTGATCGATTCGAGATCCAGGTGATTGGTTGGTTCATCAAGAATCAAACAATTGGCATTTACCTGCATCATGCGGGAAATCATGCAACGTACTTTTTCCCCACCTGACAACACATTTGATTTCTTTAATGTCTCTTCACCTGAAAACAACATCTTGCCAAGAAAACCACGGATATAAGTTTCATCTTTATCCTTTGAAAACTGACGGAGCCAGTCAATGAGATTCAGGTCTTCTTTAAAAAACTTTGCATTATCATTGGGTAAATACGCTTTGGAAATTGTGCTGCCCCATGAAATTGTACCCTGATCCGGCTTTGCCTCTCCCACGAGAATGTCAAAGAAGGTTGATATAGCCAGGTGATCACGGGAGAGAACAGCTACTTTATCTCCTTTTGTCAATGTAAATGAAATGTCCTGAAATAAAACTACTCCTTCATCGGAAGATTTCGACAGATGTTCAACATTTAAAATCTGATCTCCGCATTCACGCTCAGCTCTGAATATGATGCCGGGATATTTTCGGTTCGATGGCTGTATGTCATCAATGACAAGTTTCTCCAGTAATTTTTTTCTGCTTGTAGCTTGTCTTGATTTTGACGCATTCGCGCTGAATCGTTCCACAAATTCCTGCAACTCCTTCCGCTTGTCTTCTATTTTTTTATTCTGATCCGCCCGCTGACGTAAAGCCAACTGACTTGATTCGTACCAGAATGAATAGTTTCCTGTATAAGTTGTTATTTTTCCAAAATCAATATCCGATACATGCGTACAAACGGCATCGAGAAAATGCCTGTCGTGTGAAACAACGATCACAGTATTTTGAAAATCGGCTAAAAAATTCTCAAGCCATGTAATCGTTTCCACGTCCAGGTCATTTGTAGGCTCGTCCAGTAAAAGTATGTCCGGATTCCCAAACAATGCCTGCGCCAACAACACACGTACTTTTTCCTTACCGTTTAACTCTGACATCAGCATGTGATGATATTCTTCTTTCACTCCAAGACTGCTCAAGAGGCTGGCGGCATCACTTTCCGCATCCCAACCGTTCATCTCTGCAAACTGATGTTCAAGCTCAGCTGCCCGATGTCCGTCCTCATCACTAAAATCTGCTTTTGCATAAATCGCATCTTTCTCATGCATCACAGCCCAAAGCGTTTTATTTCCCATGATCACAGTTTGAAGAACCGGATAGGCATCAAATGCAAAGTGATTCTGACTCAAAACACTCATTCGCTCACCGGGTGACATCGCCACCTGTCCTGTACTTGGATCAATTTCTCCGGATAAAATCTTAAGAAAAGTGGATTTACCGGCTCCATTTGCGCCAATTATTCCATAACAATTACCAGGAGTAAACTTGATATTTACGTCTTCAAATAAAACACGTTTACCGTAACGTAAGGAGAGGTTGGAAACCGAAATCATCTGTCTGAATTTTACAAGGCCGCGAAGGTAGTGATTTTCAGCATGTAAAACCAATGGAATTCATCCTCCATCGTGAGGGAATCTGTGTTCAGCATTGCTCACCGGAAATTTAGAAAAACACAAAGAAGTCCGGGCAGACTGGTATACTACCCGGACTTTAAAGTATGAGACAAATAAAGCAAGGCTATTTCCCGCCTAATACTTCAAGCGCAGGAACATCATTGTTAATGGCCAAAATAAGCAGTGAAGTTGCAGTACAAAAAACAGGACTTGTAATGCAATGATGCCCATTCCAGCTTCCATCATTATTTTGGATTCTTACCAGCCTGCCGCTGATATTGTCATACCAATTTTTCCAGCTCATGTTTTTTCCCATGATCATTCCCTCACCGGTTTGGAGGTAACTTAAAAATTCTTCGCCTCCATTACTCCCAAATCCATTCATGACATTATCCAATTGAGCTTGTTCGCTTGCAGCAGAGTTGATTTTATAAGCAGAACCATATCGCAGTGCTTCTGATTCACTCATTCCAGCCTTTTTTAAATTTTCAATGGAGACCGGTGCCGATTTTTCCAATTTATTTTCCTGCTTGGCTTTTTCTATCGCTTCTCTCGCTCTCCTTGCTTCTTTCGCGCTCGCCCTGCTGGTTCCGGAAACAGAATACAAAACAACACCGGCCGCATCTTCAGTGGTGACATTATTCGTACTCACATCAAAATTGCTCTTCTGGTAACTTTTTGATTTCTCCAGTTTCGCTTCATCCACTTCAAGCCCTTTGTCTTTTGCTGTTTCCAATGCATTCGTAGCAAATGAACTTTGCAATACACCCGCCCATCCCGCGCCAATCAAACTACCACTTGCTGTTTGACCCTTCTGAATTTTTGAAATACACAATTGATTACAACGAATCACTCTGTTTTTTAATGACTTGTCCTGTTCCAGTTCATCCAGTACATTGGTAAGAAATTGCGAAGTCAGAACAACATCAATATTTTGTCCGAGTTTTATCTGCGGCTGCGTTCCTGTTTCATCGGTGATGTTCAACGAATTTTGTGATGATGCTTCTACCTGTTTCAACAAATATTCAAGTGCGCGTTTCAACTCTTTTGAATATGGTCCCGAATTCAGTGTGCTTCCACATCTTAAAATAGACATTGCAACCATCGCAGTAGTAGCAGGATCTGTATGTACGGCATGTGGATCCATTACCCCCTGATTCGAGTGTGTTCCTGCTCCCCATCCGCCGCTTTCTGATTGTGCTTTAGCTATCCATTCCAATGCATCTTCAATTGATGACCTTACCTTCTCCGGAGTTTTAAAAACGTAATTATTATCCGATGGCTCTTCACCAAATACAGTTTTGAAAACACATCCTTTGTCAGGGCCTTTGGGCTGCACAGAGACGGGTTTTTCGGGTTCAGCCGGCTTTTCCTCCTTGGGCACAGAAGCAATAATTTCATTGTCATTTCTTGATACAGGTGGCTTCGCTACTGAAACAATTGCGGAAGATTCCTGAAGCGCAATCACAATACCGGCTCCGGCCAATAGACCGGGAATAAAAGCCAGCAAAAAAAAGCTGTTCTTTTTCATGGTAATTAATTTTAAGGTTAAAATATTTAGGGTTCTTGTTCAACTCAGGAATCCTGCGTTGATGTCGTCTGGATGCAGAAAGAAAAAGCATTCCATACATCTCAAATTATTTTCGAAGAAATTATATGACACAAAAAAAGGAGTATGCAATGCATACTCCTTTGGTAAATATGTTCTGTGATTGTTTTAGCGGACGACTGTTACTTTACCGATGTAGTTATGGATCTCTTCGTTTTCATCCACTACACGAATTTTATAGACAAAAACATCTGATTGAACTTCGTTCTTGATCTTGCCATCCCATGGTTTGGAATAGTCATTTGTATGGTAGACCAAATTACCCCAACGATTGTAAATTCCCATATCATAGGTTTTAATATAGGTGCCGTAGCCCTGGAAATAATCATTCACTCCATCATTATTCGGAGTAAAGGCTGATGGTACATAAAAATTAAATCCATACTCTACGCGAACAATCCCACGAACTGTATCCCTGCAACCATATTGTGTGGAAGTCATCAGCACCACTTCATATGCTCCAACTTCTGTATAAGTATGTGAAGGATTGGTTTGATCCGAAGTTGTACTGTCACCGAATGTCCAGGTGTATTGATTGCCGTAAAGTGTTCTGTTATCAAAATAGACTACCGGCTGCCAGATGGTAGTAACTCCCGGCTCAGGAATAAACGACGCCACTGGTGTTGGATATACAGTTATAAGATCAGGTAATAGTGTGTCAGCACGACAGCCTTCTTGTGTCAACACTACAAGAGAAACTGAATATACCCCCGCATGTTCAAATGTATGCAAAGGAGTTTGGGCTGTATCATTTTGTCCATCGTAAAAATTCCAATTGAAAGAGGAACTATTGCTGCTGCTTGCATTGATAAACGGTACATCAAGCGGTTCACATCCATTCAATACCTCTGGTACAAAATCGGCTGTAGGCATAGCAAATATTTGTAAGCTGTCTGTATATACAGGACCCACACAACCGTTGTACTCTGATTTTAGTGTGATGATATGTGTCCCCACAGTTGAATAGCTCACCGCATCCGGTGTTGAAGAAGTACTTGTTCCCGGATTCGATCCGGAACCAAAATTCCAATCGTAGGTTACTCCGTTAAAAATATTTCCTGTCAATTTAAAAATGAAACTGTTGTCTTTCAAACACTGCGAAGCCAACGGATCAAATGTTGCGGCAGGAATTGCATGTGCATGCACTACAACAGTATCAGTATTTACACAACCAAATGAATTGGTAACCGTCAACAAATAGGAAGCAGAGTTTGTGCCCACTCCGGTGTTATTCACTGTGCAGGTTGGATTGGCAATACTCGCATCTGACAATCCGATTGCAGGCGTCCATGAATATGTATTTCCCGCTGCACCTGCGACACCAATTCCTACAACACCGCCGGAGCAAGCGGTTTTATCAATTCCGGCATTCGCAACAGGAAGACCAACGATATTGATTGCATTTGTACTCACAGGAGATACACATCCGTTTTGTGTAACGGTTAAGGATACAGGAGCATTTCCTGCAGAAGAATTAGTCAATAAATAGGGTCCCATTCCTGTTCCGGAAAGGACTGTGGCACTGCCAAAATTCCAGGTGTATGTAGATGCCGCGGTTGCTGATCCGGTATAGACAACCTGATATGTAGTATTGATGCAGGTATTTGCCGGCAGAGTGAATGTCGACGTAGGTATAGCATTCACCAATACATTATATACAGCGCTGTCCTTGCATCCGTTTTGTGTAACAACAACTTTCAATTGTTCATTACCTGCCGCAGCCCATTGAACCGAATAAGGTCCTGCCCCTGAACCGGAATTCACAGTACCACTTCCGAATGTCCAAACATAATTTGCACCCGGATTCGCGGTGCCACTAAAACTGATTGAATTGTTCTGACCAACACAAACAGCAGGAGTTGCAGTAATTGCTGCATCCGGGATGGCATTAATTGTCACAGGCTGACTGCTTAGAGCAGAAACACATCCATTTTCAGTTACTGTAAGATTAACAGTATACGGACCGGCTGTATTCCATACCAGACTGTAAGGGCCTTGCCCACTGCCGGAAGCAACAGTTGCTCCATTGAAATTCCATGCATATCCTGCCCCCGGTGCAGCTGAACCTGTGTAGGAAACAGCAACAGGAGAACCGGCACACACAGCAGGCGTAACTGTAAATGTAGAAGTCGGAATTGCATTCACCTGAACAGGAAACACTGCTGTGTCACGGCATCCACTTTCGGTAACAACTACTTGCAGCTGTTGAGGTCCGGCGGCATTCCACAAAACTGAATAAGGACCCGCGCCACTTCCTGATCCAACTGTTCCTGAACCAAAACTCCAAGAATAAGTTGCTGTCGCACCCGCAGTGCCATTAAAATTAATTGTGTTCGATTGACCAACACAAACAGCTGATGTAGCACTGATGGATGCATTCGGGATCGGATTAGTTACAACTGCAGCCACCGACTGAGTAGATGTGCAACCATTTTGAGCAACAGTCAACGTAAGTTGATGGTTCCCCGCGGTGTTCCAAACTAATGTATATGGTCCCTGACCACTTCCCGAAACAACTGTTCCTCCGTCAAATCCCCATGTGTAATTCGCGCCTGCTGATCCGGTACCTGTATAATTGACCGTAACCGGACTACCTGCACAAACCGATGGAGTTGCATTAAATGTGGAAGTTGGAATAGGATTTACTACCACTGCAAATGCAGCCGTATCCCGACATCCGTTATCGGTGACGATCACCTGCAAATTGTAATTACCGGCTGCAGACCATTGGACCGAATAAGGACCAGATCCGGAACCGGATCCAACATTTCCTCCTGCAAAATTCCATGCATATGTTGCACCGGCACCTGCGGTTCCACTGAAATTAATTGTATTGTTCTGACCGGTACATAATGCAGCTGTTCCGCTGATGGATGCATTCGGTGTTGCATAAATTGTTATCGGCTGCGTCGCAGTAACAGTACTGCAACTGCTTTGAGTGACAGAAACATTCACATTAAATGTACCCGGTGTATTCCAAACCACTGAATACGGCCCTGCTCCGCTTCCTGATACAACTGTTCCTCCATTGAAATTCCATGTGAACGCATTGGCAGGAGCAGATGACCCCGTGTAAGTAATTGTTGCTGCAGTTCCCTGACAAACATTCGTGGTTGTTAAACTCGCTGTGCCACATTGCGTCACGACTATTTGCTGTGTAATTGTTTCAGAGCAACCTCCTGCATTGGTAACAGTCAATACACAATTGTAAGTTCCACCGGCAGTGTATGTATGAAGTGGACTGGTTGCATTTGAAACAGCACTGCCATCACCAAAATCCCAGGAGTAGGTTGTAGCGCCGGTACTTGTGTTGGTAAAGGAAACAGCTGTTCCGGCAGTGATTGGATTTGCAGGTGAGAAAGTATAGCTCGCAGTCGGGGTAGGAATTACTTGTATGACAAGATGCTTGGTAGTTGACCTTGCAGGAGCACCATTATCTGTTCCCCGTATGTCAATTACATTCATACCAACATTTGATGGTAAGCCTATCAGCTGTGCTATAATGGTTGCCGTATTTCCCGGGATAGCTAGCACTGTTGACAAACCCGTCATTAATCCGTTTACCGTTGGTGTAGTAATTTGTCCGGTTTCAGGTGATAAAAACAACATGGTCACCTGAGCAGTATCGCCTACACAAATTTTAAATGTGTCACACAACGGGGTTGGTGAAAAAGCCAATGGAGGAATGTTGGTTCCAATATTACAGCCATCCAATGCAAATGATTGGTTTGACAAAGAATTGATTCCACTCGTATCAGGAGGAGGATTAAACACAGTACCTGCGGTATCAAATCTGCCATATTGAATGTATGCAACTCCATCACCTTTGTTAATTCCAACAGAAGCAGGGGCCCCGCCAAATCCATTCACTCCACCAGAAGCATCACCGGTCGTCCATTCCATATTTTTGTAACAGAAACTTACATTGGTTCCTGAAGACAAAATAGGATCTGTACCGTTGGTGATTATTAATTGAAAGGAATTTAATTTATCTGTATGTGAAGAAAAATACCCTACGTTTTCCCACTGGACAATCATGTGTGTAGGTGTAATCGTGTAATAGACAAGACCGCTGGCCGCACCTCTTGTATCAACGTCTGCCCAGAATGGAGCAACCATTGGATAGCCGGCCGCAGGAAATCCTGTTGGATTGTATGTTGAATACGGTATACCAAAGGAAACATTCCCGTTGTTATTGATAAATGCGGTGTCGGTCTGACGACCATATAAACAAAACTGAAAGGGAAGAAAGATTGTATCTGTTGACCAGTCATCATTTCTGTAGTCTGGCGCAACTCCCGGTCCACCACTTCCTCCACTTCCATCAAATTGTGCTATATGCCAGTTGGCATCCCTGGTTTGCCAGCAATCACAGGTTAAAGAACTGCTTTGTGTATTACCCGAATTACCGGAAGAGTTTCTGTTTGCCGCTGAATTGTCAGAGGGAAAAGCAGGAAGCGGTTGTGCTTGATAATTGAAGTATTGCTCCGTTCCGTTCAGTTTACCATCCAGCTTGTCCTGATTGACTTTGTTCTTGTCAATCGTACGAACATCAATTTGTGCAGACGATTTTCCCCATGCAAATAAAATAATCAGGAATGCATGGACAGCAATCAATGACTTTCTTTGTGACATTGTGTGTGTAGATTTAATCCAATAAAGTGCTGTTTAGGAAACACGTAGCCCACCTGCAAATTATACGGTTCCAAGTCTTTCAAAGTTATGAAATTCCTATACATCAGACAATGAAGAATGGGCTAAAAATATCCCGTTTTGTCGTTCTTGATTTTGATTATTAAAACACAAGTCGAATTCATGTTTGGGCGTATTTCATGCAAAAAATCAATGGATTTTGGAGAAAAAAACCATTTAAAGCCGGATGCCGGTATGTCTTAACCACAAATGGACAATATTTTTTCTTGTCCAAGGCATCTGAACTCGGCCCAAATTGCTCCATGCAACCAAACAATTGCTTCCATTCTTAATCCGAATATTCTCATTTGACACGAATGAAAAGGCTTTGAGGAGGTGCTCCTGATAAATTTCTTTTGAAGATTCAATGTACTTAAATGCGATTGGGAAGTTTTCTTCAGAAAATGAATCGCCCCTCGCTGGAAAGTAATTCAACGTTATGTATAGATTCAATTGGATGTGGGGCCAAAGGCAGGACAATCGGGACCACTCTTTTTAAACGGCCAATTGCATGTAGAGAATTTAAATCCAAAAAAGAAATCGAAACTACGTACGTTAGACAAACTCAGCCATTGCAACAATCTGTCTGTACCAATGACAAAAAAACGATACCTCAACCCGATACCGGCTGATGGTTGTTTGTATTCGAACAAAGTAAAATCAATTGCGCCTTCGAATTTTTTTCGTTCATAACGAACAGAAAGATCTACCTGATTTCCTCTTGCAACTTGTTTGGGGCCGAAATGCAGGCGATTCACCCAGCTTGCATTTGCATAAATTTTCGGCATTAAACAATAATCAAATTGCAAACTCACAGCTGAAGGCAACCATATTCCAAAGGATGATGAAGTTGCTGAATTTGCTGTGCCATTAACCGTTCTGCTCAGCAAGGAATCAAAACCAGCCATCGTATTGAAAGGAATGGAATTAATACCATCCCATGTTTTTATTGTCGTAGTTTGAACATTAAGTGTTTGTGATTGCCTGAAATAATCAATCATCCCGATATCAAGAAAGGACAATCCTATTCTGTAATCATACTTTTTAAATTGGTCAGAAGTATTGTTGCAATCAAATGCTCCGGGGTTACGGTGATGCATATATTCCGCACCAAGTGTAGTGCTAAGACCAAGGCCACGCAGTGCAAACAGACTGGAGTTCCCGTCTGCATTTACTGCATGACCTATCGTCACATCCATAGCATTAACCGCTGCATGTGAAGAATCATAAATCGTATAGTCCAGCTTTTGTGCATCTAAAAACACCCCGTCAAATCCAATCAACAGGTTGGCAGTTACCGCCCATTTCAAATAATCCTTTTGTGTTTCCAGGTAAACTTTTCCATATGTAAAACCTGCCTCCGCCCAGTTCATCCAGGTAAAAGAAAAAGGATTACTAACATAGGGTCTGGCAAATCCGGGAGGGAAATAGTATTTTTCATACACAAACTTACTGAGATCCGCAGGCGCTTTCAATACACTTGCTTCATTTCTGAGCGCCGTGTGTATCCCCCAGGCATCAGAGCCATTGTTTTTGATGTAAGAAGGCCCGATAATCAAAGCATGCGCAAACCCACTTACCGGATTTCCGGTATAATCATCAAAATAATTTTTACCCGGAGGAACCGTGCCCAAAAATGAACGGGGAATTATTTTCGCTTTCGGAGGAAAGTAGATATATGTATTTTCTGCAAAAATATCTCCGGCAATAAGAGAAAATTCATACTTGTACGGCGCACCAACTATGGTCGACGGGTTGAGAAAAATCCCCATGTTCCCGCTGTAATTACTATTACTGATACCCCACATCTCCTGTGCAAATGCAGACAAATGAGGGAGTAATAGAAAGAATACCAGAATTCGTTTCATGTCCGGAGCAAAATTATCTTTTAAAGAAAGATTTTTCTTATGGGCGTTCATAGATTATCAGAAAAGAACGAACAGCCTGCGAATTTTATTGCCTTGTCCATTGATCCGAATGTGTGTTCCATGAAATTCCGTTTGATTTCATGAAATCCTGTACCTTGCAATTCAGATGTATTCAGATCCAATCCTATCCATTCGCGGACAAATTGTAGATGTTGTCGGCAAAAGAATTTTTCCCGGAATCATCCACCTTGCAAATGGAAAAATATCCTCTATTGAACACGAGGCAAATAATGAACAAATATTCATTTTACCCGGATTCGTAGACGCGCATATTCATATCGAAAGTTCTATGCTCACTCCATATGAATTTTCACGCATTGCTCTCTTGCATGGAACCGTAGCAACCGTGAGTGACCCGCACGAAATCGCAAACGTGCTCGGTATGGAGGGGATAAAATACATGATCGAAAATGCTAAAAAATCTCCTCTTAAATTCTTTTTTGGTGCACCTTCTTGTGTCCCTGCAACAACCTTTGAAACTGCCGGTGCAACCATTTCCGCTCAGGATATCGAAATTCTTTTTCGCGATTATGGTTTGCAATACCTGGCCGAAATGATGAATTACCCCGGCGTATTAAGCCGGGATCCGCTCGTCATGGAAAAAATTGCAGTCGCACAGAAATACAAACGTCCGGTAGACGGACATGCTCCCGGTCTCAGAAGCGAAGAAGCAGCACGCTATATTTCCGCGGGAATTTCCACCGATCATGAATGTTACACCATTCAGGAAGCCATAGACAAATTGCAGTATGGAATGAAAATTCTGATTCGCGAAGGTTCCGCGGCTAAAAACTTTACTGCACTAATTCCATTAATGGACGAATATGCTGATTCATTGATGTTCTGCAGCGATGACAAACATCCGGATGATCTTGAATTGGGACACATCAATTTGTTAGTGCAAAGAGCTATCGCCGCCGGTTATGACACAATGAATGTGCTGCGTTCTGCGACTCTGAATCCGGTGAAACATTACGGACTGAATGTTGGTCTGTTGCAACAAGGTGATCCGGCAGATTTTATTGTTGTCAACAACCTAAAAGATTTTCAGGTTCTGAAGACTGTTATCGGCGGACAAATCGTGGCAGATCATGGCCACTGCACCTTGCCCAAAGTTCAACATCCTGTCATCAACCACTTTTCCTGTTTACCGAAAACAACGGAAGATTTTTTTGTCCCCTCTGAAGGGGAAACAGTGAATGCAATTGAAGCGCTGGATGGTCAACTCATTACATTGCATATTCAGTCAGAGGCAAAAATTGAAAATGGAAATCTTGTTTCAGACATCGAAAAAGATGTTCTGAAAATTGCCGTTGTAAACAGATATTCGAACAAACCTCCTGCCATTGGAATGATCCGGAATTTTGGCATCAAAAGAGGTGCGATGGCTTCCTCTGTCGCGCACGATTCCCACAACATCATTGCCGTAGGGGTGACTGATGAAGATATATGCAGAGCTGTAAATCTGTTGATCCAAAATCAGGGCGGACTCTGTGTCATTGACGGAACTGAAGAATCAGTTCTCCCACTTCCCATTGCAGGTCTCATTTCTCCGCAAGATGGTGTGAGCGTTTCAAAACAATACAGTTTACTTGATAAAAAAGTAAAGTCCCTGGGCTCTACGCTCCGTGCTCCGTATATGACGCTTTCATTCATGGCCTTATTGGTAATTCCAGAGTTCAAAATGAGCGACCTTGGACTTTTTGATGCTGTTCATTTTCGCTTTGCCAAATTATTCAGCTGAATTTTCATCTTAAATGTCAATATGAATAGCTGAACAGGTCGCCTATAAACGGCTGCTGTTGCAGGATTGAAGAGTTTTTTCTAGATTAGTCATTGATTCTGAATTCCCGTCAACATGAAAAAAGTTTTACTCGTCCTGACCGGACTGTTTATCGGATTGTCGTATTCGGCCAAATCCCAATGTACTACAACCAATGCGACAGGATGTACTTGTCCGCCGGGAGCCGGGACAAATTGTGATTTATTACCGGATATTACTTTGTCGAAGGATGCCATCAGCAATGGTGGATACACAGAGTATCCACAAATCAATGCAGGAACAAGTCAGACCGGACAAGGATCAGATGACGGGCGACTGCGTCTTACCGGCGCAACTCCAAACATAGGATACGGTCCTATTGAAGTGAGGGGAATAAGCAAGTGGGTTTGTGGAACAGATACATTTACAACTTATCCGGGTGCCGGCTTTTGTTCAGATGGCTCCGATCCGAAACAAGTGGTGGTACAACGTATCTATCACAAAAACGGAAACACCATGACATATACCGACCGCGAAGCAGGAACAATGACATATCATCCTTCTCACGGCCACCAACACGTTGATTCCTGGGGTACATATACACTTCGTATTGAAAATCCAAATGACCCTAATCCATTAAACTGGTCCATTGTCGGAACAGGAACTAAACTCGCATTCTGTTTGCTTGACCTGAGCAATTGCAACGCTTCCAATAATTATTGCAGAGATTCACTGAACAATGTGTTGAACTCTTCCAACCTTCCGAATTACAGCCTTGGTGGAGGAAGCTATGGATGCTCCAATGCTCTGCAAGGTATTTCTGCAGGTTATGTCGACATCTATTCCAAAACTTTGGATGGAATGTGGATCAATATTCCTCCTGATGTTTGCAATGGCAACTACTGGATTGTTGTAGAAATAGACCCGAACAATAATTTCAGGGAAACGAAAGAGTGGAATAACGTAGCAGCAGTTCCGGTAACACTCACACGACAAAATTCAGCCGGAACGGGTGTGGCAAAAATTTATGCAAATCGTCCGGGAACAATTGTACAGGGTGATACCGTAACACTTACTGCAACTGCTGGCTCTGCATATTCCTGGAGCAATGGAGCCACCACTCAATCCATCAGGACATCCTCCTCGGGAACATTCACCGTGACAGTTACCAGTCCTTGTGGTACTGCCACTTCTTCTCCATTTGTTGTAACAGTGATTCCAAATCCGGCAAATCCTTCGGTCACCAACGCAAGTCGTTGCGGAACCGGAACTGTAACATTAGCTGCCTCAGGATCCGGCTCACTGCAATGGTACAGTGTTGCATCGGGAGGAAATTCCATCAACACCGGCACTTCTTATACCACCCCATCATTGTCTTCCACGACAAATTACTATGTAGAAAATACTACCACGACAACCGGCGCAACACTAAACTCTCAACCCACAACTTTTTCGGTTACACCTACCGGATCTTATACAACTTCTACTTCCACAGTAAGCAATTATGAAACATTTACCGTGTACACGCGACTAACTTTGCAATCTGTATTGGTTTATTCAAGTGGAGCTACAAGCAAGACATTTAAACTTCTTGACAAAAACACAAATACACTCAGGCAGACCACAGTAAATATCCCTTCTGGTAGCAGTCGTGTTACATTGAACTGGACAATTGATCCGGATGAAAATTATCGACTGCAGGTGACAGGTGCGTATCTCTACAGCAATACAAGCTCCGGAAATCTTGGCTATCCATTTTCAATTCCGGGAGTTTTGTCTATTACTAACTCTTCGGGCGGGCATACAGGTTTTTATTATTGCTATGATTGGCAAATTAAATTGCCGGACTTAATCAGCCGAAGTGCCCGTATTCCCGTAACTGCTACTGTGAATACAATCCCAACTGTGTCCTTCAGCGGTCTTGCCTCCAGCTATCTTTCCACTGCATCTTCTGTGAGTCTCACAGGCAGTCCTTCAGGAGGTACCTTCAGTGGACCGGGAATTAGTGGTTCTACATTCAGTCCTTCTGTTGCAGGTGTAGGGGGTCCTTACACAATTCAATATTCCTATACTGCCACGAACGGTTGTACAGGTACATCCACACAGCAGGTCACAGTGACTGCCGGAAGCAATAATTGTCTGAGGCCATTTAATTTATCTGCAACAAACATCACAAATATTGCAGGACAGGTGAATTGGGATAACAGTATCACAGCGGATACATTCAGAGTCCGGTATTCAGTAAATGGAAGTACTTCCTATTTGTACAAAGACATCAACGGATCAGGATCTCCTCACAATACCACTTTGACAAACCTGAGTCCGGGTACAGTTTATCAATACCAGATCAGCTCCATTTGTCGTGGTGTGAGCAGTGGTTACAGTACTTCTTCAACATTCACCACACTTACAACGCCGGTACGGTGCATTAAACCATATGCACTCACTGCGACAAACGTAGCGAATATTTCCGCCACTGTCGGCTGGACACCTTATGTTGCCGCCGACACATTCAGAATCCGGTATTCTGTAAATGGTACCACTGCATATTTGTATAAAGACAGAAATGGCAGTGCTGGTAATTCTGCAGGTCTTACCGGGTTGTCACCCAACACTACTTATCAGTTTCAGGTGAGCTCTATTTGTCTTGGTGTTAGCAGTGGCTATTCGAACTCAATGACATTTACAACAACGAGTACTCCCGTTCCCTGTATCAAACCATACGGTCTTTCCTCCACTAATATCGCGAATACTTCCGCGACTATCAGCTGGACACAGTATGTGTCTGCAGATACTTTCCGTATTCGATATTCTGTAAATGGCACCACTAATTATTTGTATAAAAATGTTGCCGGGTCAGCCGGTAGCTCAACCTCACTCACCGGTCTTTCTCCAAATACTACGTATCAGTTCCAGCTAAGTTCAATTTGCTCAGGTTTAAGTAGTGGATATAGCACTGCCGCTGTTTTCACGACAACAAACAGTCCGGTTCCATGTATCACACCTTATGGTCTCAGCACAACGAACATTACAAATTCCAGCGCATTGCTGAACTGGACAAATATGGTGACTGCTGATAGTTTTATGGTGCGCTATTCGGTGAATGGAACAATTAATTATATCTGGAAACAGTTCACCGGAGCCGGTGGAGTACACTCGAATCAACTCACTGGTTTATCTCCGAATACAACTTACCAATGGCAGGTTCGATCAATTTGTGCGGGCGTCACAACCTCTGTGTACTCTGCTTCATCTGTTTTCACAACCGGACTTGTACGAATGGCAGGACAACAAAACCTGAATGAATTCAGTATTTATCCAAATCCTGCAGACGAAAACATTTCAATTCGTTTTCATTCTGATATCAGTGACAAAGGATTTATTGAAATCTCCGATGTTACAGGACGTATTATCCGAAAAGTTGAAATCCCGGTTGCTCCGGGTGAAAATGTATTCGAATTAAACACTGCTGATTTATCGGCAGGCTTGTATCATTTCCGCGTTGAAACAAACAACGAGCGCATTGATTCAAAGGTAGTGATCCAATAAAGTGTGGTTGGTTCTCTGTGTTCCGGAAATAATTTTCGGAAGAATATATCCTCCCAATAATTCTGAAAATTGTTATCCTGTTTCAGAAATGTAAAAGTTTAAGTTATGGCGACGATGATGTTCTGTGTGTTTGCGAAACATTATTGCTACCTGAACGAAAGACCTGATTTCTGTCATCCGGAAATGAAAATACTCGGCTAAATTTGCTGTCAAACAACACCGTACATGTGTCGTAACAAATACACCATCATCATCTTCTTCTGTTTGTGGAGTTTTCACTCTTTTGCTCAGGGCGGGTTTACCATTTATGACCGTTTCAATTCACCATTACCTGAAAATCAATGCAGGTATATTGGCATTGATGCACAAAAGAAAAAATGGTTCTGTACAGAGTATGGACTCGCGGTGTTCAATGACACAACATGGTCGGTTTATCTTACAACCAATTCAAACATCCCCGATAATTCTATTAAACATGTAGCCTTTGATCTGCAAGGGAACGCGTGGATCTCAACACAAAATGGAGGAGTTGGTGTATTCGACGGAACAAACTGGACAACCTACAATACCTTCAACTCCGGCATCGCGTCCAATTATATACGAAGTATCACCATTGACAACCAGGGAGTCAAATGGATTTGCACAGACAACGGATTAAGCAAATTTGACGGCATCAACTGGACAACTTTTGATATTACAAATTCCAGATTACCTGTGAATAATATGTCTGTACTCGCTGTTGAAAATGATTCCACCCGATGGGTCGGTACCATCAACGGTGGATTTGTCAGAATGGTGGATACCGCTTTTACTAACTGGAGTGTGTATGCAAATGGTTTTCCGGATAACACCATTCTTGGGTTGCTTTTAGATTCAGGTGGAACGAAATGGATGTCCTGCCCTGCAGGCGCATTGGTAGCATTTTATAACGGCAGTTGGATTGCTTATAACACCGGTAGTTCAGCCATACCGACAAATAGCCTGAATTCTCTTGCTGAAGATTCTTTGGATAATTTCTACATGGGATCTTATGATAAAGGACTTGTGAAAAAACAAGGCTTCTATTACTATTATTGGAATACCCAAAACAGCAACATGCCTGATGACGTTGTTTTCACAGTGGCAATTGAAAAAACAGGTGTGATTTGGTGCGGTACTGAATCTCATGGTGTGGTTCGTTTTGATGAAAGCCAATGGCTTGGACTTCCGCCTGTACTCAAATACGATCCGGTGAGTGTTTATCCAAACCCTTGCAAGCAGTTTGTAAATATTATTCCAAACGGAAAGTCGATGTATTCAGTTCGTGTGAGGGATTTGTCAGGCGAAATAAAATTCATGCAAAAATTCTCCAGTCCTGTTTCATCTTTCAGCCCGATAGATCTTTCTTCACTTCCTGCAGGTATTTATTTTGTATCCGTTGATCTCGGAGATAAGTCGGTGACGAAAAAACTAATTAAAGTCGAGTAAATAATTCTATTGTTAAAATACATTCTTGGATTTGTTGAATGGTTGCAATGGAACTCATGTTTATCAATGCACTGCTAACAATTTGCCAAACATTCAAGCCCCTTTAAATCCACAGGAAATCCTGTATTTTGAATGTTACGATCGTTTTGAAAAAAAAGTATTCAGCCAATATGGGAATGAAATCAATCATGCTCCCAATATCTCTTTCTTGTCAGTCGGACTGTATGATTTTCGTTTTTATTTAAAGTCATCCATTCTCAATACATTTTTTTTGAAGAACTGAAAAGAATGATATGCCTGCAAAAATCTAATACATTTCAATCTTGTCGAAATCCATTCTGAAAATGAAAACCAAATCGATCTTCCATATCATCGCATTGCTCTTTTGCACAGCTCTTTTTTTTGCCTGTCCTTATGAATCAACAGTACCTATTGACGACGCCAATGTAAATACCGATCCGCAACTTCTCGGTACCTGGAAAAACGTGAATACCGATGATGAATCCATAGTTGTGACCGCTTTGGACAAAACCCATTATGCGATTGATAAAATCGGAAAATCCAATAAAGAAATGGAACATTACCTGGCTTTTGAATCCATTGTGAACGGATTTCATTTCCTGAACATTCAAAGAAAAGATTCCGCTGATGGCGAACAAAAATATTTGCTCTATAAAATGCTCGTCCGCGCTGATAGTGTTATCCTCTCTGAAATTACAGACAATATCGATGAACAATTTTCCAACTCTACTGCCCTAAAAAAATTCATCGCGGGAAATATGAACAACTCTTATTTTTTCAATAAAGAAGATCTGGTGTATTTGAAGGTTCCTAATTAATAACATGTAGCGAATCTTATTGACCCGTCATTTTCAAAAGAATTAGTGACCCTCAGGCAATATTAACCCGACCTGATGCCGTGTATTTGAATCATTTCAGATTCCTGGTCTTTTTTTTTGATTACAATAGCCTTTAGAAATCACATTTTGAATGAAATATCATTCATTAAAGGACACAATGCGTATTAACGCATGATAAATCATTCAAATGTTGATTTTTTATAAAATATTCCCTATATTTGAATGACAATTCATTCATTAATGGTAAAAATGGCAATTTATGAGCGATAAGTCATACAAAAATTGGTATTCAATGAGCGATATGGCATTGGCCGCGCACATTGGTGCTTTTGTAAAACACCATCGACTGGAACAAAACAAAACCCAGGAAACGCTGGCTCTTGAAGCCGGTATCAGTCGTTCCACTTTAAGCTTACTCGAAAGAGGTGAAGCCGTGACCCTGGCAAGTCTGATACAGGTGTTACGGGCATTGGACCAATTGCAAATCATGGAAGGCTTTGTTGTTCAGGAAACCATCAGTCCGCTGGCTCTTGCAAAAATAGAGCAGGAGAAAAGAAAACGAGCACGAGGAAAAAAAACGAATGAAAGTGATAAAAGCGATTGGTAAATTATGAATACAGCATATGTAAAAATATGGGGTGAGTTAGTGGGTGCTGTGGCATGGAACGAAACCACCGGACTGGCTGCTTTTGAATACGATTCCAAATTCAAAAACCTGAATTGGGATTTGGCACCATTACAGATGCCGATTCATTCCGGAAAAAATAAATTTGAATTTCCATCACTAAGAAAAAAGGGCGAAGGCGAATTAGATACATTCAAAGGACTGCCGGGATTGTTGGCAGATGCTCTTCCCGACAGATACGGAAATGATCTGATCAATCTGTGGCTTGCCGGTCAAGGTCGCCCGCCGGATAGCATGAACCCGGTTGAACTGCTTTGTTTCATTGGCACAAGAGGAATGGGCGCGCTGGAGTTTGAACCCGTAACATTGAAGGAAAGTAAAAGACCGTTTTCGATAGAAATAGAAAGTCTGGTGGATATTGCAAAAAGGATGCTTTCAAAAAAAGAAACATTCGTGACGAATCTTCAGAAGGAAGAAGAACAGGCAATGATGGAAATTCTGAGGGTAGGAACCTCGGCAGGTGGAGCAAGACCCAAAGCCGTAATTGCGTACAACGAAAAAACAGGAGAAGTAAAATCGGGACAAACCAATACCACCAAAGGTTTTGAACACTGGCTGATAAAACTGGACGGTGTCAGTGATGTGCAATTAGGTACAACCCATGGTTACGGAAGAGTGGAGATGGCTTACTACAACATGGCAATTGCGTGCCGGATCGAAATGATGCCTTCCCGTTTGTTGGAGGAAAATGGAAGGGCTCATTTTATGACAAGGCGTTTTGATCGCGATGAAGGATCCGTCAAACATCACATACAAACATTTTGTGCGCTAAAGCATTTTGACTACAACGCCGTAAACAGCTTCAGCTATGAGCAGCTTTTTCAAACCATGCGGGAACTAAAATTGCCCTATTCTGCCGCGGAGCAAATGTTCAGAAGAATGGTATTTAATGTACTGGCCCGGAATTGCGATGACCATACGAAGAACTTTTCTTTCAGACTCCGAAAGGATGACAAATGGGAGTTGGCACCGGCTTACGACCTGTGTCATGCCTATCAACCCAATCACAAATGGGTGAGTCAACATGCCTTGAGTGTAAACGGCAAACGCAACAATATTACCATGGAAGATTTATTAATCATCGGCAAATCCATCAGGAACAAAAAAGCGGAAGCGGTGATCCGGGAAATCAATGATACCGTATCCCAATGGAAAAAATTTGCTGATGAAACAAAGGTGTCTCCAAAACTGAGGGATGAAATCGATAAAACACTAATTCGTCTATAATAAAAATTGATCGACAATTCAGGCTCCGCGTTCTGATATAATAAAGCTCTACATCACCACCATCTTTCCATATTGTATTCTCCTGGTTGGCGATGTCAGCGTAAAGAAATAAACACCTTTGTGTTTCGCGGTGTATTCAAATTTTATCTCTCCCTTGTCGATTAACTTTTGATCGACAATTTTTCCGGAGATATCGTAAACAATAAATAATATTGGTGCGACGCTCAGATTTTCTCCTTCAAAATAAAAAATTCCAGTTGATGGATTGGGATAACATCTTATTGTGTTATTCATTCCTGCATTTCCCAAACCTGTAGTTACCGGAACACACAGTCCGGGAATATTCGCATCAAGCCATTGCAAACGCAGATTAATCCAGGATTTCACTGTGTCCAGTTCCGCATCATATGTCGTCGCGGCAGGATCTAATTCAGGTGCCGGTCCACTCCTTCCTAAAATTGGCCATTGCTGAAAATGTCTTACCTGTGCATTCTGTACGAGATTGTGGACACTGTCAATGATTGCGAAAATATAATTCGTATCTAAAATAGTTGCTCTGTATTCTTGATATGTACAATGTAGTTCATTGATGAATGAGCTGTCTTGCAGCATTCGCACATACCATCCGCATGAATAATTATCCGTCGGACAATCGTTCACATGATGTGCCCAGCCGGAACCGTCTCTCACTTCAAACATCGAACAGCCATAAAGGTTTTTCCATGCCCAGTCAAAATCCCAGACCGGACCGGCTTTTAGTTTTCCTCCATTTGAATCTTTGTCCTTGTGAAAAAATACACTCTTCTTAAATCCATCGTTATTTCTTGCCAATTCATTCACGATAAAATAATCAATAAAAGATTTCGTGTCGAGATACTTTCTATAACCAATAGATGTGTCTGCAAAGTTTGCGCCGTACAGTGCATCTTCCAGACTATCTACATAAGTCGCGATATAAGATCGTTGTTGCGGAAGAATGGAATCTGCCTTCGGATATTCATACACAAAATGAACATCAAATCCGGGATGATCGATCGGAGAATAATTTGATTGAAAACTGTTGTTAGCATCCCAATAGTTTTGTTGTAAAATATAACCACCGGTTAATTCATCCCCGGTGCTGTCGGCTGTTGTCAGCTTTGCGATCTTCACACGATTCTGATCGCGTTTAATTTTCTCACACAAAAGGTATATCCCTTTGTATAAACTATCGACCAGTACTTCGCACAAGCGTGTTCGGGGAGCATAATTTCCCATTTGTTCAAACAAACGATATGCTAATACATTTCGAACCAAAGAGCGATCGTTGTAATTAGATATTAACGCCCAATCATTGTCTGCCGGCATGTCGAGTATCGGGACATTGTTGTTTGATCCGCTTGATGTGCGGGTTTCAATACCATATGAATGTTGGGGATATGCTAATGATGAAGCGCCACGCAGTTCTATACCAATTGATCCACTGTACTCATTCGCGCTGTCAGACAGATAAGTCATCGCAACAGGACCATTGTATTTGACATCCATCAATGCGTTGATCTTGGTGTTTTCAACGATCGTTTGTCCAAGTGTATTGATCATTACAATTGGCAGCTCAGTACTGTCAAGATTAATCTTTCCTAAATCTCTTGCGCAGATTCGGAAGGTTCCTGTTGCACCACCATAGCCCCATGCCTGAATGTATATCATCTCTCCCGGATTAAGATCACGTAAAAAAATTAGCGAAAAATATCCATTGCTGTTACTGTTTCCATCGTCATCACAACCCAGTGACCGAAGGTTTGTACATGAACTGTCTGTCCATATTGCGATCCCGGTATCACCAATACTTCCACTATCTGTCGCAACACTGACGCTTCCGGAAGGAGGAACCATGAGAGAAAACCACACATCGCCTCCATTGTAACTGGCGCATCCTGCATTTATTCCTGACCCTGCAAATCCGGTATTATCCGATAAAATACATTGGCCGGTATCAATTGGTATAGCAGTACATGGATGGGATCCGGGTACAGCTATTCCATTACAGTCACCTGTTGTTGAGAAGACAATTCCTGTTGTTGGATTCGGTCCGTCAGTAAAGAGAAGATTCCAGGCTGCATCATACAGTTGATATGTATTTTCCTCTTCGTATGCCCCGGCAGAATACACCATTTCAAACAAATCACCCTGGCAAACAACAAATGTTGCCGAACTCGCGAAATTTGTCGCGCTATAATTTCCCGCGGAAACACCATTGATAAATACTTCCAATGATCCTCCGTTCCATCCATCGCCATAACTATCGTGCATGGACAAAATATAATTACAGCATTGCGTTTTTGCGGAGTTGGAATAGAACAACAATGTGAACAAAAAGAAATATCTGATCACATTTTTTATTTCAGTAGGATTTTGATTGGTCTTTATTTCGGCCATACATTTTTTACAAGGGCTTCGATCGAAACATTCGAATAATGCATCCTACAATATCCAAATAATATTCATTGCAAAGAATGGCATAAATAAGACTTGTGCATTGCGACAAATATAAAAGCGTCGGTTTCAGAAAGAGTTGTCAGATTTTTCTGATCATTCACTCTGAAACTTATCCTTGCCCTGCGAAGCAAATGTTGGTTTATTTATTTAATAAATTGAAACAGCCCAATAAAAAAGAGTCAGTCTCAGTCTCCTCACGGATGATCAGAATTTTCTGATAACCCAATTGAAACTAACACTGACTCTGTAACGCGGAGAGGGTGGGATTCGAACCCACGAGACCCTTTTGGAGCCTACACACTTTCCAGGCGTGCTCCTTCGACCACTCGGACACCTCTCCTGTTTTCCTTTGTTATTAACAGAAATTGATTAAAAAAGCCTTTTCTGCTTAAAAGGGGCACAAAGATAGGGATTCATTCCCCGGAAAGCAACCGCTTTTGCGATTCTGATTTATAGATCATATACAACAGGCTAATTGTAAGTGCCAGACTAATTAGGACACTCAGCACATCTCCTTCTTTGGTTCCGACGGTGTCCACATCAATACTGGAAACCCGGTGCTGAAAAAGAAAAGTGAAAATGATCGCCGCTGCATTGTTGACAAAATGCGCGGTAATTGACAACCATAAACTCCCGCTCCAAACAAAAAGATATCCAAGCATTGCTCCCAATAAAAGTCTTGGTATAAAGCCATAAAACTGCATGTGCATTGCACTAAATAAAAATGCCGCCATCCATACGCCTACGTGAATATTCTTTGACCAACTACTGAAAATTCTCTGCACAATTCCACGAAACAAGAGCTCCTCTCCAATGGCAGGAATCAATGCAACCATGAATAAATTAAACAACATTGTTGTCGCATCCGGCATTTCCAAAAATGCTTTTGTGAGACCCGCTGCTCTGTCTTCTGAATCGCGCATCCAGTCTTCAACTGCTTTCAGAAATCCCGGCAAGTGCATTGAACTATTCAATTCCCCCAATAAATTGATGACCGGAACAGCAGCCATCACAACCAATACCACCATCACAATGGAACGTAAATTGGCCATTTTGTTTACCCCTAAAAAGGTCAACGGTTCAGGATCTATCAGGTAAGCAATCAGAAATGGCGGAACAACAAAAGTCCCGATCGCAGAAATGGTTTGCACCAGTTTTAAAATGGCGATCGCTCTGGGATCTTCCAGATTGTTCAACAAAGTCTGAAGTTCCGCAAAGTTCACCTGATAAATGGCGGAGGAAAGTAGTGTACTTACCAGGGTGGAAAAGACCGCACACAATAGTATGATCCCCACAGAAATAAGGAATTTTGAATAGGGACTATTGTTCGCCCAAATTGCCTTGAAACTCATCTTGTTGTACCTTTGTCGCCTTAGAACGATAGGGTGGCGAAGATAATAAGAATTGGGGACGAGGGACGGGGGACGGGGGACGAGGGACGGGATTGGGGTATTAGGTATTAGGTATTAGGATGCGATTAATAATTGAATTTGAGAATATGTAAAACCTGACCATTCAGAGCAAATTAGAAATTACTCAACCCCACAAGCACTAAGCACTACCCAACAACTACTAACCACCAACCACTAACAACTATCAACTAACAACTAACGACTAAACAAGTGAAAATCGGAAACATCAATCTGCCGGAATTTCCGTTGTTGCTCGCGCCTATGGAGGATGTGAGTGATCCGCCATTCCGTTATGTGTGTAAAGTGAACGGAGCAGATATGATGTATACTGAGTTTATTTCATCAGAAGGATTGATTCGCGACGCGGCAAAGAGCGTGATGAAACTTGATATTTTTGAATACGAACGTCCCATCGGAATTCAATTATTTGGTAGTGAAATTGAATCTATGATTGAAGCCGCTGAAATTGCGGAGCAAGCCCAACCGGATCTTATTGACATTAATTATGGCTGTCCGGTTAAAGCTGTTGCGTGCAAAGGAGCCGGCGCCGCGTTGCTTCAGGATATCCCGAAGATGGTGAGCATGACAGAAGCGATCGTCAAAGCCGTCAAACTTCCTGTTACCGTCAAAACCCGATTGGGATGGGATGATAACACAAAGAATATAGTTGAGGTTGCAGAAAGATTACAGGATATCGGAATACAAGCACTCACTGTGCACGGTCGTACCCGCAAACAAATGTACAAAGGCGCAGCTGACTGGACCCTGATCGGAGCCATCAAAGACAATCCGCGAATTCACATTCCGATCTTCGGTAATGGCGACGTGGATTCTCCGGAAAAGGCACAGGAAATGCGCGGCAAATACGGCGTAGACGGAGTCATGATTGGTCGGGCCAGTATAGGTTATCCGTGGATCTTTCAGGAGATCCGGCATTTTTTAAATACCGGAGAAAAAATCTCTGCTCCAACAATTGAACAACGTGTGGATGTTTGTCGCATACATTTCAGCAAATCGATTGAATGGAAAGGACCGCGTGTCGGAATTTATGAGATGCGCAGACATTACAGCAATTATTTCAAAGGTCTGGATCATTTCAAAGATTTCAGAACCCGTCTGGTTACCTCAGAAAACATCGACGAGATTCATTGTATTCTGAACGAAGTTCTGGAAAGATACAGCGAAGCTCTTCCTCTATAAGCGGATTTCATCCGGTTATTTATATAAATGAATTTTCGTTCATTTATCTGCCATTTCACCTTCGAGATTTTCCTGCAGAAGTTTTTCTACCTGTTTTCTGCTGAGTGGTTGTCCGAATAAAAACATCAGTTTAGTGAGTGCTGCTTCCGTTGTTATATCACGACCACTGATTACACCGATTTTTTTCAATTGCATACTCGTTTCATATTTTCCCTGATCAACTGTCCCTCCGCTGCACTGAGAAACATTCAGCAAAACAATTCCACGGCGGATTGCCTTGTCAAGTACATCCACAAAAGCCGGATCAGTTGGCGCATTTCCGCTTCCAAATGTTTCAAGCACAGCTGCTCTTAACCCGGGAGTACGAAGAGTAGAATCAATGACATCCGTATGAATTCCCGGATAGATTTTCAACAGCGCGATATTTGTATCAAATCCTCCTTGTCGGTGGAATTTCTTCCTGGACCGGCCACGGATAAAATCATCGTGGAAGACAATGTTGACACCTGCATCGGCCAGAGCCGGATAATTACTCGATTGAAAAGCATCAAACTTACTCGACGTATATTTTTCCGCACGGTTTCCGCGGTACAGTTGGTTACTAAAATAAATGCAGACTTCCGGAATAATACGATCAGAAGACGCGATTTCAATACTCGTGATCAGATTGCGTCGTGCATCGGTACGGATGACTCCAACCGGCAATTGGGAGCCCGTAAGGATAACCGGTTTGCCAAGATTTTGAAGCATAAAACTCAACGCTGATGCTGTATAGGCCATCGTGTCTGTACCATGCAAAATCACAAACCCGTCATACCGTTCATATTTTTTTTCAATCACGAGTGCCAGCTCTTCCCAAAATTCCGGTGTAACATTAGATGAGTCTATGGGAGTTTGAGATGCATGGAAATCAATTTTGCAATTGAGGTGCAACAGTTCCGGAACCTGTTGAATGATTTCTTTGAAATTCACAGGAACAAGAGATTGATTCCTGTGCTCCTTCATCATCCCGATCGTACCACCGGTATAAATGATGAGAATGTTTTTTCTGTTCTTCACCGGAAATGGATTAATGTGTAAATATTTTGGTCGCGTTTTCGGAAGTGATTTTCCCTATTTCTTCCAGCGTCTTTCCATGGATCATGGCCAGCTTTTCTGCGATCATTTTTAAATAAACAGGAATGTTTCTCTTTCCTCTGAAAGGTGTTGGGGCAAGATAAGGTGCATCCGTTTCCAATACAAGATGACGGAGATCAATATTCTCCACCACTTTGTCGAGACCCGAGTTTTTAAATGTGAGCACCCCTCCTATTCCAAGATAAAATCCCAGATCGATTGCTCTTTGTGCCTGATCCGCATTTCCCGTGAAACAATGGAAAATACCACACGGTCCTTCTTTGGGGCGCTCCTGCAATAATTCATATATCATTTCAAAGGAGTCGCGGGAGTGGATCACAACCGGCAATGAATATTGATTTGCGAGAAGTATCTGTTGACGAAAAACTTCCTTCTGCTCTTCTACAAATGTTTTATCCCAATACAGATCTATCCCCATTTCTCCTATCGCGACAAATTTTCTTTTCTCCAACCAGCTTTCTACAATTTTCATCTCCTCCTTCCAGTTTTCTTTCACGGAACAGGGATGCAAGCCCATCATGGCAAAACAATTTTGGGGGAATTGTTTTTCCAATCGAAGCATTCCATCAATTGAGCTTGAATCAATATTGGGCAAATAAAAATGTCCAACATCTTCCTGTATTGCTTCAAGGATCAGGGTCTCGCGATCGGAATCGAATTCTTCAGCATACAGATGGATGTGGGTATCTGTGAATGACATCATATGAAACTCCCGCAAAGATCGCAAAGATTTCCTTGCTTTTCTTTACGAACTTTGCGGTCTTTGTAGCAAATAATTCTCATTGTCTAAATTCCTTATCGTACGCTTTTCGTCAATTGGTGACATTGTCCTCACCACACCGGTCATTCGCTGCCTCAAAAAACAGGTGCCGGGAGCGGAGGTACATTTTCTTACCAAGCGTTCATTCGCATCGGTGCTGATTGATAATCCATACATTGATAAATTGTATTTTCTGGAAGACAATCTCTTTGATATTGTTCATCAACTGCGTCAGGAAAAATACCATTCGATAATAGATTTACAGCACAATCAACGAAGTTTGCGATTGAAGACTTTGCTTGGAGTGAAGAGTTTTTCATTTCATAAACTGAACATTGAAAAATGGCTGCTGGTCAATTTTCACATCAACAAACTCCCGCATGTACACATTGTGGATCGTTATCTTGACACGGTTAAATCACTGGGAGTTGAAAATGATGGAATGGGGCTCGATTATTTTATTCCTGTAGAAGCGGAAAAATGTCTTTCTACCCTACCGCCTGCTTTTCAAAACAATTACCTGGCATTTGTTATCGGTGCGAAGCATTTCACCAAGCAGTTGCCTGCAGATAAAATTGTCCGGATTTGTAATCTGATAAAAAGTCCGCTTGTTTTATTAGGAGGTCCGGAAGACAAAGAAAAAGGGGAATTAATTGCAGGACAATGCGACTCTAAAGTTTTCGATGCAACAGGGAAATACTCTCTTAGCGAGTCTGCCGCTCTTGTGAAACATGCCAAAAAAATTATCACGCATGACACCGGATTGATGCACATTGCTGCCGCCTTTAAAAAAGACATTCTTTCTGTGTGGGGCAATACTGTCCCCGAGTTTGGAATGACACCTTATATGGATACAGCTGAAAGTTTTTCCAGTATAATTTTCGAACAGGCGGATCTCTCCTGCAGGCCATGTTCTAAAATAGGTTTTTCAAAATGCCCGAAAAAGCATTTTAAATGCATGGTGAATCAGGATGAAAAAGCAATAGCAGACTGGGCCAACCTACCGTGATTTTCATTCGGTAAATTGCTGAATAAATATTCATTTATCTGATTCTTCGAAGTTGTATGTCTCTCACCCGACTTACAATGAGTGGAACTTTTTCAATAACAACAGAACTGGTATCGAGTCCGAATGCGCGTTCTTCTGAAAGCGTGAATGGTTTCAGTCCGAAATATAAATCCATGATGATTTTTTCCATCGCCGGAAGTTCATTCTCATAGCTTAAGAACTTTTCCATCACAACGAAACGGAAATCTCCGACCATATGTTTACGTCCCAGTGACTCATAACGTGAAGTGATATCCACTTCCATATTTTTCACCATGTCTTCTACAACCATCCGGAACATCCGGTTGATGCGTGGTTCCACACGAAATCCAAGTCGAAAATCCACACGGAAAATATTTCCTTTTATCAACTCCGTTACTTTGTAATCAGTAGTATAAGGTTCGTCTATTACATCTACGTGAACAAACCAGTATACGTCAGCCCGTTTCGGTTGTTTCTGAAGAATAGAATACACCACCTTCGCTTCAATTTCCTCCACCATGTTTGCGCTCGTGAGATATACAAGATGCGTGGAATATTTTGGAATTGAAAAATCATGGCTAAGATCACGAATGAGATTCAGGTAGTCTTTCAATTTTACAAAGTCAACAAATCGGTTTCTGATTTTCCTTGCTTTGAACCATGCCCACATCAATGTAATCAAACCGGAAGCAATCAACAATGTAAGCCAGCCTCCGTGCGGAAATTTGTCGAGGTTCGCAATGAGGAATGAGATTTCAACCGATAAAAACAGAACGAGTAATCCTCCTATCAGCCACAAAGAAGTTCGGCGTGTGTAGAGATAATATGCCAGCAGCGATGTGGTACTTATCATTGTAATGATAATTGCCAGTCCGTAGGCCGCTTCCATGCTGCTGGATTCTCTGAAATAAAGAACAATCCCGATACAGCCGGCAAGAAGAAACCAGTTGGCAGAAGGTACATACAGTTGACCGCGAAAATTAGTTGGATAAACTATTCTGGCTTTGGGCCAGAAATTTAGTCGAATGGCCTCATTCACCAGAGTAAAGGATCCGCTTATCAAAGCCTGAGATGCAACTATCGCTGCCATTGTAGCAATGATAATTCCCGGGATTACCCACCATGCAGGCATCATGGCAAAAAATGGACTTTGGTCTTCCAGTTGTTTACCCTGATTTTGTAATAGCCATGAGCCCTGGCCAAAATAATTCAGCAGGAGCATGGACTTGACAAAAATCCAACTGATCCGGATATTTTTTCTTCCACAGTGCCCGAGGTCACTATACAATGCTTCCGCTCCTGTCGTGCAAAGAAACACAGCGCCTAACAGCCAAAAACCGCCCGGATAGCTGGTTACCAGCAGGAATGCGTAGTAGGGATTCACAGCTTTCAAGACCCAGGGATATTCAATAATATCAATCAATCCAAGCACCCCGATCATCAGAAACCACGTCAACATGATGGGTCCGAAAAATCGGCCGACAAAATTGGTCCCGAATTGTTGAATCACAAAAAGAATAGTGATGATGGCGATAACTATTGGAAGTGTTGGTATCTCCGGATTATATATTCGCAAACCTTCTATGGCAGAAGAAACGGAAATTGGAGGAGTAATAATTCCGTCTGCCAGCAAAGCTGCGCCACCGATAATTGCTGGCCAAACCAACCATCGTGCTTTTGTCCTGCGCACTAATGCATACAAAGAAAAAATTCCACCTTCACCTTTATTATCCGCGCGCAGAGTAAGGATTACGTATTTAAATGTTGTCTGAATGGTAAGCGTCCAGAATATACAGGATATTCCACCCAGCACCAGTGCTTCATTGATCGGATGTTTGCCAACAATGGCTTTCATTACATACAACGGAGAAGTTCCAATGTCACCATAAATAATTCCGAGGGTAATGAGCAAACCCGCGGCAGTCACTTTATTAATTGAAGTTTGGCTCATTGTTTCTTTTTTTCAATTCGAAATTCGTACATACTGATTCAATGTAAACGTGTTGATTTTTCTTTCAGCAATAAACGATTGAGAGATTATCGATTTATAGAAACAGCGCTTTTAATTCTGTCGCTTCCTGGGGTTTCATTTTCCCTGCCAGGATTAATGATAACTGGCGACGTCGCAGTGCACTATCGAAGCGCGCTTTTTCTTCGTTCGTTTCAGGTACCAGTTGCGGAACATTAATCGGATTACCCAATTGATCAACTGCTACGAAGGTATAAATTGCTTCGTTGCATTTTTTCTTTTCACCGTTCGTATTGTTTTCAACCCATACATCAATAAACACTTCCATGGATGAAGTAAAAGCACGTGATACTTTTGCTTCAAGTGTTACGATTTCTCCTAATCGAATTGGCTGATTAAAGGATACATTGTTTACTGATGCTGTTACTACAACTCTGCCACAATGCCTGTGCGCTGCAATAGCAGCAGCAATGTCCATCCAATGCAACAAACGACCTCCCATCAGATTCCCAAGAGTGTTCGTATCATTCGGAAGAACAAATTCAGTGAGCATTGAATATGATTCCCGTGGCGTTTTTGTTTTTAGTGACATGACTGCTTTTTATTGACGAGTGTTCTCTGTTCTCAAGAATAATGTTTGCGACTCCGTTAATGAATGCAACAAATCCTTACTCTCTCTGAATCAAAATGGATTTACAAAACTGTTGAATATGACACAATAATTTGCCGAACCGATATGGGCTAAAGTGGCTGGAACATTGAAAGAATTATTTCTTTTTTTTCGTTCTGGTCTTTATAAAATTTTCGGCCTGCAAAAGTAAGAATTCGCAAAATGGACTTTAGCATTTTACAACAATTTTCTGTCCATCATTCTCCGTGAAAGTTGCTCAGGATCATGCAGTCTTATTAATTATCTTTGCCCACTATTTATCATGCAAACACAGTACGATGTAATTGTTGTTGGTGCCGGTCATGCCGGTTGTGAAGCTGCTGCTGCCGCTGCGAATATGGGATCAAAGGTTTTATTGATAACCATGAATATGCAGACGATCGCACAGATGTCGTGCAACCCGGCTATGGGTGGAATAGCTAAAGGTCAGATTGTCAGGGAGATAGATGCGTTGGGTGGTTATTCGGGTATTGTTTCAGATAAATCGATGATTCAGTTCCGGATGCTGAACAGGTCAAAAGGTCCTGCCATGTGGAGTCCCCGTACTCAAAACGACCGGATGTTATTCGCTCAGGAATGGCGCCAAATGCTTGAAGAAACCCCAAACGTGGATTTCTGGCAGGATATGGTTAGCGGATTAATTGTTGAAAATCATACAGTTACTGGGGTGCGCACAGGAATGGGGCTGGAATTCAAAGGAAGGTCTGTTGTGCTTACAAATGGTACTTTTCTGAATGGAATCATCCACATTGGTGAGAAACATTTTGGTGGGGGAAGAACCGGCGAAAAAGCAGCGACTGGTATTACTGAACAATTAGTGGAACTCGGTTTTCAATCTGGCAGAATGAAAACGGGGACGCCGCCCAGAATTGATGGTCGATCATTGGATTATTCCAAAATGGAAGTTCAGGAAGGAGATGTAATTCCCGGAAGATTCTCCTATTTGGATACACCGCTTCCGAAAGAACAACGGAATTGCTGGATTACATATACAAATGAGGATGTTCATTCAATTTTAAAAGAGGGATTTGAAAAATCCCCCATGTTTACCGGGCGAATTCAGGGTTTAGGTCCTAGATACTGTCCATCCATTGAAGATAAGATCAATCGTTTTGCTGATCGTGACCGGCATCAATTATTTGTTGAACCGGAAGGCTGGAACACGGTAGAAATTTATTTGAACGGATTTAGTACATCCTTACCTGAAGACGTTCAATACCGGGCTTTACGTTTGATTCCGGGTTTTGAGAAAGCGAAAATGTTCAGACCCGGTTATGCAATTGAATATGATTATTTCCCTCCTCAACAGCTAAATCTTAGTCTTGAAACAAAGATCATTCAGAATTTATATTTCGCAGGCCAGATAAATGGAACTACCGGATATGAGGAAGCTGCTTGTCAGGGTTTGATGGCAGGAATAAATGCTCACTTAAAAATCAATGAAAAGGAAGAGTTTGTTCTCAGGAGATCTGAAGCTTATATTGGTGTTTTAATTGACGACCTGGTTACAAAAGGAACGGATGAGCCATATAGAATGTTCACCTCCAGAGCAGAGTTCAGAACATTGCTCAGACAAGACAATGCTGATATCAGACTCACTCCTGTTAGCCATCGCTTAGGCCTCGCCTCAGATGAAAGATTAAAGCTTGTCGAAAGAAAAGTACTTGGAACAAATGAATTAATTTCCTTTTTGAAGGATTTATCGGTACATCCCGACACTATCAATCCATTGCTTAATGAATTAGGCACCGATGCAGTCCGCCAGAAAGTGAAGCTAAACGGAATATTGTTACGTCCTCAGGTGAACATTCAGGATCTGGTTGAAAATGTTGTTGAGTTAAAGGAATATACTCAAAATATTGACTCTGATATCCGTGGTCATATTGTAGAACAAGCCGAAATTTTGATGAAATATGAGGGTTATATTGAAAAAGAGTTCGACATTGTGACGAAATTTGAGCGTTTGGAGGATGTATATTTGAAAGACGATTTTGATTATCTGAATCTTTCTTCGCTTTCAATGGAGGCTCGCCAGAAATTAAGCAAAATTAAACCACGAACATTGGGGCAGGCTTCCAGAATTAGTGGTGTTTCCCCTTCAGATATTTCAGTCCTCATGGTCTACCTGGGGCGTTAATGTTTCACGTGAAACATTCAAGCAATTAATATGGAATTATTACAAGAATGCCCGATTTGCCGGTCTCAAAACTTCGACCCTTTTTTAAAATGTATTGATTACACGGTTTCCAAAGAGAGTTTCCAGATAGTGAATTGTACTGCCTGCGGTTTTAAATTTACTAATCCCCGTCCGGGTCCAAATGAAATTGGAAAATACTACGAAAGCACAGATTACATCAGCCATTCTAACTCAAAAAAGGGGCTGATCAATTCTATTTACCAAATTGTTAGAAAAAGGGCGATAAATGGCAAATTGAAAATCCTTGAATCGCATGCAGATAAAAGATCAAGGAGTATTCTTGACATTGGTTGTGGAACCGGTGAGTTTCTAAGTGCTTGTAAAAATGAAGGGTGGAAAACAAAGGGGATTGAGCCGAATGAAAACGCGAGAAATCAAGCAAAATTCAATTACGCACTGGATGTTTCCGGGGAAGAGGAGATCTTGTCATTAACAGGTGGATATGGCTTCATTACGATGTGGCATGTCCTGGAGCACGTGCATAACCTTAGGGAAAGAGTAAAGCAGATCCGAACGCTGTTAGAGAATGAAGGAATTGCAATTATCGCGGTTCCCAACTTAACCTCCGCGGATGCGAAAAAATATGGAGAATTCTGGGCTGCCTACGATGTACCCAGACATCAATATCACTTTTCTCCGGAAAGAATAAAGAATCTATTTCAAACTGAGGGAATGGAGCATATTCAATCCCTTCCAATGGTTTATGACTCTTACTATGTAAGTATGTTGAGTGAGAAATATAGAAATGGAAAAAATAACCTTTTCGGTGCTTTTGTAAGTGGATTCGGATCCAACTCCAAAGCGGGTAAAAATGCTGAGTTATACTCCAGTGTAATCTATATTTTCAGGAAAAATAATCAGTAGTTATTTCTTCCAGGTAAAAGTAAAAGTAGAGCCTTCGCCAAAGGTAGATGTCACAGTAACTTTTCCATCTTGCTGTTCAACGATTTTCTTTACGATCGTGAGTCCAATTCCTGTACTTTCTGTTTTATCCTTTGACTGAAGCGTCTGAAATATTCCAAATATCTTTTCCTGATGCTCAGGTTTAATTCCATTACCATTATCAGTGACTGAAAATTCATAATAATCTTTGAGCTCTTTAAAGCCGATTTTCACGTGACAATCTGCCTTGGAATTATATTTCATACTGTTGGAAATCAAATTCTGAAATACCTCATGAAGCTTGATTTTCTCTGCATATATAGTTGGTAATGAGTCAGATAGCTCGAAACGGCAATGCTCGGAAGGGGAGAGGAGATCTATGATGCTATTAATCAGGTCTTTAAGATTTACCTGCTCGCGTTCGGCAGTACTATTTCCCATTCTCGAATAATGCAGTATACCATCTATCAATTGCTGCATCCTAGCAGTTCTGCTTTTCATCATCGTGAGTAAATCAACAACTTCCTGTTTAGGGTTTGGTGCTAACTCATCTTCCATAAATGATGCGAGACTTGCAAGTCCTCTCAGTGGCGCCTTTAAATCATGCGAAACGATGTAAACAAACTCGTCTAATTGTTTATTGATAGATAACAATTTTTCATTCGTTGACTTCAATTCTATGCGCTGTCTGTAAAGCTTTTCGAATACAGCAACCTTTGCTTTCACCACATTTACATCAAGTGGTTTGTGTAAAAAATCCACAGCTCCTTCCTGGTATCCCTGCATTGCAAACTTTTCATCCTTACTTATCGCTGTAACAAAAATGATAGCGATGTCTCGTGTACGTGAACTTTCACCTAAAATACGTGCGACTTCAAAACCGTCCATTTCGGGCATTTCCAGGTCGGTGAGCACCAGCTGAAGGTCACGGTCTCGCTCGGGCTGACCCCGGTCCGGCACGGTGAGGATCTCGACGTGGTCTACGCCCGGGCCGACGCCGGGTTGTACCGGGCCAAGAGCGCCGGGCGGAACCAGGTGATCGAGATGGATCCACCGCCGGACCACCTCACTCCGTGAGCCCCAGCCGGGCCTGGCGTGCGTGCCGGCCTGAGGCCCCGTGGGACGGATCCCACAGGGCCTCAGACCGCAGACGCGGCGGGAACTCGGCGCGGCGGGAACTCAGGCGCGCAGCCGCTCGCCGGACTCGATGTCGAACAGGTGCACGTGGTCGGGTGTCGGCGCGAAGTGCACCGTCTCACCCTTCATCGGGGGACGACGCCCGTCGGTGCGCGCGATGACCTGGAGGTCGTCGGCGCCGATGGCGTGCCCGTAGATGTAGGCGTCCGCGCCGAGTTCCTCGACGACGTCCACCTGCACCGCCAGGCCGTGGTCGGCGATGGTCAGGTCCTCCGGGCGCATGCCCATCGTGACCTTGTTGCCGGAGGCCTGGGACAGCACCGCGCGCTCCACGGGGAACACGGTGTCGCCGAGCTTGACGCCGCCGTCCGTGGTGGGCAGCTCGAGCAGGTTCATCGCGGGCGAGCCGATGAAGCCGGCCACGAAGACGTTGCCCGGGCGGTCG
>CALMQM010000001.1 GCA_937871435.1 uncultured Bacteroidota bacterium | reverse complement strand
ACCGTGGCTTCGGTATCAAACAGGTTTTTGAATTCGAAGAGAACCAACGGCAACCCATTGACAAAAAGGATAAGATCCGGCCGGCGGTTGTTTTTGCCTTCGATACTGAATTGGTTTACGGCGAGAAAATCATTATTAAGCGGGTTGTCGTAATCAACGCAATAAAGGTGTTCAAAATGTTCCTGCCCCTGTTCATCTTTCCAGGAAATGTCAATTCCCTTGCTGAGTTTGAGATGGAAATTATGATTACGCGTATCCAGATCAGTTCCGGCATTATATAAAAAAGCTTGCAATGCTTCATGCAGGGTTTTCTCCGGCAGATGAGGATACTTCTTTCGTAGAAAATTATCAAGTAAATCTTCGAGCACCACCTTCTTCAACGAACGATGAACATCCGGGCCTTCCATATAACGCCAGCCGGCTTCCTGCAACCATTCAATAGCTGCAAGCTCAATATCGCTTTCGACGAGGTAGTTGTTCATTTAGATTGTGGCTGCTTCTTGTTCAACGCTGATTTCTCCGCTCATAAGTTTTGGGAGAAGGGTATCACGAATCAAAGACAAGTTATTTATTTGCTCAAGATTATTTTGAATAGAACACAATATAGGTGTTACTAAAGACGAAAATGACGATAAAGCTAAATCGGGTGGAAACGCAATCAATTGATTTTTCAGGTCAGCTATGGTTACATGCCCTAAACCAGTAGTTTGCTTATTCCTTGCAATTTCGATAAAAGACGGGTTGAGATATTTTAACAAGCAATACATATAAGCTCTTTTCTCAACTGATTCTGTTTTAATTTTAAATATATGCTGATTTAGCCAAGCGGAACCATTTACCCATAAAAATGTGTCAATTGATGTATCTGGACTACCAGACCAAGAAAATAATATATCGCCATTCTCTATTCGATATTTTTCTCCAAGATTAGTATTTGTAAATTTTGTGCTAGATGTAATTCCATTTTTAAGCTCCACAATTTTTACTACTGGCAAAGCATCCTTAGCTGTTGAAAAATACATATTTTTATATGCAGCACCATTGATGAATTCTGCTAAGTCATAAACACTTTTAACAACACAAACCTTGGGAATCAATCCAATTGCATGATCAATCATATCTCCACCAGCAGAAAAATAATGGGCCCCATTTTCATCAGGAAAATCGAAATCAACAAAATATTTTTTGAAGAGTGCCTGTGCCATTTGTTCCAGGGTGTGGTTCATCTGGCGGTTGAGTTCGATTTTGTCGTCGAAACCCTTCAAGATAACCCCGATCCGATTTTGAATCTCAATCTCTGGAATAGAAATTTCAATTGAATTGATTGCTTGACTATTTAAGCTCGCTCTTGTGGTCATTGAGGCAAACATGGAAATCTGGTTTCTTATCGCCGTACTTCTAAAATAGTAGCCAATAAATACCGGATCAATCTCGACTTTTGAATTTTCCTTTTGACGAAGTCTTTTTGTAAACCCATTGAAAGTTGCCCTCTCATAATCTTTTAGAGAAACACAACTCATACCTAATTCGTCAAACGTTTCACTTGTCCTCGTCAAAAATATATCACCCTTTTTAACAGAGCATGACTTCACTTCTTTATCATTTGTATTAACTAAGCTAGTCAACTTATCGGGCAGAAAGAAATTATTAAACACGTCCTTAAATGTAACGAAGGGATTGCCGAAACCAAATTCGTCTCTGGCTTTCGATAAACCTGATGCAACATTATATAGCTCGCCTAATTTGTATGATTTTAATGTCGACATTTCTTCGATTACTTGATCCTTTCAACCTGCTGCGCAATGTTATCCACAACCTTTTCAATAAATTTGTCAATCACAATTCCAATTTCCTTATTGCTAGGCAATTGATGATAAAGTTTAGTTAAAATAATTTCGTTTTCATTACTACTAAAACCAATCGAGTATTTATGTTCATGAAGAGTGAAGTAAATATCCTGCCAAATCTTAAAAGATTTAGTGCCTGCTTTTCTAAACCCTTTAAAATGCACTTCTATTCTGAACTCGTTACAATTCTTGTTCTGTTTAAGAAAGGCTTGAGCTTGTTTATCAGTGGAATGACCTTGCGAGCCAGTCCATATCATTATTACCGTCTCCAGAAATTGTTTTGAAATTTCAACAATGTCGCCCTGAAGTTGTTTCTTTAAAGGAAGCAGAACTTTTGTAAAAATCATTGATGTGTTATGGGGGCTTCGCTTCTCTTTTACTTCTGGCTCTTTGAGTGCTCCGACAAGTTTTCTTAATTGATCCAACTTTTCATCAACCGGTTTTCGAAATTTCTTCGCTTCTTTATTCAGCTCCTGTTCCAGCTCTTTTATAGTTGGCATTTCGCTCTTAACATTTTTCGGAAGTAGCTTATATTCCGCTACACCCAATGGTGTATTGATGCCCTTCAGTGAATATTTTACAACGGTTTTATTTGGCGTTTTGCATAATAGGACACCTATTGTTGGATTATCATTTTCCCCTTTCATTTGCCTATCCACTGTGTTGATGTAAAAATTAAGTTTCCCGGCATACTCTGGTTTAAATTCCCCAACTTTCAATTCAAACAATACGAAGCAATGCAAATGGTAGTTGTAAAAAAGCAGGTCAAGAAAATAATCATCCTCCTCTACAATCAAGTTGTATTGGTTGCCCACGTAGGCAAATCCGCGTCCTAACTCAATAGTAAATTTTTTAAGATGGTCGATGAGCGCATTCTCTAAATCCCGTTCCTGAAATTCTTCACCCAACGCAAGAAAGTCAAAGAGGTACGGATTCTTTAATGTTTCTCTTGCTAAGTCAGATTGTGGCCTTGGCATTGTTGAATCAAAATTTGTAATAGCACTCCCCTTTCTCTTATACAAATCACTTTCTATCTGGTGAATAAGAACGTTTTTACTCCAACCATTAAGAAGAGTCTGCTGCGCATAAAATAATCGTTGCTTTTGCCCTTTTACTCTTGTTAACAGAACGACATTATGTGTCCAGGGAATTAACGAGACTATTTGGTCTAATTGTGCAGCCAGTGGTTGCACAATTGAAGACTTACCTACTTTTTGATTTATTCTGGTTCTTGATTTTGTTTTTGACTTTAACTTGTTTGTTCCAGCCGGCAATTGTGCAACCGGTGGTTGCACAATTGAAAAATCAGGATACGCTTCGGCAAAAGAGCGCATGTATTTAAAATTGCGAATTGATAATCCCTGCATATCCGGAAATTCGGACTTCAAATCATGGGCAAGTCTGTCGATAATTTTGGTTCCCCATCCTTCTTTCTTTTGCTGTAAAAGAATAGTATTGCCTATTTCCCAATAAACAGAAATGAGTTCAGTGTTTACTGCACGTACTGCACGCATCCTAGCCTGTCTAATTTTATCTTTCAGACCGGTAAGTATGCTTTCGTAATTTTTCGTCGAATTAATTGTCATAGCCAATACTCTTCAAATTTTCAGCAATTTTCTTTTCCAGAGAAGCACTTTCTTTGACTTGAGTGATCAATTTCTCCACCAATCCTTTCATCTTATCTTCAAATAGAAGGACGGATAGTACGGTTACGGATAATTTCAGACATTTTAAATATATTTTCTCACAAATAGATTAGCTGATTGTTAACTTTTTTAGTTTTATCGAAGTGTTCAGGTCACCAAAACATTCTGCTAAAGCTGCCTGACTCCATATTCCGAACGGACGAATCGTTCCCTTTATAGTATTAAAGCAATCAGGTATATTAGTCAAATTCAAAGTTTTTAAAATATCCTCCGTCACAATTGATTCGATACAATCAATATTGCCCTGGCAGTCTAAATATTTATCTTTGTATAATTTACATCTATTGATAGATATGTTATTGTTTGCAAAGGATTTCACAATAATTCGATCTTCAAAATTCATTACTTCGCCTGCATTATTATGATAACCTTGCTTAAATATGAATCCAATTGTAGACGTTAGTTGAAATCCTAATAATATACAAGTCAATTCTATATTATCTTGAAAATTAGAGTTGGCATTTACTTCCAAATTTTGGACCTGCCCTTCTTGCTTTAACCTTAATGAAATTGGTAAGGCTGTATAAAATGTTAATCTGAGCACAGATAACGATTCAAATAACTGATCAGCAATGGAACTAAGATCTTTCGAAGGTTTTTTGAATTTGAATAACATAATAATTAAAATTATAAATACGTTTTCTATCTATTTATTCTTCTTAATATTTCTCAGTTTTTTCCTTCTTCTTACCCCTTTCTACCAGTTCCTCAAATTACTCCTTTCGTAATTCTTTGTTGCCATAACCAATGCTCTTCAAATTTTCAGAAATTTTCTTTTCAAGAGTAGCACTTTCTTTGAACTGAACGTTTAATTTTTCCACCAAACCTTTCATCTTGTCTTCAAAAGGAATTCCGTCATCTTCTTCCGCTTCAGTTCCAACGTATCTGCCTGGTGTAAGGACATGATTATTTGCCAGAACTTCGGCAAGCGAAGCACTTTTACAAAATCCTTCTACATCTTTATACTTCCCTTTCAGGTTTCTCCATTGGTGGTAAGTTTCGGCCACCTGCTTCACGTCGGCATCTTCCAGCACACGCAAACGGCGTGTGGCCATTTTGCCAAGCTTACGGGCATCAATAAAAAGAATCTCGTTTTTTCGCTGGCGGTGTTCCCCGTCTTTGCCATCGCGATTTTTACTAAGTATGTACAAGCATGCTGGAATGCCGGTGGTCAGAAATAACTTATCGGGCATCTGCACGATGCAGTCCACCATGCCCTTGGTGATCATGTGTTCGCGCACATTCTTTTCGCCTTGGTTGCCGGTGGTCATGGCACCGTTTGCCATTACCACGCCGGCGGTACCTCGTTCGCTCAGGTGATGCCAAATGGTTTGGAACCACATGTAGTTGGCATTGCCATCGGTTGTAAAGAGCTCGCGCTGTCCAAAAAGGCGGGGATCTTTTTCCGGCAGCATTTCCGGGTGCCACTTACTGATGTTGAAAGGCGGATTCATGAGGGCATAATCGGCCCGAAGATCCGGTAATTTGTCATCGAGGAGTGAATCGCCAAGCCTCAGATCAAAAGGAAGGTTACGAAGTAACAAGTTCATCTTACACAAACGGAGGGTGCCTTCGTAGCGTTCCTGTCCGTAGATGGAAAGTTGTGAGCTGTCTCCGCCATGTGCTTTCACAAACTTCAGAGACTGTACGAACATACCACCGCTTCCGCAAGCCAGGTCTACGATGCGACCTTTCAAGGGCTCGATCATCTCTACCAGCAGACGAACCACAGAGCCCGGCGTAAAGAACTGTCCGCCGCCACTGCCTTCAGCCATGGCAAATTTGCCAATGTAGTATTCGTAGATGCGTCCGTATAAATCGCTTTGCGGATTTTTCGCTTCCGAGAATTTATCGCTCGAAAACATGTTGATCAGTCCGGCAGTTTGAGTTGCCGAGAGCTGGCTCTTTACAAAAATAGGAGGCAGAATTCCTTTTAGTTTGTTATCGCGTTCTGCAAGGATGTCATCAATTAAAATAAAAGCATTGTCCACCTTCACTTTGATATCATCACTTGCGGCCTGTTCACGCAAGTATTCCCAGCGTGCTTTGGGCGGCAGGCGATATACATTTTTAGAAGTGTATTCCAGGTCATCATTGAGGACTTCCTGTTTCTCCTTTTCCTTCGTCGTGTAATAATCCGATTTTGGATCACTCATTGCTGATACCAGTTCATCATGGCGATACTGATACCGCTCAGAGAGATGCTTCACAAACAAGAGAGAAAGCACAAAGTCTTTGTACTGGTTTTCCGCAACAGCGCCACGCAATTCATTTGCGGCCTCCCACAACTCATTTTCAAAATCAATATCGCCCTTCGGCTTTTGTTTGGTTCCAGCTTTACTTTTGGCCATAAAACAATTGTGCTTTGATAAAAAACGGAAATTAGGGTTTCTAAATTCAAGTTCCTGCAATTTAGAGAAAATTTCAGGGGTAAAAAAGGCACAAGCAAAATGTAGAAAGATAATTTTAGACCAATTTTAGGGTTCCATATCAGGTGGCTTTAAAAACCTTATTTTAATACAAAAAGAGAAAGGTAATAAAGGTTGAAAATAACAAACAACTGATAATTTCTGCAGTTTCTGCTATAATGATCTGAATTTTTCAGATTTAATAACGTTCTGCAAAAGGCTGTAAGCAGCTGCCGGTGGCGTTCTCGAAGACGGATGATAATAATCGATCACCTTCGCTTTTTTGAATTTCCCGATTTCAATCCCATATCCAGAGCTTGACCATTTTGTATCTGCAAAAAGCTTATCTCTTAAATTCGTCCAAAAGGACATGCCGAGAATTATTATTTCGGGGTCTGTGATTTCTATCTGTTCCTTCAGATAATCATGGCACTTGATGAGATGTGAATCAATCTCGGAGTATTGTGAACTCCCGGCACCACCAATTTTCTTGATATTCATCAATGAGGTATGCAACAGAGCTTGATGGGTAGCTTTTATATCAGTCCAGACATCATCATAGGGTGGAAAATTATTAAGGATGCCATAACTCCATTCAGCTAATCGATAGGCAAAATTATAATGGATTTCTTTCTCCCAATCTTGTCGAAAATCTCCTGATTCTTGATTAGGTCTATTCGGTTCTTTCATCAGGTAGAGTACCTTTATCGAGGCCCGATTGTAGAGGGACTCATTCAGGATTCCGTCTTTGATAAATTTACCCTTGTATCCGGGAATTGAACGTTCCCATCTTTCGAAGAGGTTTTCTAGCTTTTCAGTTTTAGTTGTCTGCCCCATTTTAACCAATTCGATTTTGAAATTTATGTGTCTTATTCTTCCAACCCGCGGAACTCTTTGAATTCACGTACTGAATTTTGACGTCAGGGAAGCTTTTTACGAATTTCACCTTTTTCTTTGGAAATGAGTTATCAAAATACCAGATACAGTCGCTGTGATCAGCCTCTGATTTCATTTTAGTAACATACACACAAAGGTCGGGTGAAGATGTTACAATCTGGACTTTGAAGTCCTGGAATGATGTTACTTCTTTTAGAATTGCCATGTTTCAATTATTTAATATTATCGGCTACCATCAAGATGACACAATTCAACTTTCAATAAATAGACAAAGATTGAACATTAACCTTGCTAAATTCAATAATTATTCCTTCAAAATTTTTATCTGAGATACATTTAAACCCGAAGTGATTTCAATTATATACACTCCTACATTATATTCATTAAGAGGTATTAATATTCGTTCATTCCGATATAAATATCGATTCAATTCTTGTCCATAAATATTTCTAACCACCAACAATCTAGACTCACACTTCTGATCAGAAGTGATATTAACAAAACCGGAAGCCGGATTCGGGGAAATTGCAAATCCCGAATTCAAATAATCATTTTTAATTCCAACCGTAGTTACATTGATCTGATCGCATGACACATCCCGTTCACAATCACTATTTGAAACAAGGCAAACATCGTATGTTCCATTCTGAAAGTACTGATGTACGGGGTTAATTGCAGTATCTGCCGAACCGTCTCCGAAATTCCAATAGTAAATGTGTGCATTGGAACTTGCATTGAAGAATTGGACTTGACCTCCATTATCCACATAAGTGAAGTCAGATACTACAGTATCACAGACTGTGTTTTCAGTTGTGTTTGTAACTACCGGTTCGTTGAAATCAAAATATATTTGAGAAGTATTTGAAATAACTGAACCAGGCAAATTCCCTACTTTTTGATTTATCCTGAACGTAACGTAACCATGACTATCAGACTCATTTGTAGTGCTGTCAGGTAAAACAATGTCGTTGAAAACCCATTCTGCAATTCCTGACCCATACATATTGAACGAGCATGGATGAGACGACTGTCCGTTTCTAAAAGAAGTTATATCAAGCTTATCAGAAAGCGTATCTCTTATCATTACAGTGTAAGCTGGTGCATTTCCGGTATTTTGAAATCTTATCGTATACTCTAATTCATCAGATCTTGATGTCAGATGATTTGAACCTAATCCACTTGGAGACACTCCCTTGTCATTTGGATCAAGTGAGGAACTGATTACCGAACAAACCTCCGAAAAGTTAAGCTGACCAGTGTTATTTGAAAATTGCCCAACCTGACCATAAACAGGATTGGTTCCGCACCCTTCAATAGTCACTTCAGCGCCTTCAAACATATTTGTATTTGGGAACTGCATGTAGAATAGGTGTAAACGAATCGTACTGCCATTGGATGGATAATGGATCAACATACTATCACCGGAAGCCACCCTAAATGTATCGATGAGAACCAAGACATTATTTTCGTAGAGGTAATAAAGCCCCTCCTGATAATAAGCAGAAGGGTGAGTATTTTTTATAGTTAAGAGCAATGAATCACCCAGACATTCACCGATGAGTAGAACTTGTCGATAGTCAAATGATGAATCTGGTTGAATACAAGATGTATCCGGTAATATTCTGGATGTAACACAACAGCTCGAGCCGAATGCCGCTTGACAATCAACAAGTGCGCTAACATTAAATTGGCCACATTCTCTGAAACTCAGGGTTCCAACTGCGAAATAGTATTTACTTCCAATATTTGCATACCAGGGAATGGTACTCGTATTGGGTACTAAATGGGGACCGAAGTCAACCTCAATCCAGACACTGTCCTGAGGTAGCATTCCCAGATTACAATAATCTACTGTGAATGTAGAATAGCTACATTTTCTTGTTCCCACTGTTGAGATAGCGTTCCAAAGCTTTGGACAATAGTAGTTAGCAACAAAATTGAAATTCTTATTGATGGAACTGTCAGTGTGGTTAACAAACACAATGTTATAGGTTTGTTGACATGAAATATCCCAGATTAGATCTGGGGGAAAACAGCTTACAGAAAAGCTACCGGAATCAAGATAAATCAAATAATTACCTGCGCTGTCACTCATTGCGTAATACGGTCCGGGATCAGCTTTAACTAGTACATTTTTCAAGAGTAAATCACCTGTATTGTATGAGCAGGAGTTATCGAGATCAACATAAGTCTTCCCGCGAACAATATTCTGTCTATTTCTATATTTCTGAACCGACGTATAAATTGTGTTTGAAACAGTATCAACAGAAAAGCCTGATACAACCAATTGTCCGTCCAAAGATTCTTGTACAGACTGAAATTCGTTTTTACCTAAACCATAATCCCTTACACTCCAAAGTGTGTCCCCGTTTTGATTTAACTTGATTAAGATTCCATATTCCTGGTTTAAATCCACCACGCCACCAACAACTGCGACTCCACTATCGCTTGTAATTACATAGTCACCACCGCTTCCACTGCCAATATTTTGAAAATCCCGAATCCATAAGCTGTCACCTTGACCATTCGCCTTGAAAATTGATGTGATTATTCCAGATCCACAAATACCGAAAATACTACCGTCCTTTCCGACCTGAATGTTGTGTAGACTGGCGATCGAATACTGTTTTGACCAGAGAGAATCTCCACTAAAATTCACTTCCATAAATATGCTTGGCCCTGAAATCCCAGATGTTCCGATTGACAGCACATATCCCGTATCAGAACTTTGAGCAATTCCAAACGTCGCGCCGCGGAAATTAAATGTTTTATTCCAAATTGTATTTCCATATGGATCCAATTTCAATAATCCAACAAAAGCACTTGAATCCATGTGAGTAGTTGAGCTATCATAAGCACTGTATGACAAAATAAAACTACCATCGTTTGCCTCAATTGCATATCCCTGCCAGTCATGTAGCGTATCTCCAAGAATACGAGTCCAAAGAGTATCACCCGAATTGTCTGTCTTAACTAAATAAATGAATTCCGAATTACTTTGACGTGAATTTAACTGTCCC